>DAOSXA010000003.1 GCA_035380245.1 Candidatus Zixiibacteriota bacterium | reverse complement strand
CTTAACCCAACACCTCACGGCACGAGCTGACGACAGCCATGCAGCACCTGTGCAAAGGCCCCCGAAGGGGAAACCGGCTTTCACCGATAGTCCTAAGCATGTCAAGCCCAGGTAAGGTTCTTCGCGTTGCCTCGAATTAAACCACATACTCCACCGCTTGTGCGGGGCCCCGTCAATTCCTTTGAGTTTCAATCTTGCGACCGTACTCCCCAGGCGGGGTACTTAATGCGTTAGCTGCGGCACCGAGGGGGTCGATACCCCCGACACCTAGTACCCATCGTTTACCGCTAGGACTACCAGGGTATCTAATCCTGTTTGCTCCCCTAGCCTTCGCGTTTCAGCGTCAGTATCAGACCAGAAAGCCGCCTTCGCTACTGGTGTTCTTCCAGATATCTACGCATTTCACCGCTACACCTGGAATTCCGCTTTCCTCTTCTGTACTCAAGACCGACAGTATCGAATGCAGGCTGGTGGTTAAGCCACCAGTTTTCACATCCGACTTGAAGGTCCGCCTACACGCCCTTTACGCCCAGTAAATCCGAACAACGCTTGCACCCCCCGTATTACCGCGGCTGCTGGCACGGAGTTAGCCGGTGCTTCCTCTGTGGGTACCGTCAAGCGTCGGGCAGTTACTCCCAACACGTTTCTTCCCCACTGACAGGGTTTTACACTCCAAGGAGCTCCATCACCCACGCGGCGTTGCTGCGTCAGACTTTCGTCCATTGCGCAATATTCCCTACTGCTGCCTCCCGTAGGAGTCTGGGCCGTATCTCAGTCCCAGTGTGGCCGATCACCCTCTCAGGCCGGCTATCCATCGCAGCCTTGGTGAGCCGTTACCTCACCAACAAGCTAATGGAGCGCGGACTCATCCCTAAACGGCAGGTTGCCCCACCTTTGACCATCAGAGGATGCCCACCAATGGTATTATCCGGTATTAGACCCCCTTTCGAAGGATTATCCCAGATTTAAGGGCAGATTGTCCACGTGTTACTCACCCGTTCGCCACTTTACTCATCCAACCGAAGCCGGATTTTCTCGTTCGACTTGCATGTATTAAGCACGCCGCCAGCGTTCGTTCTGAGCCAGGATCAAACTCTCCGTAAATATTATTACTAACATTTTCGTCAGTTTGAAAGCTCCCAAGCCCAGACGCAAAACGCGTCTGTTGCTCAAGATTTACTCTTGAAGGATCTCAAAGATTAATAAACCTAAAGACCCGCGACACGATGAAGATAGTTAGTTTCTTCTTCATGTCCGACTATTTAGTTGTCAAAGAACTTCTTCAAAAAACCGCCTGCATCATTGCAGGCAGGCGCTCAAAATACTCACAAATTCGACGATGTCAAGGCTTTTCTTTTAAAAAATATGCCCTGCGGGACAAATAATTTCGAAAACTCGAAATCCGACAACCTTCGAGCGCCGTGACGACCCTTTTGCCCCTTATCGGAAGTCGCCTAATAGTTATCGGATGTTTAATATAATCCTTTAGACTTACCCTGTCAAGAGTCAGAGCGGTTTCACGAACCACTCATTCGAGCCGGCAGCCCCAAGTGCGGCTTTGACTTACGGGGCCTCCCCCGGCCCCGACCACAGATTCGGGGAGATATCACCGATACGACTGTCAAATCGTAGACAACAATATCCTTTTTATCGACAGCCCCTTGTCATCGTTCCGCACCGCACCGTCGCTTTTGAATCCGTCACACACCTTCCGTCTCTCTCTCATTATAGCAATTTACCATCTTGTCCGAATTCATCCTTGTCGGTTCTTGTCCGACGATATGATGAACAGGTTGTGGTCACAATGATCACGGACTCATTCCCTCTGATTCGATGGGATAAAGAAACGGCCGGAGTATCAACCGGCCGTTAGTTTCATTCGAGGAGCAGTTCTACAACCAGGGGCTGAAGAACGGGATGGTACTAATCCGCGTCTGTGCGAGAGAGAATCTCGGCGACGGCTTTATTGACGGCTGTATTCTTGAAGAGAATCTTCTGCGTCGTAGACTGTGACTCCTGGTATTTCCTGAGTTGCAGCAACGCTTCATCCTCACCGATCGTCCCCAGTGCTTTTACCACCGCCAGTCTCATTTCATCACGCGACACCTGTCCCTTGCCGAGATCCGCCAGTTCATCTTCATTCGCTAAAAGCCGGATGAGAACTTTGAGCGCTTCGGGACCGCCCAACTTGCCCAGCGCAAAGATCACTTTGGGAGAGAGCGCCGGATGTCTTTCGGCAACATCATACAACTGCGCCGCGGCCTCGGGACTGCCGATCAAACCGGCAGCGATTACCGCCGTCCGGGCGACATCGAGATCGGTATCATCCGCCATCAGAATCAATAAGTCGAACGACTCTTCCCCGCCGATCTTCTCGAGCGCTGAAATGATTTCACGCCGCACACGGACATCTTTATCGTTGATATGCAATCGCAACGGAGCGACACCGTCCGGATCACCCAGCGAGCCGAGTACGAAAATGGAGTTGCGCACGATATACCATTTCGCGTCCGGCAACTCATACCGACCGGCTTCGCGAGTGAAGAGATTGTTGTCCTGGAGTAAGCGGGTAAATACTTTTAACGAGGAACGTCCCAGCTCCGCAAGAATCTTCAATGCATGCTGACGGACCTGACGAACCGGATGCGAAATAATGTTCGAGAGCGCCATCGCGACTCGCTCGGAGCCGATCGCCACCAGTATCTGTCGAAGAACGCGTGAGGTTTTGTTGTCGGCCGTAAGCATCTGATCGATCAATGAATTGATCACTTCAGACCTGTCGATATTGCTAAGAGCTTTCTTGACGGCCATCGAATCGTATATGGTAACGGTATCGCCGACCTGACGTCGGGCGGCCAACGCTGAGACCAATGCCGCCATTTGTTCATACTGACGGGCGAGTGCGAGTTTCTTAACCAGACGCCAGATGAATTCCGAGTATTCGAATGTTTCCCGCCTTGCGTTGATACGTGCCACAACCGACAGTACGGTCTCATCGCAAAGCGAATTATGGGTCGGCAGTTCGATCAAATCCACGGTCGCCAGCAGAAGTTCGAGCGCTCGAAGACGCGTACCCGATTCTGGTTTTTCCAGACAATCTAGAAGTTTTTCGATAACCTGGATAGCCTTGCCGCGTTGCCCGGTACGCAGAATACGTCCAAAGGCTGAAGCAAACGCGACCTGGTTTTCCGGACTCAGGGTAGACTCGAAACATGTTGCCATGATCTGATCGATTTGATCGGCCGCTTCCATTCGAATCGCACCGGCAGGAGTCGTTAGACTGTTCGAGATGACATCGGCATGCTCTGAATTCTTTAACAAGGCCTCGATGCGATTCATTATTCTCTCACGGTCACCGTGATAATTGAGCAGCTTGCGGATGCCGACAAAAGCTTCTTCCGTTACCTTGCCATCGGAGTATTCCCGTTGCAGACGAGACAGACCGCGCTCGACATCATCCACCGTCAATTGCGAAGCCGCTTCGGGCATGAGATACTCGATATAATCACGCTCGAAATCAGCCAGGAAGGGATCCTCAGCCTCCCCGGTTTCAATTAAATGCGACAACTTAATCGGATCATCGCCCATCAGCTCCAGCATTACGGCCTTAACCGAATAGTCGCCGTCAATGTCACCCCGGAACTGGCGACTCAATTCGAATTGATTGAATGCTTCGCGACTGTTGGCCGAAATAGTGTCACACTTCTTCTCTTTGAGATAGCGAACCATCAGGTTGTCGTGATCGGTTCGGCTGGTTCGCATAACCATTCTGCCGATAAAACCGATCAGTTCGGCTACGGTCAAACGACGTTCGAACAACACGGCGTTTACATCCAGTATTTGCAAATAGCGCAGTAGTTCCGTGCAGAAAACCGAATCGCGTAGACGGAAATTCAACACATACAACTGACCCTGATAAACCTGAAAATTCACATGTCGTTTGAAACGAAACGCTTTGTTGAATTCGGCGAACGGCTTCGCAACCGCTTTGGCCACCAAAGGATGGTCGGAGCCATAGATCGCCACCTTACGCGCAGTCATGGCCAGTTCACGCGTGATGGCATGAGCTATTTCATTAAGACTCAGATTGAGATCGGCTTCGTTGACGGTCTGGTTGTTCAGCGACATCTCTTACCCCAAAACAGGTTATTTTTCCCGCCCGGGTGGCCACATAAACATGCTCGCCGTCAGAGACTGGAGTTATTTCAAGTCCTCCGCGCAACTCGCGCCGTTCGATAGTCCGTCCATCAGACAACCGAAAACTGATAAGAGATCCGGCCAGAGTTCCAACAACTCCGACCTCGCCCACGGCAATGATCGAAGCTCGAATGACTTCACCGGTTTCAAACCGCCACAACTCACGGCCGTCAACAGCATCGAGCGCCACAACAACGCCGTCGGAACAACCGAAAAACAACCGATCATCAGCCAGCGTCGGGGCAGTCCAGGTGTTGCCGGGAAGCTCACTCCGCCAGACGATGGCCGCAGTGCCACGGTCAATTCCGTAGGCGTGTCCCTGCATATCAGCGGCATAGACCAGGGCGCCGACCGCCACGGCATTCACCAGAGAGCCTTCGATCTTGACCTGAGCGATCTCTTCTCCATTTTCGGCGTTGACAAAGAACAACAGACCCTGATCGGCCGGTTGAAAAATAACACCGTCGGCAAACGCCGGTGGCGCCACCAGTCTGACCGGGGACTCAAAACTCCAGACTGGGCGGCCATCCTCAAGCCCATATGCAGCCAGTTGGCCCGGACTTGAAGCGACCAAAACCCGGTTTTCTAGGATTATCGTCCCCGCGGCGGCATCCTTTACCGGGTTATCCCATAACTCACGGTGTTTAAGAAGATTGATACAAACCAGCCGATCTCGGGGAGGACTGGTCGCCCAACAACCGCAACCGTTACTCGTTGCCAGACCGGTCTGTGAAGTACGCCGTGCAGAACCGATCGTCCCCAGATACGCCCCGGTTATCTGGTCATACATCCTTGTCTTGCCTTTAGAACCGGGATAGGCTAAACAGCCATATTGCAGGGTCAGGGGCCCGCTGGGTTTATCTCTCGATGAGGCCTCCCAGACTACATCCAGGCTACCGTCGTAAGTCCCCCCGCCTATTGCCCCGGTAGCGGCCAAATCACCCCGATAACAGGTCCAGACGCCGGGGGTGCTTAAGGATTCCTTTTTGAGGTGGAATTTATGCCCGCAGCCGTTCAGAGCAATCAGACCGACAGTCATTACAATAACTAGCTTTTTCATCAGAAATTCCATCCGAAGAAGAAATCGAAATCGGTGTTGGGGCTCATAGTTTCATAGTCATGGGTCCGCGAGAAATCAAAACGCAAGAGGATTACATAACCGATTGCCACCCGGAAACCGGCCCCGAAAGAGCCCAGAAACTGGTCGAAGTTGTCATCCCACATCGCCCCGGTATCATAGAAAAGCGCGCCTCTTATGCCCTGAAATGAAAGCCCGCCGAATGGGAATCCTATAGCCAGGACATCGATGAGTGGAAAACGTAACTCTGTCGACGAGAACAGCACGTTCCGATTGTAAAACGCCCGGCGGTCAAAACCTCGGAAAGACCAGCTTCCGCCGAAATAGATGCGTTGCGGTTCAAGACCGGCCGAAGTATACGCGAACATGCGATTGGCCAGCGCCGAATTGGTCCCCAGCCTGAAATAATGGCGGATATCGGCTATAGCGGTACGGTTGAAACTCCTGAAACCATCCATCGAGGTCGTGTGTCCCAGGGTGAAATGATAACGACGACCGTCGATCGGTCCGGAGATATCCCAGATGGAATTATCATAGACATAGCTGATATAACTGCTGACGAGAAACGCCTCGCGATTATTGAAATTGTATCGACTATCGCGTTTGGAATAACGCGCAACCGTAGTCAGATCAACGCGGCTGAATTTCGAAAACGGATAACTGACAAATCCCAGCGCACCGGCCTGCCGCTCGTAATAGTATTTATCGTAGTCGTTGTAGTATTCATCGTATAGATGAAAAAGCCCTAGTCCTTTATTGATGCGTGTCTTCCTATTGATATAGGTTACGCCGACATTGAACGATTCAAGAAATTCATCCTTAGTCTGAGCCGAGTTCGTCAGTAGGAAGTGTATCGCATGATTTCCCAGCATATCCGTAATAGCTGCCTGTACTCCGCCCAGAGAGCCATAAACCGGATCGTAAATCATGGCTGACTGAGCAATGTCGAAGCTGTATTCGGTATGATACCTTACTGTCGAACTGCGGTGTTCCTCGGGCAATTGCGGTGGTGTCCAGGTTAGCAATGTATCCGGCGCCGGTTGTTCCACCGGGATCGGTTGTTCCGGAAGATCCATCACGTAGATTCGATAAGCCATATCCTGATAACCGGTGTAAGTCAGACGTTTGCCGTCGGAAGTAAGACGCGGGTCAAAAGCACCGGTGGCATAAGTCGACTGCTCGGTCAATTGCCCCTGATGATCCATCAAGAACAGGTTGGGGAAACCATTCCGATCCGAGGAGAAATATATCCCTCGTGAGGTACACTCAGGACTTTTATCGGCAAACGCACCAAAGGTGATTTGTTTCATGGTGCGGCTATCAAGATCTATCTGATATAAATTGTAGGCTCCGTCAGGGCCGCCGACACAACGGTCGGAAGAAAACACCAGGGAACGGCCATCGATGGTAAAACATGGATCGGCGTCGTCAAAAACATCATCGGTGACAGCATAGTAATCGCCCCGGGCAAGATTGAGGAGATAGATGTTGGTGTAACCGTCTTTTTTAACGCCGGAGAACACGACTCTGTCCCCCTCGGGCGACAGACGCGGAGAGCGGGCTTCGATCAGATCGGCGAACTCATAGCGTTGTGTTACCCGATTTTCATTGAGATCGAGAATATACAGGACATCACACTCTTTTGATTTGGACGAAAAGACTACCAGTCCGGAATCGTTGGCGTCAATGCCGCTACGAAGAATGTGCAGGGATTCATAATCCGCCGACCGTTCTCCTTTTACCAGCACCTTGCGTTCCCTGCCGCCGGGAGCGAGCGGTTTCATATAGATCCCGGTGTAACCCATGCAATAGGCTTTGTAGATAATCCATTCCTTCGTACCCCGGCCGTCATCCCAGGTAATCGGCACTCCCTTTTCGGCGAAACGCTCATCGGTAATGAACTTTGATTCCCCTTTAGGCAGACCGTACTCGCCTAACTCCGGATAGTAACGTCGCTTGAGCCAGTAGACCCACTTGTCGGAGACATCCTTCAGGTTGTCGCCCAAAGTGAGTTTGACAACTTCGTCAAAATTCTTCCCTTTGTGCCAGTTCTCGAACAGAAGCGGAATTTTATCGGGGCCATAGGTGGAATCGATAAAGTGCAGAAGCGACTCCCCGCCTTTATACATATAGTAAGTACCGGATAAACGCCAGAGCGTGTTGATCCCCTCCAGACGATTGCTCAGAACCATATCTCCGAGCGTCATGTCCTCTTCACTGCCCCATTGGTTCGACCAATACTCGGCCAGTCCCTCCGTAAACCACAACGGAGGATAATGGAATTTACCGCGCCGCTGACGGTTAAATACGGCATCGAGTCGCGAAATCATAAAAGCGTGCACCAATTCATGGCGCACCACATGGGCGAAATCAGCATAGGAGCCGTTGAACGGCACGGCCACCCGCCCTTTGATAAACTCCGTAAAACCGCCCACCGACTCCGGTAACAGGTACGGCAGGATATTTGTCTGCGAGAAATAACTCGGGGACGAATAGATAATGAGCGGGACTTTCCTGGGTATCTCGTGATTATAACGAGCGGAAAGAACTTCGTAAGAGGTCTCTGCCAGTTGCGCCGCCGTTCGAGCCAGCGCCACTTCTTCCTCATAGAAGTAGATATTGAAATGCTCGGTGTGCATTACCTGCCAATCGAAATTCGTATACTGAACTTTATTCTTCCCGTAGTAAAATTGGGCGGCGGCATTACCGCACAAAAGAACAAGCAGAATACTCAGCAGGATTGCCCGTTTGAGCACAGTGTATCTTGGTTCTGGTCGATCGTTTGCCACGTTATCAGTTTGTCTCAGCTTATTGACGCTGCAACCACGATTTCTGTTTGAAATCCACATCCGGTGCAATTACCGTTCTCATCAAGCCCCTTGATCTCCGTCCGGTAACCGCTTCGTTCAACGAGTAGTGCTCCGCATTGAGGGCACCGGCTGTTGGAGCATCCCGGAAGGCTCATATTTCCGACAAAAACATATTTCAGCCGGTCCGAGGCAAGGTCAAAGGCCCTTTTCATAGTTTCGGCAGGGGTAGGCGGTCGGTCCATCTTATACGATGGATGATACGCGGAAAAATGCAGCGGAATCATGTCCGAGACGGAAGCAACAAAATCACAGAGATCGACCAAATCACGCTCGCTGTCGTTCAGACCGGGAATGATCAGGTTGGTGACTTCCAGATGCACCCCGGCAGCCCGGGTAGCCCTGATTGCATCGAGAACCGCGTTAATTGTCCCTTTGCATATCTTGCGATAGAAATCGTCGCGAATGGACTTGAGATCGAAATTGACCGCATCCAGATGCGGCAGTAACTCGGCCAGCGGCCTGGGATTGATATAGCCGTTGCTGACCAACACCGCCTTAAGACCAGCCTCGTGCAACAGCGGGGCAACTTCACGGATATACTCATACCAGATAAGCGGCTCGGAATAAGTAAAAGCCAGTCCTATAGAACCTCTCTCCCCGGCCAGTCGCGCCATTTGCTCCGGCGATATAAACCGTGTGGGAGCTTCTTCTTGAGAGATCGTCCAGTTTTGGCAATGCTTACAACTCAGATTGCAACCGTTAGGACCGGCGCTGACAATAAACGTACCGGGTAAATAATGATACAGAGGTTTTTTCTCGATCGGATCAATCGCAATACTGACCGCCTCACCGAAATTGTCCGTGTATAAAATCCCGCTCTCATTACGGCGACAACCGCAAATGCCAACCTGACCGGGTTTAAGGGTACAATCCGCCGGACAGAGCACGCATTGCACTTTGTCGTCATCCAGCTTGCGATAAAAGGCTGCTTCGCGTTGCATTTATTCCCCCGAACATATTTTATCAACCGCAGCTTTCAGATCATCGCATATCGTAACAGGGCGCGTCAGTGCCGTTGCTTTGGTTTCGGATTCAGTTCCATAACCTGTTCGCACCAGAATCGCACCAGAACCTATCACCGAAGCAAGAAAGATATCATCCAACTTGTCCCCGATCACACAAGACCGACGCAAATCAAGCCCGAGCTGCAAGGCGGCCTCTTCCGGCATTCCCGGCGCCGGTTTTCGGCAACCGCATTTTACGGCGTATTCAGGGACTTTCCCCTCTTCATAATGGGGACAATAATAGACAGCAGCGACATCTACTCGCGCTTGCGTCAGAATTTCAAGGAGCCTCCTGTTGACGGCCTCAACGGCAGCGATATCGAACATACCGCGTGCCACCCCGGATTGATTGGAAACCACCACGAGCTTATATCCGGCCGCACGAGCCTTCTTCAGGGCTTCTACCGCTCCCGGAATTAACTCCACGCCTTCCGGGTCGGAGAGATAATCTTTATCGACGATAAGGGTTCCGTCACGGTCGATAAACAGGGCCGGTTGCAGGTCTTTTCGTTCAGCCAGCAACTCGGCAGCTCTCCGGAGCACTGCTTCCGGTTCGATTCGCTCCATACAAAAGCGTCGCTCACGATAACACGGTTTCTTGCCGTGCAGCGAACAGGGCCGACAGGCTTCATCGACTTCAATAATCTGATCGAACTGCCCCCGAGGTGCGAATCCCAACACCGGATGAGTCGGGCCGAAGATCGCCATGACCGGTGTTCCCACCGCACTCGAAAGATGCGCCAATCCGGAATCGTTGGCCACGGTTAAATCGCAACGAGAAATAAACTCGGCCAGTTTCGGGATACCGGCATCGACGATCTCGATGAAACGATCTGGTCCCAGACATTCGGCCAGCCTTTGTTTTCCTTGATCCTGAGCCTGCACCAGCCAGGCAATGCGGGCGTTGAGTTTTTCTCCCAATAACTCAGCCAGCCTCTCAAAGCGCTCCATCGGCCACTGCTTGGTCGGATGAGCGGCACCGGGAGCAATGGCAATCAACGGGCCGCCGGCTTCTCCGGCGAACAACACCGGATCGGACACATTGAAACGACTCAGATCGAAAACCGGGCGAAATGCCGGTGTTCGTCCCCCGGCCTGCTTCACGGCATCGTTATAAAGATCGATCGTATGCGGCCAGCTTTTCGGCAACACAACACCTTTGCGTGTGGCAACCACTCGTTCCAGACGACGTTTGGGATAAACCACTTTGGTGTTAGCTTTGATGAGCTTGCGCGCCAGCCAACTGCGCTGGTTGCCGTGGAGATCCACGATCAGGTCGAACTGTTCTTTCGAGAGCCTGCGGAGAAGCCCCAGGTACTGCCAGAAAGAAGCTTTTTCGGGAAGAATGTGAATACGGTCAACCGCGCCAATCCCCATCGCTGTGCCCATGAATCGCTCTTTGGTAAGCAAAGCGATCTCATACGTGGGATAGCTGACATGCAGGTTCAGAATCGGCGCCGAGGTCAGGATTAGATCTCCCAGCGATCCGAACCGGATAACAAGAATCTTCTTACTCATTTACAGGAAAAGATACAGCCCAACGAGGCCGGCCGCAAAGCAATAGTAAGCGAAGTAAACAAACTTACCGCGCCTTATCGACTCCAGCACGAGATATACCGCAGAGAGCGCAACACCAAACGCAACAATCGCCCCAAAGACATATTGACCAATAAGTTGTGACGGCATATTAATCAATGACTTAATCTCCAGCAACGCGGCGCCACCCACCGCTGGAATCGCCAGAAGAAATGAAAATTCAGCCGATAGTGAGGGTTGCACCCCGGCGGCCATGCCCGCGGCGATGGTTGATCCGGACCGTGAGATACCCGGTACGATCGCCAACGCCTGCCCTACTCCCATTATGATCGCCGATCGGACAGAGATATCGCGGGAGCCTTTCATGGTCCAGCGGGTTGTCAGGAGGATGGCTCCGGTGACCAGAAGCATCCCGGCCGCAAACGCCGGTTGGCTGAATAATGATTCAAGCAGATCTTTCAGAAGCAATCCCGCTATTGCCGCCGGAACCGTGCCAATGATAAGATACCAGATCAAACGACGCTCGACAGGTCGATCGGATCGCCAGAGCGACATGAACATGCCAATTATCCGACCGCGAAAATAAACCAACACCGCCCCCAGAGTGCCCAGGTGCGCCAGCACTTCAAAGGCTACCCCCGGTTGTTTTACCCCCAACATCGCTTGTGCCATTACCAGATGACCGGATGATGATACCGGCAGGAATTCGGTCAAACCCTGCAACAGACCAAGGATAAAGGCGTCGAGATAACTCATCTACGACGCCTTCCTGAAATTGTAGACAGCGTACGGATCAAAGCATTCCATAACTGAGACCAAAAAACAAACCTTCGTTGCCGTCAAACTGGAATTCTCCAAAAATCGCCACGTTTTTATTGAATCTCCAGGAAGTACCGAACGAAAGTCCGAACTTCAATTCCGTCTCGGAGTCTCCCTCTACCGTATGTAGTCCGCTTCCGGTTTCAATCACATAGTCGTCCATGCTGTAGCCCTCCATACGGACATTGAACGAACCGTACGGAGACAGAGTCGTGCCGTTTGAAAGCGCAAAGGGATAGGAACCGGTAGCCTTACCGCCGATCTGCCAAACCGACAACGATCCAAGATCGACATATTCCCCGAAACCTCCCAGTTTCAGGTCAAAAGGATCGGATAGTCCGGCATCGACATCCAGTAATTGGTAGTTGTAATCGACCCCGAAAGCCAGCTTGGTATCGAATCCTTCATCGTCGGCCAGTCCTAACTTGATCGATCCCTCGGAAAAATCGGACAATCCATAGGTAAAGCGACCGAAAACCGAGGTCCGGTCAGCCACACCGACGCCGATCATCATATCGCCCCGATTATCTCCGATCGCTTTCCCTGTCATCAATGTACCGAAAACCGAACCGAACGCATCGACAGCGTGGACCGATCCGGCACCGACCACCACCAGCAACGTCAGGGCTAATAAAACTCTTCGCATCATCTTACCTCTAAGATCACATCTGGAATATAATTTCAGTCTTATACAATCGCATCTTCACATAAGATGTTCCCTTCGAGACATTCAACAAAAATAGCTGAGAGTCTATTAATTGTTGACACCCAATGACCTGGCCGGTTGGTTGCGGTTCTATACAATGGACTGGGGCGCGGAATCCGGGTAGTGGTCTGCCCCGTCGTCATCATCAGTGTTCGGAGAGGAGTCATGGCAGAACAACCCACCGGCGACACGAAAACATCATCCCAATCGACCCGAGGCAATTGGGGAACACATCTCGGCTTCATCCTGGCGGCGGCCGGATCGGCTATCGGTCTCGGCAACATCTGGAAATTTCCTTACATTACCGGAGACTACGGCGGCGGCGCCTTTGTCCTGGTTTATCTGTTGTCGGTTGTAGTGGTGGGGCTTCCGGCTATGTTGGCCGAGTTGATCATCGGCCGACGTTCTCAAAAAAGTCCCGTGGGTGCTTTTCAAGCTATGCATCGCAAGGGCAGCCCCTGGCGTTTAACCGGCTGGCTGGGTATTTTATCGGGTTTCGTCATTCTCGCTATCTACTCCGTGATTGCCGGCTGGTCCATGGCTTACGTTTACAAATCATTGCAGGGTTTCAGCGGCTCCGCGGCCGACATCATGGAGCAGTTCGATGCTCTCGCCGGCAGCGCCTTTGACACTTCCGTCTGGCACACCTTGTTCATGGTACTGTGCACCCTCATCGTTATCGGTGGTGTACAGCGCGGCATTGAGCGGTGGAACAAAATCCTGATGCCGCTCCTGGTCATTATTCTAGTCGGGCTGGCAACCTACGGCATCATTGCCACGCACGGCGGCGGTCAAGCGATAGCGTTTCTCTTCAAACCGGATTTTTCCAAGCTGTCGGCGGAAGGGGTACTGTCCGCGTTGGGGCATGCCTTCTTCACCCTGTCGCTGGGTATGGGGGCAATGATAACCTACGGCAGTTACATGAAACGTGGAAGCAGTCTGGTCAAGGATGCCATCACCATTTCAATCCTCGATACCCTGATTGCCCTTATCGCCGGTGTAGCTATCTTCTCGCTGGTGTTCCATTACAACATGGAACCGAGTCAGTCGGTCGGATTGATCTTCAAAACTCTTCCGGTTCTTTTCGCTGAAACGGGACCGTGGATATCCGTCCCGTTCTTCATCCTGCTTTCGTTTGCCGCGTTGACCTCCGGTATCAGTTTATTGGAGGTAGTCGTCTCGTATTTCATTGATGAACGCGGCTGGAGTCGTATGAAAGCCACCCTGATCATGGCCTCAGCGATCTACCTAGTCGGACTGTTTGCAGCCAATCCTCATGCTATGGTGCCCTTTACAAACCTGACCGTGTTCGGATTGATTGATGTCACCTCGACTAACTACATGCTGCCGATCGGCGGTCTATTGACGGTGATCTTCCTTGGATGGGTTGTCTCGGACGCCGTACGCAAAGAAGAACTCAACCTGTCGGATTCGTTCGCGGGGGCTTTCAAGTTCATCGTAAAATACCTGACACCAATTGCTATCCTGATCGTGCTTTTGCACGGCGTACAGCTTTTACCGTTCGTTGATTTTTAATCTAAGCGGACTGGTCGGAAAGTTCTCGAAGATATCGGACCGCTTCTTTCCGGAGGCGGTCCTTGTCATATCCTGACAGGTTGGCCGACAACAGGAAATCAAGGAATCCTTGTTCGATATGAGCGAATGAAGTTTTGCCGAATTGCGGTGCATCCTCGTCTGCCGACTCGCGAGTAAAACGGATGTTGAGGTCGAACGACTTCTCCTTTAATTCCGTAATCACCGCTGCCGGGATTGTTTTGAGCGCCTCATCACTGACTCCGGTGACATTCAAACGTACGATACGATTCTCGGCTTTTGCCGCTTCAACCGTATCAATCAGCAACGTGGCCAGTTCATCCCCGCGCTTCTGGCTGGCATCGATTTGCGGCAGGTCGAGCATCGTTCGTGAAGTCACACATTCGAATTTCACTCGAAGCGGATCGAACTCGACGACCGCGAAACCTTTTTCCGAGGTACGTTCCGACTGTGAAAGGCGCTCGGTCGACCCCGCATACCAGGCATGTTTCGACACCTGACAGAAGTTATGAAAATGCCCCAGCGCGGCATAACCGAATCGATCCAGCAGGGTTAACGGCAGTTCCTGCTCTTTGAGATCGGCCATAGAAAATTCCGGCATCCCGGCCGCGACACCGTGAGCTACGAGGATGTCGTCGCTCAAGTCCGATTCGAGATTGATCTTTTCGATTTCGCGGGCCAGATCAGCCGTAGTCAGGCAATGAGGCAAAGCAAAAATACGTCTGCCGGTCAGTTCGAAAATCTCCAACTCTCCCCGGCTGGCAATATAAAGGTTGTCTATCTGACGGAAGATATCGACTGCCGCCCCGATATGCGGTTGCTTGGGAGCGTCATGATTCCCTGCAATAAGAACCGTGGGAATCCCCTTCTCTTCGGCCAGTCGATAGAACTGCTCACCGGCCCGAGCAATAATGCTGTTGAGCGGTCGGACCGAATGAAACAAATCACCGGAATAAATACACAGATCGGGTTGCAGGGCAATGATCTTATCGACCGCTTCACAGAATGCCCCGATCATATCTTCCTGACGTACGGTAAGCCCTGAGGAAGCTCGTCGATGGAAATTCTCCCCCGCACCCAAATGGCTGTCGGAAAAATGGCACAGTTTCATGGCGTTATTATAGCAGATTCATCACACGGACAAAATAACATTCTGCCAAACATATCTGTGCGATGGAATCGGATCGCAGGATCGGACACTTGGACATTTGCCAGAGCAGTATTTCAATACAGGCGATACCAAGCCGACCGTTACGCCATCCGCGAACCCGGAATCACACGCAGCGGCGGGGCTTGTCTCAACCGCGAGGGAACAGACAGGCGTCGTCCTACGCTCCCAGGCACACTCGTCGCGTTACGGGAACGAACTGATTCGTCGTTGTCGAGGATTAATATATCTGGAACCGGGCGACGCGATCACGCAGGGTGTTTCTGGAAATACCCAACGTTTCGGAGGTCTTGACCTGGTTGCCTTCGAAATGCTTCAGACAGGACGAAATCACCGCCTGCTCGAAAGCCGATTCGAGCAAATGGAATATCTGTCCCGGCGAGTTGGCAATCAACCTCGGCATGGCCGGATCGACGATTTTTTTGAACGCCTCGAAATAGTCGTCTTTAATCGTCGCGGGATCGACCGTAACCTTACTCTTGTCCTCGTTGAAGATCGGGAAATCTTCGGGCTGAAGCTCTTCGTTCTTGGACATCACCAGCGCGGTATGCACGTTGTTTTCCAACTCACGCACGTTGCCCGGCCACTGGTATTTCATCAGCAACTGGATCGCCTTTTTCGAGACATTCCGTTTCGGCTGATTGAGCTGTCCTGAGAATTTCTTGGTGAAATGGTTGACCAAAAGAGGGATATCGGTCCGACGCTCCCTCAGCGGCGGAATGAAAAGCGATACGACCTTGAGACGGTAGAACAGATCGACCCGGAAAGAGCCGTCCTTCATGGCCTGCACCAGTGACTTGTTGGTAGCGGCGATAATCCGGACATCGACTTCGATCGAGTCGTTGCCGCCGACTCGCTCGAATTTCTTTTCCTGAAGAACGCGGAGCAGCTTCGACTGTGTCAACATCGACATGTCGGCAATCTCATCGAGGAAAAGCGAGCCTTTGTCGGCCTGCTCGAACTTGCCGATTCGTTTGAAATAGGCGCCGGTAAATGCACCCTTTTCATGGCCGAACAACTCCGACTCGAGCAGCGTCTCGGGCAAAGCGGCACAATTGACGGAGAGAAAGGCATTGGAACGACGATTGGAATTGCGATGAATCGCACGAGCTACCAGTTCCTTACCGGTGCCGCTTTCGCCGAATATAAGAACGGCGGCATCGGACTTGGCTACCTGACCGATCAACTTGGCGATCTCGACAATCTCCGGAGATTGACCGATGATCTCATCGACTCCGTTGGTATGTCCCTCGGCCTGCTCCACCACGAACGGGTTCTTGCGATTGGAAGCATAGCCGCAGGCCTTGTTGACCGAGTCGATAAGTTTCTCGATCTGGAACGGTTTCGTCAGATATTCAAAGGCGCCTTCGCGCATCGCTTCAATGGCATCATCCGTCGAAACGAATCCGGAAATCACAATCACCGGAAGACTGTCATCGACTTTACGAAGTTGCTTAAGCACCTCGAGTCCCGACAGACTCGGGAGATTGACATCGAGCATGACCAGGTCGATATCTTCGTTTTCCGTAACGAAATTACAGACCTTGTCACCGTCCTCTAAAAACCGGAAACTGAACTTTTCCGGATCGAACAGGTTCGCCAGTGAGTGAGATAGATCTTTATCGTCGTCTACCAGAAGTATATTCTTCATACAGCCTTACCCAACATCCTTGTATATGCGTATATTATCGACCGGCGATTTGTTTTATAAATAGCCAATCGTTCAGATTTTGGGCGGTTTTACAGGTTTTTTAGGGGAATTTCACGATCCGGGAAGCATCCTTGCCCGGATAAAAGGCACAGGCTTTTCAACCTGAAACAACTGATAAAATCACTCTTCTATTTCCACTAGAAATCTGGCGGCGGTTCCCATCCAGAGGAAGTTGGCGATCATCTCCACGAACAAAGAGACTACCAACGCCCAGTACACCAGCTCCGGGCGGAATTTATCAACGATCAAACCCGGCTGCCCGGTGAAAAACGACATTATCACCGGTCCGGTCAGAACCAGAGCCGCCAGACAAAATGTCGAAACCGGATTCTGAAGACTGATAAGCATCCCTCTCTTAAGAGCCTGCCAGACGTTCTCGCCGAATATCGCTATACGCGGAATAACGAAAAACTGCAATGAGAGCAAAGCCACATAAACAGCCGGTAATAAAACGAATTGATACGCGAGTATTCGCCGGGGTGAACCGGCCATCCAGGACTCGAAATAACCAGGAAGGTATACCGAAATAAGCAACATCAGACCATTCATCAACGCCCAGGCCAGCGACAGATACAACCAGGAAGAGAAAATGACCCGCAGAGGAGTCTTCTCTTCCTCCGGTGAATCGAAATGATCCTCATATAAAATGAGAGCGGCCGCTCCCAGAATCGGTCCCTCGATTATGAATCCGATGATCAGTTTGGCCCAATCGAACACGTACGGCAGGATCATGAAATGACCCGGGTAATGAGAAAAACCGGTCGCATATTGATCGCCTACCAATCCGACGAAAGCCATCACAGGACCGTAAAGTGGCGGCCACATGAAGTTATCAAGAACGACCAGAATACCCCACTGAATGAGGAAGTTGACTAGAAAAAGCAACCAGACCCGACCAAGACTCACTTGACGGAGAGTATCAATAACGGTTGAGATGTATCTGTTAACGTATCTGACAACACTCATTCCCTGTGCTCCTGTCAGAGTTCAAGGTCGCTTGTTAGTCGGTTATTTCATCGTGCCGTCCGGTCGACACCTTGGCCGGCGCCAGCGTGACGATCCTTGACCAATAACCTTCAATACCATGCTTCGAAACCGGAGCAACGGCGAATCGGTGAATTACGCTCGTGTTCAGCCCGCCGATCGTTATGCTCAAGCCGGCGGTAGAATCATGCGCCGTGAACGATCCGGTCTCCGTTATGGCATGATACACCCGGTAATAAGAAACGTTCGTATCCGACTCGATTTCCCAGGAAAGAAACAGCGAGTTTTGACCCGGGTCGATATTCGTAAACTCCGGTACCGAAAGATCCTCAGGGGGATCTTCGGTTGGATAACTGACCGGCACATACCTGTCACAACCGGCAATTATAACCAGCGCGGCTAAAATCAATATGCTCAGGATTCTCATTACTAATAGAGCCTCAAAATCTGAACGCCAGTTTTACCCCGGTCCGGTCGGAACTAATAACCGGTTTCAGGCTAAGTCGCTTGGCCGGTTGTTCGCCCGCTGCAGGTTCAGGAAACAGCAGGGCATCGAGAAGACTGATAGAATAAATTCCGGCCACCAAACCTATCGTAACTCGTCGAACATTCTCGGCATCGTAGGCATCCTTTTGCGTCGTCACAAGATGGCCGTACCAGAACTGCTGTTCGTGCACCGTGCGGGAGGCTTTGTACTTAGCTCGTATATCCTGATAGGTGTCGTGCTTGCTCTGGAACCAGTCTTCCACCAGAAAGAATGTCACCACTGATGCCGTTGAAAGAATAAAATAGGATTGACCACGAGTTTTATGTCCGGCATAGGCCGTTCCCCAACCGGGGATGAACATCGAGCGCAACGCACCTTTGAGGCGAGTTTTCCGAGCTAATTTCACGGTTATATCAGCCAGAGGTTCATTTCCGACTTTGACTTCGGCTTTATGGGTCGCGTAGCCGGAGAGACATATCTCAACCTTATAGTCACCTTCCGGCACTTGCTCGAAACGCACCGGACTGATCCCGGTAGCAATCGCTTTCCCTTTAACCGTCACCAATGCTCCGGGGGGATCAGTCACCACTGTCAGGGTGTAAGATTCACCGGCTGCTGCCGTGGAGACCGACAACACCATGATTATAATCAGGAGAACAAAGGTCGTCGCGTCTGTCATCAGTTGTCGAAACATACTCTTAATAACCGTAGCTTTTGGGCTTAGGGATTATAAAACATGATCCCACTAATGACAACTGTTTACCACGCTGAGAATTGTCGAAAAATCTCTTCTGTATCGGAGACGAATATCTGGAGGTATGACATTTTCTACAGACTTTTGATTGAGCACAAAAAAAGCCGCTGTAACAGCGGCTTTCAAATTTACGGGGGGACAACCGGTAGCCTAGTTGGCTCCACGACCGGTGACAACGACAATAACCGTCCGGCATAGAATCTTGAAATCGAGCCAGGGTGACCATTCATCGATATATTTCAGATCATACTCGAGTTTGCGGGCCACGGACTCAATCGAAGTATCGTAACCGCAGGACACCTGCGCCAGCCCGGTCAATCCCGGCTTGACATCCAGACGACGCTCATAGTCATCGATTTTCTGGCTGAGATCAGCAACGAATTTCGGACGTTCCGGGCGCGGTCCTACCAGCGACATATCCCCTACCAACACATTGATAAACTGAGGGATCTCATCCAAACGCGTCTTGCGCATGAATCGGCCCAGACGGGTGATACGCGGGTCGTTCTTGGTGGCCCATACCGGCCCTGAGGCTTTCTCGGCGTTGTTGACCATTGTCCGAAACTTCATGACTTTAAACACTCGGCCACCGGCATCAGAACGACGGCGGTCGCGATTACGACGATCTTCCGATAAATCGGTTTTCTGACAATACCGACGGGAATGCTTACGACGGTTTTCGCCGACTCTAGCCTGGCTGTAGAACACCGGACCGCGAGAATCAAGCTTGATCAGAATAGGCAATACGATAAAGACCGGAAGAGTCAGAAGCAGCCCGATTAAAGCTCCTGCTATATCCACAAAACGCTTAGTGATCCGAAAAACGTACGACATCGCGGACTCCCGCTTCATTAGCATCGTCGGCACGGCCAATATAAAAATCGTAGAGGCCAGAACAAACAATATTCCCTTGAAGTATTCCCCGTAGTAGAATTGAAGCTGGTTCCAGAGGCTTACCGATGAAACCGAGGAAGCAGAATTCCATCCGACTTCTATCCCCCGGGCTGTCCCCAAACCGGGGTTAGCGGCCTGGATTGCAACGCCGTCGTGGGCGCTTATGTCGGTATTGTTGTGAAGCTCGTTTGCCATCTATTTCCATCCAAAGGCAGGTTCTTACGGCCTCTGCCCTTGTAATTCATATCATAAGTAAGTGCTATCGCTCATGGTTTGAGCAAAACGGTTGCCAAAAACCGAGTGAACAGCATTTAACAGCGGCGGCGTCCCGGCAACATTAACCGACGACAAACAGGCTGAGTAACAATAAGTTACAAACGCAATTTCTCGGCGAAATAGAGATGGGATTAGTCGGACTTATTTTCTCCCGTATTTCTTATTTACTGTTGGAATGCTGCGCACAATATCTGCAAGTGATTGCGCAGAGGTGCGAAACCAATACACAAAAACGGACAGGCCGCCTCAAGGCCGCCTGTCCGTTAATTAAACCAATAAGGAGTAAAGGATTATCTTATTCGCCCACCCCTAAGGTCAAAGAAATCCGGTGCAAGCTTCCAGCCGTATAGCGATCATCGGGTGTGAAAGAATAGTCAAACTGCATCCGACCCATTCTTATACCGGCGCCGATAGCCGCTTCAGATCCGGAGACTTTATCAAAGCTACCCGGGATGTAGTTCATTCCGGTTCTTATATAGTATTGACCATCGAAGGTAAACTGTAGTCCCTGTCTAAAGGTCAGATCGCCATCGAACTGATTATCCAATTCGACTGAAGTGGTCAGCATATCATCGAAGAACCTGACGGCCAATCCTAACCGCGCGGAAGTCGGCAGCGGCTCAGCTACTCCGTCGAATTCCAAATCCGGTCCGACATTAGCCACCACCCCCGCCACGGTTACGCGACCGAAATTGGCTGATCCGCCCATATCGAAAGCATAAGTACCGGCAGAGATATCGTCCAGTTGCTGGTTGATATACTTAGCTGTAAGACCAAAGGCGAACATATCACTCAAACGATATCCAGCCGACAGACCGGCCGCCCAGTCATAGGCCGTGATCTGTTCACCGGTAGGACCGTTATAATCGGTTGCGGCAATCTCTCCATAGCCGACGTAGATCATTGAAAAGGCCATGGACAGGTTTTCGTTTACATTGAAACCAGCGGCTCCCTGTTCGACACTGATATCCTGGTACCACTCGAAATGCCCTAAGGTCACCTGACTGTTGCTCATATATGTTAACTGAGCCGGATTCCAATAGGCGGCATCGACATTTTCAGCAACTGCCGAGTAAGCATCCCCCATCGATGCTGAAGAAGCCCCCATGCCGACTTTTAGAAAATCAGCCGCTGTTCTCCCGGCATCAGTTGCAGCTACTGTAACCTTGCCCAGGAGAGCTACCAGAACGACCAGTAAAAACCAGCCGAGTAAAATCTTCTTAAGAACCCTGTATCCCATATCGTACCTTCCTGATCATTGACCTTGCCCCTTTTGCAAGGGTTCCGCCTGTTTCACGGTCAACAATTGCAAGGACAATGCCAAGAAGGGTGCTGTTTATTATTGACTCACCCCTTAAACGGGACAAATCACAATTACATTTAAGCCATTCAAACACAACCTGTTCGCGCAAGCAATCTTGCGGATCAGATTACTGAAACCCCATAGGCCCAAAAGCTCAACGATCCGCTGTCAGCCCATGTGCGTACCTTTCGCACAACTTGACCGGTAAAACCCCTTCTCGCTCTACCTAAGCGACGTCCGGTCAAGCTGTTAGGTACGACTGCTCATATCCCGACCGGTTTTCAGGTGGTTTGTTCAACCGCTGCTCATACCGGAACATAAACAATAGGGCTTCCCCAACAGCTATCGGTCTCATTAAACACTTTTTGAAGTCTGGTTCAACAAAAATTTTTCCCATTTCGGGAAAAACATTCCGCCACGTAAGCTATTGGGGTATACCGCACTACACGCATACAAACATTACCCAACAACCTGCACAGTCATTATTGGGAAATTGATTACGTTATCCACGAATTCGCCAACGAGATTTCTCGTTCCGATATCAACCTATAGCATCATTTTATATGAGAGTCAAAGAGGATATCAGAGAGCGTAAACGACACTTAAACGCTACGGTTCACGTAGAATACGTCTATTGGTGATTATGATAAGGTCTGAAACCGGGAGATGAAACGTAGCCTGTGGCAACTAATGCAATCTGCGTTTCATTGATTGATAACGCTCCGTTCCGGAGCTTAATCCGGGAGGTAGTGGTTTCATCTCAGCGATTTGTTTGGTTGCGTTAGCGATTCGCTCTTGTGTCTCGGGATGAGTTGAAACCAGTTTTTCAAAACTACTGGCTTCCCCCTGCTGAGCTCCGAGCGCCGCTAACTTCTCGAACATACCAAGAGCACCTGCCGGATCATAGCCGGCCTTGACCATATAATGAATTCCATACTGGTCGGCTTCTCGTTCGTTGTCACGGGAATAATCGGCCAACAGAAGGTTCATCCCGGCACTAATAGCTGTTCCCAGCACCTGACTGGCGCCCTCATCTCCAAAGACCAGTTCATAGGCCGCCGCTACCCCCAACGATGTCTGTAACCGCTTGATACCGTGCCGCGCAACCACATGTGATATCTCATGAGCCATTACGGCCGCCACTTGTGCTTCGGAGTCCATCTGCTTAAGCAAGCCCGTATAGAAATAGATATAGCCACCGGGAGCCGCGAAAGCATTGACTTGATCCGACTCTATGACTGTAAAATGATATTCAATATCATGACGGTCACAGACAGCTACGATCTTCTGCCCCACTTCATTGATATAAGCCTGCCATTGCGGATCGGCCAGGACCTTCTCCTCGGCTTCAACTTGCTGAGCCATACCGGCGCCAATAGAGACTTCCTGGGAGGTTGGAATAATGATAAGCGACTTCTGCCCCCCGGGACCGGTCGTGGCACATGCCGCCAGCAACAGCAATAATGCCGTGACAGCGAAGAATCTAGGCAAATCTACCCCTTTTTATAGTCTAGAGCTTTGAACGATCGGCCAGATCGCCAATGATCGGTAACCGATAATTACGTCCCTGTACGGCGAAAACTATCCCGGCCACCGATAATCCCGCAGCTAGAAGAAGGATCCCTTTAAAGACCAAATCGGAAATGGCATCAACCAGGAACAACACCGCCACTAATTCAATCAGGAATAAAATCACCCCCTGGCGGGCGTGAAAGCGGGCTTCCTTATTATCTTTCATCGTAAACAATGGAATGAAACAAAGGAACGGGATATAGGCCAGTATCGCCGCCATGCGACCTTCGTCAGAAACGAATTCATCCCCGGCCTGATCTTGCTTAGTGTGATTGTCGTCGAGGTGAGGTAGTTCTCCGGACGGACCCGATTCCGGTTCATCCTTGAAAAACGATTCAGCCATCGCCTGCCTCCATCCTTAGCGGCCACCCAGCATCAGGGATAAGTGGGCCAGAACAACTCATCACCCGGCGGAGCGATCTCAAAACTTATCTCATTCGATTCCGGCCATTCTTCCACGACATCCAGATCATCGAAAATGCTGATCTGGATCGAAACCTTACCGTAACCGGCATCAAAAATAACCGATCTGTCAACACCGATCTCGAGTATCTGTCCTAAATAACAGACTACTCCAGGTTCGTTAATTCCGGTGCGGCAGTCTTTGGCATCCAGGTTCAAAGTAGTCGGACGCGTCGATTGAACCAGGAGCTGAAACTTCGGCTTTATTAATGAGTCTATGCCGTTTCTATCGGTAAAGTCAAGACGAATATACAAACGTTTGTGATCGTAGGCGAAGTAGATAGCCGACACCAGGTTGTCGACTCGATGCATTGCTCCGCCGGAGCGGAGACAATCGAAATATCCTGCCCCTGCCCACTCGTAGAAATATGTCAGACGACCATCAATGGTCGGAGTTACCAGACTGTCGGGCAAAACCGGTTTAAGCGCTGCCCCGCGGTTATATATAGCCGTGTGCAACTTAATCGGAATGTCCAATCCGAGCAATTCGTATACTCCCATGAGGTGGTGGCGATAGATGACATCGAACTGCTCATTGTTTTGACCGCGATGTTCGTCGCCGTACCACCAACACCAATCGGAACCCTCGGCAATATGTAATTGCTTCCACGCTGCCTGGCGGACATCCTCAGCCATATCAGGATGATCGTGCTCATAAGCGATCAACGCCTCACGAGCCTCCCAGAGAAGATCCCAGGCGGCATTGTCTTCATGATGCCCGATCCAGATTCTGAAGTTATGATTGATCCAGGAACCGGCGTGCAGTTTCGGCAAACGTCTCGCGGGGGTTTTCTCCGCGGCGTCAGACATCCCCACCATCTCGATCAATTTATCTTCGGCAAGCGTCCGATAAAAACGTCTCAGGAAAGATAATCCATCGTTAGGGAAAAACTCCCAGGCATTCTCACCGTCCAGAATTACCGGTACGACGGTTTCCTCGATTTGGTCGGGGCTGAGTGAATCACGCATACGGTGCAAGGTATTTACGAAATCTTCCGTAGAGCGCGCAGCATCCCAGCCGGAATACACAAAACCTATTCGGTCGGAAAGCCCGTGATCACGGAAGAACATTTTCAGACCGTTGGTATATTCATAAACGTGATGCGCAGCGTCTCCGCCAACCATCAATCCCGATTTTTCGAGCGAACAGCGCAGGACTTCCTCATCCGAGGCTATCCACTTGATTCCCTTTGTCCGGGCCAGTTCCGCCACCTGAGATGAAATTGATCCTTCTGAGGGCCACATCCCGACCATGGGACGACCGAACAATGTCTGAAACAACTCCATCGACTTTTCAATATGCCAGGCGGCATCTTCGGGATGTTGAAAGCGATGCTTGGGTAGTTCAAGATTAGGGGTAGCCTCGCGTGCAACGTCGGTATCACAAAGCAGCGGTAGAATGGGATGGTAATAAGGCGTAAATGAAAGATCGATACGGTTCTCGTCGAGCGCTTTTCGATAGGCGGGAATGATCTTTTTCAGGTGTTCCAACTGCCAATTCAGGAGCTCTTGCTTCTGTTCTTCGTGGTATTGTCGACCTTGTTCAAAAAGTCTCGCGATCAGCGGATCTCCGCGAAACAACGGATCTACCCATACTAAATTAGACCATACCTGCAAATCACGTAATTCCTCAGCGGAGAACAGCGCTGCCAGAACGTCACTGTTGGCCTCCGAACGAGCTTTTTTATAGAGCTGAAGATAGCGCGGGTATGGTTCGATCATGGTTGGCGGGTGAGCGCAGAAAAACGTCTCCAGGACCCTTGTCCGTTGTGCGGGACTTAGCTGTGAAGCATTCATCCGGCTGAGATCGAGATGAGGATCCGACCCACCTTGCACATAGAGGTCAATTTGATCGAGAAGTGACGGAACCAGGTTGAACGTTACTTTCACCGACGACTGCTCAGTCGCCAGCATAAGCATATCCAAATAATCCTTGGTTCCATGGAGACGAACCCAGGGCAGAACCAGATGGTTCGACCCGGGTTCCTGATAGTTAGGCTGGTGCATGTGCCACAGCAGCGCCAGTTTGATCGGCTTTTTCTCCGGCACAATTAGCCCCTTACTGATAACGTCGTAGAATTACCCCGGATACTTTTCCTGAAAGATCCTGATCGCCCGATTAGCCAACTCGGTCCCTTGGTACGATTTCGTTACGTGATCGAGCTGTTCACGAGCCAGGTTTTCTTGTTCCGTTTCTAGATAGCAACGCATGAGCGCCAGACTGTAATCGCCGTCAAGCGGCCCATCAGGATATGCTTTTATCGCTTTGAGATAATAATCGGCGGCCTCGGTAAACATTGACTGGTTTTCATAGGCAACGGCGATACCGGCTGCGGCCGCAGCTCTTGTCATAGGAAAACCTTTCGTTTCCTTGAGATATATCTCATAATAGCGAGTAGCTTCCGAATAGTTGCGTGAACGAAGATTCAAATTACCGAGAAGATAGGTTGCTTCGTCCGCCAACGAACTACTACTGTGTTCGCTAACGATCGTTTGCAAGCGCATCGATGCTTCCTGGGTGTTTCCCCTGCGGTAGTAAGCAACGGCCTCAGCGAATTTCGCGGCCGCTTCTTCATCGCTGGTCACTCGCGATTGCGCATAATAGACCACTGCTACCGAAAGCAAAATCACGACAACCAGTCCGATCGTCACAAACTGCCAATTGTCCTGAAACCATCCCCGTGACTTGAGCATGAAGATGGTGAACTTATCTTCTTTTATCTGCCGCTTGGTCAGCTTGACCTTCTGTTGCATTTTCTCTCCTTAAGAGTTCCTCTATACCGTAACCGTATAATTCGTGTATCGGCAGTCCATACAAGCAGGGTTAGTCGATCTCGACTAACCCTGACCAAATTCTGATCCAATTACTAACAGACTCTATATTCGTACAGCCCTGAGAAGACTAGAAATACCCGGTAAAGGTGAAGCCGACATCGTGGTTCTTCACCTTGATTTCAAGACCGGTAGTCTCGAAATCACGATCAATCATGCTGTAGGTGTAAGCCCAGTCAAGATGGATCTGACTCCAGTGAATCCCGGTGCCGGCGGAAAGATCGACACGTGTGGGAGAGCCATCGAGATTGGGTATCGGAGTGGGAACGACACCAAAACCGGCACGGATCGGCACCAAACCGAAACTGGTCTGTTTCATGTATTCCGTTCCGATTCGGAAAATAAATACATCATCCCATTCCGGATCGACTTCGGAGAATGTTTCGGTCGTTTTACCGGACTGATCGAGTTTGTAAGATTCCCGTATCCGCACCTTGGAAGAGCTGAAAGCACGATATTCGGCCGTAGCGGATACCAGTAAATTCTCGTTAACTTGGCGAGCGTAACCTAGAGCCACCATGAACGGCATATGGTATTTTATCAGAATGTCATCATAGAAAGTGGTATCAGTACCGGTGCTCTGAGGAAGACCGTTAATACTGTTAATCACGTAGATAGACTTATTGGTCTTTACTCTCAAATCGAACGGAGTCTTTATCACCATCGCCAGACTGTTTTTATCTACAGTGTATTTCAAACCCAGCGTGAAACCGATTCCGGAATACTTGGCGGTATCCACATCATAGTAGTCTTCGGTCATGAGTACGGGTTGCTCACCAGGTGAGACCGGATAGTCATGAATGTAATTGATATGGGTAATTTCCGTAGTCCCGTGGCCGGTATACACATTGACTCCCAATCCGGCGGCTAGACGCGAAGTCAGACGAGTACCGAAAGAGAACGTTGCACTCGCCACGCGAGCTCTGAAACGACGGTCGTCGGTTGTGTTCAAATCGAAATCTTCGGTTACCGCAATGTTATTGCGTGATACCGTCAAGGGAATCTGCATCGAATCCAACCAAGCCATTTGATAGAGATCGGTAAATTCCGTGTTATAGCTGAACGATCCTACGAACGGTCTTCCCTTAACTCGGAACGGAGCCACAAAACACAGGTCCGAAACACCGCTAAGACCGCGATCATGATTAAACCGCTGAATACCGCTGATCACGGTTCCGCTGTAGTCGGTATAGCCCTTCGGTACGATCGATCCGTACGAGAGAGAGAGCATTGGCCCCTCAATCGTCACCAGTCCGGCCGGATTCCAGGTGCCGGCGGTGATATCATCGGACACGGCGATGAAGGCATTGCCCATACCTTGAGCGCGAGCCCCAGCACCAGTGAAGTCAAAAGTATAGTAGTCCTGGTATGAACTCCCCTGAAGCGAGTAGTCGTCGGTCTCATCTTGAGCCATAACCGCCGCTGTCATTACCATTAGCAGAACCGCCACTACGCCAATACACTTCTTCATCGAGCTAACTCCTATTGCTACATCAAACACTTCTCATCCCTATCACTATGACGCACCAGGGGTGCGAAATAATTAACGAATATACATTCGACAATCTAGCCTGTCAACGACTTTAAGCACATAATTCGTTATGTATCTTATTAGTTATAAAGGAGTTGACGGCTAACTTGCGCCCCTGAAAAAGATTCCGAATTCTCGTTTCTCGCCCTTAAAAAATACCCCCGGCAGGAATCGAACCTGCGGCACTCGGTTTAGGAAACCGATGCTCTATCCTACTGAGCTACGGGGGCGTCAACGGCCCAAAGTAAACGGTTAGCATTGCAAAAGCAACGACAGTTTACTCCGAGTCATAACTGACGAGATATTTAACCGGATACCGGCTCAATTTCTCACGCCAGGGTAAAAATGACAAGTCAATTACAGCAGCTATGCCGGCTACTTCCCCCCCCAGCTCCTCGACAAGGTGAGATGCGGCCTGAAGCGTTCCTCCCGTTGCAATCAGATCATCAACGATTACGACACGGTCACCCGGTTTGATAGCATCCTCGTGAATTTCAAGGCTATCCTTGCCGTATTCCAGATCGTATTCGGAAGAAACGGTTCGAGATGGCAGTTTTCCCGGTTTGCGAGCGATTACCAGCCCGGCATGAAGTCGATCAGCCAGCGGTGCTCCGAAGATAAAACCGCGTGACTCGATCCCGAGAATGAGCGATGGTTCCCATGCTTTCACTACAGAGGTGAGTTCATCCAGCGCCAGACGGAAACCCTCAGGATTTTTCATGAGCGTCGTTATATCATAGAAAAGAACACCGGGCTTGGGAAAGTCCGGCACGGATCTGATGTATTTAGTGAAGTCAGTCATAATCCCTGTCTTTATAACGTGACATACTGATATTGAAATCGTGGAATTGTCCGGTAGGTTTAGTCCATGTTACGGAGACTTCCGATATTGCCGAGGTAGACGATCCGCTTTTCAACTCGGCGATAAACGCCTCGACAGCATCCCGATCTCCTTCAGCAAAGAGCGCCACCGAGCCATCCGGCTCGTTGCGCACCCAGCCCAGGATCCCCAGTCCCACTGCCTTACGATAACAGAAATAACGGAAACCAACTCCCTGGACATAACCAATAACGCGGAGTTCGGCCGCGACTGAATTCAAGCCAGGTCGTCTCCAAGGATATCGGCCGCCAGCGACATGGCCTTATCAGCTGCTTCTTCAGGCGAATCGACGTGTAAAATTTCATCGCTCAGACGCCAGGCATTGACCGAGATCACGGGTTTTTTAGCCTGCAATGCAAAGGCCATTTCGCTTAGTGTGCCGTACTTCCCGGGAAAAGCGATAACAACATCGGCCGCACGAACGACTAAAACATTGCGTGCCTCACCCATGCCGGTAGGTATGGAATAATCTATGTACTCGTTGGCATCATCCTTGTAGAGTGAGGGTAGAATGCCGACTGTCGTGCCACCCGCTTCCCGGGCGCCACGAGCTGCTCCTTCCATTATCCCCCCAAGGCCGCCGCAGACTATCACACCGCCTTTTTCGGCGATAAGTTTGCCACAAACCGCGGCCATATCACGCAGCTTCTTCGAGCACTTCCCCGCCCCAACAACAGCTATCATCGGCTTACGTTTTGCAGCCATTTGAGCCATCCTTTCTTGAGCCGTCATTGCTTGGTAAGTGTAGTCGGAATGGTGTCTGTCTATCTCTGAGGCCTGAGATAAAATCGGGGCGACTGGATTTGAACCAGCGACCTCTTAGTCCCGAACCAAGCGCGCTACCAAACTGCGCCACGCCCCGATCAAATCACGTTCAGATGGACATTATAGACTATTTCCTCATCTTGTCAACTGTTTTGTAGCCTCCTACAAATCATATATTTACAGTCAAAAACCAGCTCCGTCCCGCCTGGCTCTCGGAGCTTTCAGACAAAAAACGGAGGGAACTAAAGCCTCAGGGTTGTTTGTTTCAACCGGGCCAGAGCCTCCGTATCGGTAAATTTCATATTCAACGGGGTAATTGCTATTACGCCACGGGAGACAGTTTCAAAATCGGTTCCGGTATCGACCTTCCACTTTGGCCGCCCGCCAATCCAATAATATGGTTTTCCCCGCGGATCGGTCTTATGGATAACGATATCTTTATACTGCCGCACGCCCAGGCGGCAAAACTCGTACTTGCGGTAGGCACGACCGTTGTCGGGCGGTAAATTTACATTCAGAAACGTACTCGGACCCAGGTTCATTTCATCGTAAATTGCCAGGAGTTTATGCACGAATTTAGCCGCTCGCGCCATTGGTATTCCAGGTTCATGATGCGCCATGGATACGGCTATCGACGGAATCTGTAAAATCGAGCCCTCGATTGCCGCTGCGACCGTACCGGAATACGTGACATCGTCGCCCATATTGGCTCCGTGGTTGATTCCCGAGATAATCATATCCGGTTTTCGGCGCTTGAACAACAGGTGAATCGCCAGCATCACACAATCGGTGGGGGTGCCGTCGGTAGTGTAGCAGGATTTGTCCAGTTTGTGAATTCGCAGAGGGCGATTGAGCGTCAGGGAATGTGAGCTGGCGGACTGTTCCCGATCCGGCGCCACGACAAACACCTCCGCTTCGGTCAACAACTCCTCTCGCAGCGCACGGATTCCGTCGCTGAAATAACCGTCGTCATTGGTAAGTAAAATCCGAAGCTTGCGTTTAGACATGGGGGACCTCCAGTCCCTGCATGTGCATCAGCATAAAAAGCTGTCCGCGATGACGTGCCTGATGCTCCACCACATGCCAGCTCAACCAGCGCTTGGATACCTTCTCACCGACATCCTTGATCAGATAGAACGTCTCATCCCAGTCATCGCTTGTTTGCGATTCGAGCCATTCGCGGGTCACCTCGAAGTACTTATCGAGCACCTCGAGAATCTGCTCCGGAGTATGGGTCTCTCCAAACGGATCGTCGTCGCCGTCGCACCAGTCCTGCTCAAGAGCGACACATTCAATCCACCAGGCTTCGGTCTCAACGATGTGCCGGAGGATATCAGCAACCGACCAGGGATGCAGCCCCGTGCGCCAGTCAAGCTGTTCCTGCGTCAGACCGACCACCGCGGCACGCATTTCCTTACGCACCGTGTCGTAGTTGGAAAACAGATCCGATAGCTTCATGTGGAGGAGTCTAAAAGATTGACCCGGTTAAGGCAAGCTAATCTTAACCGGGCTACACTGAATAATACGAAATCAAATCAGCGAGATTATTGGTCCAGTTTAACGGATGGGGAGACGACAGATCCGATCCCGGCACTCCGCCATAGTCACGACTATATGACATAGTCACTCGGACCTATTGATTCAAAGGTGATCCACCCCCCTGTTTCTTTTCTCGCTTCATTTGCTTTTTCTCTTTGGGAGAGTGTTTCGGTTTCTTCTTATTCTCCCGTTTCGCCTTATCCTTGCTTCCTTTGTCAGCCATAACGAATCTCCTGAAATGAAATCATTCACCCATAGCTGAGTTTTATCATCCCCATATAAGTTATACGAATATATCATCGCCAATGATGCAGGGCTATACAACAAAAAATCCCCCCGTATCACAGCAATACAGAAGCGTCGCCATCCTCTTCCGTCATATATTATCAATGATTTAAATCACGCAGACACAACCGACTTCCCCCTCTACGCCCACACTCTCTTCCACATCAGGCGGACGAAACGAAGGGTGTCAGCCATAGGATTGATGAATGAAGGCGAGCCCTCGTAGACGGTTGAGATCGGCACCTCTACTACCGGGCAACCCAGCGCCCCCGCCTTGAAGAGCAGTTCCGATTCGAAATCATACCCGATCCGGCGCAGGCGCAACGCCCTCAACAGCCAGATCGGAATAAGGCGATAGCCGGATTGTGAATCCCGCACCCGCTGTGACGAAAAAACCGAGACGATGATTGAAGTGAGATTGTTCGAGAGCCAGCGCGCGAACGGCATCACTTTCGGCTTGATCACGCGCACCCCCAGCACCAGACGTTGTCCGTCGTCCTCGGCCAGAAAGCGCGGCACCTCCTCGGGCAGGTGCTGGAGATCGGCATCGATCGTCAACACCGAGCGATACTCATGTTCCATGGCGTACTCGAATCCAGCCTTGAGTGCCGCCCCTTTCCCCTGGTTTTCGCGGAATGTTATATACCGAACGCTTTGATCGGCAAGAATGGCGGCGGTTTCATCGGAGGAGCCGTCGTTCACTACCAGCAAATCATCATCGTTGACATGCTGTCGCAGACGATGAAGCAACTCCGGCAGATATTGTGCGGCGTTGTAGGCCGGAATCAGCACCAGGGTATGATTATAATGAGTCGTATTCATCGTATTCATTATACAAATCGGTCGATTCCGGGCACAATATAGAATGGACCACCGAGACTTATGCCCACCCCAATATCTTATTAAACTGTTCGATTGGTTATGGTCGGAGCGAGCCGATTTGAACGGCCGACCTCTCGCACCCCAAGCGAGTGCGCTAACCAGGCTGCGCTACGCTCCGACTTGATCTTGCACGGCTTATCGCCGGGCTTGAAAAATAGCCAAAAATGGCCTGAGTTCAAGCTAAATCTTTGAGCAGGTCCTCGATATCCTTGCGAATTTGCCCAATCAGGGTTTTTGTTCGAGCTGAGGTTTTAACCTCCTCCACCTGCTCCGAAGGACGCCGCATGGTCAATTTAGCCCGGGCGCCGGCGATGGTCAGCTTTTCCTTGGTCCGGAGATGGTTGATCCGATTGATCAACTCGATATCCTTGGAAGTGTACATCCGACTGCCACCCCGATTCTTGCGCGGTCGCAGCATGGAGAACTCCTTCTCCCAATACCGAAGGACATACGGCTCCAGTCCCGTGATCCGGGCTACCTCACTTATGGAATAATACAGTTTCTCGTTAGCATCAACTTTTGTCATGCCAACCTCCGTCCTATCCTCTTAACGCCAAATCTCGGCTTTCAGCTTGCGACCCATCAGATCGCTGACTGCAGCCGAGGGCGGCTTATCTTCAAACAAAACCTGGTACACCTGCTCCGTTATCGGCATCTCTACATCATATTTCTGAGAGAGCATGTAACCCGAGCGCGTGGTCGCGACTCCTTCGGCTACCATGTGCATCGCCTTGAGAATATCGGCGAGCTTTTGCCCCTGGCCGATCTTCTCCCCCACATGGCGATTGCGACTGTGACGACTAATACAGGTGGTAATCAGATCACCGAGTCCCGACAGTCCGGCGAATGTTTCCGGCTGCGCTCCGAGCACGGTTCCCAACCGTACCATCTCAGCCAGACCTCGAGAGATCAATGCCCCGCGTGTGTTGTCTCCCATTCCGAGGCCGTCGGTAATTCCCACCCCGATCGCGATGATATTCTTGAGCGAACCGCCCAGTTCCACTCCGACCACATCATCACAGGTATACATCCGAAAATACTGATTGCTGAACCGTTCCTGGAGTTTCTCAGCCAGGATTTCCGACACACTCCCGACCACGACTGAGGTCGGCATTTCCCTGGCCACTTCCTCGGCGTGTGACGGCCCCGACAGCGTGGCTATCCGGTCCGCCATCACTCCGGTCTGTACGGCAATCACTTCCGACATTCGCTGCAACGATTCGTTTTCGATCCCCTTTGCCAGACTCACCAAAGGTGTATCCGGAGCGAGACGATTTTTTAATCCGCCAAGAGCGGCACGCATGGACTGCGACGGTATCGCCAGCACGATCAGATCGGCCCCATCGATCGCCTCATCGCGGTCGTTGGTCAGATCGATACTCTCCGCCAGCCTGAATCCGGCCAGCTTTTCTTCGAGTCCGCGATCCGCTACCAGGCGGTTGTATTCGTTGCGGTCGAATTCCCAGAGAATTACATCGGCGCCGTTGTCATCGAGCACCTTGGCTATCGCCATCCCCCAGGATCCGGCTCCCAGTATCGCTACCTTATTGAACATGTTGCCCTCTATGCTTTCCCCGATTTCGACGAAAGCGAAAATCTATTCTCTCGTCCGTGAAGCAACCGACCGATATTCTGACGATGCGTAACCAACACCAGCATTGCCAGCACGACTCCCATCCAGACATAAACCTCGGATATCTCGGCATGCATCACGAATCGTTGAACCAGCAGAACTGCCGCCAGTGCCAATCCCGCCAGAATCGAACCCAATGAAATGAAGCGCGAAATCAACACCGTTACGATAAACACCAACAGGGCGATCAGGGCCTGTACCGGGATCAATGTCACTACCACGCCCAATCCGGTAGCCACCCCTTTGCCACCCCGAAAACCCACGTAAACCGGAAAGACGTGCCCCAGAACCGCCGCAAAAGCCGTAACCACCAGGATTAACTCGTGCCATGCGGACAAATCGGCAGCGTATTCACCAAGCCAGACACGGGCGAGCATTATGGCGGCCACCCCTTTGAGAATATCTCCGGCGAAGGCCAGAATACCTGCCGTTGCTCCCGCCGCACGCCAAACATTGGTCGCGCCCAGATTGCCGGAACCGACACCGCGCAGATCGGAGATACCGTAAAGGCGGGCGACTATCAAAGCGAACGGAATAGCGCCCAGCAAATAACCAAGCACCACCGGTAAGGCGGCTCGTAAAAGATCGTTCAAAGGGTCAAGAACCTTCCGTTTACGTGCAAGTAAAGCGGCGGCGATGCTCCCGGAAATGCCTGACATCGCCGTTCAGGTTGGTTATTATCAGGTCTCGGGGAACCGGCAAAGACGATTCCCCAAGACCGGTTTATTCATCTACCGTTGTTTCTTCCAATAACACCGTCGAGTCGGCAGTCAAAGTCGTATCGATTTCCAGTATTGCCGGACCCGCTACCTCAGCCAGCTCAGGATAGAGTTGTATCATCGCCTGAACCAGACGCTCGATATCGTCAGCCGTGTACGGCTGTTCCTTAATCGATTCACCGGCTTGTTGTACGAACAGCGCCAGCTCCTGTGGATTCTGGTCGGGCTGATCAATTTTCTCGATGAAAACTTTCGTTACTCTGTTATAACGATCGACGTCGACCCCTTCAACCGGATGTGCAATAAGTTCAGACTGGATTCCTTTCACGATTGTTTTTGCACCGACAGCCGCTAGTTTATCCAGGTTCGACACACAGTAAATCACCATAGCCACGATAAGTACAATTATCGCGCCTATCACGATCAGTGTCACCTTGAGACCGGTCGACATGCCCTTCTTGGGTTGTACAACAGGATTAATGGGTTGATCAGTCATCCTAACCTCTCAATCTCGAACAGAAGCGTTACTTTATGAATTCATCGTAATTGTCTGAGCTAGTTAATGTCACGATGCGACTTCCCTGTGTCCCTGCGCATTTATATAACACACGGACGGCTCGGAATCAAGCCCAACGATAGCAATGATCGTAAATTAATCTCATGACTGAGTAAAAAAAACCGGGCCGGTATTCAGCCGGCCCGATTGGACTTGTCTGGATCGTTATGATAGAAGGACTACTTGGCTTTTTTGTCCTTCTTCGATGGCTCTTCTTTGGGAGCTTCGATCATCAATTCGACCACCGAAAGAGGAGCGCCGTCGCCGCGGCGAACGCCGAGCTTGATGATGCGGCAGAAACCGGAGTCGCGGTCGGCGAACTGCGGGACAACCTCACCATAAAGCTTCTTGAACACTTTCTTACTCTTGACCGTCCGGGCCACCTGGCGTTTTGAAGCCAGCGTGTCCTTTTTAGCGGTGGCGATGACCCTGTCGACGATCGGCTTGAGAGCCTTCGCCTTGGCATCGGTGGTCTTAATCAGACGGTGTTCGATCAGCGACATGGCCATGTTGGTCAGCATCGCATCTCGATGGGCTCGGGTGCGCCCGAGCTTTTTCACTTTATCGCGGTGTCCCATTTTCTATCTCACTAACTGGTACTAGTTGGCTGTTCGATAAACTTGGAGATATCCATTCCGAACGAGAGGTTCATCTCCTCCAGAATGCTGCTTATCTCATTAAGCGACTTGCGGCCGAAGTTACGGTATTTCAACATGTCGCTTTCGGTTTTAGTCACCAGATCCTTGATGGTCTGGATATTGGCTGCCCGCAGGCAGTTGGAGGACCTCACCGAGAGCTCCAGCTCGTCGACCCGGGTGTTGAGCAGGTTACGAACGCGGATCACTTCCTCGTCCTCTTCCGGCTCCTCTTCCACCATAACCTCTTCATCCAGATGGATGAACAATTGCAGGTGATCCTTGATCAGCTTGGCGGCATACGAAAGGGCATCCTCCGGCGTAATAGAACCGTCGGTGGTGATCTCGAGGATCAACCTGTCGTAGTCGGTACGCTGTCCCACACGAGTATTCTCTACGGTGTAGGATACCTTGATGACCGGCGAGAAGAGGCTGTCGACGAAAATGGTACCGGCCGGAGCGTCCGGACGCTTATTAGCCTCGGCGACACTGTAGCTCTGACCGGAGTCAATATCGATTTCCATCTCAAAATCGATATCGTTGGTCAGTTCGCAGATATGCTGATCGGTGTTGAGGATTTCGACCGAGGGGTCACCCTCGAACATACCGGCAGTAATCTTGCCCTTGGTGTTGGCCTTGAGCGTGAGCGTCCGCATTTCGTCGGCATGCAGCTTCACGCGAATAGCCTTCACGTTCAGGACGATATCGGTCACGTCTTCATAGACGCCCTCGACCGTCGAGAATTCGTGCAGCACCGACTTAATGCGCATCGAGACTACCGCAGCGCCCTGAATGGACGACAGCAGAACGCGACGCAGGCAGTTACCGAGCGTATGCCCGTAACCGCGCTCGAGCGGCTCGACAATAAACCGAGAGTAATTGTCGGTCGCCGAAGACTGGTCGTTAACGACCTCCTTGGGCATGGTCAGTGGCTTCCATTTCATAGTCTAATAACCTCCCAAAGGGAAGAACATTACTTGGAGTAAAGCTCCACAATAAGTTGTTCGTTAACGTTTAGCGGAATATCGGAGCGCTTGGGGATCTCGAGCAGTTCGCCCTCGAGCGCCGCCTTATTCAAACGCAGCCACGGGAGTTCATCACCGCGTCCCACTTCCTTGAGGGCCGCGTGGACCAAATCCAGGTTCTTGGACTTGTCCTTGATTTTGATAATCTCGCCCGGCTTAATCGAATAGGCGGGAATATCCACAATTCGCCCGTTGACCATGACATGACGATGCCGAACCAGCTGTCTGGCCGCTTTACGAGAAGCCGCAAAGCCCAGTCGATAGACGAGGTTATCCAAACGCGATTCAAGCAGTTGCAGCAGGGTCTCACCGGTTACACCGGTTTTCCGATCCGCTGCCTTAAAGTAGTTGCGGAACTGCTTCTCAAGGATGCCGTAAATACGACGCATCTTCTGCTTTTCGCGCAGCTGAAGACCGTACGGAGATACCTTACGGCGGATACGTCCACCATGCTGACCCGGAGGGGTCGGCCGTCTCTCCATCGCACATTTATCGGTCATACAGCGTGTGCCCTTCAGGAAGAGCTTCTCACCTTCCCGGCGGCACAGCTTGCAGTTTGCATCACGGTAACGAGCCATCAAGTCTCCTATAACAATACTAATTCAAAATCTCATACACGACGACGTTTCGGCGGCCGACATCCGTTATGCGGAATCGGCGTTACGTCTTTAATCAGCGTGACCTCGAGTCCCGCCGCGGACATGGAGCGGATAGCCGCTTCGCGACCGGAGCCCGGCCCTTTAACCCAGACTTCAACCCGGCGCAGACCCATATCCATCGCCTCTTTGGCCGCTGTTGAGCCGGCCAATTGGGCGGCGAACGGCGTGGACTTCTTGGAACCCTTAAAACCGACTCGGCCGGCGCTCGCCCAGGAGATAATCTGCCCGGACTGATCGCAAACCGAAATAATGGTGTTATTAAAGGTCGCCTTGATGTGAGCCACACCGCTAGCGTCTACTTTGCGTGCCTTTTTCTTGGTACGCCCTTTTTTCTTAGCATCTGCCACGAAAGCACCTCAACCGTGTTTCAGTCTTACTTCTTGCCCGGCGGCTTCTTCTTAAGTCCGCCGATTGCCCGCTTCGGACCCTTCCGAGTGCGGGCGTTGGTTTTGGTCCGCTGGCCATGGCACGGCAATCCGCGACGATGGCGCAGACCCCGATAGCTGCCAATGTCTATAAGCCGCTTGATATTCATCGAAATCTCACCGCGAAGGTTACCTTCGACGTTGTATTCGTTTTCGATGACGTTTCTCAGCTTGGCTACTTCCTCATCGGTCAGCTTGTTTACCCGAGTGTCCGGGTTTATCCCGGTTTTCTGAAGAATCTGAGTGGCGCTGTAGGAACCGATCCCATAAATATAGGTCAGGCCTACTTCCACCCGCTTCTCCCTCGGCAAATCAACACCGGCAATTCGAGCCAATTGTGTCTCCTCAGTTTATCAACAAGACTAACTTAACTTTCCAACTAACCCTGGCGCTGCTTATGGCTCGGGTTACGCTTGCAGATCACTCGCAGGATTCCATGGCGACGGATTATCTTGCAGTGCTCACAGCGCTTCTTGATCGATGAACGAACTTTCATAACAACACCTTCAACTGCACTACTTATTTGTAGCGATATGTGATCCGCCCGCGAGTAAGGTCGTACGGGGATAATTCCAAAGTCACCTTATCTCCCGGAAGGATCTTGATAAAATGCATTCTCATTTTACCGGAGATATGAGCCAGAACTACGTGTCCATTGTCGAGTTCCACCTTGAACATCGCATTCGGCAGCGGTTCAATCACTTTTCCCTCAACCTGGATTGTCTGTTCTTTGGCCATAAGCTCCTTTACGATAATGTCAAAACGTCAGGACCGTTTTCAGTCACGGCCACCATGTGTTCAAAATGCGCCGAGGGCAACCCGTCGGCTGTGACATAAGTCCAGCCATCCGGTTTCGTGTAAACTTCCCATGTGCCCAAATTAATCATGGGTTCGATGGCGATGACCGTGCCGATCTCCAGCACCGGCCCCGCGTTCTCCGAACCGAAATTGGGAACCTGGGGATCCTCGTGCATATTCCGGCCGATGCCGTGCCCAACCAGAGCACGCACCACACCAAAACCGGCCCTCTCCGCAGTTTCCTGCACAGTGGCCGAAATCTGTCCCAATTTATTCCCTGGTCTCGCTTTGTCAATAGCCTTATCGAGACACTGGCGGGTTATTTCCATCAGCCGCGCCTTCTTGTCGGAAATCTGCCCAATGGCGAAGGTTCGGGCGGAATCACCATAGTAATTATCCACGATAGAACCAACATCCACCGACACGATATCGCCTTCTTTGATAACTCTTGTACCCGGGATACCGTGGACTACTTCCTCGTCAATCGAAATGCAGGCAGAAGCCGGGAATCCGTGATAGTTAAGAAAACCGGGTTCAGCGCCCTGCGAGCGAATGAACTCCTCGATGATCTTGTCCAACTCACCGGTAGTCATTCCGGAGCGAATGGTCTTCTCGACCATATCGAGCGTCCGCGAAACAACTCTTCCGGCGCGACGAAGGATCTCAATTTCATCTTTTGTCTTCAGTTTAATCACTGCAAATGCCTTAATATAATACTTTAGCCTTTTACGGCTTTCATGATGTCGTTAAATACGTTATCGGGAGTATTCTCGCCCCGAATTTCGACTAAAACGGACTCGTTCCGATAAAAATCCTCTATCGGCTGAGTCTGTTTTTTGTAGACTTCAAGGCGATTACGAACGACCGACTCCTCATCATCCGGACGACGCATCAGCTTGTCGCCGTCATTGTCGCAAATGCCTTCCTGCTTCGGCATGTTAGCCGGGTAGTTATAGGTCTTCTGGCAGGTCGGGCAGAAATAACGACCGGATAAACGTTTCACGATCTCTTCATCGCCAACAGCAATCAGGACCGCTTTGTCGAGTTCCATGGCGTTCTTAACGAACATTCCCTTGAGACTCTCGGCCTGAGGAACCGTGCGGGGAAAGCCGTCCAGGATAAATCCGTTCTTAAGCTCACCCGCCTTTACCTTATCTTCAATGAGGCCGACAATCAGAGCATCGGGGACTAGTTCCCCTTTCTCCATGTAGCCTTTAGCCTTCAAACCCAGTTCCGTGCCCTGCTTGACCGCCTCACGCAACAGGTCGCCGGTCGATAAATGCAGCACACCCAATTCTTTCGAAACGCGGGACGCCTGTGTCCCTTTGCCTGACCCCGGAGGGCCCAAGAAAATCAAGTTCATCTTACATTGACCTCCCGCGGATACGACCCTTCTTCATGAAACCATCGTAGTGGCGCATCAACAAGTGCGACTCGATTTGCTGGAGCGTATCCAGGGCCACACCGACCACGATCAGCAGACCGGTACCGCCGAAGAAGTAATTGACCTGAACCTTGGCCACGAGCACCCAGGGCAGAATGGCGATTGCCGCGAAGAAAAGTGCGCCCGGCAGAGTGATACGAGTTAAAATCTTCTCAATATAATCGCTGGTATTCTTGCCGGGACGAATACCCGGAATATAGCCGCCGTTCTTGCGCATATTGTCCGCCATTTCCATCGGATTGAACACGATGGCGGTATAGAAATAGGCAAAGAATATGATAATCAACCCATAGATAATGGAATACCAGAGTCCGCCGGGAACCAGCGCAACGGAAACAAGATTCTGGATCCAGTCGACATTCGGGAATAACTGGGCGACCGTCGACGGCAAAAACATGATTGACTGTGCAAAAATGATCGGGATAACACCGGCGGAGTTAACCGACAACGGCAAGTGTGTGGTAGCGCCGCCGAAAACCTTCCGACCCACGACCTTCTTGGGGTATTGCACCGGCACCTTACGCTGGGCGCGGGTTACCATGATAACGGCCGCGATAACACCGATCATCATGGCCACCAGGAGCAGTTCCAGAAGAATGCTGCGGGAGCCATACCAGACATAGCGGACTTCTTCGATAATAGCATCCGGGAAACGGGCGATAATACCGATGAAAATGATCAGCGAAATACCGTTACCTATGCCCCGTTCCGTAATCTGTTCACCGAGATACATGATAAATATCACGCCACAGGTGAATGTGATAATGGTCAACGGGATAAACCAAGTCGTGCTCATGTGCACGGCCGATACTCCGTTATGCTGAATGGTCGTCAGGAAGCCGGCCGTACCCCAGGCCTGCAGAGCACCGATAAGCACCGTCAGGTAACGAGTGTACTGGGTGATCTTGCGACGACCTTCTTCTCCCTCGCGCTGCAAGCGCTGCAGGTACGGAACGACCGAACCGAGCAACTGCAACATAATCGAGGCCGAGATGTACGGCATAATGCCGAGCGCGAAGATCGTGGCCTTGGCAAAAGCGCCGCCCGCGAACAAATCGAGCAGTCCGAAGATCGAGTTCTGCGAAAGCGCTGCCGCTAGAATGGAACCATCGACACCCGGGGTTGGGATATGACCACCCACACGGTAAACGATGAGAATACCAAGTGTGAAAAGGATCCTTTTTCTAAGTTCCTCAACCTTGAAGATCGACTTGAATGTTTCTAGCACTAAACCACCTCCGCCTTGCCCCCGGCCTTTTCTATCTTCTCGATCGCGGACTTCGAGAAGGCCTGTGCTTTAACGGTGAAGGCTTTCTGAACCTCGCCCTTGCCCAACAGCTTGAACGGGGCGTCGGCCTTCTTGATCAGACCGGCTTTGACCAGCGTCACACCGGTAATCTCACCCGGTTCGCAATGCTCAAGGTCAGCCACGTTAACGATCTGATAGACCTTCCTGAAGATATTAGTAAAGCCGCGTTTAGGTAGACGCCGCTGAAGGGGCCACTGACCACCCTCGTTGCCGAAGCGGTGCGTGTATCCGCTGCGGGCGCCCTGTCCCTTGTGACCGCGACCTGAAGTCTTGCCGAGGCCGCTGCCTGCCCCGCGTCCGACACGTTTGCGCGTCTTTTTGGAGCCGACCGGCGGTTGTAGCGTATGGAGTTCCATGGGAGCCTCTATCACCTCTTTTAGTCGATTTCTTCCACTTGCACCAGATGAGCGACGGCACGTACCATACCGCGTATCTGCGGTGTGTCATTGTGTATGACCGTCTTACGGATCCGACCCAGACCGAGCGCTTTAATGGTCCGCTTCTGGGGTTCCTTGCGGTCAATCGTACTGCGAATCTGGGTAACTTTTAGCCTGGCCATTTCATTCATCCTTTATCTGAGCCCAGATCGTTAATGGTCGCGCCGGAAAGCCTGTTCCTGATCGCGAGTACGCAGGAGCTGCAGACCGTTCATGGTGGCTTTAACCACATTGTTCGGATTGCGACTGCCGAGCACCTTGGTCAGGACATCCTGGATTCCCAATGACTCCAGGATAGCGCGAACCGCGCCACCGGCGATAACACCGGTACCCGGTGAAGCCGGCCGCATCATTACCGTGGTCGCGCCGAACTGGCCATCGATACGGTGCGGTATCGTCCCTTCGACGAGACTTATCCCGGTCATCTCTTTCTTGGCCGCCTCGGTGGCCTTGCGAATCGCCTCGGATACTTCGGGAGCCTTACCGTGACCCACGCCCACCTTGCCGTTGCGATCACCGACAGCCACTAAAGCTGTAAAGCTGAAGCGACGGCCGCCCTTGACCACTTTGGCCACGCGGTTGACGTTGATTACTTTCTCCTCGAATTCGAGGTTGTCTTGCTCGAATCTTGCCAATTTGAGCCTCTCTATTACTAAAGCGGACTTATTCTCTTAAAACTTGAGACCGCCTTCACGCGCCCCTTCGGCTACGGCCTTGATTCGGCCGTGGAAGAGATACATGTTGCGATCAAACACTACCGTTTCGATTCCCTGTTCTTTGGCCTTGCGGGCAATAGCCTGCCCGACCAGCTTGGCCACATCAACCTTGGACATGTCGTCCTTAAGTTCGGTTTTGATGTCTTTCGCGTTGGAGGCGGTGCCGATCAGGGTTCGTCCCTCTTCATCGTCAATAATCTGCACGAAGATATTATTGAGCGACTTGGCAACAGTCAGACGCGGACATTCGGCGGTACCAAACACCTTACCTCTGACCCGGCGACGACGCCGTACGGCCCGCTTAGCTTTCTTAGTATTCTTATCTGCCATCAGCTTAACCTCGTATATTAGGCGCCGCCGGCCGCCTTACCGGCCTTGGAGCGAACATGCTCACCGACATATCTGATACCCTTGCCCTTGTACGGCTCCGGTTTGCGCAGCGACCTGATTTTCGCGGCCACTTCGCCGACCAATTCCTTGTCGATACCTTCGACAATGATCTTGCTCTCTTTGGGCAGGTTCGTAAACTTGATTCCGTCCGGAGGAATGAAGATCGTCGGATGGGAGTAGCCGAGATGCAATACGAGCATCTCACCTTTCATTTCCGAACGATAACCAACGCCGACCAGTTGGAGTTCTTTCTTATATCCCTGCGAGACGCCTTCGACCATGTTGTGCAACAGCGCTCGAGTCAGTCCGTGCAGCGCACGATATTTCTTTAAATCGCTCGAACGGGTAACGACAACCTGGTTCTCCTCGAGGGCGGCAACGATATCAGGATGAATGGTACGTTCAAGAGAGCCCTGAGGTCCGGTCACCTTGATATGCTTGCCATCGATCTCGACCTTGACTTTGTCGGGAATCGTAATCGGTTGTTTGCCTACGCGTGACATCTTATAGCTTCCCTTTCACTACCAGCATCTGAGCAGCAGCTCGCCGCCGATCCCCTTCTTAGCCGCGTCGAAATTGGTCATTACACCGCTGGAGGTGGATACGATGGTCATACCGCGCTGGTTGAAGGTCGAATGGCGAACCTCGTCGGCGCTGGCATAGCGGCGAAGTCCCGGACGCGAGACGCGCTGGATCCCTTTAAGGACCGGTACATCGCCCTTACTGTAGCGCAGATATACCCGCAAAATACCCTGTTTGTTGTCCGGCAGCTCGGTTGAATCTTTTACGAAATCGGCTTCCTTAAGGATACGGACGACTTCACGCTTGATATTCGAGGCCGGGATATCCACCGCATTTTTGTGAGCTTTTGAGGCGTTTCTGATCCGCGTCAAAAGGTCGGCGAGAGGGTCGGTCATGCTCATTATTCGCTACTCCCAAACTTCCTTAGCTTCTACCAACTGGCTTTTACCACACCGGGGATTTCGCCAGCCAGAGCCATTTGTCTAAAACAGATGCGACACAGACCGAAGCGACGCATGTACGCCCGCGGACGACCGCACCGACGGCAGCGGTTGTATTGACGTACCTGGAATTTCGGCTTCCGGCCCTGTTTCTCTATCAAACACTTCTTAGCCATGGGTCCCCTACTTCCGGAACGGCATTCCCATTTCGGTCAACAGCAACCGAGCCTCTTCGTCGGTCTCGGCGGTCGTCGTAATGGCAATGTTCATTCCGCGGATTTTATCAATCTTATCATAATCGATTTCAGGAAAGATCAACTGCTCTTTCAAACCGAGGTTGTAATTACCTCGGCCATCGAATCCGTTGGGATTGACGCCGCGGAAGTCACGAATGCGCGGGATGGCGATATTGATCAACCGATCCAGGAATTCGTACATGACATCGCGCCGCAATGTTACGGAGCAGCCGATCGGCACCCCCTCACGCAGTTTGAAGTTGGAGATGCTCTTCTTGGCCCGGGTAACATAAGGCTTGCGTCCGGTGATCTTGGTCAAATCCTCGACCGCTGCCTCAAGAGCCTTGGCGTTCTCGATCGCTTCTCCGACGCCGATGTTAATCGACACCTTGGAAATGCGCGGGACCTGCATCGGCGATTTGTACTTGCCGTCTTTGGTCAGCTTCGGAACGACTTCTTCTTCATATTTTCGTTTCATGCTCGTCATAGCGTCTTACCTTAAATCTGCTCGCCGGTCTTGCGGCAGACCCGCACCTTATGAACTTTGCCGCCGTCGGATATCGCTTTGTTGGTGGTCTTGGTCGGACCACTCAGGGTCGAGCTGTACAGAGCGACGTTGGAGAGGTGAATCGGCGCCTCGATCGAGATGATCCCGCCCTTCGGGTTCTTCTGCGACGGACGCTGGCGACGTTTGCGCATGGCTACGCCTTCCACCAATACCGTGTTCTTCTCATAGTCGACATGCAGCACCCGACCGGTCTTGCCTTTGGCTGACCCCGTCCGAACATAGACCGTGTCGCCTTTTTTGATTCTCATCGCCATAAGCTGATTCCTTACAATACCTCAGGTGCCAAAGATACTATTTTCATGAATTGCTTGTCGCGAAGTTCGCGGGCCACCGGGCCAAAAATACGCGTTCCCCGCGGTTCTTTCTGGTCGTTAATAATCACGGCAGCGTTATCCGAAAAACGGATAATCGAACCGTCTTTACGACGCAGACCGGCTTTCGACCGTACCACCACGGCCTTACAGACCTCGGATTTCTTTACGGTTCCACCGGGAATGGCTTCCTTGACGGCCACCACAATGATGTCGCCGATACGGGCGTACTTCTTGCGGCCGCCTAAAATGCGGAAGCACATAGCCTTTTTTGCCCCGGAGTTATCCGCAACCGAAAGAATCGTATATTCTTGAATCATCGTTCAACCACCTTCACAGTTCGGTCACAATAGCCCGAGGCTATTTGGCTCTTTCCATTATCTCTACCAGACGCCAGCGTTTCTGGGCCGACAGCGGTCTGGTCTCCATTACCCGCACGGTGTCGCCCATGTGAGCATCGTTCTTCTCATCATGAGCGTATACTTTCGAGTAACTACGGAAAATCTTCTCGTATAGCGGGTGACGGTAGGTCCGGTCCACACGTACGATAATGGTCTTGTCCATCTTGTCGGAAATAACCCGACCGATACGCGTTTTCCTATGGTTTCTTGGAGTGGTCTCAGCCATTTTCTAACCTCTATTCACCCTTTTTTTCCGTGTCTTTCCTGGTGTTGAGGATCGAAGTACTGGTCTCGGCCAGCTTGTGGATACCTTTCGTATCCTCACTCAGCACCGTGTTGATGCGCGCAATCTCACGCCGAAGCTGACGCAGACGGAGCGGATTGTCGAGCGCCTTCAGCGATCTCCGCATGTGGAGATTGAACTGCTCGTCCTCGAGGTCGAACTTCTTCTGAAGCAACTCGCTGCGAGTCAATTCGCGCAGAGACTGAACCTTCAACATAATCACACCCCTTCCGTATCGGCGCGTGAAACGAACTTCGTCTTCAACGGCAATTTATCGCCGGCGAGACGCATCGCCTCTTTGGCCATATCCTGGGTTACCCCTTCGATTTCGAAGAGAATACGGCCCGGCTTTACTACGGCTACCCAGTATTCCGGAGCGCCTTTGCCTTTACCCATACGGGTTTCGGCCGGCTTCTGCGTTACCGGCTTGTCCGGGAACACACGAATCCAGATTTTACCGCCGCGCTTGATATATCTTGTCATTGCGATACGAGCTGCCTCGATCTGACGGTTAGTCAGCCAGCAGGGCTCCATCGCTTTCAAAGCGTATTCGCCAAAGCTCACTGCCCATCCGGTCTGAGCCTTTCCGGTCATCCGTCCGCGCTGAGCTTTACGAAACTTGACTTTTTTCGGCATCAACATAGGTCAAATCTCCAATGCGTGAATCAGCTTTCGGACCCTGACGCGGAGTCAGAAGCGCCATCCGCTTTCTTGGGCTTATTGTCTGCGGCACCGCTGTCGGCGGCAGGAGCCGACTTATCACGAGCCGAATCGGGACGCCGCCCCTTGGGCGCACGCCCATCGGGACGACCGGCCTTACGAACCTTGCCGCGTGGACGACGACGCGGTCCGCGTTCACCTTTATCACCAGGCCGACGGCGCGGGCGACCGCTGGGAGCATCGCTCTGCTGCTGTTCAGCCTGCTCTTCGGGACGATCATACTGACCGGCGTCAAGAATCTCACCACGGCAGATCCAAACCTTGACCCCGATACAACCATAAGTAGTATGAGCGGTAGAGGTGGCATAGTCGATATCCGCACGGAGCGTGTGTAACGGTACCCGCCCCTCACGGTATTTTTCGGTTCGAGCTATTTCAGCTCCACCCAGACGACCGGAACACTGTACCTTGACGCCCACAGCGCCCATGCGCATCGTCGCCGCCAGGGCTTTCTTCAAAGCACGTCGGAACGACACACGGCCTTCCAACTGGCGGGCAATCGAGTCGGCCACGAGCTTGGCATCCAGCTCCGGCTTACGAACCTCGACGATGTTGAGCATAATATCCTTGCTGGTCAACAACTGCAATTCTTCGCGCAGTTTATCGACCTCGGCGCCCTTACGACCGATTACAATACCCGGTCGGGCGGTATGAACATCGACCGTCACCTTCTTCGGCTGACGCGATATCATAACGTTGGCAATCCCGGCATTCTGCAAGCGACGGAAAATATAGCGCTTGACCATGAGGTCTTCGTACACCAGATCGCCGAATTGACGTCCGGTAGCAAACCACCTGCTATTCCAGGACTTGATGACCCCCAGTCGGAAGCCTATCGGGTGTGTCTTCTGTCCCAAAGTTAATTCTCCCAGCTCATCATAACTTGTCCAACTCCTGCCTATTCATCATCCTTTTTAACGTCAGCCGGCCTGGCTTTCGGCGTGGCTTCCACCTTCGCCGTTTTAGCCTTTTTGGTCGCGGCTTTCGTCCTGGACTTATTATCAGCGGCCTCGGCCGTGGTCTGCTTGGCCGCAGTGGATTTCTTCGTTGCCTTGGCCCGGCTCTTGGCCTTCTTCGGCATCACCTCTTCCTCGACATGACCCTCGAGGATAACCGTCAAATGACTATACCGCTTCTTGTAATGATGAGCCCGGCCCATCGAATAGAAACGGATACGTCGAGCCGACGGAGCCGCGTCTACGGTGATGTTTTTAATAAACAGGTCCTCCGGACGCAGGCGATCAGTCCCTTCCTGCGACAGCGCGTTGGCCGCCGCGGAACTGACTGTCTTGGCCACATGACGAGCCGCAATCTTCGGGGTGAAGTTCAGCACGTCGAGAGCCTTCTGCACCGGCATCCCTTTGACCTGACTGGCTACCAGACGCATCTTACGCGGCGGGATGCTAACATGTCTGAGGCATGCTCTTGATTTGATCAGCATATGTTACCACCCTATCCTTTCAACGAGGACGCGCGCTCCTGGAGCTTGCCGCCGTGCCCACGATAAATGCGGGTCGGAGCGAACTCGCCGAGCTTGTGACCAACCATGTTCTCGGTGACATAAATCGGGACAAACTTGTTGCCGGTATGAACGGCCAATGTATGTCCGACAAACTCCGGAATCACGGTTGAACGTCGCGACCAGGTCTTTATTACTTTCTTTTCGCCGCTGGCGTTAAGCACGTCAATCTTCTTGGCCAGCTTCGGACTAACGTATGGTCCCTTTTTAAGCGATCGTGGCATTTAACCTTCTCCGACTCTATTTCCTCGCCCGGCGCTCTTCAACAATGTGAGCTTTGGACTTACGTTTACTTCTGGTTTTGTAGCCCTTGGTCGGTTTTCCCCACGGCGTACAAGGATGACGTCCACCGGAGGAACGACCTTCGCCGCCGCCCATGGGGTGATCAACCGGGTTCATGGCCACACCGCGGACGGAAGGCCTCCGGCCACGCCAACGCGAAGCACCGGCCTTGCCCCAAACCACGTTCTTATGGTCGATATTACTAACCTGACCGATCGTGGCATAGCAGACCTGAGGGATCAAACGAACTTCGCCCGACGGCATTTTGAGCGTAACTTTGTTGCCTTCTTTGGCCACAACTTGTGCCATACTTCCAGCGGAACGGCACAACTGGCCGCCCTTGCCGGGACGCATCTCAATGTTGTGCACCTGAGTTCCCAGAATCATCTGACCAAGCGGCATCGCGTTGCCCGGACGATTCTCAACGGTTTCACCGGATAAAACAACATCATTCACCTGAAGCCCTTCGGGAGCCAGGATATAACGCTTTTCGCCGTCGACATAATGCAACAGGGCGATACGCGCCGAGCGATTGGGATCGTATTCAATCGAAGCGACGCGAGCCGGGATGTCACGCTTGTCACGACGAAAATCAATCACGCGATAATGACGCTTGTGACCGCCACCGCGACAGAAGGCCGTGACTCGGCCCTTGTTGTTTCGGCCGCCGCTCTTCTTCAGCGGGCGCAGCAACGACTTCTCCGGGATCGTCGAAGTGATCTCGTCGAATGTCGGTACCGAGCGAAAACGCTGGGAGGGGGTTACCGGTCTAAACTTCTTAATAGCCATACAATCTATCCCACATCACCTTAGATGTTGTCGAAAATGGCGATTTTCTCGCCTGATTTCAGGCGAACAATAGCCTTCTTCCAGGTGGGCGTTTTACCCATAAATCTTCCGGTACGCCGAGGCTTGCCGGCAACCACCATCGTCCGCACACTGGCAACTTTGACCTTAAAAGCCGACTCCACCGCCTGCTTTATCTGGTACTTGTTGACATCCCGCTCTACTTCAAAAACATACTCGTTATTGAGTTCACGGAGCTTGGTCGAGCGCTCAGTAGCTATGTGCGTCTTGATAATCGGGCGAAGATCTGCTTTCATCCGAACACCTCCACGACCTTCTCGAGTCCGGCCTTGGTCAACACCAGATAGTCGGCGTTCAGAACGTCGTACCCGTTGGCCAACGCGGCACGGCAATACTTGACCTTATCAAGATTCCGGCAGGACAAAACCAGCTTATCGCTTTTGCCTTCATCCAGAAGCAGACACTTCTTGCCGTTCAGTTCGAGGCGAGCCATCATCTGGGCCACCGCTTTGGTCTTGGGCTCTTCCAGCTCGATATGATCTATAACTTTAATTCTTTCGGCTAAGGCCTTGTCGGAAAAAGCGGAGCGAATCGCTAAACGCTTCATCTTCTTGGGCATATTATAGCCGTATTGACGAGGCTGAGGGCCAAAAACCACACCGCCGCCACGCCACAGGGGCGAGCGAATCGTGCCAACGCGGGCCCGACCGGTTCCCTTCTGGCGCCAGGGCTTACGTCCACCGCCACTAACCTGGCTGCGACCGCGGGATGCTGACGTCCCTTGCCTCTGGCGGGCGAGATAATTGACGATATACTGATGGACAATCGCTTCGTTCGGCTCGATACCGAACACGGCATCCTTCAGCTCGACAGTTCCGACCTCGTCACCTTGTTGATTGTATACCTTGACGTTCATCTGCATAATCCACTATTTGCCGCGGTTAGTGCTCCGAATCTTGAGCAGGCCGCCCCGGAACCCCGGAACACTGCCCTTCACCAGCATCAGATTCTCATCTTCGATAATCTTGACTATCTCAAGATTCAATACGGTCACTTTGTCCTTGCCCAAACGACCCGCCATACGTGTGCCTTTGAACACCCGTGACGGGTAGGAGGACTGGCCGATCGATCCCGGGGCGCGCCAGCGGTCGGACTGACCGTGGGTTTTATTAGCGCCCTGGAAATGATGGCGTTTCATGCCGCCGGCAAAACCGAGCCCGCGGGAAACACCGGACACATCGACTCGTTCACCCGCCTGAAACAGGTTCACCGTGATGGTCGTACCCGGCTCGTAGTCGCCGTCGGTGATTCGGACCTCGCGCAGATACTGAGTCGGCTGCACGCCGACGGTTTTGAAGTGACCTTCCGTCGGCTTGTTGATACGACTCTTGCGACGCTGTCCAAAGCCTACCTGATAAGCCTCGTAGCCGTCTTTCTCAACCGTCTTCCTGGCAACAACCGGGCAAGGGCCGGCCTGGATCACCGTAACCGGAATGGCCTCACCGGTCTCATTGAAGATACGGGTAGAGCCAATCTTTTTTCCAAGGATCTCTTTCATCGTTGCCCAACCTATCAGGTTTTGATCTCCACGTCAACGCCGGCCGGAAGGTCGAGTTTCATGAGAGCATCGACCGTCTGGGGCGTGGAGTCGTAGATATCCATCAACCGCTTATGAATCCTGGTCTCAAACTGCTCGCGCGACTTTTTGTCGACGTGCGGCGACCGAAGCACCGTGTAGACCGTGCGTTTTGTCGGAAGAGGAACCGGACCCACGATCTTGGCTCCCGTGCGAAGCACGGTCTGGGCGATCTCCTTCGTGGACCGATCCAGAGCATAATGATCGTACGCCTTGAGACGGATTCTTATCTTCTGTACGTGCATCGAAAACCTGTATACTATAGCCTAATGTTTATTCAAAAATCTCGGCGATGACCCCGGCGCCGACCGTTCGGCCGCCTTCACGAATCGCGAAACGAAGCTCTTTCTCCATCGCGATCGGCGTGATCAACTCCACATCTATTGTCACGTTGTCTCCAGGCATGACCATCTCGACGCCTTCCTGAAGCGTCGCGACACCCGTCACGTCCGTCGTACGAAAATAAAACTGAGGACGATATCCCGTAAAGAACGGCGTGTGACGACCACCCTCGTCCTTGCTCAATACGTACACCTCAGCACGGAACTTCGTGTGAGGAGTTATCGAACCAGGCTGTGCCAGAACCATTCCACGCTCGATCTCGTCCTTGTCGATACCGCGAAGCAACAAACCTACGTTGTCACCAGCCTCGCCGTAATCGAGAATCTTCTTGAACATCTCGACACCCGTACACACCGTCTTGCGCGTGTCGCGAATGCCGATGATCTCCAAAGTCTCACCCATCTTCACCTGGCCACGCTCAATACGACCCGTCGCTACCGTTCCGCGACCCGTGATCGAAAACACGTCCTCGACCGGCATCAAAAACGGCTTGTCCTTGTCGCGCTTGGGCTCAGGAATGTAACTATCCAACGCCTCGATCAACTCAAAGATCGACTTGAACGCCGGATCATCAAGACTCTTCGAGAGATCCGCTCCGGCCGTCATCGCTTCCAACGCCGAACCTCGGATCACCGGAATATCATCTCCCGGAAACTGATAGCTCGAAAGAAGATCGCGAACCTCCAACTCCACCAAATCTAGCAACTCCGGATCGTCAACCTGGTCCACCTTGTTCATGTACACCACGATGTACGGAACACCGACCTGGCGAGCCAACAAGATGTGCTCACGCGTCTGCGGCATCGGACCGTCGGCGGCGCTTACCACCAGAATCGCTCCGTCCATCTGGGCCGCTCCCGTGATCATGTTCTTCACATAGTCCGCGTGTCCCGGACAATCCACGTGCGCATAGTGTCGTTTGTCTGACTCATACTCCACGTGCGCGGTCGCGATCGTGATTCCCCGCTCGCGCTCCTCGGGGGCGTTGTCAATCGAATCAAACGAGCGTACGGCCGTCTTGTTCTTCCGGGCCAATACCATCGTCATCGCCGCCGTCAACGTCGTCTTGCCATGATCTACGTGACCAATCGTACCTACGTTCACGTGCGGCTTGGTCCGCTCAAACTTCTCCTTCGCCATAGCCTTCGACTTCCTCCGTTATATTCTTACACCTTGAAACATTTTCTGTGTTATCTCCTCCGGAACCGGCAGATAGCGGGCGAACTGCATCGAGAACACCGCCCGCCCCTGAGTCAGATTCCGCAGGGCATTGGCATATCCAAACATTTCCGAAAGCGGGACAATCACAGCGATAACCGTAACGTCACCGCGTGGCACCATACCGCTTATTTTTCCACGTCGCGAGTTGAGATCACCGACCACCGCTCCCATATAGGCCTCCGGTACGACCACTTCGACATCCATGATCGGTTCGAGCAAAACCGGCCTGGCTTTGCGCACACCGTCCCTGAGAGCCATATAACCGGCCACCTGGAACGACCGCTCGTTGGAATCGACCTCATGGGCGCTACCATCGATCAACTCGACATGAATACCGGTCAACGGATAACCAGCCAGAGAGCCGGAACTCATCGCCTCACGCACACCCTTTTGAATCGAGGGTACAAAAGCACGCGGAATAGCATTCCCGACCAGTTTGTCCTCGAAAACGAACTCGGAACCGTCTTCAGTCGGCCGCAGGCGGATTTTAACATGTCCATACTGGCCTTTGCCGCCGCTTTGACGAACAAACCGGCCTTCCTGTTCGACTTCTTCGGTGATCGCTTCTTTGTATGCCACCGACGGCCGTCCTACGGTAGCCCCGACGCCGAACTCACGCACGAGCCGGTCGGTGAGAATGTCCAGATGAAGCTCGCCCATACCGGAAATAATGGTCTGGCCGGTGTCTTCGGAAACACGCACCACGAAAGTCGGATCCTCTTCGGCCAGCCGCGCCAGTGCTTCGGCCAACTTCTCTTGATCGGCTTGAGTTTTCGGTTCAATCGCCACTGAAACAACCGGCTCCGGGAAAGTCATCCGCTCTAAAACAATCGGATGCTTCAGGTCACACAAGGTGTCACCGGTGGTGGTTTTACGGAAACCAATCGCAGCTACGATATCACCGGTTGAAGCCACTTTTATATCTTCGCGTTTATTGGAATGCATCCGCAGAAGGCGGGCGATCCGCTCTTTAATGCCTGAATTCGGATTGTACACATAACTACCGGCGTTCAATTCGCCTGAATACACCCGCAAATAGGTCAAACGCCCCACATAAGGATCGGTGGCAACCTTAAAAGCCAAAGCCGCCGCCGGTTCTTTCGGATCGGCTTTACGTTCAACCGTCTTTTCCGGTTTGTCGGGCAGTGTGCCGTGAACCGGAGGAAGATCAACCGGCGACGGCAGAAAGTCAACAACCGCGTCCAAAAGCTTTTGAATACCTTTATTCTTGAACGCCGACCCGCAAAGCACCGGCACCATATCATTGGCGATAGTAGCCTTGCGAACTGCCTGGAGAACCCGAACGGGGTCCAGTTCTTCATCATGGAGAAACTGTTCGAGAAGGTCGTCATCATGTTCGGCAACCGCCTCGAGTAATTTCTCGCGATATTCGTTCGCCAGAGGCAACATATCTTCCGGAACTTCCAGGTCTTCGTAATGGATCCCCTGAGAGTCTTCATTGAAAACCCTGAACTTCATCTCCAGGAGATCAATAATACCGGCAAACATTTCTCCTTCGCCGGCAGGAATGGCGATTGCCACACACTTGGTGGCGAACCGCTTGTTCATCATATTGAGCGTGCCAATAAAATCAGCCCCGGTACGGTCCATTTTATTAATGAAGGCTATCCTCGGGACACGATAGCGGTCCGCCTGGCGCCAGACCGTTTCAGACTGCGGCTCAACACCGCCAACGGCACAAAAAAGAGCCACCGCGCCATCCAAAACCCGCAGTGACCGCTCGACCTCGACCGTAAAATCCACATGGCCGGGGGTATCTATGATATTGATCGTATGATTACGCCAGAAACAGGTGGTGGCGGCAGAAGTGATGGTGATGCCGCGCTCTTTTTCCTGCGCCATCCAGTCCATCGTGGCCGAACCATCATGCACCTCGCCGATTCGGTGCGTCTTGCCCGTATAGAACAGGATACGCTCCGTGGTCGTGGTTTTGCCGGCATCGATATGAGCCATAATGCCGATGTTTCTGATGCGTTCTAAGTTCATCTTTTGTCATGGAGGATACGATTCTGAATAGCGCAAAAAAACCCTGACCGTCTTCAAAGAACCCGGTTATGCGTGACTCGCTTGAGGGAAGCGGTACACCCGGTTATTCAGATCAGCAGGGCAAGAACAACCAAGCTACAACTTACAACCACAATTTACAGTCGCACGATAGATATCTCTCGTCACGTATCTGCTTTAGTCAGTGGTGCTCGCGCAGTTTTCACACCTCAGTGGCGTCAATTACCACCTGAAGTGCGCAAAGGCCTTATTGGCCTCCGCCATCTTGTGCGTATCCTCCTTCTTCTTAATCGAAGCGCCTTCGTTATTGGCCGCAGCCAGGAACTCAGCCGCCAGTTTTTCAGCCATACTCTTACCGCCGCGGGCTTTGGCGAAACCGATAAGCCAGCGAATCGCCAGCGCGGTACGACGATCCTGTCGCACTTCCACAGGAACCTGATAAGTTGCACCGCCGACCCGGCGAGAACGAACCTCCAGTACCGGCTTCACGTTGTTGACAGCCTTCTGGAACAGCTCCAGGCCGCTCTGACCGGATTGTTTTTCCATCCGATCGATGGCGTCATAAATCAACCGCTCGGCGGTCGAGCGCTTGCCGCGCTCCATCAGACATGCCACGAATTCGGAAACCAGCATGTCGTTAAACTTATAGTCGGGGGACTTGCCCCGACGGCCTGCTCTGGATCTTCTGGACATAGCCTATCTTAACTTAAGCCTTTGGACGCTTGGTGCCGTATTTCGAACGGCTCCGTTTTCTTTCGGCAACCCCGGACGTATCCATGGTGCCCCGGATAATATGATAACGGACCCCCGGCAAATCTTTAATACGACCGCCGCGGATCATAACTATCGAGTGTTCCTGCAGATTGTGGCCTTCACCCGGGATATAAGCCGTGACTTCCATCTGGTTGGTCAAACGGACTCTGGCTACCTTGCGCAAAGCCGAGTTCGGCTTCTTCGGCGTCGAGGTATATACACGAGTACAAACACCGCGCTTCTGCGGGCAGCTTTTTAGAGCCGGAGTCTTGGTGGACTCGGTGACAACCTTGCGGCCCTTGCGAATCAACTGATTAATAGTCGGCAAAATATCTCCTAAATATACCACAATACACGGGAATTTATTCCCAAACAGACGCACATATTACGAGAATTGGCTATCTGTGTCAAGAGTTTTTGTCAAAAATATCAGCTATCGAGGCCGGTTCGCCGTTATCGGGGCTATCCCCCGTATCCGGTTCGCCGTCTTCATGTTCCACCGATACATTCTTATAAGCATCAATACCGGTCCCGGCCGGGATCAAATGACCGATAATCACGTTCTCTTTGAGTCCCAACAGGTAATCCACCTTGCCCGACACCGCTGCTTCCGTCAGTACCTTGGTGGTTTCCTGGAAGGAAGCCGCCGAAATGAAACTGTCGGTTGACAGCGAGGCTCTGGTGATACCGAGCAGGAGCGGTCGAGAAGTCGACGGTTCACCACCCTCGGCAATGACCCGGGCGTTTTCTTCGGCGAACTTGATTTTATCAACCTTCTCCCCTTCCAGGAAGTTGGTTTCACCGACCGTCTCGATCTGAACTTTCTGCATCATCTGGCGCACAATCGTCTCGATATGCTTATCATTGATCTTCACGCCCTGGAGACGGTAGACTTCCTGGATTTCATTAACCAGGTAGGCCTGCGCCTCGAATACTCCCAAGATGTCCAGGATATCGTGAGGATCGATAGCCCCTTCACAAAGTCGCTCACCGGCTTCGACACGGTCACCCGCGTGTACCATGAGGTGTTTGCCGTGCGGGATGAGATAGTCGCGTTCTTCGTCCTGATCGCCCTTGACAATGATCTGCTGCTGACCGCGAACGATCTTGCCGAACTCGACGATTCCTTCGATCTCCGAAATAACCGCCGGGTCGTGCGGTCGACGAGCTTCGAACAACTCGGCTACCCGCGGCAAACCGCCGGTAATATCGCGCGACTTGGCGATCATGCGTGGCATTTTCACCAGGATCTCACCACGTTCGACCTTCTGACCATCCTGGACCTGGAGCTGAGCATCGGTCGGGATTCGATAATTACCGACCGTTTTGCCCGCCTTGTCCTCGATCAAAATGGTCGGGAACAGGCTCTTCTCCTTGGTGTCAATGATGATCAACTGGATCAAACCGGTCTGACTGTCTACGGCTTCACGTACCGAAACATCGGGAATAATATCCTTGAACTTGATCTTACCGGCTCGTTCCGAAAGAATAGTCCGGGTATAAGGATCCCATTCGTAGATGGTGTGCCCGCGTTCAAGCGTCTGTTCATCCTTGGCAAGCAAGTGTGCGCCGTATGGAATCTTCAGACGGGAACGGGTGCGGCCACGCTCATCGATAATGTGAGCCTCACCGATACCGTCACGGCTGATCACCATACAGGTACCGTCGGGAAGGTCGACCGTTTTGACGTTTTCCAGCTTCACCGAACCGGTATACTTCGAAACCACCTGTGATTGTTCGGCGATACGAGCGGCGGCGCCGCCGATGTGGAAAGTACGGAGGGTCAACTGCGTGCCCGGTTCACCGATAGACTGAGCCGCGATTACACCCACGGCTTCCCCGACCTCGACCATCCTCATGGTCGCGAGGTTACGTCCGTAACAGGCGGCGCAGACCCCGTGTTTGGCCTCACAAGTCAATACGGAACGGATACGCACGCTCTCGACACCGGCTTCTTCGATCGCTTCGGCCTGTTCCTCACGAATTTCCTGACCGGCCTCCACGATCAACTCGTCGGTAATCGGATCGTAAATATCATCAGCCGACACACGCCCCAGAACACGATCGGAAAGCGACTCGATAACTTCTTCGCCTTCTTTCAAAGCTTCCACTTCAAGGCCAAGAATCGTGCCGCAGTCACCTGAACGGATAATCACATCCTGGGCAACATCGACCAGACGGCGCGTCAGATAACCGGCGTCGGCCGTTTTCAGAGCCGTATCAGCCAATCCCTTACGAGCACCGTGAGTCGAGATGAAGTATTCCTGTACGGATAAGCCTTCACGGAAATTGGCCACAATCGGGTTCTCGATAATTTCACCGACTCCGCCGGTGATCTTCTTCTGCGGCTTAGCCATCAGTCCACGCATACCGGCCAACTGACGAATCTGCTCTTTGGAACCACGAGCACCGGAATCAGCCATCATGAACACCGGATTGAAACCGTCTTCCTGCTGAGAGAGATTCTCGAACATAACTTCGGCAACGCTGTTGGTAGCTCCGGTCCAGGTGTCAATAACCTGGTTGTAACGCTCACCGTTGGTGATCACACCACGCTCATAGCGCTTCTGGATCTTTTTGATTTCCTCGTGCGCTTCGGCAATAATCTGGTTCTTGGCTTCGGGAACAACCAGATCCTCGATCGATACGGTCACACCGGCTTTGGTAGCATACTCGAAACCGATGTACTTCAACCGATCGAGGAAATCAACAGTATCATCCCGACCCAGCCGCCAGTATGAAGTGGCGACAAGATCGCCCAACTGACCGCGAGCGGCGACATCGTTGAAGAACGACGTCCCGGGCGGAAGAATGTTATTGAAAATGATCCGGCCGATCGAAGTATCCATCACCTGCCCGTTCATGCGAACATGAATACGAGCGTGTAAATCAAGAGCACCGGCGGCATTGGCGGCAATGGCTTCATTCGGACTGGAGAAGGCCATCCCTTCACCTTTGACTCCGGGACGAATCTTGGTCAGGTAGTAGCAACCGAGCACGATATCCTGCGACGGGACCGCCACCGGACGCCCTGAACGAGGCAACAATACGTTGTTCGTAGAGAGCATCAGCAGGCGAGCCTCGAGTTGAGCCTCAAATGAAAGCGGCACGTGCACTGCCATCTGGTCGCCGTCGAAGTCCGCGTTGAAAGCCGCGCAGACCAGCGGATGCAGACGAATCGCCTTACCCTCGACCAGCACCGGATAAAAAGCCTGGATACCGAGTCGGTGCAGAGTAGGCGCGCGGTTGAGCATCACCGGGTGATCTTCGATGATTTCCTCGAGGATATCCCAAACCTCGGGCCGTTCCTTTTCAACCAGCCGTTTGGCTGATTTAACGGTCTGCACGTAACCCTTTTCTTCAAGTTTCATGATGATAAAGGGCTTGAACAGCTCCAGCGCCATATTCTTGGGAAGACCGCACTGGTCAAGACGCAACTCCGGACCAACCACGATCACCGAACGACCGGAATAATCGACACGTTTACCGAGCAGGTTCTGACGGAACCGCCCCTGTTTACCCTTGAGCAAATCAGAAAGCGATTTGAGCGGCCGTTTGGAATCACCACGTACCGAGTAAGTCCTGCGACCATTATCGAACAAAGCGTCAACCGCTTCCTGCAACATGCGCTTCTCATTGCGGAGAATCACATCCGGCGCCTGAATCTCGATGAGTTTCTTGAGGCGGTTGTTGCGGTTGATCACCCGACGATACAGGTCGTTCAGATCGGAAGTGGCAAAACGACCGCCGTCAAGCGGCACCAGCGGCCGCAGATCGGGCGGCAGTACCGGGATGACACTTAGCACCATCCATTCCGGTCGGTTGTTCGATTGCCGGAACGATTCGATGATGCGCAGCCGCTTCAGGATATCCTTCTTACGCTGAACTGATGTTTCCACTTTAGCCTGCGCACGAAGCGTAACGGCCATCTCGTCGATATCTATCTGAGAGAGGAGTTCCCGGACCGCTTCGGCGCCCATACGAGCATCGAACGTCTTGCCGGCTTCCTCCAGCTCCATATACTCTTCTTCACTGAGGGTGTCGCCTTTGGCATAAGAGGAGTTGCCCGGGTCGATCATCAGGTATGCTTCGTAATAGAGAATCTTCTCCAGTTCGCGGATGGAGAGATCCAGCAAGTGCCCGATACGGGACGGCAGAGATTTGAAATACCAAATGTGCGAAACCGGCACGGCCAATTGGATATGGCCCATGCGCTCACGCCGCACCTTGGATTGCGTCACCTCTACCCCGCAGCGATCACAAACGATTCCCCGGAAACGAATGCGTTTGTACTTGCCGCAGTTACATTCCCAGTCTTTAACCGGACCGAAAATGCGCTCACAGAAGAGCCCATCGCGTTCCGGTTTGAAAGAACGGTAGTTGATAGTCTCCGGCTTGGTTACTTCGCCGTAAGACCACGACAGGATTACATCCGGCGACGCCATCTGAACCTGTATGGCCGCGAACTCAGACGGCTTCTTCGGCGCCGGTTTTTGATCCAAAATATCTACCATGGCACTAACTCCTCTATTGTCCACAGTCTGCCCAAAGCAGACCTCTTTGCCTGACCCTAATTACTCCTCCAGGAGCTTCACATCCAAACCAAGCGCCTGCAGTTCCTTAATGAGAACGTTGAACGCTTCCGGATAACCCGGTTCCGGTGGATTTTCGCCCTTGACGATCGCTTCATACACCCGGCTGCGGCCGGTCACGTCGTCCGACTTGACCGTCAGCATTTCCTGCAGAGCGTAGGCAGCGCCGTAAGCCTCGAGCGCCCAGACCTCCATTTCACCGAATCGCTGGCCGCCGAACTGGGCTTTACCGCCCAACGGCTGCTGGGTAACCAGCGAATAGGGTCCTATCGACCTGGCGTGGATCTTATCATCCACCAGGTGCGACAGTTTGAGAATGTATATATATCCGACGGTGATCCGGTTATCGAAGGCATTTCCGGTGAGACCGTCATACAGAGTGAGTTTTCCATCTTCAGGCAACCCGGCTGAAGCGAGTTTTTCCTTGATCTGTTCGATCGAGGCTCCCTCGAACACCGGTGTTGCGACATGCTCACCGAGAGCCATGGCCGCCCAGCCCAGGTGCGTCTCCAGAATCTGGCCGACATTCATACGGGACGGGACGCCAAGCGGATTGAGAATAATATCCACCGGGATACCATCAGCCTGGTACGGCATGTCTTCGATCGGCACAATGCGTGAAACGACACCCTTGTTACCGTGGCGACCGGCCATCTTATCGCCGACCGAGATCTTACGGCGAATAGCGATAGTCACCTTGACCAACTGCTTGACACCCGGCGGGAGTTCCGCACCGCGTACCACTTTGTCGATCTCGACTTCCATCTCTTCGCGTTTCTTCTCGATCAGGTTCGCCGCTTCTTCCAGCACGTTCTCAACGTGCTTGTTGATCGTGGCGTCCTTGCAATAGCCTTCCGGCGCGACGGCGTTGGCAAAATCGTAATCGGCAAAGAAGTCAGCCTGGAATTTATGACCGGCACGGATTAAAACCGCATTGTCGGCAGCCGAACGAACCGTCTGCGAACTCTGGTCGTCCAGCAATTCACCGATACGTTGCGCTCGCAGCTTCTCGATGTTGTGGATCTTCAAGTTGAAATCCTTCTTGATCTCCGCAACTTGCTGCTTCTCCAGCTTCTTGGCTTCTTCGGTGCGCTCTTTACGACTGAAGACCTGTGTCTTGATAACAACGCCCTTCATACCGGGCGGCGCCTTCAAACTGGCATCACGGACATCACCCGCTTTCTCCCCGAAAATAGCTCGGAGCAAACGCTCCTCCGGAGACAGCTCGGTTTCACCTTTAGGCGTAACCTTGCCGACGAGAATGTCGCCCGCTTCGACTTCGGCGCCGATACGTATTATTCCCCGTTCGTCCAGATTCAGCAGCGCTTCTTCCGATACGTTGGGAATTTCACGGGTTACTTCTTCCGCGCCGCGTTTGGTATCGCGGACTTGCAGTTCGTATTCCTCGATATGAATCGAAGTGAAAATATCCTCGCGTACGAGACGCTCGGAAAGAATAATCGCATCCTCGAAGTTATAACCGCGCCAGGGCATGAAAGCCACCAGCGTGTTATGCCCGAGGGCCAGTTCACCGCGATCAACGGCCGGGCCGTCGGCGATGATATCCCCCACCTTCACCTCGACACCGGGTCCGACTGTCGGACGATAATTGATACAGGTGTCCTGGTTGGAACGGCGGTACTTCGTCAGGTGATATTCGACATCTTCGATATATCCCAACTGACCGACTCGCGTCTTCGACTGCGGCCTGATGACGACTCGGGTGCTGTCAACGAACACAACCTCTCCGGCATGCTTCGAACGAATCACCGCTCCGGCATCCGCCGCCACCTTGGCTTCAATACCGGTTCCCACGACCGGAGCATCGGTGCGCAGAAGCGGTACTGCCTGGCGTTGCATGTTCGAACCCATGAGAGCGCGGTTGGCGTCGTCGTGTTCGAGGAACGGAATCAACGCCGCCGCCACCGAGACGATCTGCCTCGGCGACACGTCCATGTATTCGATTTCATCGGGTGAAACCGCCGGATATTCCGAACGACGGCGTACGAAGATACGCTTATGGACGAAATGATTGGTCTCGTCAAGCGGCTCTTCGCAATTGGCTATGTAATGCCGATCTTCCTCGTCCGCCGACAGATAATGAATATCATTCGTGACTTCGCCATTTTCCACGCGACGATACGGTGTTTCGAGAAAACCGTAACGGTTGATACGGGCAAAGGTAGCCAACGAGGTAATCAGACCGATGTTCGGACCTTCCGGAGTCTCAATCGGACAAAGACGGCCATAATGCGTGTGGTGTACGTCACGGACCTCAAAGCCGGCTCGTTCACGCGTCAAACCACCCGGACCGAGAGCGGACAAACGACGTTTATGCGTCAACTCAGACAGCGGATTGGTCTGGTCCATGAACTGCGAGAGCTGCGAGGATCCAAAGAATGTCTCGATTACGGATGAAACGGTACGGGCGTTGACCAGCAACTGCGGGGTTACGTTTTCCTGATCTTTGAGCGAAAGCCGCTCGCGGATAGTTCGAGCCACGCGGGAAAGACCTACTGAGAATAAATTCGACAGCAGCTCCCCAACCGTTCGCGCCCGGCGATTGCCCAGATGATCGATATCATCGGTGAAACCGGAGTCATTACACAAACCGATCAGGTAGCGGATAATCGCAAGAAAATCATCATTGACCAGGGTCGTGGATTCAAGCGGGATATTGAGTCCCATCCGCTGGTTGATCATGTAGCGACCGACTTCACCGAGATCATAGCGCTTGTTGGAGAAAAAGAACTTCTCCAGCAGTGACTCGGCCATTTCCAGCGTGGGCGGCTCACCCGGACGAAGCAGTGAGTATATTTTTACCAGAGCTTCTTCACGGCTCTTGGTCGGATCCTTCCTGAGGGTATTCAGAATAACAAACGTTTCACGACGTTCCGTGGAAGAAATCATCTGGCACTGTTTGTACCCCATTCCCTGCAGTTTGTCTACGACTGTTTCCGTCAGCGGTTCGCCGACACCGAAGACCACTTCACCGGTTTCTTTGTCAACGATCGTCTCGGCCAGGAAACATCCCTCGTACTCTTCATGCGACTTGCCCTTGAAAACGAGCCGGGACACTTTGTAAAATTCGCTTACGATATCCTCATCGCTGGAGAAACCGATCGCTCTAAGAAGCATGGTAACCGGGAGCTTCCGTTTGGAGTCGATATAAGCGAACATGATATCGTTGATATCCATGGCGAATTCGACCCAGCTTCCACGGTACGGGATAATGCGTGCAGAATACAACTCTTTACCGTTAGGGTGAGTTGTCTGGTCGAAAAAGACACCGGGACTACGGTGCAACTGACTGACAACCACGCGCTCCGAGCCGTTGATGATAAAAGTCCCCCATTCAGTGATAAGGGGCAGCTCGCCGAGATAAACATCCTGCTCGATTACATCCTTGACTTCCTTGTCTTCCTTCTCGGCGTCACGAACGATCAAACGCATCGTAACCTTGAGCGGAGCGGCAAAGCTCATATTGCGTTCACGGCATTCCTCGATCGAATAACGCGTCGGTCCCAGATGGTAACTGACGTATTCCAGCGAGTAATTCTCGTGAACATCGTTAACCGGGAAAATCTCTCTGAAGATCTGCTCGAGACCTCTGTTTTCCCTTTTGTCCGGAGGTATTTCGGCTTGTAGAAATTCTTCGTATGACTGGGTCTGAACGTCCAACAGGTTGGGCATATCAGTGGCGTCCGCCAGCACACCGTAACTTTTCCGTGTCAATACTCCTGAACGGGCCAAAGCATCACCCTCCTAAACAGAGATGAAGCCTCCCGAACGCACGTCTAGCGTCGGGGGACCAGATAAGAACTCGTATATAATCCAAAGGCTTGGATGATTCTGTCATAAATAACTTCTTCTCCCCGAACTCAATCTGGGGAGCCACTATTGCAGTCAATCAACCAACCGGAAACAAGAATGGGAACCTAAAAATAGTGATATACTCCCGAAAAACCGGGCCGGGAGCGGCAAAGCTCCCGGCCGATGATCCTATTGCAGTAGTTACTTAATATCTACCTGAGCGCCGACTTCTTCGAGCTTGGCCTTGACTTTCTCGGCCTCGTCCTTAGACAGAGCTTCTTTAACCTTCGTCGGAGCGGCTTCCACCAGGTCCTTGGCTTCCTTCAGACCCAGACTGGTAACCTCACGGACAACCTTGATAACCTGGATCTTCTTGTCGCCAACCGCGGTGAGCACGACGTCGAATTCGGTCTGCTCTTCGGCTTCGGCAGCGCCGGCGCCTGGAGCCGCGATAGCCACGGCCGCCATCGGAGCGGCGGCGGTTACGCCAAACTTGTCTTCAATGGCCTTGATCAGATCGGCCACATCCATTGCGCTCAGAGCCGCAATTTTGTCAACGATTTCTTCTATTGCTGCGTTCGCCACTTTCGTAACCTCGCTAGTTATTGTTATGTTTTTTTGTCTAAACTAGTTCTTATTGTCCCGGCTTGCCGGACCGCAAACTAGGACTAACTTCTGCGGGCAGTTAGCCCTCATTCTTCTTCTGTTCCTCAAGGGACATCAGCACACCCGTCAACTTACGGAATAACCCGGACAAAGCTCCGGCCAAATTCGTAAGCGGCGCACCAACGGCTGCCGCCAACTGGGCATAGAGGATTTCCTTCGACGGCAGGTCGGCCAATCGACCGATCTCTTTACCGGCGTGAAGTTCCTCTTCCAGTGAGAACACCCGCATTTTCGGCAGTTCCTTATCCTTGAATGATTCATTCAGGATCTTCGCGGCCACTGCCGGATCTTCGGATGTAAAGGCTATTGCCGTCGGTCCCTCGAGATATTGATCCAACCCTTCGATATTCGCTTCGCGGGCAGCGATGCTGAAAAGGGTATTCTTACCGATCAGGAAACGAACGTTGGACTCGCGCAATTTCTTACGCAGAGCGGTTATATCCGCCACGTTGAGCCCCTGGTAATCGGTAACGAAGAAGGCGTTGGATTCCTTAAACAGCTCGCCGTATTTCGCTACGGCATCTATTTTATCCTGTCTGGGCATCTCAAACTTCCTCTCTGGCTACCGCTTCAGGCTCGCGACCATCTCGGCGTGGTCCAATTTCAAGCCCGGACTCATCGAGGAACAAATGGATGCTCCCAAAAGATAGGCGCCTTTGGCTGCAGCCGGTTTGGCGCGCATGATGGCATCCAAAAACGCCAGCACGTTTTCTTCTATCTTCTGAACATCGAACGACAGCTTACCCACCGCCGAGGCGATGTTGGCTTGCTTGTCCACTCGGAACTCGATGCGTCCCGCCTTTAACTCTTTGATCGTCTTCTCGATATCCATCGTCACCGTGCCCGTCTTCGGGTTGGGCATAAGGCCACGCGGTCCGAGAACCTTACCGAGCTTACCGCACACCTTCATCATGTCCGGCGTCGCTACGGCGACATCAAAGTCTGTCCAACCGCCCAAAATCTTCTCGGCCAGTTCCTCACCACCGACGAAATCGGCGCCCGAGGATTCAGCTTCAGTCGCCTTCTCGCCCTGGGCAAAAACCAGAACACGAACCGATGATCCGGTACCATGAGGCAAGGCCACCGTACCACGGACCATTTGATCGGCATGTTTGGGATTTACGCCAAGACGCAGAGCGACTTCGACCGATTCGTCAAACTTGACGTAATGGTTTTCCTTCAGCAGATGTACTGCATCGGAAAGCGAGTAGGCTTTGGTGCGGTCGATTTTCTCGCGATACGCTTTGTAGTTTTTTGATCTCTTCATGGTCTCCTATTCTCCCCGGGCGCAACCATGCTTGCCCCGGGTACGGACGAATGTTTGAGCCGGACAATCCGGCTGGTTACGGATATCTTTCCTAACGAGTCACTTCGATACCCATCGAGCGCGCGGTACCTTCGATGATTCGCATCGCCGCCTCGACATCGGCAGCGTTCAAATCGGCCATTTTAGCCTCTGCGATCTCGCGCACCTGGTCAGCCGTGACTCTGCCCACCTTATCTTTATTGGGAACCCCGGAACCCTTCTTGAGCTTGGCCGCCTTCAACAGAAGTGTCGACGCGGGCGGGGTTTTGGTTATGAAGGAGAACGATTTGTCATGGTAGACGGTTATGATCACCGGCGTTAACAGACCTTTACCTTCTTTGGTCCGCTCGTTGAACGCCTTGCAGAACTCCATGATATTGACGCCGCGCTGACCGAGCGCCGGGCCCACCGGGGGAGCCGGATTGGCCGCTCCGGCCGGAATCTGCAGTTTGATGTACCCTTCGATTTTCTTAGCCACTTGTCTATCTGCTCCAGAATGAGTCTTTTTCTATTTTTTGGCTATTTCCACCTGCAGGAAATCCAACTCCACTGGAGTGGGGCGACCAAAGATGGAAACCATTACTTTCACCTTCCGTCGTTCCATATTGACTTCGCTAACAGTCCCGGTGAAGTCAGCGAAAGGTCCGTCACAGACCTTGACGGAATCACCCGCCTGGAACGGAATATCAGTAGGTTCTTCGGTACGGCTCTTGTCGATCTGGCCGACAATCCGCTCAACCTCCTGGTTTTTGAGCGGGATCGGCTTACCGGCGCCACCGACAAAATTGGTAATACCGGGTGTCGACACCACTAACTCCTGTGTGACTTTGTCCAATTCCATTTGGACCAGGATGTAGCTGGGAAGAAACTTCTTGGTCGTCGTCGACCGTTTCCCCTGCCTCATCTCCGTGACCTCTTCGGTCGGCACCAACACGTCGCCAAACTTATCCTCCAGACCGGCATTTACTATTGCCGACTCGAGATATCGCTTGGCCTTGTGTTCATGACCCGAATAGGTGTGAACCGCATACCAGCGAAGCGCCATCTGTAACTTACCCTCCAAGACCCCCGCCGAAAATCGTCGTGATTCCCCACGAGAGAATGCGATCGACGATACCGATGAAGATCGCCACGATGAACGACACTACGATCGTAACGATCGTGGAACCGATCAACTCATCTTTCGTCGGCCAGGTGACCTTACGAAGCTCCGCGACAACCTCTCTGAGGTATTTTTTGATCTTCTCCAAAATAACCTACTTATGATCAATGCAGGCCAGGAGGGATTCGAACCCCCAGCATCCGGTTTTGGAGACCGGCGCTCTACCAGTTGGAGCTACTGGCCTGTGATTTTTATTATCTAGCTTCTTTGTGTACAGTATGTTTATTGCAATGACTGCAATACTTGCGATACTCTACACGCTCCGGGTGCAACCGTTTATTCTTCATCGTAACGTAGTTACGACGTTTGCACTCACCACAAGCTAGTATGACACGTTCTCTCGGCATCGATTGCTAACCCGCGTTTACATTTGCGTTTTTATTCAAAAATCTCGGCGATGACCCCGGCGCCGACCGTTCGGCCGCCTTCACGAATCGCGAAACGAAGCTCTTTCTCCATCGCGATCGGCGTGATCAACTCCACATCTATTGTCACGTTGTCTCCAGGCATGACCATCTCGACGCCTTCCTGAAGCGTCGCGACACCCGTCACGTCCGTCGTACGAAAATAAAACTGAGGACGATATCCCGTAAAGAACGGCGTGTGACGACCACCCTCGTCCTTGCTCAATACGTACACCTCAGCACGGAACTTCGTGTGAGGAGTTATCGAACCAGGCTGTGCCAGAACCATTCCACGCTCGATCTCGTCCTTGTCGATACCGCGAAGCAACAAACCTACGTTGTCACCAGCCTCGCCGTAATCGAGAATCTTCTTGAACATCTCGACACCCGTACACACCGTCTTGCGCGTGTCGCGAATGCCGATGATCTCCAAAGTCTCACCCATCTTCACCTGGCCACGCTCAATACGACCCGTCGCTACCGTTCCGCGACCCGTGATCGAAAACACGTCCTCGACCGGCATCAAAAACGGCTTGTCCTTGTCGCGCTTGGGCTCAGGAATGTAACTATCCAACGCCTCGATCAACTCAAAGATCGACTTGAACGCCGGATCATCAAGACTCTTCGAGAGATCCGCTCCGGCCGTCATCGCTTCCAACGCCGAACCTCGGATCACCGGAATATCATCTCCCGGAAACTGATAGCTCGAAAGAAGATCGCGAACCTCCAACTCCACCAAATCTAGCAACTCCGGATCGTCAACCTGGTCCACCTTGTTCATGTACACCACGATGTACGGAACACCGACCTGGCGAGCCAACAAGATGTGCTCACGCGTCTGCGGCATCGGACCGTCGGCGGCGCTTACCACCAGAATCGCTCCGTCCATCTGGGCCGCTCCCGTGATCATGTTCTTCACATAGTCCGCGTGTCCCGGACAATCCACGTGCGCATAGTGTCGTTTGTCTGACTCATACTCCACGTGCGCGGTCGCGATCGTGATTCCCCGCTCGCGCTCCTCGGGGGCGTTGTCAATCGAATCAAACGAGCGTACGGCCGTCTTGTTCTTCCGGGCCAATACCATCGTCATCGCCGCCGTCAACGTCGTCTTGCCATGATCTACGTGACCAATCGTACCTACGTTCACGTGCGGCTTGGTCCGCTCAAACTTCTCCTTCGCCATAGCCTTCGACTTCCTCCGTTATGGTCTAAAAAGCCCAGAACCAGGATTGAACTGGTGACCTCATCCTTACCAAGGATGTGCTCTACCGACTGAGCTATCTGGGCTTCTCTTCTTATTCTAACTGTTTACCGGCCACAAAAATAGCCTGTGCCTAATCAAGGCAGACCCCATATATAGTGGGCCAGAAAATACTGTCAAGGGATTTCTTCATATAGGGCAAAAAAAATGAAAAAAGTTCCCAGCAGCCGGCCTAACAAGAAAATCGGCAGTCTACTCCGGCTTTATTAGCGATTCTGTTCATTTTTCGCACAGAATTTTCATAAAACACCGAAAAACCATCCCGGGAGCACCTATCCCCTTATCGGATCAGCACTTAAACAGTAGACAGAACCGGCGAGAGACAAAAAAGCGGGAGACGGGGTTCGAACCCGCGACCAACGGCTTGGAAGGCCGTGACTCTACCAATTGAGTTACTCCCGCTTGCAGGCCGCAAGTTATTCGGCGAGTTCTATTTTGGCAAGTGAATTCTGACTAACAGAAGCCTGTCGATCAATCTTCATCACCGCGTGCGGATGGTACTATACCCCAGTGCAGCTTCTTCTTGAGCACTTTATAGAAAGAGGAATTCCCCGGGAAAACAATGAAACGAGTGCGGAACGAAGCTCGCCGTACCGTAATCACGTCGGTATCAACCAGCGGCGCCATTACTTGTCCATCCAAAGTTAAACCAGCCACTTCGTGCTCCGACCGCACCCGCATTTGCAACACATCGGACGCAGCAAAAATCATCGGTCGCACTGAGAGACTGAACGGAGAGATCGGCGTACAAATAATCCCATCCATCGAAGGATTCATAATCGGGCCGCCACACGCCAGCGAGTAAGCGGTTGAACCGGTCGGAGTCGAGATAATCAGGCCATCGGCCCGATAGGTCACAATCGGTTCCCCATTAACCGTCAGATCGATATCGATTATTCGGCTGATTGGTCCATTGTCTACGACCACATCGTTCAAGGCATACGGGCTTTCGAGCCGATGCTTGCCTCCGGTGGAAACCTCCAGCATCATCCGCTCTTCCACCCGGTACTGCCCCCGAGTGATGGCATCGAGAGCCGCGGGAAGTTCTTCGGGAGTAAGCTGCGTCAGAAATCCCAGTGAACCGAGATTAATCCCCAGCAAGGGTGTCCCGGTAGCTCCCACCGCGCGGACCGAAGCCAGATAGGTACCGTCGCCTCCCATCGAGACCACGATATCACTATCGGCAGTCACTTGTTGAAGTGAACCGATGTCTAACTCGTCGCTACGCATGTGCTCGAGGTCCGGGGAAGCGACAATCTCGTGCCCGGTGCTTCGAGCCCAGTCCAAAATGATCCGGATGGCATCATCCGAACCTTCGCGCTTGATATTGGAAATTACCCCAATTCTCATAGTCAGCTTCGCCCCTTTTCATCCTGAACGGCGGAATGATAAGCATCACCTTTGGTCTTCGCTTCCGGTTGCAACCGCACTGAGGACGGTTTCTCTTCCTCATCCGAAGGTACGGATGCCGCCAGGCGCTTGACCGTATCGACAATCCCTCTGGCGTCCAATTCAATCGCACGTAAAAGAGTAGTGCGATCGCCGTGCGTGATAAACTTATCCGGAATACCCATCGCCTTAAAACGGCCGCTATAACCGGCTTCCAGTAAATAGTCGGCCACCGATGATCCAAAACCACCGACCAGGCTGTTTTCTTCGATAGTCACGATCACCCGACAGCGCCCCCGAAGTTCGTCGAGCAGATCGACATCCAGCGGTTTGATGAAGCGCGCGTTCACGACGGCGGTTTCGATGCCTTCGGCCTTAAGTAAATCCGCTGCCGCCAGCGCTTCCGTTACCATGGTACCGACACCGATGATCACGATATCCTTCGACTCGGTTAACTCGGTCCAGCGCCCCCAGCGAATTTCTTCTACTTTATCCTCTATCGGGGTCGGAACGTTGGCGCGGGGATAACGAATTGCTACCGGCCCGGTGAGATCATTGGTTGCCGTATAGTACAACATTGAGCGTAATTCGTTGCCGTCACGCGGCGCCGCTACCGTCAGATTAGGGACACTGTTGAACAGCGACAGATCAAACACACCATGATGGGTAGGACCGTCAGCCCCGACGAGACCGGCTCGATCCATGCAGATCACGACCGGCAGTTTCTGGAGAGCGATATCGTGAATCAACTGGTCCAGGGCCCGCTGCATGAATGTCGAATAGATCGTCAAATAGGGTCTCATCCCTCCGGTAGCCAGCCCTGCCGCAAAACAACCGGCATGGCCCTCGGCAATACCGACATCGTATAAACGATCCGGGAATTTTTCGGAAAACTTCACCAGCCCGGTGCCGGTCGTCATGGCGGCCGTGATGGCCACGATTCTTTCGTTCTTTTCAGCCAACTCGGCCAACATGTCACCGAAGACGTTCGTGTATGACGGCAATGAAGATGTTTTTCCGGTTGGTTTGCCGGTCACTTTATCGAACTTACCTACACCGTGGAACTTGGTCGGATCACCTTCGGCCGGTTGATACCCTTTCCCCTTGACCGTCGCCAGATGCAACATGATCGGTCCGCTAAGATGTTTGATACTCTCCAGTGTTCGGATCACCAGCGGCAGGTCATGACCGTCAATCGGGCCGAAATACCGAAACCCCAAACTCTGGAATACCATCCCCGGGGCAAGAAATCCCTTGAGTGATTTCTCCAGGTGTGAGATCGTGGCCCGGATTTTATCGCGCCGTTTGAAACGACCTGTAAGCTCCCAGATTTCATCACGCAAACGATTGAATTTCTCGTCCACCATGATCGAGGTCAGATATTTCGACAGCGCCCCCACGTTTTTCGAAATCGACCAATGATTATCGTTGAGAATAACCAGTAGATCGCGTTTGGACGATCCGGCATTGTTTAGTCCCTCAAAAGCGAGACCACCGGTCATGGAGCCGTCGCCGATAATCGCAACCACCTTGTGATCCAATCCGGCATGGTCACGCGCCGCCGCCAGTCCAAGGGCGGCTGAAATCGAAGTCGAGGCATGCCCCGCTCCATAGCAGTCGTACTCGGATTCGGTCTGTTTCGTGAATCCGGAGAGACCATCGTTCTGGCGAATTGTGCCGAACGATTCCCGCCGTCCCGTCAGCAACTTGTGGGGGTAGACCTGATGCCCGACATCCCAGACGAATTTGTCGCGCGGGCAGTCGAACACGTAATGCAGGGCAATCGTAAACTCTACCGAACCGAGGTTGGTGGCCAAATGACCGCCGGTTTTCGATACCGTGGCGATCAGCTCCTCCCGGATCTCTTCGGCAAGAACCGTCAGCTCTTCTTCTGACAGTCGCTTCAGATCGGAAGGATTCTCTATGAAAGGCAGATACTTCATATTTGTGTATACGTAACCAATCAGAAATCTCGTTGCCCGATAAAACGGGCAATATAGGTCAGCATGTTGTCGCCCGCTTTATCACCGAGCGCCTCTTCAGCTTGCCGGATCAGGTCACGGGCGTCCTTACGCGCTCGATCGAGACCGACCGCGGCCGGATAAGTCGCTTTTTGATTTTTACTATCGGACCCGATATCCTTGCCCAACAATTGTTCATCGCCGACCACATCCAGAATATCATCTACGATCTGGAAAGCCAGCCCGATTTTCTCCGCATAAGAGGTCAACCGCTCAAGCAGCCCCGGTTCGGCGCCGGCTAAAATCGCCCCGATCCGGACCGAGCCACGCAACAGCGCCCCGGTCTTGCGGCGATGGATATTGACGACTTCTTCCAGCGTGATACTATCGCGGCCTTCCGCCTCGATATCGGCCACCTGGCCGCCCAGCATGCCTTCGGTGTCAACCGCTTCGGCCAACTCCCGAATCGCTTCAATGGATTCGGTACGAGTCATCAACTCGAACGCCGCCACGTGCAGGGCATCACCGGCCAAAACCGCCATCGCTTCGCCGAACTGCTTGTGACAAGTAGGGATACCGCGTCGCAAGTCATCGTCGTCCATGCACGGCAGATCATCATGAATCAGCGAATAAGCATGAACCATTTCCAGCGCCGCCATGGCGAAATGAACCGGGAGGTCTTCGCCGTCGGCATTGCCGCCGCAAAATTCATACGCGGCCAGACAAAGAGTCGGTCGCAACCGTTTGCCGTCCGCAAGAGCGGAATAACGCATCGCCTTATGAAGCGAAGTCGGCTCTCGGTCTTCGGCTGGAAGATACTTCCGCAACAGCCGATTGGTCAACTCACGACTGTCGGCAAGATACTGGCGTCCGTCTATCGCTGCCACTTCCATTACTCTTCACTACTATCGCGCGTGAATGTTTCTTCAACCAGAGCGCCGTTTTTCTCGGCGATTATTTTGATTTTTTGTTCGGCTGCTTCGAGTTTTTTATGGCATTCCTGAGCCAGCTTGAGCCCCTCGGTATACAACTCGATCGACTGATCCAAAGAGGCCTCGGTCGATTCCATCTCGGCCGTTATCTCTTCCAGCCGTTCCAGCGCCTCTTCAAAACTCAGTTTTTTGCCTGACGACATTTCTTTTCATCCTTTCGGATCGACTCCACGAACGACACGACTTCGCCGTCCGATAAGAGAGTTTCCATACGGTCACCGGGGAGAATGTCGCCCGTAGAACGGAGCACCTGATGTTTGGGGAGACGACGACTGACCGAATATCCGCGTGACAGAATCTTGAGGGGCGAGAGCGTCTCCAGTTTGGTCACGGCCAAAGATAAGCGGTTGCGTCCCGATTCAAAACAGTTTTTTCCCGAGGTCATCAGCGCCTGTACGGCATAATCAAGCGCCTGTTGACGCTGACGGATCATCTCCAGCGGCCGCTTAAAAACCGGTCGGCTCAACTGAGCTTTTAACGTCGTGCGAGCATGGTCAACCCGGCGACTTAAAATCGAAGCCTGCCGCGTGATATTGCCATCCACGAATTCACGGGTGTCCGACAACGACCAGACGGCCAGTTCCGCTGCCGCCGAAGGTGTCGGAGCACGCAGGTCGGCCACGAGATCGGACAACGTTATGTCCACCTCATGCCCTACCGCCGAGATTACCGGCAAGCGCGAGGCGGCAATCGCCCGCACGGTTATTTCCGTATTGAACGGCCAGAGATCTTCGAGTGATCCGCCGCCGCGCCCGACGATGAGCAGGTCGATATCATCACGACCGTTGAAATACTCGATTCCACGCGCTATTGTCGTTTCGGCGCCGTCTCCCTGGACCTTGGCCGGATAAATAATAAGTTCCACGGCCGGATTGCGCCGTCCCGATATCTGGATGATATCCCTGATTGCGGCTCCGGTCGGCGATGTTACCACCCCGATCCTTCGCGGATAAGCCGGAATCGGTTTCTTGCGATCTTCTTCAAAAAGCCCTTCAGCCGTCAGTTTCTCATGAAGCTGACGAAACGCCAACTCCAACTCCCCCACCCCCACCGGAACCAGCTTACGGCAATTGAGTTGGTAGCTGCCGCCTTTTTCATAGACGGTGATATCGCCGAATGCCAGCACCTTCTGGCCGTTTTCCGGCTCGAATTTTAAAGCCGATCCGGCCGAACGCCAGATAGTGGCGCGCAGGTTCGCATGGGCATCCTTGAGATTGAAATAACGATGCCCGGACGAATGATGGACGTAATTGGAAATCTCCCCCTCGATCCAGACCGACGGCAACGATTGTTCCAGCAGGTCCTTGATTATCCGCGTTATGGCCGCGACCGTATATGCCTGGGGTTGTTGCATGGCTTAGGATAAAGATTCTCCCTCAACCGGGGCAAGCACTAATCCGGTTTAATGGCGTCCATAATCAGCCGCGCCAGCTTTTCGTTGATTCCCTGCAACGCGGTCAATTCCTCCAGCGAAGCCTGCTTGATCTGCGCCACCGAACCGAACTTGTCCAACAGGAGTTTCCGCTTAGCCGGGCCGATGCCGGGGATATCATCGAGCGCCGATTTGATCGTCCGCTTGGACCGCACCTTGCGGTTGTAGGTGATCGCGAACCGGTGGGCTTCGTCCCGGACCTGCTTCAGCAGCATCAACGCCGGGGAACGTCGGTCTAGTGTGACCGGGTCCGATTCTCCCGGTCGGAACACCTCTTCCAGTCGCTTGGCCAGTCCGATCACGGCCTGGTCGGAGAAACCCTGCGCCTGAAGCTCCGCCAGCGCCGACGAAAGCTGCCCCTTGCCACCGTCGACCACCACCAGATCGGGCGGATCAATTTCTTCATCGCGAATCCGGCTGAAATAGCGCCCGATAACCTCCCGCATCATGGCGAAATCATCCTGTCCCTTGATCGTCTTAATTTTGAAATGCCGATAACCGCTCTTTTTAGGTTTGCCGTTTTCGAAAAACACACACGAGCCCACGGCGTCGGTCTCCCCCGTGTTGGAAATATCGAAGCAGGAAATACGACGCGGCGCCGTGTAGAGTCCCAACTGTTCCTGCAACGAAGAAACCATCTTGCTCGTGCGCTCGGCCTGGCCCCGTTTCTGGATCAACAACTCATCGAGCAACAGGCGAGCGTTGGCCGCCGCCAGTTCGACCAGCCGAACGTGTCCGCGCGCTTTGGGCGACTTGATCCGCACCGGACTTCCCTTGAGTTGCCTGAGCCAGGCGGCCAAAAGATCGGTCTCGGGGATATCCAGCGGCAGACATAACTCGTCGGGCAGATTGGGCTGGTGGTTATAATACTGTTTGAGGAAAGTATCCAGCACCGTTTCATTGGGATCGTCCTCATCGGCCGTAAGCTGGAAATCCTGACGTCCGATCAACACCCCCTCGCGGATTTGCATTACGACCGCCACCGCATCTCGTTTCTCTCGTGCGATGGATACGATATCCCGGTCAACTATTTCCCCGATATCGACGTTCTGTTTGATCATTATCTTGCGGATCGCCTCTATCTGATCCCGCAACACGGCCGCTTGCTCGTATTCCATAGCGTCGGAAGCGACCTGCATCTTTTTGGTTAATCGGTCGATCAGCTTACTGCTGCGCCCCGATAACACCATAACGACGGCATCGACCAGCTCCTTGTACTCCTCACTGTTCTGGTGACCGGCGCATGGCCCGCTGCAGCGTTTGATGTAATAATCGAGGCAAACCGGTTGCGGCTTGCCCGAGGGATGCGGAATGGTCAGGTTGCAGGTACGAATGGTGAACAGCCGCGTCAGCAGAGCCACTGTCGAACGCATCGATTTGGCGCTGGTATACGGTCCGAAATAAGTCGCGTTGTCCCTCTCAAGGCGGCGAACGATCAGCACCCGGGGAAAAGGTTCATCGGTGGTGATTTTGATATAAGGAAAATGTTTGTCGTCTTTGAGCGCCACGTTGTAACGCGGCTTGTGCTCGCGCACCAGATTGGCCTCAAGGATCAACGCCTCAACCTCGGTAGCAGTCACCATCAACTCGACATCCGCCACGCGCGACACCAACCGTGCAGTCTTGGCATCATGCCCCCGCGATCCCTGGAAATATGACCGCACCCGGTTGCGCAGGACTTTAGCCTTGCCGATATAAATGATCTTCCCGCTCTCGTCACGAAACATATAGACACCGGGACCGGTGGGGAGATTCTTCAGCTTCACTTTGAGAGCGTCGGGCAGAGTTTTCATGACCGTTTGGGATTGGTCGGTTTGCCCAGGATACGGCGTGCCGTAACGAATCGTTTGGACCAGTAATTTTCGGTCAGCGATGAAATTACCACCCCCTGGGAGCTGGAGGCATGAATGAACTCGTTATGACCGGTGTAGATGCCGACATGCGAAATTCGCGCCCCGACAGTATTGAAAAAGACCAGATCGCCATAGGCCAAACTGCGACGCGACACCTCGAATCCCTGGTTCACTTGTTCGGCTACCGTGCGGGGCAAATAGATACTGCGATCAAACTGGCGGAACACTTCCTGGACGAAGCCGCTGCAATCCACCCCCTCTTCATAACGCGAGGTTCCCGCATACGGTTTCCCCAGGAAGCTGCGCATGATTCGACCCAGGCGAAGCAGGTCATTCGTAGTATATCCCGTTCTGGTTTCAGAAGCTGTTACTCTTTCGGGAGACGCCTCAGTCCCCCCGCTGCGAAATCGCGGATTGGGGGTACACCCGACCAAAACCATCAGGGCCGTGAATATGGTAAGTGAGTATTTCATGCCAGCTTAGGGTACGTTTGACTGAACCGCTGGCGATAATATATCCGGGTTAAAAACAGCAGGGCAACAATAAACAGGAGATAATAAGGATAGTGATATCCGGCGAAAAGCGTCAGTAACGCCAGCGGCAATTTAGCGGCCAGCAAAATCAGTCGTTCCCGCTTCACCAACAGAGCGATAAAAGTCACCAGCGCACTTATCACCGACAAACTAAGCAGCGCAACATCGCCAACCATAACCGCCGGATAAATTGAGAGCCCCACCAGAACCAACGCCGTCATCACAGCACTACGAAAACTCAATATCACCCCAATCGTCCGCTTATCGGCAGCGGCATCGCCGGCGCGATCAGGGATCGTCGTAAGGGTATGCATCGAGGCTACCGTCAGGAAGAAATATAAACCAAGCTGCCAATCAACCGCATGAAAACAGACCTGCCGCACGGCAGCGGCCGCCAGCGGGATAAGCAAACCGAAACTCACCGCATTAGTTACCAATCCAGCCAGCGGGCGATCCTTGAATTTCAACTTCGGGGCGCTGTAACAATATCCGAGCGTCACCTGTAATGCCGTCAAAGTCAGAAACAGCATCGACACCAATCCGGCTCCTATAAGCCCGCACAGCGTCAGGATTAAATAGCCAGCCTGCATCTGTCCCGAAGTGAGAAAACCGCGCTGAAGAAAACCCAACTTCTTATTAATCCGGTCGGATTCAATATCATAGAGCTGGTTCAAAAAGAACGCTCCCGCTGCCGTCATGCTTAGCGACAACAACGCCAGTCCATCCCACCAGGTCAGATCGGACGATCTCCCCCCCGCGATAATCAGGGCCATGAAATATACCGACCAGATCGGCAGATGCAGAAAAGGCCGTGCGGCAAAAAACAGATCGATGATTTTAATCATGCCAACAGGCGCAGATAGAAATACATGAACGGCGCTGCGAAGAGAAGTGAGTCGAAACGATCCAGCACACCCCCGTGGCCGGGGATCAGGGCTGAGGAGTCTTTGATTCCAAGCGAGCGTTTCCACATCGATTCGACCAGATCCCCCAACTGGCCGCATACTGAGCACCCCGCTCCAATCGCCAATAAATGGCCAAAGGAGAAGGAATTGAATTTCCAGAAATACATTAAAACCGTAACGGCCAGCGCACCTGCGATTCCGCCGATAAATCCCTCGATCGTTTTATTGGGTGATACCGCCGGAGCCAGCTTGTGTTTGCCGATGGCCATGCCGGTCCACATCGCAGCCGTATCCCCGACCCAAAGTAAACCGAACAGGAACAACAGCCAGTTACCGCCGGAGATATCGGCATAACCATGACCGACCCGATAAACCATCGGATACAACAACGACAGATAAAGCACACCCCATACGATCCGGCTGTGCCGCTTGAACAGTTCCGAAGGCGGCTCTTTACCTACCGCCAGTATCATCGCCGTAAACGTGAAAAAGAACAAACTGGGAACAACCATACCCAGACTGCCGAATGCCCCGCGAATCGTCTCAGCCGGACAGAATCGCCCTAAGCAGGCTCCGGATATTACCGCGAAATTGACGGCTACGGTCAGCAGACCGATCCAGAAAAGTCCCCCGGTCGGTTTGCTCCCTTCACCGAGGAAAAACTCTATCGCTCCAATAGCAGCGAACAAAAGCAGCATTCCGAACAGCCAGGCTCCCCCCTCATAGCAAATCCACAAAATAATCGGAATCGCCACGGCCGCGACCGCAATACGCGCAATCAGATTCTTGCTCATTTTGAGCCCTTCGCTCCCACGCGCCCGAAACGTCGCTCACGCTTCTGGTAATTATCGATCGCCTGAAACAGTTCCAGCCGGCCGAAATCGGGCCAGAGGATGTCGATTATATAAAGCTCCGTATAGCTGGTTTGCCAGAGCAGGAAATTCGATATCCGGTGCTCACCCGAAGTCCTGATCAACAAGTCCGGATCGGGCAGATTGGCCGTGTAGAGAAAACTCGCAAACAACTCCTCGTCAATATCAGCAATGTCGATCAAACCGGCGGCAACCGAGCTGGAGATTGCCTTGACGGCATCGAGAATCTCCGTACGCCCGCCGTAATTGAGAGCCAGGTTCAACACCAGTCCCTGGTTGTTGCGGGTTTTTTCCTCAGCTTGTTGCAGGACTTTGCGTCGCGTCGCTGAGAGGCCGTTGATCCGTCCGGTCGTAATCAGCTTGACATCGGACTCCATCAACTCCTTGATTTCCCGTCGCGTGGTTCGAGTCAGCAGCGACATCAACGCCGCTACTTCTTCACGTGGGCGTTTCCAGTTCTCGACTGAGAAAGTGTATAGCGTGAGATACTTGACTCCGATTTCACCCGCCGCACTAACCACTTCCTTCACCGCTTTAACTCCGGCCTCATGGCCGTAGGTGCGCGGCTTATCCCGCATAGCCGCCCAGCGTCCGTTGCCGTCCATGATAATGGCGACATGAGTCGGAATAGTCCCCCGATTTTCGAGGATACGACGTTGCAGTTGTTCGATTTCGTCGGTCATGTGGTGTCAATTTATCGTCCCCGGTATCGGACCGCAAGCAATAACCTCCATCTCAAACGGGGGCGCTGATGGCCTTGTCATTGGTGGTCCACCCGTGCCCGGGTGGGGCCAAAAACATGCTGGTGGCCGACAGACGTTCTCATCTGCCGCTCACCGATGCGAAGAGAAGATAGGCTTCTGCTTCCGGGATTGTTGACAAACCTCAATCGCGGCGAAGACAAGCCCCGCCGCTACGCGTTTAAAAAGTTCAACCTCGCGTAGCGGGCGGCCTTGCGTCGACCGCACTTCCGCAGTGATTTGTGCGAATGTTCGTGAGGATCTACTCAGTCACGTGGATGTCGGTGACGATCGTGGTTTTACGGTAATACTCCGGCATGAGGATACCCATGTGAGCTCCTAGCTCAACCACACTGTCGGCCAGAATGACCGAATCAATCTCGATCACACGAAAGCTGAGAGAGAAATTTCGATAATCGGGTCGATGCGGATAATGCAAATAAAGCAGTTTGAGTCGATTCGTTTCGCGGTCAATCTCGGCCAAACCGGTAGGTAAATCGTTATGGGTGGAGTCCGTGTCGAAACCGATGGCCAGCTCCGCCCCGCCGGTATCGTTTGGATAGAAATTGAAAAAATACGGTTGTGTGAAAACATTGGGGAAACTCAGGTCCCAGTCCTTCAGACGTCCGGGGCCTTCAATCACGGTACTACTCGAATCAACCCGGCCGTTTGAGTAATAGAAAACCTGAACGGCCGAATCAATCCGCTCCACACCGCCGGCAGAGTTCAAATCGGCAAGATAGGCCGTTGCCTTGAACTGGAGGCGGTAACCTTCCTGAAAAGCGTACTTCTCAGAAAGCACGTTACCGGCATTTCGACAGTAATAACCAAGCACCGGATCATTACCATAATCCTGCGCAGAGACCGTCGCCAGAGCGATTAAAAGACTTAACATCGCCGGCAACACAAACTTACAAAGGCAGTTTTCTGTTGACATAACGGCCTCAATATAGCACAATTAATAAGGAAACCAACATTCTCTTTCCTTTAGCCTCGAAATCCGTTCCTTTGGGACATCCCCAACCCCGTCACACGGCGGTGGAACGGGTCGCAAGACAGCGAAATCAAGGAGGTGTTTATATGAACGTACGGGATAAACTGGAATCCAAATCGCGCGAGCTCATCACTTGCCCCCCGGATACCACTATTATCAACGCGATGAACCTGATGCTCGAAAACGAGATCGGATGTCTGCCGGTTCAGGGTCAGGCCGGTGATCTGCTGGGACTGGTCAGCGACAAAGACATTTTCAAAGCCGTTTTCGAAAATCAGGACGCCTACAAGGAATTGACTGTCAAGGACATCATGGCCGAGGATATGGTCGTGGGCGTACCCTCGGACGACATCGACTACATGGCGGCGCTGATGACCAAAAACAACATCCGCCATGTCCCGATCATGGAAAACAAGAAGTTGATCGGGATCATTTCAGCCGGAGATGTGGTTCGAGCCAGGATGAAGAGTATCGTGGCCGAGAACCGCTATCTCAAAATGTATATGGAAGGCACGAACATGCATTAATGGCAGGTTCTGTCATCCGAAAAACTTCGGCCGCGCGAGCCTATACTCACGCGGCCGTTTCATTTGTGCTTACTATCCAAGTACTTATGACCGAGAACCGCCTACGCCACATCCCGGCTGTGGAGAGTCCCCCGCTTGATCGGTCTCGCTTCGCAAGGGGATGTCGTCAATAAGCAGTTTCGAAATTACCCGGTCGGGAATCGCTATCTATAATCATATATCCACAACGAGCATCCGGGCTAACTTGCCCAAAAGAAAAAGGCGGCTCAACCAGCGCCGCCTTCTCGGGATTCTTAGGAGATCGGTTCAGACCTCCATCATTTCCTTCTCCTTTTTCTCCAGCAACTCATCGATCTTCTTGATCGTCTCATCGGTCATTTTCTGAATCTCGACCAGAGAATCCTTTTCCTGATCCTCGGAGATTTCCTTGTCCTTCTGAGCTTTCTTGATCTTGTCGTTGGCATCACGACGAACGTTACGCACGGCAACCCGGCCGTCCTCGGCAAGATTCTTACACTGTTTCACGAGTTCCTTGCGGCGTTCCTCGTTAAGAGCCGGAATGGGCAAACGGATGGTCTGACCGTCAACCATCGGGTTTAATCCAAGGTCGGCTTTCTGGATCCCCTTGACAATATCGCCGACGGTGGTTTTATCGAAAGCCTGGACAATCAGAAGTCGTGGTTCCGGAGCGGAAATAGTGGCGACCTGGTTTATCGGCATGGTGGTTCCATAAGCCTCCACTTTCACCGTGTCGAGGAGATGGATCGAAGCCTTACCGGTGCGGACGGCGCCGAATTCGCGCACGACAGCTTCGACTGATTTCTGCATGCGGTCTTTGGTATCTTTGTAGATTTCGTCCTGAGTCATACCAACTCCAATTTTAGCAGGTCCTTATAAGCCATTATACGAAATAAGTGAGCCGATTTCTTCACCGCAAACGACTCGGATAAGATTATCCGGCGTTTTTAAATCGACTACACGTAAGGGTATGCGATTTTCCATAAGGAGTGAAATAGCGGTGGAATCAATCACCCGCAGTCCCTGAGTCAACACATCCATATAACTTAGTCGCGGGTAGAACTCGGCATCCTTGAACTTTTTGGGGTCCGCGGAATAGACGCCATCGACATTGGTGGCCTTGATCAGCAACTCGGCCCCGCATTCCATCGCACGTAAGGAGGCGGCGGTATCAGTGCTGAAATAAGGTCTTCCGGTCCCGGCCGCGAAAATGACCAGGCGGCCCTTTTCCATGTGACGAATGGCTCGACGGCGGATGTACGGTTCGGCGAAATCCTCCATCTGAACCCCGGACATTACCCGTGTGAAAATGCCCATTTGCTCCAGATTGTCCATCAGGGCGAGAGAATTAATTACGGTTGCAAGCATACCCATGTGATCGGCGGTGACACGATCCATCCCCCGCTCGGAGGCATTGAGCCCGCGGAAGATGTTGCCGCCGCCTACAACGATGCCTATTTCCACCCCGAGGTCTTTAATTTTCTTGATTTCAGAGCAAATGAACTGAACGGTCCGCGTATGGATCCCGAATCCCTCGGGACCCATAAGCGCTTCACCGGACAGTTTTAGCAGGATGCGTTTAAACGCTAGAGGAGAGTCGTCTCCGTCCATAACTCAGCCACCCAGGCGGAAGCGGGCAAACCGCTTGATCTGCATGTTTTCGCCAAGCGATGCGATCATTGCATTGACCACGTCCTGTACTGTTTTGTCATCATCCTTTACAAAGGGCTGCTCAAGCAAAGCCACTTCAGAGTAGTATTTCTCGACACGACCGTCAACGATTTTGTCGATGATCTTCTCGGGCTTGCCGTCTTTAATTGCCTGCTGGCGGTAGATCTCTTTCTCGGATTCGAGGGTGGAGGTATCCACCTCATCGCGGGAAACCACGAGCGGATCGGAAGCGGCAATGTGCATAGCGATGTCGCGAGCGAACTCTTTGAACTGGTCGGTGCGTGCGACGAAGTCGGTTTCGCAGTTGATTTCGACCATGACGCCGAGCTTGTCGCCGGGATGTACGTAGGTCGCGATAACCCCTTCGGCCGTTTCACGACCGACTTTCTTGGCGGCCTTGGCGATACCGGATTCGCGCAACACCTTGATGGCGGCTTCCATATCGCCGTTGGCCTGGTTCAGGGCCTTTTTACAGTCCATCATGCCTGCGCCGGTCTTATTGCGCAGTTCCTGTACCATTTTCGCTGTTATTTCCATGGGACCTTAGCTTTCTGTTTCACTCTCATCGGTGTCTTGATCATCTTCACTAACATACACGGTCGGTTTGACCTCGCGGTCCTCATCGACCGCAGCTTCGATTTCGCGCTGCGTCACGGACTGCTTGGCCTCGTTGGCGGCCTCGACCAGGTGACGAATCAGCACACGAATCGACTTGATGGAATCATCGTTACCGGCAATCGGGAAATCGATCAAATCCGGATCGGCATTGGTATCGACAATAGCAATGATCGGAATGCCGAGGCGACGTGCTTCAGCCACCGCAATCTTCTCTTTGCGGGCATCCACTACTATGACTAAACCGGGGAGGAAATTCATATCTTTGATGCCGCCAAGAACACGGCGAAGCTTCTCGGCTTCGTTGTCCAGTTTAGCCTGTTCTTTCTTGGTGAACTTCTCGATCCGGCCGTCCTCGTGCATTTTCTCGATATCTTTGAGCTTTTTGATCGAGTTCTTGATGGTATCGAAGTTGGTCAGCATGCCGCCGAGCCACCGTTCAGTGACGTAGAATGCGCCACAACGACCGGCTTCGACATTGATCACTTCCTTGGCCTGTTTCTTGGTGCCCACCATCAGGATGGACCGACCGCGCTGGACGACCTCGCGCACCTTGGCGGTAGCACGGTCAACGGCGGTAACGGTTTTTTGCAGGTCAATAATGTAGATGCCGTTGCGAGCCGTGAAGATAAACGGCTTCATTTTGGGGTTCCAACGGCGGGTCTGATGACCGAAATGGACCCCGGCTTCGAGTAATTCTTTTACTCTTGGGGAGATCATGAATCACCTTTGTTAAATATGGTTGTCCTTTGCCTCGACCTCATTCCCAATCGGAACCCGCAGGAACTGGGACCACCGATCGAGTCCGTCGAGGCTGTTCATTTCCCCGCCTTCCGGCGGGGATGGGCGTTCCAGTTTAACGCTTGGAGTACTGGAACCGTTTTCTGGCCTTCGGCTGGCCGTACTTCTTGCGTTCCACTTCACGCGGATCGCGAGTAAGCATACCTTTTTGGCGGAAGGTGGCACGCAGATCGGGATTGATCTGAATCAAAGCCCGAGCCACGGCAAGTCGAATCGCGCCGGCCTGCCCGGTGATACCACCGCCACAAGCCCGACAACGGACATCGTAATGGCTGAGCATATCAGCCAATCCCAGCGGAGCCAGCGCATGATTGATCACCGACTCACGCAGCAGATAATCATTTATCTGCTTACCGTTGACGACAAAGGCGCCTTTACCCGGTTTCAACTCCACACTGGCGACAGCCTCTTTACGACGACCGGTTGCCGTGATTGAAGTCTGTTCCATAAGCCTCAATAACTATAGTTAGACGTTAAGTTTTTCCGGTTTCTGAGCGAAATGCGGATGCTCCGCACCGGCATAGACGTGAAGCTTCTTGTACATCTTCCGTCCCAGCCGGTTCTTGGGCAACATACGCCGCACCGAGAGACGAAAGGCCTCATCGGGCTTGTTCTTAACCAACTCCTCATAAGTAGTGGTCCGCAAACCACCCGGATAACCGGAATAGCGATAGTAAGACAACTGGCGCGGTTTATTAGCGCCGGTAACCCGCATCTTGGCGGCGTTGACTACTACCACATGATCCCCGGTATCCATGTGGGGCGTGAACAACGGCGTGTGCTTGCCTCTCAGAATCATCGCAACCCGGGTGGCAACGCGGCCCATGACCGCCCCATCCAAATCAACCAGCCACCACTTGCGACGGTTGGAATCAACTTTTGGCATAAACGTATTCATTCGTTTCCTTACCCTTGGTAAAAGTCCAAGAATCAGACAGACCATGAAAATACATGATAGCAATGGTTTGTCAATACAAACCTGCGTTTTTTTAACGGAAGATCGGCCTGTCAGAAAGTATATCGTCCCGTAAGGCCAATTGGTTTAGCGACAAGGGTTTGCCCTGCCATAAGGAATAAAAAAGGCGGCGACCCAGCCCCCTCCGGATCACCGCCCGACGAAGCGCTGCTATATTTTACCGACCAAATCTAGGCCGGGTTTGAGCGTTTTTGCTCCCGGTCGCCAACTGGCCGGGCAAACCTCTCCCCCATGTTCACGCACAAATTGGGCCGCCTGCAACTTACGAATTAATTCACCGGCACTGCGTCCGATGGAATTGTCGTTGACCTCAAACGACTTGACTACGCCATCCGGGTCAATGATGAATGTACCTCGCAAAGCGAGTCCTTCCGCCTCGATCATCACACCATAATTACGACTCAGGCTGCCGGTGGGATCGGCCATCATCGGGAAACCGATTTTTCCGATGGCCACAGACGAGTCATGCCAGGCCTTGTGTACAAACACGGTGTCGGTCGAGGCGCTGAGCACCTCGGCGTTCATGCTTTTAAAGGTGTCATAATTATCGGCCATTTCCGCCAGTTCGGTCGGACATACAAAAGTGAAATCCGCCGGGTAGAAAAATAAGATCACCCACTTACCACGCAGCTCCGCGAGTTTTACTCGGGTGATATTGTTATTTTGGTAGGCTTCCAGGTCAAAAGCTGGGGCCGGTTGGTTAATCTGTACCATTACGCTCTGTCTCCTGAACCGAGTTTCATTTCATGTTTTCCATTACCATCGGCATCAAAGTTGTCGCCCCACCGAAACAACTTCGATCCAGTTTGCCCATGTAACAACCAAATCCCGGTTGGGTTCACAAAATCTCCCCTTAAAGCTCGGAAAATTTAATTAGGACGAATTACACTGTACTTAAGACGTAGTTTAAATCGCTTATCGAACTTGCGACCGCTGGTACAAACACCGCACGAGGCCATACGCAATCGTTTCTGGCGAGGATATTCTCGCCCGCAAACGGGACATTCGTAAACATATTTAGGCGGGCGGCGCAAATCAGGATGAGACCGAGCCCGGATCGAGGCTCCGATTCGGCGGGCTTCTGCCTTGAAAGCAGCATCATGTTTAATATGGATGATATGAATCATCTCATGCTTGAGAGTATCGGCCAATTCTTCGGGATAGAGGTTGTGATAGCGACGACCGATTCTGATGATTTTGGCCGAAGGCAAATACATTCCGGCGGCCAGCATACGGTCAGAGTATTCGATTTTAACGCGCGGAAGTTGTCCCTCGAAATAAAGGTCGTTGAAGCGGTCGAACATTTCACGCAAGCCAGCTTCGGAAGGAAGTTTCGGGCGAGGTATTAACCCGGATTCAGTTTCGACTCCAGCCGGATAGCCGGGGACTTGAGGCATCACCGGCGGAGGCGGCGTCGTAAAGAGATCGTAGTTCGCGTGATAGAGCGCTTTTTTCTGACGTTTATTCATTTTCTATCGCAACGCGGGCCTTTCCTGAGACCGGTGTTGTAAATATAATATGATACCAGGTCGGCCGGTGTCACATCAAAAGCCGGATTGTAAACCGAAATACCGAGCGGTGCAGTTCGTGTTCCAAATCCGCAGGTGACTTCTTCCTCGGATCGTTCCTCTATTATTATATCGGCTCCGGTCGGGGAATGTTCATCGATCGTCGATTCCGGCGCTGCTACATAAAAAGGTACGTTGTGCCGAGCGGCATTAACGGCTACCGAATAAGTCCCGATTTTATTAGCAAAATCGCCGTTGGCGGCAATCCGGTCGGTGCCTACTATTACATGGTCTATTTTCCCCTGCTGCATCAACATGGCCGCTACGCTGTCGCAAATCAGGGTCACGTCGATACCGGCCTGTTGGAGCTCCCAGGAAGTCAATCGGGCGCCCTGAAGCAAAGGACGGGTTTCATCGGCGTAAACTTTGATCTTCTTGCCTTGCTTGTGACATTCATAAATAACCGCCAGGGCTGTGCCGGAACCGCCGGTGGCCAAAGCCCCGGCGTTGCAATGGGTCAGAATAGTATCGCCGGATTGTATCAACTCCGCTCCATGGCGGCCGATATCGTCACACATAAGGCGATCTTCTTCGTGGATAGCCCTCGCCTCGGACCAGATTAATTCGACAATCGTTTCTAGATCGGTTGAGTTTTCAGCCCGCACTCGTTCCATAACCCGGTCAACCGCCCAGGCCAAATTAACGGCTGTCGGTCGTGCGGCCTTAATCTCCCGAGCCAGCTTATCGATGGCCGCCCAATCAGTCTTCCCGGCCTGTTCCACAGCCAGTCCCAAACCATAGGCGGCAGCAATACCTATCGCCGGTGCGCCACGGACATCGAGCCGCTTGATCGCTTCAATCACTTCATGGTAATCAGCCAGTTCCAGGTAGGTGAACTCAGCGGGGAGTCGGGTCTGAGCCAGTAATAATAAAGTATGATCGAAAGTCTTTATTGCCTCGACGTGCATGAATTATTCTCCCAAAATCTGAACCACCAGACGACGCTGCCTGGGTTTGTTGTCACATTCAAGGAACACCACTTGTTGCCAGGTGCCTAGTGTAATTTGACCCGCTACGATGGGGACGGTTATATCCGGACCGATCAGGGCCGCTCGCAGATGAGAGAATCCGTTCCCGTCATGCCAGGTGTCGTCATGGTGATAAGGACGATCCGAAGGAATCAATTTCTCCAGCAGTTCCGGGAGATCCTTCAGCATTCCCGGTTCATGTTCGATCGTGGTAATCACCCCGGTGGAACCGGGACAAAAAACCGTTACCGTTCCGGCCGTGACGCCGGACTGTCGAATCAATCGATTGAGTTCTTCGGTCAGATCAACGATATCTCCGGGGTGATCGGTGCCAAGCATTATTTCTTCGGTATGAACCATGCACTAATCCTGACGGGGACAAAGGCAAGTGCTGAAATACACTACTCGCCAGAAAACCAGCCTCCCGGCTACGCGCTTGAGATCCCTAATCTCGCGTAGCGAGCGGCCTTGCGTCGCCCGTATTACGTTTGTGTTTTCTCGAATACCGGAACGTACAACTTTTTCGACAGGTCCGAAGCGGCGGATACCCTATTAGCTATACAGGTATCGCTTAACCTTTCGGGTGGAGGTCTTCGCCAGTTCTTCGAACTGGAGATCAAAGGCTGAAATACGCTTGAATTCGGCCACTCGCTGATTCACTCCGGCGATGACATCGCGGAATATCTCTCTAATTTTCTCGGGATTGCGAGTTGTTTCAGAAATGCCAAAGCGAGTCGCTATAGATTCCATGTTAGGCACGATTAGAGCTCGGACCTCCTCCCCCTGACGCGTCTCACGATTACGGCCAAAAACAATCGCTTCCATCACGAGATCAGATTCCAGAAGTTTTTCCTCCAGTTCTTCCGGATAGATATTTTTTCCGGCCGCTGATACAATCACGTTTTTGCCTCGTCCTGTAATCCAGATATGCCCGTTGTACATCCGCCCCAGATCACCGGTGTGCAACCAACCGTCGCAAATTAACTCCTCGGTCAATTTGGGATTGTCCTTATAACCGCTGGTAACACTATCACCTCGAACTACTATCTCCCCGATCCCATCGGAAGTGGGATTATCGATACGAACCTCGACATTACCAATTGGCGGCCCCACCGACCCGAATTCGATATTTTCCGGACGATTGACTGAAATCACCGGCGAGGCTTCGGTCATACCGTAACCTTGCAGAAAATCGAAACCAAGCATATTGAAGAATTCAGAAATATGCGGCGGGAGCGGTGCTCCCCCTGAGCAGAAAATCCGGATAGAGTCCAGTCCGGCTTTCCGGCGCAACGGTCGAAAGAGCCTCTTGCCCGGCCTGCCGCCCAATTTCCAGCCAATTCTGGAAGCAGCCATGAAAGTCTGAAACATGACCTGCTGATGTTTGGGGACTTCGGAAATTCTCTTGATGAAATTGTGGTGCATCTTCTCGAAAAGAAGTGGAACACCTATCATAAGTGTACATTTAGTCCGTCCGATATCTTCGAGAATATCACGCGACTTCAAAGAACGGGCATAAATGATACTTGCCCCCGAAAGAATCGGTAAAATAAATCCGGCCGTTGCTTCAAATGTATGATGCAAAGGCAGAATGGAGTAAAATCGATCGTGGTCGTGTATTTTTAAGATTAACTGGATACCGTCGACATTAGCCAGAAGATTCTTATGTGATAGCTGTACAGCTTTAGGCGCCCCGGTAGTTCCGGAGGTATAGATTAAAGCAGCCTGGGGGTTGTCCGCGATTAAACCCTCTATAGGCTCATGGTCGTGGAGTTGATTCCAGCTTTCAGGCTGATCATCGGTTATAACGAAGATATTCAGGCCAAGTCGAAGGTCCTTTAACGTTCGAGCCGTAACGGGTGAGGCAATAACCGTCCTGATGCGGGAGTGACCGATAATATATGATATTTCCTCCGGTCTCAAATTGGCATCTATGGGCACTACCGTAGCCCCGGCGGTAAGAATAGACAGATAGGCAATTGGCCATTCGGGACAATTCTCCGACATCAGGCCGATTCCATTTTCATCTACTAAATCCGAAGCTACCAGCCCACCGGCAATTCGCTTGACACGAGAGAGAACCTCACCATAAGTCCAGGCTTTACCCAATCCGCCTTCGGCAAGGAGTACCGGTTTATCGCGGTATTCGGATGCAATACGAGAAAACCTGCTTACAATGCTATCTATTTCTGCCATCTCCAAACCAGTCCCGTCATAACTCGACGGATTATATTATAGCGACCGATACCGTTTGAAAAGCAAAAATGTCGGTGGAAAAGATACAAGAAAAGGCCGCCGAGGCAAACCCGGCGGCCTTTTTGAGCTATTGATATCGGAGTTTATTCTTCTACGGAAACCGTAGTGGAAAGAACGACACCCCCGCGGGCATCGGTATCGATCGCCGTTATAGTGTATTCACCGGCGGCTCCCGGAACGAGCCAGGAGAAATAAGCTTCACCGTAGGAATTGGTCATAACCGATGAGGGAACAGGAGCCGGGGTAGCGGCCGGGGTGGTGATATTGACGGCATGATCACCCAGCGGGTTGCCCCAGCGATCCTTGATCGTGATCGTGAAATAGGCATCGGAACCCGAAGACGGAGTACCGACAGAAGCCAGTTTGGAGTTGCCGCGATAGGCATAACCGGTGGTAACGTTGACTGAGAACGATGTCTCCGCTCCGGCTGAGTGCCAGTAGGTCACAATGTCGACGGCGCCAATACCGTCATCGGCCACACCGGTCAACGAGTAGTCCATATCCAGCGTAGAGGACGTTAGTTCCACACGATCCGTAGCGGAATAGCAACCATCCTCAAGCGAACCGCCGCTGGCATTGAGATAAATAGCTTCTCCCGTGAAGCTGGTACCGCCAATGACGGGATTTCCGTTAAGGTCGTATCCGGTAACCCTGACATAGGTCTTGGACTCACCATCCGCCGCCATGCTGGCCGGTACTCCCACGACAATCAACGTATCGGGGTAATGCGTGTTATAGAACATTCCCGTATCGGCGACATTGCCACCCGAGGTTTCAGCGATGATTATAACACGACCATCGGCGGTCGGAACATTGTTGCCGCTGATCCAGTCGGTCGAGGCGATACCTTCAAGATTTCGAGTGCTCAACTGGTGCGATTTCATCGTACCTTCGTCGCAGGTGAAGTAGACCGCCGTTGAGTCGGGCACCGGGTTGTTATAAATGTCGGAAACCACGGCCGTAATCCCGACAAACTCACCGACATTGTCCCAATAGTCGACATTGCAATCCTCAGACCCGATGACGATATACGCGGGCGGACCGGCCGAAACCATAACCTGGGTAGCATTGGAAAGAATCGAGTCGGCATAGGCACGAATCCGAATCGTTCCCGACACGGTACCACTGTGCAGCGGCACGGAAGCCTCACCCAGACTATTGGTCAGAGCCGTATAAGGGCCGTAACCGGCTGTATCGAGGTGTTCACCGCCGCCGGGGCCGTCGGTGATTATAAACGAAATGGCCTGTCCCTCGGGAACGGCGTTGCCATAACGGTCGTAGCCCGTGGCAGTAATTGAGGCGATCTCTATTCCGCCGGTGCTTTTAACCGTCAGGTTAAGCGAATCGGAAGACAGGAATATCGCGTTAATAGTGGCGCTGGAAGTTAACGTCAGAGCCAGATCAGAACTGCCGCCGATGTTGGCGTCGGTCACAGTAACCTTCAGATATACAGTTCCGGCATCGCTGCCGGCGTGATAAACGAATTGAGCCTGGCCGGCGCTGCCGGTAACCTCAACGTAGGACGGAACGAGACCGAAAGCGTCCCATTCATCGTTGCCGTTATAATCGTAGACAAGTGAATCGACACCTTCCGACCAATAACCGTTTTCGTCGATATCGACAAAACGTTCACCGGCCGTTATCGCCAGCAGTGTGCCGTTCGGGACAACCTGACCGAGAGCATCACGAGCCGTTACGGTCACGACCGCCGAGTCGGTGCCGTCCGCCAGGAGAAGGCTTTTATCGACGCTAATGTTGATATTCCCACCGGTCTGCTGGGTGCTTGAGACCGTTACACCGAGAGTAGTCGACTGCTCGGTGGAACCGACTTCGGTGCTCGCTCCAAGAGTGAGGGTACCGCTGGATGTCGCCGTAAAAATAGCACCGGCCACACCGTTCTGATCGGTTACGGCGGAAGTCGGAGTGAAATAACCGGCACTGCTGGGACTGACCGTGAAAGATACCGTCTGTCCGGACAGAGCTGAGCCGCCGTCGAGAACTGTCGCCTCAACCACTGAGGTTCCGTTCACGGAAACCGAACTGGGGCTGGCGGTAAGAGTAATGTCGACATTATCTCCGTTGGAACCATCCTGAACGCTCTTGGTACTACAACCGACAACCAGCGCGAGCATGGCCGCGATCAGGACTATCGGCAACCAGAAGCTTTGTTTTCTATTCATCATGTCTCCTGCCTATCTAGTATATTCTTTTTCTAACTCTCGAAAAACAGGTAGCTTATCCGGATCAGCGTCCCGAGTCGTTGCTCAGGGCCAGTTTGTCGTCGACAATAGTCGGCGTGACAAAGATGACCAGGTCACGGCTCTCGATCTTCTTGGTCGTATACTTGAACAGGAGACCTACCACCGGAATATCCTTGAGAATCGGCACACCGGTGGAACCTTCGCTCTCGTCCTCGGTTGTGAGACCGCCGATCACCGCCGTCTGACCGTTGGAGACAATCACATGGGTCTCGGCGTTGCTGGTGTTAATAATCACACCGTTGGCGTCGTACTGATAGCTCGAGCGCTCCGGCGCCAGGTGCATGAGAATTTCGTTATCCGCCGTGATATGCGGGGTTACCGTCAGGATCGTACCGATCTCTTCGAACTTGATAACCACATTACCGGCTTCGTCGAACTGCTTGACCGGGATCTTGGCGCCCATTTGAATTTTCGCTTCATGGTTGTCAATGGTCGTGATCTCCGGGTGAGCAATGATCTTGCCCTTGCCGTTGGAGACAATAGCCTCAACAACCGCTTCGATATTGGTGCCTTGTCCGACCGAAGTCACGGAGACCTCGATACCGCCGTCGGTAACATCGGTAGCATCGATGACACCGCCGACCTGACTGGTGCGATGACCGCCGTCGGATTCCATGGCCGAGGCGACATCCCAGTCAATACCGTATTCAGTCAGATCGCTGGTGTAGATCTCGAGCAGTTGCGTGGAGATTTTGATCTGGCGCGCCGGGCGATCGAGTTCGGCAATATAGTCCAGAATAACCGGCATGTTCTCCGGGATTTCCTGGAGAATAATCGAGTTCGAGCGAGGATCGGAAGTAGCCTTGCCGCGATCGGTCATGAGCGACTTGACCGCTTCAACGATATCATCGGAAGTCGAGTTGGAGATACTCACGATCTTGGTATCGAGCTTCACCAGCTTCTGCTGCTCGGACCGGTGCTTCTCCATCTCGGTCATTTCTTTACGATAGTCTTCCGCAGGAAGCACTCGCAGATAACCGCCCTCTTCATCCACAACTGTCATATTGTAGGTGCGGGCAATGATATCCATGGCTGACCGCCAGTGGACATTATGCAATTTTATCGTTACGTTGCCCTTGACTTCCGGGGCAATGACCACATTGATGCCGCCGTAATCAGCCAGGAAAGTCAATACCGAGCGAATATCGGCCGACTGGAATTGAAGATTGGCAATCGGCTCACCTGGGTTGCCGGTTTGTTGTGCGGTTAACGGCAGAGCCGTCGCCAGGAGCAACAGTAGAATACCTGCGCCCAAGGCATTTCTGAATTTGTTTCTGCTAGACATCTATGCTACCTGCCTTTCGTTAGTTTCCATCTATTGCAAGAGCCACCGTACGGCTCCAACCATATTCGAAAATCTGGAAATAAACCCGATCAGTTTCGATCCGAAGCACATAACCCTTCTGGACCTTGTCGCCGGCTTTGAGGAAGTATCCATAACCGTCGGTATCTTCAAAGAGCGCACGGCTGCCGGAAGGCGACTGAATGACACCCACGAGCTTGAGGCCTTCCACATTCGGCACGCGCTGTTCGGTCGGGCTGCTAAGAACACGAGACTCATTAATAAGAGTTTCGAACGGGTCGCGATAACCGGCGGCGCTGTACTTAATGACCAGACGCTTCGGGAATTCCGCTACGAGCGTCCCGCGCATCTTCTTACTCATGGCCGGTTGACGACGGAAGCGGCTGGTAGAGTTGCTCTTGTTGTCTTCCTGAGCAACTATGACCGGGGCTTCCTCGGCCTTTTTGTCATTCTTGTTCGCTTTGGCTAACGCCGGCTTCGAGCCCGACTGCTTCTTAGCGTTATCCGGCTTAACCGATGACTGCTTGGCGGCGGCTTTGGGAGCAGGCGGACCGGATGGTTCGTCCGACACTCCCGGCTTCGCCGTAGTTTGAGCCAGTTGCTTACCGGCAGGTTTTTCATTAACCACGGCAGGTTTTTTCGCAGGCTCAGGATCAGCCTTGGCGACCTGAGTGGTCGGTTTCGGCTGTGGCTGAGCGACTACCTGCGGAGAAGCCTGTTTCTTCACTACCGGTTTCGGGGTCTCCACCCATTCTCCGGGATAAGAAGCCATTCGTTCGGTACCGACGGGGACAGACAGATGCTCAACGGCATATTCGCCCTGCGGTTTGGGAAGCGGTTCGGCAGGCTTCCGGGATTCAACAGCTTTATCTTTGGTCGGAGTTGGAGCCTTGGTCTCAACCGCCTCAGTTGTGTTGGGCTTCCGGGGCGTTGTCTGCTGCGACGGCGCCGCGGCGGCCTGAGACAAAGTCGTTTGCTCCTTCTCTGAGGTCTTCACGGCCGGTTGCGGAGCAGGTTTAGCTACCGGGGTTTCGACTTTTGTTTCCGTCTTCTTGACCGGTTGTTCGTTCTGGGATGCCGTCCTGGAGTCAGTCAGGCTAGCCAGACGATCATTATCGAACGCCTGATTGCGAGCTTTTACTGACTTGTTCGGAACCGGTTTGGTGACTGTCGGCTCAGCCTCGGTTGTCGGCAGTTCGGCCATTTCTGCTTTCTGCTGACGAGCCTGTTCGGCGAGCCATTCGGAAGTCGACCAGGCGGCAAAGGTTTTACCCTGCTCATCCGGAATGTATACATTGACGGACTTATCGTCCGAATCAATACGATAGACAGTCTCGGCCTTCATATCAAACACGACCCGGACTACCTGTTCCGGTTCAACGGCGTACTGCGAAGTACGAATCGCCGTGATCGGACAAGCCGGTAAATCGTGGAAAGTCTTCTGACCGAGATGATGCGTCGCCGTAATGATATCGACAATAATCCGGAACGGCTTGCCGTCCTTGGCTTCTTCGGTCTGATGCGAGAAGCGTACAACGGGACCGTCGACATCGATGGCGGCTACGGTGTAACCCTTCTGATAGCTCAAAGCTACATTGTCGACTTTGGAGCCGGCAAAGGCAGCGACAGCCGTCACCAGGAGGGCGAATACTATAATGTATAGAGTTCTTTTCATCGGTTCGCCTCCTAGAGGGTTATTTCTTTCAGCCGCTCGTTCTCTTTAACATAGTAGGTCGAGAGATTGAACGTGGCTGCAACGGTTTCACGTTTCTGCATGGTGTTTTCCATGTCATCCGATTTTTCGGAACCGGAGATAGCTACTTCAAGCGCCGTTAGCTGCATATCCGAAACGTTGGCGATAAACGGGAAATTAGCGACATAGCCTATGAACTTACCCATGTCATGGTAGGTGCCGGTCATATTGATCTCGAACGAGGCGATATTATAGAACTCCTCGCCTTCGGTCGGCAACGGCTGTATTCCCGTGATCTTGGTGCCGGTCAGCGATGACGCCGTGTGCAGTTGGACCAGGAACGACGGAATCTGCTTCACTTCCGGCAGTAAGGCCTCGATCTGATGATAACGACCGAGCAGATCCTGGTATTCCAACTTGAGGGCGTCAAGCGACTTGGCCTTGAGTTCGACATTGCGCAGATCGGTGGTGATCCGCTCGAACTCCTGGCTCTTGGTCTCTATCATATGGTCATACTTGGAATACAAACGGGAGTACCAGAAGTAGACGACAATGAAGAAGGCCATGGCCCCAAGCAATATCTTCTGAGTATTTGAGTCTTTGAAGTCCATACGGTAATCCCTAGTTTAGACTTTTATGCGAGGCTTGTGCGAGGGCATCATCGGTCTGATCGGCTTGTGCTACCTTACCCCGGGCCACTTCATCGGAGATGAAATGCATATCCGAACGTAGCACGAACTTGTAAGCCCGATGTTCATCGAACTGGACCTCACTGGTCGAAAGCAGTTCGACTTCGTCGAAATAATCGCTTCGCATCATGTTTATCATGAAGGCCGCCAGGGCGTTGAGTGTAAACGCATGGCCTTCCAATTGTACTTTCGTGTCAGTGGGAGCCGCTTGTGTTTTTTTCTGCTCGGGAGCAGGCTCTTCTTCTTTATCCTTGGCCTTGGCCTTGCGAGCCGAAGCCTTTTCGGATGTCTGAACTTCATTGAATTGAGCCAGCCATACGAATTCCGGGACATCGCGGGCGATCTCTTCAAAGATACGCACCCATACCGAGCGATTATGGTCGAGCCGTTCCACGGCCGTCATCCGCTGGGTGATCTTGGCCTTCACGTCGGTGAGGGCGTCCACCACCTGAATATCCTTGCGGAGCATGGCAGCCCGCTGCTGGGCACGGTCGATATTCTCGTTGAGTTGGCTGATCTGGTGACGCTGGTAAAACGTCACGGCAATCAACATCACGATAATACAAGCCGCTGCACCAATGGCGTAAACCCCGGTTTTCCCCAGACTGAAGTTAAATGACTTCTTCTGGTATTCTTTGGGGAGTAGATTTATTTCTATCATAGATATCTACCTCACCTTCCGCATCGCCAGGCCGACCGGGACAGCCAGCAGAGGCGCGATTTTTTCCGGTTGCAGGTACTGGAAAAGCTCGGGGTCATAGTCAACGTTGCGAAGCGGATTGGAGATCTCGAGCGGTACGGCCAGACGTGACTGAAGGAACTCAGCCAGGTAAGGCACCAGAGCGCCACCACCCGAGAGTACGATCCAGTCGACACTCTCCAGTTTTGCCTGAGATTTGAAATATGAGAAAGCCAGCTCGATACCCGAGATCAATTCATCCGTGGAAGAAATGATCGTGGCTTTGAGCATATCTTGATCGATTGAGTCACCCATTTCCCCTTTAATAGCCTTCGCCGTAAGCTCCGGATTGAGCCTGAATTCCTTCTGGATGGCGTTGTAAATCTCACGTGTGCCGCTGGAAACATCACGTGTCGAGTGATACAAACCATCTACCAGATAGGTGATATTGGTCACATCATGGCCGATATTGACCAGGGCCGTGATCTTAGTCGGATCAATATCGTAGTTGGTCTCATAGGCGTTGTAAATCGCAAGGGCATCGTCGTCCACTATCACCGGCCGGAGACCGCAGTCCTCGACCAGTTCGAGATAGACCTTAAGTGATTCCTTACGCGCCGCCACCAGCAGCACATCCATCTTATTGAGGTCGTCATCAACCTTGATGATGTGATAGCTGAGGGAGACATCATCGACATCGAACGGAGCCCTTTGTTCGGTTTCGAACAAAATCGCCTGTTCGGCTTCGGCACCGGTTTTCTTATCAATGGTAAACCGGTCGGTTATTACACTGTGACCCGAGATCGAGACCACCACGTCCTTGATCTTGGGGTCGGTCTGGTCGATCAAGGATTGGATATTAAATATCACCGCTTCCCGATCACGGATCTCATCGTTGACAATCGCCTCTGCGGGCAACTCTCGAATACCGATGGCCGAAACCGAGTAGCCTTGCTTGGTGTGGTCGAGCTTGACCAGCTTAACGGAATTTGATCCGATATCCAATCCGACCGTGCTCTTACTTTGACGCGAAAACGGCATTAGCTGACTCTTTGTTTGGAGACTCAGGTTATTTTCTTCTTTACTGTTTATCTATCGACATTTTCGGACTTCTTTTAACTCCATTAGGGAGTTGACCCCATGGCCTTTTGACGCCGATGAAACAGTCGGGCGGCCAAACCGCAAAAACCGTTTCAATGCCTTCTCAAGAGATATCGGAACAGATGATCGGATTCTTTACATTTTATTAAGATTCGGGAATCACTGTATAGATAACAAAAGAAAGGCCCCTCCGCCGTCAACGGAGAGGCCTAAGGAGATGACCCACAGTCACTTACTGCATTCTATTACTGATCTGTTTCTGAGTATCGGTCGTGATTGGCAGCCCATTCCTCATAGGAATCATAGGAACGGATCCTGCCGGTGGCGGGCAGGATATTGTGATAATGCTCATATAAACCACCGGCGTTGGAATAACCGTGAACAGAGATATTACCGTATCCGGAGAAGCTGGCGGAGCCGTTGGGATTAAAAACGATCACATTATTAGCCATATCGGTAAGGAGATACTGGACTTCCGAGGGCAGTTGCTCGCTCTTGAAGACCGGATCATCATCGTCCATAACGTACGGATTGGCAGCATTAACGATGGAGTCCTTGAAAATTGTAACAGTACCGTCCCAATAGTTGAACTGTACGCCATAAGGCACTTTTTCCGTTATCGCTTCGGATCTGGCCATACGCAGGTAGTTCGTTATTTCTCGATTAGCCGACCGGAATCTTAGCCTTTCGATAGCAATTTGAAAACGCGGTACCGCCATCGACGCCACGACACCGAATATCACTACGACCGACATTATTTCGAGTAGTGTAATACCTTTGCAGGAACGAAAAATCTTCTTCATAGTAAACCACCCATCAGGTTTCACGATTCGAGCCGCCCTAAGGCCGCACGCTCAGTTTTCCTGATCCGCTTTAAGCGAAAAACGTGCCTTGTCATCCCATGAGTTTGGGGACGTCCTTAGTATTCATTCAGGTTATTGTGTTGTAACGGATTATAACTACTGCAAGACAGTTCGCCATTTGTCTTGGAACAAATTGAAATACGTGTATATTTAGGAAAAGTGTGGGGACAAACCAATAGTGATTGGGTCCTGCCCTTCGAATCAACCCTGAGCGGGTATGCTAAAATGCAGGCCTGCCGATATACCTCCTAAATGACCTGACCGGTGCGTGTACGTGTCAGCAAGACAACAGAGAGCTATTCTAATGAATTACAGCAAACTTAAGATTACTTTTTTGACCGTTGCTTTAACGGCTGTCGCAGCAACCCTGGCAGCCGCGGCCGGATTCGATCCTGCTTTCCTGGAAGAACACCCGGTGTTAATAGAGAAGCAAACTGCGCTCGCTTTGAGCACCGTTGAGAATCTTCGCAATCGCGATGGTGATACTACTCTGGTCTGGGTTATGTTCACCGACAAAGGAATATCCGATCAGGCTTCGTTCGATGCCCTGGCGGCGGCATCTCCATTTACCGAGCGCAAAGCGCGACGACGCGCCAAGATGGACCTGAACCAGCCGGTATTCGCCGATCTTCCGGTCAATCAATCGTATCTTCAAGCCGTTGCCGACGCCGGTGGTCAACTTCGTAGAATCACGAAGTGGCTCAACGGAGCCAGTTTCACCGTTCCGACCGACCAGTTAAATGAGATTGCGGCGCTGCCTTTCGTACGAGAGATTCGCCCCGTAGGACTTTGGAAAAGACCCGCCGATCCAACCGCAGAACCGGTCCGAGTCGATCATCAGGATCCCCTGTCGCTGTCACCCGATGTTCTGAGCTACGGTCTGGCTCTCAATCAGGTAACCCAGATCAATGTCCCGGCGGTACATGAACAGGGCTACGATGGTTCCGGAGTGACACTGGCGATATTCGATACCGGGTATCGTAAAACCCACGAGGCTTTCGCCAACCATTACGCCGAAGGACGAGTGCTGGCGGAGTGGGATTTTATCTTCAACGACGGGAACACATCCAACGAAAGCGGTGATTATTCTACTCAGTGGAACCACGGCACTTACATTTGGTCGACCTCCGCCGGTTACGTTCCCGGCACCCTGATCGGCCCGGCCTATAAAGCTAATTTCATTCTTTGTAAAACCGAGGATGTTCGTTCCGAAACCCAGGTCGAGGAAGACAACTGGGTAGCAGCGCTGGAATGGGTCGACTCCATAGGAGCCGATGTCGTAACCAGTTCTCTCAGTTATCTCGAATGGGACGACGGCACCGGCTACGATTATTCCGATCTGGATGGAGAGACGGCCGTAACCTCGATAGCCGCTTCCATGGCAGCTTCGATGGGAATCGTCGTTTGTAATTCAGCCGGCAATTCCGGACCGTCCTCCCCCTCCATGAGCGCCCCGGTCGACGCCTTCGATATCGTTACCGTCGGAGCTGTGAACGCCTCCGGCGACCTGGCCTCATTCTCATCCCGTGGTCCGACTTATGACGGACGTATCAAACCCGAAGTCCTCGCACAGGGAGTGGCGACACAATGCGCCGTCACCAACAGCGATGCTTCTTACGGCGGAGTCAGCGGGACTTCATTGTCGACACCGCTGGTGGCCGGTGTTGCCTGCCTGCTGGTCCAGGCACGACCGAACTTCACACCGCAGATGATACGCAGCGCTCTGATGGAAACCGCCGATAACGCCTCCTCCCCGAACAACAATCTCGGCTGGGGTATCGTTGATGCCAACGCCGCTTTGAACTGGGGCGTGAATTTCTATTCCGATGTTCAGGTCGGAGAAGCTCCGATGGTGGTGCATTTCTACGACAGTTCGTCACTGGCCAGCAGTGCCTGGACCTGGGATTTTGGCGACGGTGACTCTTCCATTTCACAAAATCCTCAGCATGGCTTTCAGGAGGGAGGAGCCTATACCGTATCTTTGGAGATCAACACCAGCTATGGCTCGATGACCCGCGTGCGAGACAGCTATATCATCGCCCTGGCAGACACGGTAACGTTCGTAACCGATTCGGTTTATGCCGGCGGACAGGCGGTGATGTCGGTCAACATGACCAATTCGCAACTTTTGAACGAAATGAGCATTTCGTTCCGGATCGACACTCTGTCGGCGTTCAGCTTCGATTCAGCTACGCTGGGAAGTCGTACTTCCTATTTTGAAGATTTTCAGCAGACCGCCTATGCCCCGACTGAAGGACGTTTTGCCTACAGACTCGTTGCGGATGACGGCGGCGGCTCTCCCCTCCTGACTCCGGGAACGGGTGAAATCATGAAGATTTACGTTACCACCGATGATCTGGCCCTGGGCGGTCTGGCCGCTGAAGTGGACTCTTCACAGACACCGCGCAGGCTTAACCTGACTTCGCCGCAGTTGACCTACGATCCGGTAGTACACGCCGGACAGATAATAACGCGCTACGTCATGCGCGGAGATGTCAATGGTGATTTTTCGATCGACATTGCCGACGTCGTTTACCTGGTGACCTGGATGTTCCAGGGTGGTCCGGCGCCGATAGCCGTACAAGCGGCTGACGTTAACGCCAACCTTCAGGTTGGAATCGACGATCTCGTGTACCTGGTAGACTACGAATTCAACCAAGGTCCGCCACCAGTGACGCCGTAATAACGGAACTTCCACGCAGATAATGAAAAAGCCGACGTCGTTTGACGCCGGCTTTTTCGTGAAAGCTGATTACCGCGATCAGATTTTGAATTTTCCGTTGGCATAGATCACTTTGCCGTCGGCCGTGATCTGTCCCTTCTTGAGATCGCAGATCATATCCCAGTGCAGGCCGGACTTGTTCTTACCGCCCGCTTCGGAAAATGAATTACCGGCCGCCAGATGGCAGGTGCCGCCGATCTTCTCATCGAAAAGGATGTTCTTGGAAAACTGTTTGATCTCATAATTGGTACCGACCGCCACCTCGCCGAGATAGCGAGCGCCTCGGTCCATATCGAGCATGGCCGTGAGATACTTCTGGTTCTTCTCCGCGGTTTCGTTGACTATTTTTCCCTTCTTGAATTCCAGTCGAACGTTCTCAACTTCGCGTCCCATGTAAATAGCCGGGAAACTGTAAGTGATGAAACCCTCTACGGTGTCCTCGATCGGACTGGTGAAAATCTCGCCGTCGGGGAAATTCTCATGACCGCTGCAATTGATCCACTTGCGTCCCTTGACACGAAGCTGCAGATCGGTTCCCGGGGCCTCGATATGAATCCGGTCGAAGCGGTTCATGATCTTAATCAGACGATCCTGTTCGGTCCGGACCTTATTCCAATGCTTGACCGGGTCGGTCTTGTGCAGGTTCCCGGCGCGATAGACAAAATCCTCGTAGTCACTGAGTGACATGTCGGCTTCCTGGGCATCGGCGTTGGTCGGGAACATGGTTCCACACCAACGCAATTCACCCATGCTGTGGCGCTCGTAAAAGCGCTCCATTATTTTCCGGGAAGCCTGGCGAGCCAGGGCTTGCTTTTTAGGATCGACCCCGGCCATGTTGCGGGTGTTCTCGTTTCCCCAGAACATCAGATAGGCATCGATCTTGTTGATTTCCATCCGTGCAAACGGAGGGATCCAGGTAAGTTGGTCCTTCGATCCGTATTTCAAAAGCGTTTCATCGTTATCGCCGATGCGAACCTGGACATAAGGATGTGCCCCGATTTCTATTGCCTCGCGAAAAACCGCTTTAATGGCCGGTAGTGTTACCACCCCGCCGACGATTTTAAGCGTCTGGCCCTTTTTCAATTTTAGAGAATACCGGCACAAGACTTCGGCCAGTTTCTGCAAACGTGGGTCCATACTATTCTCCTTGTATCTTCAAGGTCCCGATCTATCGTTCTATCAGCGTCGCATGATGCGGCGCTTTCACGGACTCGTTAGTTTCATTCATAAAAGGGTTCCCTGCCGGCGGACATCAGGTGACACTCCCTCCAACTGCAATAGTCTTCGTTTCATATCAAGACCTCCCCCATAGCCCCCCAGACCGTCGGCCCCGACGACACGATGACAGGGGATCACCAACGGCAAAGGATTACCGGCATTGGCCTGACCAACCGCTCGCGCTCCACCGGGTTTACCGAGCTCGGCGGCAATTTCCCCATAGGTGCGGGTATGACCGTATTCGATACGCGACACGACAGCGAGCGCTCGACGACAAAACGCTCCTCCGGAAAGTTTCAGGGGCAGGTCGAATCGCTGCAGGCGACCTTCGAAATAAGCACGCAGTTGTCGCTCCGCTTCAAGGTTGACCGGTCCATCGACGGCGAAATCCGTGGCGCTCGATCGTTTTACCAATTGCTCGTGGAATTGATGGTCCGTTTGACCCGGTAGAGCAACCGCAATCAGCGCCTCGTCATCGGACGCAAGTTGAATCCGGCCGAAATGCGAGTCGAAGCTACGTGTCCAGAGTTTCATCGATCACCTCCGTTCAGACGCGCTATCAGATCCGGTAACTCGGAGATATGATCGAGAAAGTAGTCCGGATCGGTCGCACGCAAACGGATATCGTCACCGTAAGGCGACCTTATCGCCGCCACCGGCAACGGAACCGCTTTAGCGGCCAGCACGTCGTTTTCCGTATCGCCGACCACCAGCGTAGTCCGAGGATCGGCCTTCATACGTGTCAAAGTCAGTTGAAAAGCCTCAGGATCCGGTTTGACCCGATCCACCTCATCGCCGCCGACACCGACCACGAAAAAATCCTGCCAGTTCAATAAACTCAAAATACCGTCGAGATGTCGTTTGACTTTGGTGGTAGCGATAGCCAGCCGGTAACCCTGTTCGTACAGCAAACGAATCGCCTTTTCCACTCCCGGCAAAGCAACTGTCGACGAGATGACCGTTTCGGCTGCTTTTACCTGGAAATGCCGATAGAGCTCATCGAGCGGCTTGTCGGTGAAATTCGGATACATAGCTGATAACGGATAGCCGATGTAAGCCTTGATCAGTTCCGGCGATTGGTGTGGTTCTCCCATCTGCTCCAATGAGTAATTAACCGCCGCTACTACTCCTTCGCTGGAATCGATGAGGGTACCATCCAGATCAAAGACAACATTCTCAATACGGTTCAAAACAGCGCGCTCACTTCTCCGTCGATATTGGCCAGCGGGACTACGGTGACATCGACCACTGTCCCCAATCTGACATTGGCCAGCAAAATAGAAAATTCATCCACGTACGTCAACGGACAATCCCCGCGCAGTTCAGTCCCCAACGCCGTCGTCGGTTCCAGAACCGGCTCACCGTTGGCGATTACGACACCGTCGATCACCTCGACACTTTCTCCGGGGAAACCAAGCACCAGACCGCTGCGCGATTGGCCTCGTGAATCGGTCACCCGAATGAGGTCATACCGATCCGGCAATTTCGTCAGGAACGGTTTATCCACGAAGGCAAGACGGACTTTATAGGCCAGCGGATTGGTAATCATAATTTCCCCCTCGGCATACCTCGGGGCGAAACGGGTATCGGCCAGGATGAAAATATCGGGGTGGTTTCTTATGAGAAAATTAACCGCCCCCGACGGCGCCAGAACCTGGTACGCTAAACCAATGATGAGAAATATCACGGCACGTCGGGACCAGATCGGCGTGAAACAGCGCTTGCGGATAGCTCGAGCCAGATCGAAAAAGGTGAACACATAGAAAATAACCGGCAAACCGAGCAGGACGAATTCCGCCAACGGCGGCATCGCCACCAGAAAACTGACGAAGAACAACACCACCGCCAGCAGTGTTACCAGAAAAACGAACAGACCAAAGACATATTCCTTCGCCAGGACATGTCCCAGACCGGGCAGCAACAGGTGCAATAAGTACGGAATAAACCTCGAACCAAAGCGTCGATTGGACATATACAACATGGCCCTGTTCATTGAGTGAACAACTTGAGACGCATGAATATCTTGTATAACAACTCAAGCCGATAGTATAAAATAGCTTACGAGCCCTGACCGCCCGGGGTTCGGTTTTGATTGAATAAAAAGATGATTTTCGGTTGCCGAATCGCACAGCTAGCTATAAGGCGTACACTGCCTTAGATAGTATTACAGCTTTGGCGGCCGGACATCCGAAACGAACGGAGTGTTGTAAACGTATAATCTGCAAATAGATACTGATGCGACCCGAAAGCGTCCAAACTTGACAGAATTATGCTTTTGGTTACCTTGCAGTCAGTTAAGTGCACGCACCCTTTGGAGGATTAGATGATTCGCTATACGGTACAGCTTTTTGGAATTACTATTTTTGCGCTGGCAATGATCTGGCACTTCGGCTCCGGTGAAGCAGCCAACCGCGACAATCAGATCTGGGCCGACACCACTCATATAGACGTGGAAATTCCTCCCAAGACGATGGATACCGATGAGAACAGCAGAGATACTTTTCTCCGTGATATCCGCTCTCTGACCAATACCGCTTACGAGATTCGTTCCCGGTATATGGAGGATGTCAACTCGGATGATATCATCAATGCCGGAATCCGTGGTATGCTGGAGAATCTCGATCGTTATTCGGTCCTCATGGAAGAAGACGAGTATGAATCACTGATGGAACAAACCCGGGGCAAGTATGAAGGCCTCGGCATGCAGATCGACTCGCGCGACGACCGAATCGTCATCATTTCTCCGATCGAGGGCACCCCGGCCTACCGCAAGGGGCTCCGGGCCGGTGACATTATCATGAAAATAGATACGGTTGATACCGAAGGACTGACCACTTCCGAAGGGGCCGACCTGATGCGCGGCCCGGCCGGCACTTCGGTCAAACTGATGATTAAACGGGCCGGCATCGCGGATGTCATGGAGTTCGATGTCGAGCGGGCCGTGATCGAATTGAAATCGGTCAACTACTCCGGCGTCATCCAGGGAACGGATATCGGTTATGTTCGTCTCAACCGGTTCGCCGAAGAAACCTCACACGAGTTGCGCGAGGCTATCACCGAACTCAACAACGACAGTGTTTCGGCCTTGATTCTGGACCTTCGTTCCAACGGCGGCGGTCTGCTCGATCAGGCCAAAGAAACGGCGGAGTTGTTCCTGAAACAATACAGCGAAATCGTCTCGACACGCGGTAAGGATCCTTCGAGTGAAACGCATCTTTATTCCGAACGTCCGCCCATTTTCCCGGACAAACCGCTGGTCATATTAGTGAACGAAGGAACGGCGTCGGCTTCGGAGATCGTCTCGGGAGCGATACAGGACTGGGATCGCGGCGTTGTCATGGGACGCACTACCTACGGCAAGGGTCTCGTGCAGCGGCTCTTCCCTATTACCCCGGATGGCTCAAAACATTTGAAACTCACCACCGCTCGTTATTATGTGCCGTCCGGACGGTGCATCCAGAAACCGGAGCGACAAGCCAAACACGGCAGTCAGGCAGAAGCGGACCTGGAGGCGGGATCTGACTCGCTCGAAACCAGAAAGAAAGAAGTATACTACACCAACGGCGGTCGGATAGTTTACGGCGGCGGCGGTATCGTGCCGGATATCGAGGTCGAAGCTGATTATTTGACCCCGATCGAGATCAATCTGGAGCGGCAGTCGATGTTCTTCGACTTCGCCGTTAAATGGCTTGCCGATCATCCCATGTCCGATATCAATTTCGAAGTGACCGACGAGATGGTGGCGGCGTTCAAAAAGTTTACCCAAGAACGTGATTTCGATTACAAAACCTCCATGCAAGTAGCCCTGGAAGATCTGACGGAAACGATCAACGACGAGGAAAAACTGGACTTGTTCCAACCCACTCTGGATTCCCTGTCCAGTTTGATCGAGGCTCAGAAAGATGAGGATTTCAAGAAATCCAACGACTACATCAAACGAGCGATCAAGCGTGAGATACTGTCGTCAATCGGCGGTCAGAAAGGGATGTATGAAGGCCTGGTGTTGAAAACCGATCCGGCGGTGCTAAAAGCGATCGAACTTCTTGAACATCCCGGCGAGTATACTGAGTTGATCACCGAAGGCCGCAAAGACGTTGCCAAGGCTGAGGTCACCAACGAAGAATAAATACGACATGAATTATTAGTAGAAAAGGCGCTCTCTTGAGAGCGCCTTTTTTAATTCGGGGAAGCCGTTATCAGGGTTGTTCCGGGATATCCGAGGAATCAGGCAACACGAACCGGCCGAGAAGCCAGAGGTCTTTGTCCTTGCGATAAGTCATACGCAGAGGGCGGTCACGTCGGTGCGTCGTATCCATAACGAAGCAATCGATTTGAGCTGCATCGTGCCCGTATTTGATCTCTCCCAGAGCAAACTGCTCGAAAGCGAAATCACGATCGGGGCCATAGACCAGGCTTAGCAAAGAATCGGAATTCTCATCGTAATCGAGAATTTTCACCGAAAGCAACGAGTCTATCCCGGCTCGATTCTTATCCTTGACTGCCACCTGTAATTCCAACAAACACTGTTTCAGAATGGGAATCTGATTGCGGCTGGGCGGTCTATTATCACAACCGAGCCAGGCCAATACAACTCCGATAAACAACAACAGGACAACAATAGAACGCTTCACAACTAGTCACCTCAAATGGAATTGAAACGATACTGGCCAAGCCCCTCTCTTGTCACTATTCCCTCCGCCGCAAGTTGTTTCAGCGTACGGGTGGCAACCAGGTTCCAGAACCAATAGCGCTCGGCATAATCGAGACGCGGGTGACCGTATTTTGTCGCGACATCACGAAGCTTAATATAAGTGTGCCAAAGCAAGGAATCCGTACCCGAGGTAAGTATTTCGAGAGCCGGTTCCACCAGGGTAGTGTCAATCGTGAAACTTACGAAGTTGAAAGTGTCCGGCAATGTCCACTTAGCCGACAAGCCCATCTCCGCCCGACGCAGGAAATCATCACTGCAGATAATAGGGACCGGGCCGTCGCCGAAATAAATGGCATATTGTCTCAGCGATATGAACTGACCGTAAAACTGGTCGCCGTTAAGATCGGAGCCGCCGTGAGTCAGATACATGTAGTTGGGGATGCGAGCGTTGCACAAATCGGTCCCATCGTAAATCAGCAGCGGAGCCGAACGGGTTATAAAGGATCGTCCCAGCTTCGTCCAGAGAGCCAGGCCGCCAACAACCGGATATTCATGGTAAAGCACTGAGCCCGGATCCATGAAGAGGTTGGGATCGGAACCAATCTTTTTGTTGGCCACCATGTCGGCTAGCTTATCGCGAAAGACGGGAAGATTATTACCAATTATAGCGGTGAGCGAATCGGCCAGCTCCTGGGCCAGAACCGCTGCCTCACGCGCCTCTTCGTTGCCGATAACCGTGAATGTGGTATGATACCCGGCATCGTCCTGAGTGACATATTCATTCTTGACCATGAGCCTCAGTTGATCGAGAATAAACTTCTCGCTGGCGCCGGTAATACGTGCGATGTCAGAGACAGCTTTGCCTTCCGAAAGCATCAATAAAATCAGACGCGCCACGGTCTGATCGAAATATGGATGCTCCGCCACTCGAGGCGGCAATGTCAGATCTTTATCAAGATAAGGTTCGACTTCTTCGGTGGGAGCGAACTCGGCGTACAACGTGTCGGTGTCGAAATGCTGATATTCGAAAATTTCATCGACCGTGTCGACAACGTCGTAATAGCGTACTTCGATACGTGCCTTACCGTAGTCTCCGGGGATAATCAACAACGGCTGTAAAACCATTTTCGATTCCGGCGGCATAACGAAACTGGTCCTTATCCTCCGGTTGGTTTTGAATTTATTGTCGATGAAGTCAACATTGGCTACGATGGTGGTGAATTTGAAATCGACCGTGTTGTTGGTCATGTGCACCACGAATGTCTGTGATCCCCATATGGGATTGTCCAGGTCCACACCGGTGACGGTAAGGTCCTCTGTTGTCTGAGCCGCAACCACTCCGATCAGACACAGTGTAAGGACCAGAACAACGCCGAGCATACGTTGCATTATCTAGTTCCTCCTCGAAGGATTCTCGCCGGCTAACTGTCCGCAGGCGGCATTTATATCGACACCTCGGCTCTTCCTCACCGTAACCGCCGGAACGCGCGGATATAACTGATGAGCGAACCATTCTACGTGACTGTCCGACGGACGCCGGAACGGCAATCCGTCAACCGGATTATAGGCCAATAAGTTTATTTTGCAAGGGATTCCACGCACGAGGTGAGCGAGCGACTGAACATCATCCGAAGTATCGTTGAAGCCGCTGAACAGAGCGTATTCGAAGGTGACTCTGGTTCCGGTGCTCTGTGTGTATTTCTTCAATGCATTCATTAGAACCGGCAGCGGGTATTTTTTAGTAATGGGCATTATTTGTACCCGTTTTTCCTGAGTCGGAGCATTCAGTGAAACAGCCAGTCGAACTTTACTTCGGATCGCCGCCAGATGCTCGATCCCCGGTACGATACCGGCTGTCGAAACGGTTACTTTTTTAGCGGCATGGCTGAATCCGGCGCCGTCGGTCATTATACCAACGGCTGCCAGCACACGGTCCAGATTGAGCATCGGCTCCCCCATGCCCATAAAAACGACATTGGTAAAAGCTCCGGGACCAAAACGGTGACGCAGATAAACAAGCTGGCCGATTATCTCCCCCACGGTCAGGTTCCGAGCAAACCCAAGTTGAGCCGTGGCGCAAAAAGCACAATTGAGCGCACAACCGGCCTGCGAAGAAACACAAACCGTAACTCGTCCCGATTCGGGATCGGGAATAAGCACCGATTCGATCGCAAAGCCATCCGTAAGACGAAACAGAAACTTACGGGTGCCGTCCTCGGAAAGCAGGTCTTTTTCCGGTTCGGGGATTGTGTAAGTGAACTGCTCTATCAATTTGGTACGGACTTGCTTGGATAGATCCGTAAGCGTCTCGAAATCAGGCTGAGTGATCTTATATAGCCATTTGAAGAGTTGCCGCCCGTGGAACGGTTTCTCTCCCAGCTCGGTCATCAGTTTCTCCAGCTCAGCGCTGGTGTATCCCATGAGGTCGGTACGAGTCATGGCCCGGAATGTAAGACATTCTCGGTCAGAAGGAAAGCGGATACTGTTGACAGTTAATCGGCCTTGACACCTGCCGATGTTAAGGCTATGTTGAAAGGCTGAATTCGGGGTGTGGCGCAGCCTGGTAGCGCACTTGCTTTGGGAGCAAGGAGTCGGAGGTTCAAATCCTCTCACCCCGATTTTTCTATGCCCGCTCTTATACCTCTGATATTTCCATTCAATCAATAGCCTCGACAAAATTGAAAATGCATCGGGTCACGACGTCTACCGATCCAGCGGCCACCCCACTCGAAGCCGTACTGCTCAAAAAGACTCACGAGATCAACGGGCATATCCCCTTTAGTGCCGAGGTGGTTCGTTGCTACATTCAGGTCAAGAGCGATCCCCCAGGCATGAGTCGAAAGCTCCGCACCGCTGCGTTTGTGACGGAAGCAATAACATCCACCGTAGCTTTCAATGAGCGGCCCCAACTCACCCTCTACCAAATCGTTAAATAACTGTGATAAAATCGGCGCCAGTTTGCTATGGCAGTGAATTCGGGTCGCCCGAAGCGATTTATCCCAGGCCAGCGGAACGGCAAACGGCAGGTCAATGCGGGTGAGGTGCCCACGACACCAGTCACGGCTCGGCTCACCGGTTTCAGTCAACGAAGCGGCAATATCACCGAAAACCCTGATAATCTCGCTCAATCCACAAGGGGGCTTTAATCCCGTAGTATTCATATAAAACTCCTCAAGTTAACACGATACAACCAGAGGAGCGATTTGTGATTTTGTGCAACTTCTGTGTTGCTTTTGATGACGTGCTACTGATTTACCCTCAGCGGTCATTCGGTTCAAACCGGGTGGATAAGCTTCCGTAGCATGGGATATCTGATCAGTATCCGTAGCGAGGGATCCCCGTGATCCCGCGCGTTGAGAACCTTGCATTGCTACGCGACACTTCACAGCGCATATCCATCTTCGAACCCGCGCGGACGGCGAGAACTTGCACTCGAGGGAAAACTTATGTGGGCGGCAGACGTCTCGTCTGCCCCTGCAACAGCACACCCCGAAGAACGTCTTTCCCTCGAAAGCGGGTATCAATCTTCATCTTTTTTGGTGCTCCCCCCTTGGTTGGGACCTCATCCAGCGTACTCCATAGTTCAGGTCCGTCTTCGGACCTGCCGCAAGACCTTCGCGGCGCAAAGGGCGGGATCGCGGGGATCCCGCCCTACGGGACTATGTAGTGAAGGTCTCCCCGAGACCTGCCTCCTTGCACTGATCGCATTCGTCCCCTGCGGGGCCGCCGTCCCGCCGCAGAGCGACGGAACGAGAAGAGACTCCGTCTGCCGTCCCGGGCCCGGCGCTCATATTTTTCTTTGAATCCGCCGATAATTGGCTACATTGGTCGCTTCTGAAACCGCCCCCAAAGGGCTCGAACATAACCCTAACGCCAAGGCAGGCCCTGAACCTGCTGGGCATAAGGAGTTCGTGATGAACAATCCCGATACTATCCCAACCAACGACGGCTCACCGCTGTCCGACGGCGCTCCCACGAGCAACTTCATCCGAGACATTATCGATGAAGACAACAAAACCGGCAAACACAAAGGTCGCGTGCACACCCGTTTCCCTCCGGAACCGAACGGCCATTTGCACATCGGTCACGCCAAGTCGATCTGTCTGAATTTCGGCGTCGCCCGCGATTATCATGGGCTGTGCAATCTGCGCTTCGACGACACCAATCCGGCCAAAGAGGAACAGGAATTCGTTGACGGCATCATGGAGGATATCCGCTGGCTCGGCTTCGACTGGGAGGATCGCCTCTATTTCGCCTCCGACTATTTCGACAAGCTCTACGATTTCGCGGTGCAGTTGATCAAGGACGGTAAAGCATTCGTCTGCGACCTGACCGCCGATGAAATACGCGAACATCGGGGGACTTTGACCGAACCGGGCAAGGAAAGCCCTTATCGTAACCGGTCGATCGACGAAAATCTGGATTTGTTCGAGCGGATGAAGGCGGGTGAGTTTCCCGATGGTTCCCACACTCTGCGGGCCAAAATCGACATGGCTTCGGGTAACATGAACATGCGCGACCCGGTGATATATCGCATCAAACACACCGAGCATCATCGAACCGGTGACAAATGGTGCATCTACCCGATGTACGACTACACCCATTGCATCTCCGACTCGCTTGAAGGGATCACTCACTCCCTCTGCTCGCTGGAGTTCGACGATCACCGCCCGCTGTACGACTGGTTTCTCGATCAACTCGGTATTTTCCACCCCCAGCAGATTGAATTTGCTCGTCTCGAGGTAACCTACACCCTCATGAGCAAGCGGCGGCTGGGCTGGCTGGTGGAGCAGGGCTTCGTTCGCGGCTGGGATGATCCGCGTATGCCCACCCTGGCCGGTTTGCGGCGACGCGGCTATACCCCGCGTTCGATTCGGGTGTTCGCCGACAAGGTCGGTGTAGCCCGTAAGCGCGGCTCGGTAGCCGACATGGCGCTGATGGATTTCGGCCTTCGCGAAGAACTCAATCTGACTGCCAAACGAGTGATGGCGGTGTTGCATCCGCTCAAGGTCGTGATCACCAACTATCCTGAAGGACAGGTCGAACAGTTCGAGGCGATCAACAATCCCGAGGATGAATCGGCCGGTACGCGGATGATCCCGTTTTCGCGGGAGATATACATCGAGCGGACTGATTTCCTGGAAGATCCTCCGAAGAAATACTTCCGCCTCTCCCCCGGCTCGGAGGTTCGCCTTAAGCATGCTTATTACATTACCTGTAACGAGGTGATTAAAGACGATAACGGTGAGGTGATTGAGCTGCGTTGCACTTACGACCCGGAAAGCCGCGGCGGCTCGACGCCGGACGGTCGCCGGATTAAGGGAACACTGCAATGGGTGTCGGCCGAACATGCTTACACGGCCGAGGTACGTCTGTACGACAACCTGTTCACCAACGAGATGCCCGGTTCGGCAAAGGATGATGACGAACTGCGTTCCTGGATGAATCCTGATTCGCTGGAGGTGCTGACCGACTGTAAAGTTGAGCCAAGCTTAGCGGAGGCAGTCCCGGGGGATCAGTTCCAGTTCCTGCGCCACGGTTATTTCAGCGTCGACTGCGGCGACTCGAAACCGGGGAAACCGATCTTCAACCGTACGGTCGGCCTGCGCGATACCTGGGCGAAGATCGAAAAGAAGGGCGCCTGAGCGATTGCGCTAACGGCGACATTTGGGTATACTTTGGCCGGGACCGAGGGCGTCCCGGCCTTTGTCTGAAAACCGCAATCGTATCTGACACCTCAAGGGAGGAACCATGTCAAGCTTGCGCGTATCTATTATCGTTTTCCTTCTGATAGGCACAGCCACCTCCGCGTCGGGGGGAATAAGCCTCAGAGGGAACATATTCACGGGATACGAATACGCCTTGGACGGGCACACTTACGTTGACGTGGACTCAAACGGTGACGAGCTTCGGCTTCACATGCGCGGCAGCAAGAAGGCCGTGGCGCAGATGGTCAAGTTCAGAACCTATTCGAACATTGCAGAGGTCGTGGGCTATGCGGGTAGCGGCTTGATCGGGGTAACGCTGGGGGTATGGACCGTTAACGATGAATGGCAATCTCCGTATACAACATTGGTCATTGTCGGGGGATCACTCGTCACAGTGTCTCTGGTCTTCATTGGAATATCGGCCCATTATCTAAAAGAGGCAGTGGCCGTCTACAACAGCGAAAGAAGAAAGTCGAGCCTTGGAATAGCCCTTAACCTCCGTCAGGGTTGCGGGCAAACGACGCCGATCCTGGGTCTCAGATTGAGATTTTAGCATCTCAAGGCGGGATCATGAGGTTGGTTCGCGGAGGCCGGGAGCCGCCATTTTAGTCTTGATACCGCGAACTCCAGCTCCTATCTTGTGTTCCGAATAATGGCGGAGATGCAGCTCCGACTGCTTTCTCTGCCCCATCGAATACGCCCCCGTAGCTCATTCGGATAGAGCATCTGCCTTCTAAGCAGAGGGTAGCAGGTTCGAATCCTGCCGGGGGTGCTTTTTTATGGGTCTTCATTCGATTACCGGCATAATAGCACACACTCTCAGGTAATAGGAAATGCATTGACAGATTTGCGGAGAGGGTGTATCCTATGGGTGTTGTGTGCTCAGTAGTTACTAATCGACTCCAAACTAACGAGCTTCTTATAATACCTGCTTGCTAACGCTCACATAAGATAGTGCCGTTATCGTCCTCCGCGGAGGACACTATCAATCGGAGGTATGTATGCGTTTTCGCACCGCCCTTAGCCTTGGTCGTATTCTGACCGGCTTTGTTCTAACTCTCGTAACTGCAGTCGCCGGTATCGCGACCGCAAGCCCTGCCGCACTTGAACCGGACGACGGTTACACCGCGTCAGAGCGCGCCGAATACGAACAGTTGATGACTCAGGTAGAAGTCAATGTATCCAACAGTATTCCGGCGATGGTCATTATCGACCCCACCAGCCACAACGTCTGTTTCGGCATGTACCGTCTTAGCCAGATGACCGAACCGGGCTGGGAGCTGTTCGGTAGAACGGTCGCCTGGGCGATGGATTACACCGCGCCGTCCGAGGCCCGGATATTTCTGGCGACCTACAACGGTACGCTGGACCCGGACCAGCGCGACGAGGATGGACTCGCCGCCTATAATTATCTGGTGGATGTGTTTGGGATCGATTCCGTCAACCTGGAAGTAGGCAGCCAGACGGCGCTCGAAACCGAGGATTTCAGCGGCTATGATCTGGTAATGTACACCAACAGCTACCCGCGTGCGGTGGACAATGTGGTTGGAGCCGGCGTCCCCTTCGTGACAACATCGGTTCTTCAGACCAATCTCCTGGGAATCGGTACGGGGGACTTTGTGATGCACGTAGATCGAGATTACTTCTACGTCGCTGATAATAATCATCCTATTACAGAGACTTTCGACGTCGGCCTGGTCGAGTTGGATTCTTCTATGTGGATGAATGCCACGTATGTCGACGGCAACGGGATTGCTCTCGTGACAGCCGAGACAGGCAATTATTACCCTCCGGTACAGATAGGTGTTTCCTGTGCCTGGACCGTAGAGCTAGGCTCGACTGAAACGATGTATATCTCTCTTGATAACTATCACACCTGGCTGGAGATGGGTGGGTTCGATTTAATGCTCCAGTATAACACGGAGGTGATGGTCGAGATTCTGGATGTCCTCCCCGGCTCCATCCTGACCGATTGCGGTTGGGAGTATTTTGAATGGAGACTGGGCGGAGAAGCAAATTGCGGTGGAGAACCTTGCACGGACAGCGTTCTTCATATCGTTGCCGTGGCCGACGTGGCGAGTGTTCCGGGAACACCCTCCTGCCTGGCCGATGCGAGCGGTTCACTGGCGAAAATTGTTTTCCGCTTCACGGACGATCCGGCTATGTACGATGTCGGCGGCGCGGTGCGTTTCGTATGGTTCGACTGCGGCAACAATATCATCAGTAACGCCGCGGGTGATACGCTTTCCATCTCACAGACGGTACGCAACGAATACGGTCTGGATATTACGGATGATGTAGACATGCCCACTTTCTGCGGAGCGCCGAGCAGTTGCATTACAGATTCGTCTATTATTCGCAGGGTCGACTTCTGCGGGGGAACAGCGACCGTTATCGCCCCAATGCCGGTTCTGATAGGAGATGTAAACCTCAACCTTCTCGCCTATGAAATTGCCGATGCGATCTTATTCGCCAACGCTCTGGTCTTCGGATCAGATGTCTTCAATATCGATCTCGAAGACCAGTTGGCCGCAACCGACTGCAACAATGACGACCTCCTCTTCACCCTCGATGATTACGTTTATCTCTGGCGTGTTATATTCGGAGATGCTCCTCCCCTTAAGAATTCAATCTCAGGCGATACCGTCCAGTTCGAACAGGATGTCGACAATAAGGTAGTTCGGATGAACTACCCCGATTCAGTAAGAGCAGTGTTGCTGGTTTTCGAAGGAGACTTGGAACCCCGGGGGCAGAACGACGAATCCCGTCCTTTCGATGGAACCCACACCCGTGTGCTTATGGACATCTATCGGGACAATCCGGATGTTCTTAGCCATGACTCCCTTTTCTTCTATACCGGTGAGGGCACCCTCGTAGAGGCCTATGCTGCTTACGACGGCATCACGTCGTTGCCGACCGGCATAACCATAACATCCTCATCCTGCTGTCGGAACCGAGGCAATGTCGACCACAGCGCCGATGGCTCAGTGGATATCGTCGACCTGATTCGGCTGATTCAGTATATATTTGAGGATGGAACACCTCCGCCCTGTTTCGATGAGGCGGATGTGAACGTCGATGGAGCAGTGAACATAAGTGACCTGGTACGCATGGTCGATTTCATGTTTCTGCACGGCGAACCGTTTCCGTCGTGTGAATAAGGTTCCAGGCAGATCTCCGGAAGACTCTGCCCCATACTGTCAGATCAAAGGCAATCTGACTTAATAAAATGTCTCGGCCGGGATTCCTTCAATCCCGGCCATTGCATGAACATGGTGTCGGATTGACGGCAGGGACATCAGCCTCCCACAAACATCATGTGAAGTGAAGTTGTTTCCCCGGATTCATCCACCCCGAACCCGTTCTCACACACGTTCTGGTTGACCGGAACCGTTGAGACCTCTATCCTGTATCAAGATTGATTCGTTTAGATATATCCATAGGAGAAGACTATGATGGCAATTAACTCCGGGGTCAGCCCGATCGCTCTGACCGTTAAGACTATCCTTATATGCGGGATAATAATCATCGCTATGTATACGGTTTTACAGGCACAAACCGACGATGAGTGCCGTACTATTCTTTATGACACCGAGACGCTCGACAATCCTGTTCAATACATCCTGTACGAAATGAGCAAGTGCGACTGTCTCCTCCCCGGCCTTTCCACCAACGGTGTGGTCCTGATGAAGAGCTATCCCGACCAGTCCGGTGAGATCATCTGGAGTGATTTTTCAAGTTACGAAACTACCACAGAAGCGAACCTTCACGATTTCGACGGCGACGGAGTGCCGGAAGTTATCATTGTCAAGGCAAACAACGGCAGCAGATCCGGAGATATTCTTCGCTTGAGTGTGAGAGCCGACACTCTGGTCAAGCTGCAACATCTCAGTCTTCCTGAAACATTTCAGGACTGGCAGGTTGACACCTCTACTTACATGGTTTACCCGAGCGGATCAATCCGTTGGTTTGGAGCCTTCGGAGACAAAGTGGACTGGCTGGTAGGGTATGTTAACGATCCCGATAGTCTCATTGACGACGGCACTATGGGAGATACGCCCATAGGCGACAGTCTCATTATCGAAGAGATTGAGGCTTATCCCATCGACGGCGATGCGCGCATGATCATGCGTGAGGAAATCGACAAGGTGATCAAGGACAAGCGATAAACGAGCAAACGTACCGAGCCTTCCCTTCCTTGTCAGATTCCGGGGGATTTGGCAATCCTTGGTAGATACAGAGAGACGGAAACCGACTGGAAAATCGCCGAAGACGGATTAAACAAAGGCAGGTCTCGGGGAGACCTGCCTTGCTGAAACTTGAATGTAAAAATTGCTTCGCTTCGCTCGTAGCGACCAATGACTACATCTGCTGGAGAAGCTCGAACGACTTCTTCGGATTCATGAGAACAACTTCACGATCACCGGCTTGCTCGTGATCAGCGCCGTCAAGAATCAACTTACGGAGTTGAGCCACAGTCAGATCGGAACGTACGGCCAGCAACTTTGCAGCCAGACCGGTTACCTGCGGTGAAGCCTGTGAAGTACCGCTCAAACTCAGCTGGTCGCCACCAGGAACGAAACTGGGGACTTCGAAGCCGTTGGCGTAGACATCGACTTTGCCAAAACTGGTGAAACTGGTCTCATCACCGGCCTGATCGACCGCTCCGACCGACAGGATGTTAGGCAAATCGAGGCCGCTGGGTAAGGACTCATCGAACTTAACATCGTTGTTTTCGTTGCCGGCTGAAGTAATGAACAGAATTTCCGGCGCGTCTTTAATCGATTCGTACAGAGCACCTTTGCCGATCTCAAAAATCTCCCGAGCAAGGGCCTTGCGTTCTTCGGGCGTTCCACCGGCGTTGTGTTCCTCCAGCGCACTCTCGATACCCGCCAGATCACCACCCCAGCTCATATTGACCACGCGGACACCGTTGTCCTTGTAATATTGGATCGTTTCTACCGTCGCCACAGAGTCTTTACGAGCCTGCTTGACAGTCGGGACATCACCGATCATGCGATAATCAAAGGTCAGACGCGAAGTCAGCAGGCGGGCATAAGGATTCCCGGCAAGAGCGATTCCGGCTACGTGGGTGCCATGGCATAAATTGCCGTACTTACTGATATCCTCAATAAACGGTTGAACCTCTTCGGGCTTGAGGGTCGAGAGAGTTTCCTTAATCTCGCGTGATTCATCGCTGTCGATATTATACTGCATATCGAACACGCCCTTCATAAGACGCTGCAAACGAGGCCGCTCACTCTCCACGTCGCCAATCGGATAGAGCAGATCGGTTGTCTTATCAGAGTACAGCGTATAGGCGATGCCGTGGACGTCGTCGATGAATCCATTGTTGTCGTCATCGATACCGTTATCCGGAATCTCTGCCGTGTTGGTCCAGAGTTGATCGGCATAAACGGTCGTGTCGGTGCCCGAATCCCAGATACAGATTATAACCGGACTTTTTCCTTCACCCTCGGTAAGAATTACATCACGGTCAGCCCAGATGTCGGCTTTCTCCGTTTTGTGTGAATCCAAATAGGCCGTCAGGACAGTTTTAACCATTTCCTGATACGGCAGATAATAGCGCAGCGTGTAACCGAACCGAACCAGTTGGGCGGCCAGATCTTTGCTTAACTCACCGCCACTCTTGTCGAGAATCGGCTGGAGGCGACTGTCGATCAGTCCAACAATGAAGTTCTTACTTATCATCTCGGCCTGAGCCTTGGATGATTCGATATCCGCTTGAACGACATCATACGGCAGCTCATTGACTCGGCGCGTGTATTCCTGTGCCAAAGCGGTGTTAAAACCATCGCTTCCAGATCTGGCGGCAACGATATAAGACTGACTTAGTAATCCGGCCGTCAGCCGCGTCGATTCTTTATCCTCTAGCTCACGGGACTTGTTGTAGAACTCCGCAGCTTTGTCGTAGTCTTTGTCAAGCATGGCAATGGAGGCTAAAATGCCATAGTATCCCTTAAGAGTGGTCTTGTCCGAAATGTCGTATTTCAAAAGGTCATCTTCGAGGTCGGTCTTGAGCGCGTGGGCCAGCGTCATAAGAGCCGTATCATCGACGATCAGATCGGCGGCTTTCTCTGAAACGGTGTAGGTGTGGCGCGGCAGATCATCGAGCTTCTCGATTTTGATCTTCTCCGCCGACACCATGGGCGCCAGTAAAAAAGCCGCAATTACCAGGGTTAAGCAGGATAAAGCGATTCGGTTCATGATTTACTCCTCATATTCGTATCCGTTCGTTCCGTATATTCGTTATTGACTATTAAATGCCGGTTGGACTCATAAGTTCAATCCCGGTGAAAGTATGCTATAATACTCACCGGCTCAAGCGAAAATATCAGGCCAAAGATCACCTGGAAATGTCTGATTACCCGGCAGTCCTTATCGGGGTATGGACTAATTGCAGACAGCCCCCCGCCTGTTTTTAATCGTGAATAGTTATCCTGAGGTGAATTAAACTTGGATAAATGAGTACATACAGTTAGATTTTCGAAAGAAATTTAATACTCATGGAGGCAATTATGCCGTTTTGTCCAAAATGTGGGTATGAATATGAACCGGGCATAACCGAGTGTCCCGATTGTTGCGTCAAGCTGGTTGATGCACTCCCGGCACAAGACGAAGAGGATGAGGACATTGAATGGGTCCAGTTGGCTCGTATAAACTCAGCCTCAACAGCCGAAATGGTCAAGGAAGCTATCGAGAGTGCCGGCATACCGGTTGTAATGAGATCAGGAACCGGCCATTTTGGTGTCACCGGTCAACTTGGCCCGAGTTCTTATGCCCCGATAGGCGGGGGCTGGTCGTTTTTTGTCGACGCCCGCCGAGTTCGCGAAGCCGACGCTATTGCCTCCGGAATTATTGGGGATGAATGGGAAAAAGACCGCCTGGTTGATTTCGACTAAGATATCCCCCTTAAGCGTACCATAAACGGACACCCTGATCAACGGCAGTACGGACATTTTGTAATCGTAGATATGTCTATCTGCCGCTTCAGGTTAAAGTTCGTCTCCCCCGATATAGGGACTCGCTCAGACGGCGAAGAGGTTTTCTTACAAACCTCTTCATAAGAGAGTTTCTCCTCTTTCCCGACAAGGCTGACCTCTAAAGAAATAGTCTGATTCGTCCGAAATTTAGTTCAGAGGAGCCGTGATCGCACATGGTCGTGGCGCCTGAACGAAAACTGGGGCGGTGAAATGACAAGAATTTCTATCAAGACAAAACTCCTGGCGTTGGTGCTGACACCCGGAGTCGTGATTACTCTGCTTGTAACTATCTATGGTCCCTGGCAGGGACTGTATCTGGGGACTCAGATGATGACAACTGAATCCCATTTCATGGCGGAGTTACTGGCCCAACAACTTGCTTCGGCATTATCATCTGAACCTGACAATGGCAGCCGGGCTATCGTAGACATGGTGGCACAAGCTACCGACGATGAAAAAGGCCAGATGATCTCAAACATGTGGGTTTACAACCGAGACAACGATCTTATGGCGGCCATGAACACAAGAGAATCACCGGTGTCGCTCCCTCCCTCACGACCAGTTCTAACCGGGTATAACCTTGACGGTTCTTATGAGGTATGGGCGCCTATTTTCAGTCCGTCCCATGAACGTCTGGGTACGGTAGCCCTGGCCTTTTCCAAGGAGAGTTTTACGAATGTGGTGACGGCACGGATGGTATACGATACGATTCTGGCCTTCCTGGTTGTCGCCGGACTGATAGGGCTTACCTGGTTCGTGGGACGAAGAGTCGCCGATCCGTTAAAACAAATGGCCGAAGCAGCCCAACGCATCGCGGTCGGTGATATTAACCGAGATATTGATATCAAATCAAACGACGAAATCGGCGATTTGGCCGAATCGTTCCGCCGAGTAATCGCTTATTATCAACATCTCTCGGAATTGGCGGATAGAATATCGAATAATGACCTGACAATCAAGGTCATCCCGCGCAGCAAGAATGACATACTTGCTCATGGTTTTCAGCAGGCTCTGGAAACGACGAGCCGTGTCATCCGTGCCATCAAACATGATACGCGGAGCCTGGTCGAGATTTCAACCAAGATCGATGACGCTGCAGCCGAAATCATGAAGGGGTCTCATAAAGTCAGTAATGACATTTTATTGTCTGCACAAAGCTCAGAACAAATAAGCAACAACATGAGTACGGTGGCGGCAGCGGTCGAAGAGATGTCAACGAACATCAAGACTATGTCTGATGCTGCTGAAGAAATGTCTCATTCAGTCGGCAGCGTTTCATCGGCAATCATTCAAATGCATGAAAACTTCAGCGGCGTTACCAGTGGCTCGGAACAAACCGCTTTGATCGCCGAATCGGCGGATACCACTGCCCGAGCGGCCAAAGATAAAATGGACGCATTGGCGGCCAATGCCATGAAAGTGGGACAAATCGTCAGTTCAATCACTGACATAGCCGACCAGACCAACCTCCTGGCTCTTAATGCTGCCATCGAAGCGGCCTCGGCCGGTGAAGCCGGTCGCGGTTTTGCGGTTGTTGCAAATGAGGTTAAAGAACTGGCCAAACAGACAGCCAAGGCCACCGCTGAGATTACCGAACAAGTCAGTACGATGCAACAGGACACTGCTCATGTGGTAAGCGCCATCGCGGCTATCCTGGAAGTTACCAATGACATCAGATCAATATCGGCGGAAGTAGCCATGGCAATCGATCAGCAATCGGAGGCCGTGAAAGAGATATCCGAAGCCATCGCTAGTTCTGCCGTTAGCGCTGAATCGGTATCGACCAGCGTTAAGGAGTTGTCCAACGGTACAATAGAAGTCGCCCGTTTCGTAGCGGAGACATCCAGTGGTGCTGATGGAATCGCTCGGACGGTATCAGGAACAGCCGATACGACCAGTGAGATCGAAACAGCTCTGGCCAGCCTGACCCATATTGCCGATCTGTTGAAAACCAACTCAGCGATCTTCATGGAAATGATCAATCGGTTTCAAGTCGACGAAGATGGACCCGATGCTTACGAATCGATGAATGAGCCTTTTCGTCTAAAAGTCACTGATGCCGTCAATAACGTACCCGTCGCTTGAATGTAAAAACATCGTAGAAAGCAAAGGCCGATCCCCGGGGACGGCCTTTTTTTTGATTGAACCGAAATGAAGATAAAACAAAACCGATTGGATGCCCCTCAAATCTGCGATGAAGTAAAGACCGTAGTCACGGCTCACATAATCAGCACGAGCTTGCCGATCTGAGTCTCCCCGTTCTCCGCCTCCACAGTCCAATAGTAAAGACCGGAGACGGCCAACTGCGTGTTACGGGTAATCAGGTTCCACACAGCGTGAGTATCGTGTCCCTCTCCGACAGAAACATCATGGTCTATCTGACGAACCAGATCGCCGTCCAGCGAGAAAATTCTGATCGTACAGCGGGGAGGTAAATTTGCGAAGTGGATTTCGCGTGTGCGATCGGAAGGGCGATCGGTTGCGACTCGACCCTCGAAGCCACGGCTGCGATAGTCTCCATCGGACCGGTACGGGTTGGGATAAACGTACACTTCAAGTCCCTGTGATACTACCGAATCGTAAGAAGCATAGGGCATAACCGAAACAGCGCCGTCCGTCACCGAAGTCTCCAGCGATGCCAATCCCGACTCGGGTGAGCCATAATCGAAAGCTGTAACATTGATCAGATACGGGACAGTCGGCAGGTAATCACGGATATAGAATTCGTACTCATAGTATTTAAAGTAGCCGTCATCGGTCAACTCATTGGAGTCTGCTTGAGCCGGATTGTCTACGGTGGGCTCATCGATCTTAGCATAGACCTTCACAATATCCGTTGTTATTCCCGGTTCCGAGACATTGTAATCCTGCGGCGTGAAATAGAAAAGTGACTCCGGGAAATTAGGGTGCACGTATGGACGAGAAATACGATAGGACAACGGGTCAAACGTGCTGTCGTAACAGGACTCCCCATACAAACAACGGAGTTCATCGATGGTGAAGGGGTGTTCGAGGAGCTGATAAGCATTTTCAGAGGCAACGTAAACGAACTTATTGTAATCCTCACGATCATAGGAAGCCACAACCGAGTACGACGTCGCCCGCACGTCACGCGCCATGTAGATGCGATATCCTTCGAAATCCATCTCCCCTGAGAAAACATCGCGCGTGGTCTCTGAATTGAAACCGTTGAATCGAACCCGCAACACGCCTGCCTCGGGGCGTTCCACCCAGAACTTAGGCGCAGGCGGCGGCGCGGCTCCGCGGAAATCAGGGATTCCGTCTCCTTCATACCAGAAGGTATCACAGACCGGCCCTTCTCCTAAGGAGCTGTCGCAACAAATGCGGAGACTGCCGCTGTCTCCGTCACCATCGCTATCGACCCCCGGATTGTCGTAAATCCAGGAAGCCCACTGAGCGTTTGTAGCCAGATCACTGAAATCCAGATTGGCTAAATAGCTCTCGGGGGCTTGCGGCAGGAAACGTTCGGCATTGTCGGGTATAGTGTGAAGATTCTCTCCGGCGACGTAAGCGAAAGAAATCGGCAGAGTCTGCCCCGGTTCGATCTCGAACGGTCCGAACGAAAGCAAATAGCGGGCATCGTAACCGTCCGCGAAATCAGCCGCCTGATCCTGATCGGGGTACATCCATAAGGTATCGTTCGGCTGAATCGAAGCCGTAAAAACCTGGTTGTAGTCGAACTCACGATTGCTGAGTTGATAGTATTTGTTGCCGTCCCCTTCAGGAGTGCCTAGTCCGCCCGTCCGGAAATCACGCCAGGCATCTTTACGTCGCCCTACTCCCGCCCTCTCACGCGGGCCGAAATCGAGCGCGGCGTTGCCGTTACCTATCCACCAATTGAAACTGACATCGAGCGACTCGGCCGGTGTGCGTACGATACGGGTAGCGGTTACATTGGGACAGGGATGCATGCTGCCGTCGTCGAAAACACGCGTGAGATCACCGTCGTTGTCGGCAATCCAGGCAATCGAGACCGTATCAAGATACTCACAGGTGCCCCGCTTGGCTGGATAGGTATGCAGAAAACCACTATGGTCGTCGGTGTAACCGCTGCTGGTTCCCATGCAGTCATAACACACCATGCAATCGACATAAACTCCCATATAGACTTCCCGCAATCGCTCTACGCCGATGTTCCTGATCTTATAATCGAACAGAACAAAATCCTCAGCGTAAGAGTAACTCCAGGCATAAGAGGACTGCGTTACTTCAACATAGAGCGGTTGATGGGGACGACCGAAAAAATCCGCGGGAACACCATCGGTCAGGGTATCGGTATATACGGCGATATAATCTTCTTCGGAAACGGCATCGACATAGCGAGGCGACTCCGGATCTTTGATGGAGCGATATATCATCTCGCCGAACGGTGCCTCGTCGGGATACATCTCGTAAGCGAGTTGCCAACCATCGGCGCCGACCGATACGAGGGTATCCCGGCCTACCACGGCGCCAATCCAGAACGCTCCGCCGAATAAATAGACAACATTGGAGTTCTTGGGATACTGGCAGGAAGCTGCTATCTCCTGCCCGGTGAAGCAATCAACTTTGGAACCGTGATGGTATTCGACACCGAAGGTTCCGTTGTTGGCCACGGCCAGTTCGATTTTGCCTACCCGGTGTGCGGCCAGACAATATGCCGGGCTGACACTCAGCATTGACGGACCTGATTTCAGTCCCGGATCAATCGGGAGCCGCATTTGAGCGGCAACCGATCCACCAAGACCAAGACATACGGTCAAGGCAACGATGATAATATAAGAATGCGATTTCAACTCCATCACCTGTAAGACGGCGAGAGAATCAAAACCGAGTTACGGTTATGGCTTGGTAATTTCAACCAGTTCTATTTCAAAAAACAGGTCTTTACCGGCCAGGGGGTGGTTGGCATCAAGGGTAACGTTGTCGCCTTCGATAGCCGTCACCTGAACGTTGATCGTCTGGCCTTCTTTGGTCTCCATCTGTAATACCTTACCGATTTCCGGCTCGATTTCGTTCGGGAAAACAGAGCGATTCACTTGTGCGATCAGTTCATCACGACGCGGGCCATAAGCCTGATCCGCCGGTATTGAGAGTTCCTTCTTTTCACCGGACGCCATCCCCATGATGCCCTGATCGAAACCCGGGATCACCTGTCCCTGTCCCAACATGAATTCCAGAGGCTCACGGTCGACGGAACTGTCGAAGATCGTTCCATCCTGCAGCTTTCCTGAATAATGAACTTTTACTTTATCGCCCGATTCGGCCGTGGCCATAACAAACTCCTGTGTTCAAGTAAACGATTATGATCAAACTTACAGAAACCGGCGAAATAGGAACAAAGTCAAGTAATATCAGGAATTTCTGTCATACCATAAAGAGAACCGGCTCCTTTATGGGGAGCCGGTCTCCAAGAATGCTATGACTGAAGAGAGTTATCAGCTTTTGGAACGACGACGATGGACACCATAACCGACACCGACTAAACCGAGAGAGAACAGAGCGATCGTTACCGGCTCGGGAACATCTGTGATGATAGTGACACTAACACCGTCGTTGAAGAAATGGCAGTCGGGATCGAAGGCGAAACCATAAGTACCGCTGGAGGCATACTCCAGGAAAATATCAAGTAGACCGAGATCACGAAGGCTGTAGGTAAGTGTCTGCCCGGGAGAATCCCAGCCGGTGCTGAGAGTATCCTGCCAGGCATCGATCAGCACGCCCTGACCTTCGAAATAGTCAATCAAACCATCTTCGTTGTCCCAGCCAATGTTGAGACCAAGGGGGACTTCATCGAGCAAATGGATGAACAACCGGTTGTCTTCGAGCTGCCAGTTGCGGATGTTGTCAAAAGTGAGAACGACATCGTACACCGTTTCATCGGTCTGATCCCAACTAAGACCCCACTGGTAATACTCATGGTGGTCAAGCCCGTTTAAATCAACTGGATCAGGATTGTAAACATACACTCCGGCGCTGGCTGAAAGCGCCAATATCGCCAGTGCGGCGACAGCGAATAATGAAATACGAATCGTTCTCATAGCAATCCTTGGTTAGCCTTCCATTCCGTAGTTAATATCCAAACATCATTGGTCCGTAGTAATACCATACTACAACCCACCTTTAATGTAGCAATAAACAGACCAGAACGCGTAAGTCATTATGTGTCAACAAATGTCACAATCAGGAGGAAAATCACCTGCAACATACCTGTTTAATCATTGCACAAATTTGCGCAACAGGTTGCATATATCATAAGTCAATTTAATGAAAAATGGGGATTTAGATCGTAGTGCTGGTAACTTCAGACGTAACGGTGCGATGCTTGATAACCTGAGCGGGATTACCTACCGCTACGCATAAATCAGGAATAGGCTTAACGACAATTGAGCCGGCGCCAATGATGGTCTTTTCTCCGATGTCGGCCATGACCACACTCTTATCACCGATGAACGAATCGGCGCCAATGCTGACTCGATAAAATGAACTGCTGCCGTCCATGACGTTGGTATCGGGATCGGAGAAATTATGCTGATGGCGACCGGAAAGAACGTTGACATTGTTCCCGATTACGGCTCTATCCCCGATATCGGCACAACCGACCGTGGCATGGCCGGCGATGGTGACATTGTGTCCCACGCGGGTCTGCATCTTGGTGAACCTTGCGAAAAACGCCACGACCATATCCAGGTGAGCCTGCTCCAAAGTCTGGTAATAGAAACAGACACGGACAGCCTGTCCCGGATAACCGGGAATCATACTGAAAGATTCAGCGAAGAAATGAAAAAGCATCTGGCTCTTAAAGAGCACATAAAGCAGCTTTGCCGACCAACCGGCCGGAATAACCAGGAGATATGTAATCGATAAAATTGTGTATTTGACTATTCGTCTCATAATCAAGTGTCTGAGGGCCGATTGCTTAAATACAATCGGCCCTCCTTATTTTACATCGAAACAGAGCGAAGTCAATTAAGAAACGGAATCAAACGGCTTTCATTCAATCTCCATTGGAACAACAATTACTTTTCCAAACTGTTCCAGAGGTTTGTCGAACATCGTCCGCTGCCCTACCACAACGATAGCGACATGATCCGGCTGTAAGTACTCACGGGCGACACGATTGCAATCTTCCCGCGTAACTTCGCGATAGGCTTCAAGATCGCGACTTAGCTGGTCAACGGGAAAGCCATCGAATTCGAGTTCAGCCTGAGCATTGACAATCTGACTCGGGGTGACAAAGTTAAACACGAAGTTGTTTATAATCGATTCCTTGGCCAGGCTAAGTTCTTCCTGGGTGATACCCGAATCTCGTACCTGACGGATAATTTCAAGCATACTGTTCAGTGCCTGGGATAATTGATCCGCTCGCGTCTGGCAATAGCCGAAAAACACTCCGCCGAGAGGACGGTTATTGAGATAGCTTCCAACACTGTAAGCCAATCCCTGAGTAGTGCGAACTTCCCTGGTGAGTCGGGAAGTAAAACCGGATCCGCCCAAGGCGAAGTTCATCACATCAAAAGCGAACCGATCGGGATTATGGTCGTCAAGACACCGATGGCCGAATCGGATATTCGCCTGATTGATGTCTTTTTCCGCATAATACACGCCGGGAGTGAATTGGTCGGCAGCTTTCAAATCGGTGATGGGAACAACTGTCGGACCGGTCCAGTCACCGAAGAGTTTCTCTACGAGTTGCTTGACATTTTCGGATGAGATCGCACCTGAAATCGACAAGATGCAGTTCGACGGAGATATAAACGCATCATGCTGAGAGGCAACATCCGAGACACCTATTCCCGCAATTGATTTCAATGTGGCATAACGACCGTAAGGGTGATCCTTGTAAACGGTCTGGTAAAACACTCTTCGGCTTACGGCATGAGGATTGTCGTTTTGGCGAAGAATTTCATTCTCCAGATTCGACAATTCCATGGCGGTCTTGGTCGAATCGAAATCAGGTTTCATAAGAACGTCGGCGAACAAGACGGAGACCGAATCAATATCTTCTATCAGACAACGCATACCGAAACTCAGGCGATCCGATGATGCGTTGGCGCTGATATCGGCAGCGACAAAATCGAGCGCCTCATCGATTGCGTCAGGAGTACGACCGCCGGCGCCGCCAGAGCGCATGGCACTGGTCATAACTTCAGAAAGACCTGCCCGGTCGCTTGGATCATAGATCGTGCCGCCGTGAAAAAGGGCGCGGGCTGTAAAAATCGGGATCTCATCGTTAGGGAGAAAGAAAACGACCAAACCGTTATCAAGCTCCCAGCGCTCCGGTTGAGGAGGAGTGAATTCCTGCGGTTCGAACTTCATATCACGCGGATCGACCGCCTGAACCGCCATGCACAACAGCAACGAAGCGGTGAAAATTAATAGAATAGTCAAGCGTTTCATAGCTCACCCCCTTCGCTTACGGGGATCAATACCGCTACCGTGCGATTCTCCCTGGTCAGATACTTGGAAGCAACCGCCATGATATCCTCCGGAGTAACCTGTCCCATCCGCTCCAGCAACCGTTCGGCATAATGATAATCGTGCGCCAGATTCTGGGCGCTGCCAAGTTGCATGGCCAGACCGAGATTGGAATATGCGGACCAGATTTCTTCGGCCCGCAAACGATTTTTGATCTTCTGAAGCTCGTGCTCGGAAACCGGTTCACGACTCAGCCGGTCGGTCTCCTCGTAGAGCGCCGCCTCTACCTCATCGCTGGTAATGCCGTCCTTGGGAACAGCATAGAGGCAAAATAGCGGTGCATATTTGTCACCCAAAGGTGCGCCGGGGAAAACCTCGTAGGCGACATCCAGACATAACTGTTTATCGAGAACGAGTGACTTATAGAGCCGGGAGGTGCGACCATCGGCCAAAATCGACTGCATTACCCGGAACGCCGGTTCATCGGGATCATCGAAAGCAGTCGCATGATAACCTATATATAGTTCAGGATTGGCTTCGTATTCCACTTCCACACGCCGTTCACCGGTCTGGATCGGTTCACGAGTGTGAATCGGCTCCGGTTGTCGACCGGCGGGGATATCGCCAAAGTATTGATTGGCCAGCCTCTTAACCTCGTCCAGTGACACATCACCGACAATTACCGCCGTAAGACGCTGGGGAATGTAATAGGTATGGAAAAAATCTCTGAGGTCGGAGCGGGTCAGGGCGCCTGTTTCTTCGGGCCATTCCCAGAATATCTGATATGGATGGGCAATGAAGGCGGTGCCGATCAATTGCTCGAACAACTTGACTTCGGCCGAGTTTTCGACCGACAGGCGACGTTCCTCGATAACGACCGCGCGTTCCGGGAAAAACTCTCTTAAAGCCAGATGTTTAAGCCGATCCGACTCCATGTTGAACCACAGTTCTAGGCGATTGGCTGGTAACGATACGAAATACGATGTGACATCGTAACCGGTAGTGGCGTTGAAATCGGCTGCACCGTTGGCGGTGTAGACACGGTCGAATTCATTCTGGATAACATAAGCGGAACTGAGCTGCGTGACCGAATCCAAAGCCGCCTGCAAGGTCGCGATTTTCTCTTGTAACACCGGCAAATTCTCGGGATTGTTGGCCCTGATGTACGGTTCCTCGCAATTGGCTTGCTCAATGAGCGCCCAAATCGAATCCTCCTGTGCCATCAAAACAGCCTCGGCAGCGTAGTTCGAAGTCCCCACCGTTTCCGATCCCTTGAACATCATGTGTTCCAGGAGATGAGCACTGCCGATATTGCCGGTTTTTTCATAAGCGGAACCGACTTCAGCACAAATGAATCCGGAAAAGACCGGAGCGGTGGAGCGTGTCACCACCAGAAAAGTCATGCCGTTATCCAGCTTGAAATGCTGGACATCGACGGCGAATTCAGCGGCTTGAACCGACACGAAACAAGCGGTTATCGAAGCCGCGAGAACAAGCATCCATTTACTCATGCAAATCCTCTCTGATCATAGGTGGCGGCCTGGGCGGCAGTCAGGCCGTCAGGTCGTTGCTTTCATACATCTATCAACGAAAGCACCGAAAGATAGATTCAATAGTCGGTCAACGAAATTGAAATGTTGCCGGTAACGGGAAGTCTTGCAAAAAAACGGGATGTTGCCGATATTGAGGGTGTATCGCATCAAAAAGGTCAAATATGGAAAGAAATGTCCTGATATGATCAACAAGCTGCTTTTAACATGTCTACTTGTAACTGTCATAGCCGGCACAACCGCGGCTGCGCCTGTCGTTATTAATTTTCAGGGTCGATTGACCGACGATGCCGGGGATGCCCTGCCTGACGACTCCTACAACGTCGTGTTCGGTATCTACGAGGACTCCGTCGGCGGCGCCCCCCTCTGGTCGGAAAATACCGAAGTGATTTCACACCAGGGATTGTTCGCCCATCTCCTGGGTTCGGTCAATCCCTTTCCGGACGGGCTTTTTGCCGAATATGACCGGCTATATGTACAAATAACAGCGGAGTCGATCATTCTGGAACCGCGAAGCCCGATCACGGCCGTACCGTATGCAACCGTTGCGGGCGACCTGGCCGCTCGTTACGACAATGATTCGATTTTCATTGCCCTAAATCCTGACGCTCACAAAGTCAACCTGTACGCCGAAGACGGTCACGAGCGGGCGATCATGAAAGCCAACGACATCGGCGGGCAGTTGCTCCTGATGAAACCTGAAGACGAAATCGGCATCGGTCTCCATGCCGGATTAACCGGCAACCAGGCAGTGATCCTGCCGGATTCTTCGGTCAGTTCCGAAGAGACATTCAATGAGCCGGGGCTGACGGTCGACCTCGAGGTCACACCGGTCACACTAATCACGATGGAAATGACCGATTTGGCGGTAGTAGAGATCGAAATTCCCGAGGAGGGGTATATCGTTCTCGAAGGGAAATGCTATGTCGAACTCAGTGGAACCACGGGACCGAATGTGGCACTGATTCAGATTGACGAATACGAGGGCGGCAGTTCTCAATTCCCATACTATGCCCTGGCAGGTTTGGGCGGCTATGTCAACACCGCCATTAACTATTTCCCTATTTATGTTACCCGAGTTTACTACAAAGATGCCGGTCAATATGAGTTCCGTCTGGAAGGACGAGCGAACTACGCCGCACCGGCCCTGGCGCGATCCTGGGATCATGTTCTGACCGCTCGCTATTATGCAACCGATTACGGCCCGGTTAACAAAATCACAGAAAACCCTGCCGAAGCAAACGGGACATCGGGAATCGAAGTCATAGACCCACAGAATCCATCAGTCACGAAAACCGTCTATAAAATTGACCTCAGGGATCAGGCAAAAGCTGAAAAGCAGAGTCCGACCATCGACAACGACTGAGATTATTTGAGCAGCATCATCTTGCGGGACTGGACATAATCCCCGGCCTGCATGCGATAAATATAAACCCCACTGGCGAGCGGATCCCCCCGGACGGCGGAGGCATCCCAATAAACGGTCTGACGTCCCGCACTCATCTTATTATGCAGGATAACCGCGACTCGCTGCCCAAGCAGGTTGAACACTTCTATTTTTACAATAGCGGCTTCCTGCAACTCGAAGTCGATTGCCGTGATCGGATTAAACGGATTGGGGTAGTTTTGCGAGAGATAGAACCGATCCGGCAACTCAGGCGGTGGTGAGACCGAATCCTCTTTATTCAAGTAATAAACATGTACCGAACTGCCTGACGAGGTGACGACCACATTGGAATCGGCTGCGATATATGAACCGGCGCGACCGCCGTACGTGACTAATTCCGGATAGTTTCCCTCCAGCTCATAAATCGCAAAGCCGTTCCGGCCGACAGTCAACAGCCGGTCGTTGTCGATAACCGACCGCGTCACCGGCAGTTTGAGCTGCACGACTGTGTCTCGTGACAACTGTCCGGTTTCGCTGCAGGAGAGATAGTTCATTTTATCGTCATCGAAATATACAACCTGCCCTCCTATTTTCACCAGATCGGTTGCCGGCACCGCCAGAGTAACCTGGCCGGCATACTGAACATCCTCGCCGTCAAGAATGCGATAGGCAACAATAGTCCGTTTCTCGGTCGAGACAATCAGGAACGAATCGATTACGGTAGCATCGAATATCCCCTGATACATCGACCAGGCGGCATCGAACATCACTGCCGAAGAATCGATCAAGGCATAGGTGGAGACATCGCGTCGACTGGTTACCACCACCGCCGATGAGGAGTCGTTCCAGTGATCACGGAATTCTATCGACAGCGGATCAGGATGTCGCAATGAGATTGAATTTTCCAAGTAGTATTCATCACGGGAAACGGCATTCGATATTATTCCGAGCTTGTTGGGGCCATCGAACAGAGCCAGCAGACTGTCACCGTTGTGATCCATGGAGGCAATCCCGCCCAGGCCGTCGAAAAGAGTAAATTCGTATACGGGGCCGTCGCAGAGATCAAAGGAGAACACATCGATCGGATTGTCGGTGCCGCCCGTGAAGAGCTTACCGTCGATTATCTCCAAGCCGGTGATCGGTCCCGGACGATACATCACCTTCTCCACCATGGCGCTGTCTAGATTGATTGAGACCAGTCCGCCATAACGATCCGGCGTCACATAATGGCGATTACCGACCAGGCTAATAATATCACCGTCGGCTTTGATTTCATCGAGTGCGATATCAACCACATCGGTGGAGTCAGAACGATTAACCAGTCTGATGTTACGCTCGTCGACAATCACGAACAGGTCGTAGGTGCACCTCAGGTCCACCGCACTAACGGTATCGGTTACCCATTGGGTAATCCCGGAGCCGGCTCGGCCGAACTCCCCGATCCAGATTCCACCGTTAGTCTCCGACAACAGCACCTCTCCCTCAAACGGTCGAAAGCAGTTCAGGCGGAAAGGCGTATATAGATAATCGCGTTCACCGGTAAAACCGTTTTCATCGACCACTTCGCGATAAATACCATTGTACTCGTCCAGCGCCATGAGCGTATCGCCTACCATTTCTAATTGGGACACCAGAATCGGTTTCATGGTGGAATCGACGAAATGGTACGAATTAAACGACGATCCGGAATAACGCCAGATACCCTCGAACCAGTTCGAAGTATAAATCGAACCCAGAGAGTATTCGAAATCATCGAAAGTCCAGTCGGTATGAAATGCCCCGATTCGCGAGAGTTCGGGCAACTCCGCCAGGTTCAGCACAATGAGGCTGTCACCGGTCGTACGGACAATAAGGGTATCTCCATAAACCTTCATTTTTGAGGGGGACTGATCGAGGAATAACTCATTGATATGCACGAACTGATCCAACCCGACATTGTACTCCAGCACCGCGACACCATCAGTGGAAATAGCCAGCACATAGGATCCGACTGATCGTACGGCTTTAAAGTTATTCCATAACAAGGTATAGTCAGGAGTTGTCCCGATCTGCGCTGAAGCAGAAACCGTCAGCGCCAGCAGTAATATGATAAGCATCAGGCGCTTCATTTCAGCAACATCATCTTCCTGCTCATAATCGAGCTGTCTGTCAGGAGTCGATAAAGATAAATTCCTGAAGCCAATTCCCCGCCGTCAAAGACAGCTTCATGCTGTCCGGCCGGAAGTTTTTCATCGATCAATGTCGCGACTTTTTGTCCGAGGATATTGAACACTTCCAGCCGTACTTCCGATCCTCGGTCGAGATTGAAACGGATCGTCGTACTCGGATTGAACGGATTCGGATAATTCTGCGCCAGAGAAAGTTTCCGGGGCAATGTCGAAGGAGCATCGTCGACATCCGTCCCCGGTCCCAGGAGTCGCAGAATTCCGGAATTGACATTATCTACCAGCAGCTTGGTGCGATTGCGTCCCTCATCGTAAGAGGCATCGAAATCCCACACCAGCATCTGCTGTCCATCGGAAACGAGCATCAACTCCACCAGACCATCCCCGTCCAGATCATCGACTACGGGCGAATAACGCGATGAAAACACCTCGCCGGGTCGGGCCGGTGTGGTAACCGGCCAGTCCGGTAATAAATTGACTTCATGGTCAAAAATATAAACTCTCTCCTGACCGGTACTGGGGAGAATATAGCCGGACCTGAAAATAATCTCGGGATATTCATCACCGGTAAGATTGGCTACCATTGGCGTGGCAAAGGTGACATCATCGTAGAACACTTCACCGTAAGGACGACCGTCACGAGTGAGATATGCGGTGCCGTCGGCGTTGAATATATACATGGAGCCGATGTCGTATTCAAAGAAGGTACAGAGAATTTCCGGGACACCATCGAGATTCAAATCGGCAACCACCGGATAAGAGGCGATCCATGACGCTACATCCGGCAGTGCTATCGGGAAACCGGGGACATCGATTATGCCGTTAGTCTTGGCATAGATATGCGGAACGCCGGTGGTATCGCTACCCAGAATGATTATTTCCGGTAATTGATCGCCGTTAAGATCAGCCAGCGCCGTTCCGTGAACATCGACCACTTTCTGTTGAATAGGCGACAAAGCATCAAATGCCGGTTGACCGGTGCGACCGTCGAATATAGCCATTCCCGAATAAGGATATGGAGAAGTGTATGAAGCAATCAATTCCTGAAGTCCGTCGCCGGTAAGATCACAAGCGCTGACAAACGGCGATGCGAAACCGCCCAGGGAGTAATAGTCGGAAGCTCGCGGATCAAGTGAGGCAAACAGGCCACCTAAGGAGAAGAAATAGCTGGAACCGTCGAACTCATAAGCAAGTACCTGTCCGATACGATTGATAATGACAATAGCCGAGTCCTCATCAACACCAAGCCGGGTAATGGTCGGGTTCGGGAAACCATAACCGTAAGGAATGCGACCGGTGTAGCAGAGAACGGGCCAACCCTCGACCGTGGAACCGTCGGGATTATAGGCGTGAATACCGTCGGCCGATGTGAACACGATCTCTTTTTTACCATCGCGGTCAATATCATAAACGACCGGCACACAGCGAACATTCTCACCAGCGAGGACAGGGAATCCCGCCCGTACCTCACCGTTGGCCTCGAACACCATCAGACCGCGTGAAGTGGCAATGATCAGTTCCCGGATTCCATCTCCGTCCAGATCGTCACACACGGGACTGACTGCGCCCAGACCGGCCAGGTCACGGGGCCAACCCTGAGCGAATGCCGAAGAAACCAGGATACCGACGGAATCGGTCAGGATATCCTCTCCAAAATATCCGTTCAGGTAGATATCGAAGTTTCCGGTGTCCACACCACTGACCGCCCATTCAACGAACAGAGAGTCGAAATACTCACCGGTGGAGGTCATAAGCGTTTTAAGTGTTTCACCCTGTTTCCGGTATTGAACCTTGACCGAATCATAGTCGGGGCCATAGGCATCGCCGATGATGGAAACACTGTACTGCATTTCATAACCCTCGATGGGACTGGATAAAACCAGTCCTCGACCACGGACGTGGATACAATTGGTTACTACGACCGAACCGAATTTATCGGTCAGACGGAACTTAATGTACCCTTGCAGTGAGGGATCGTTGAAAGTGTATATGAGTGAATCGACCGGCAATTCATCGCCGGTGGCCAGAAACTGCCAGTCATCGGAATCGAGACCAATAGTATAATCAAGTTGCCACGAGCCGGTGTAACCGACAACCGGGGCGATTTTCACCGGAATATCACCGGTGTATCGATTCCTCAGAACGGGAGAAGTAAAATGAAGGCCTCCTCCCTGTACCAAAGACAACGATTGTGCCACATTCAAATAACCGTAACCGCTGATCGTGTCGGGACCATACAAAGTATCGCCGACATTCCAGGGATCAACCAGATCATCGGCTCCATAGCGAAGCGCCTCTTCGATCGCATCGAGCGTAAGACCGGGATGTATACCGAGCATAAGCGCCGCTGCCCCGACCACCACCGGTGTTGCCATGGAGGTGCCGTCGGCCAGGTAATAAATGTGATCCACGATGCGGACGCCGGGTTCATAAGCTTCAGCGTACATATCGGTCCCGGAAGCCCGAAGTGAGAGAATGTCCCGGCCCGGAGCGACCACGTCAATATGAGCGCCGTAAGTTGACCAGGTCTCCTGATAACCGTCGGAGTTACCGGCCGCTACGACGAAAGCTGAATCGTAAGCCGCCGGATAGTATCGCTCGTTGTCGCCGGTGTTGCCCGGAGCGATACCGACAAAAACACCGTTACGACGGGCAAACGAAATCGCTTCACGCAACACCGCCGATTCGAACGGCGTTCCCCAACTGATATTGATTGCCTGGGCTCCGGCGTTAACGGCATATACAATTCCGGCCGCTCCCACCGAAGTGGTGGCATTGGGTCGAATTTTAACCGGCATTATCACAGCAAATGGGGCAATACCAACCACCCCGGTGCCGTTGGCGTTGGCGGCGATAATCCCCGCAATATGAGTGCCGTGACCGTGAGTATCGGTCGGGTCGTTGTCGCCCACCGGATCGAATAGTGAGGTCACATCGCCCGATATATCATAACCGCAGGTATCATCGATAAAACCGTTGTGGTCGTCATCCACGCCGTTGTTGGGAATTTCGTCCGGATTTATCCAGATGCGTCCCTCCAGTTCGGGATGCTCAAGATCGGTGCCCGAATCCACCACCGCCACCACCACCCTGGTAGTTTCAGCGGGCGGATCGTCATATACCGGACGCAGGTTGATATCCGCCCCCGGAGTACCGGCTTTGATTACCTGGACATCATTGTATTCGCCATCGTTACGTTCGATTCCGAGATAAGGCTGCCCCTCGTTATTGAGATACCATTGATCGGGGAAAAGATCATCGGTGGGCAGATCGAAAAACTCGAGATAATAATCAGGTTCAACCGACTCAACCCTGTCCGCCCCGATTAACTCGGCGACTTCTGAAGCGTTGAGACTGAGATCGGGCGACTGGAACTGATAAAAACGCTCGAATACCTCAGCTCCGTCCAGAGTCGGCTGGACTTTCAGACGGCTTAACGGGCTGAGTTTCTCGCCGGCGGACAACGCCATACGGGAAGGATCGACTTTGACACCCGGTTTGAACTTGATGATAAACTTCCCCGGCACCGGTCCGACCGGATCAGCCGCCTGGGACATAGTTATCGGTAAACACACCAACACGGCCGGAATTACAATGGCAATGAGTAGTCGTCCGAAAACGGTTGGCATAAATCCTCTATTTATATTCGCAGGAAAACCTGCCCGGCGATCAAAGGGTTCCCTCCCGGTTCCAATACAGAGACGATCAAAGGTGACGGTTGTGTAATCGTCTCTATCAATTAAGATACTATAGGGCAAAAAGTTGTCAAGGCTCAACCAATTGCGGATGGGGGATTGTTGACAAACCTCAATCGCGGCGGAGACAAGCCCCGCCGCTACGCGTTCAAGAGCCCTAACCTCACATAGCGGGCGGCCTTGTGTCGTCCGTATTACAGTTGTTTTTGCTGAATATCCGAGCGTATGACTTTTTCAACACTCCCATTGGTCGGGGGCAAGAAACGGGGTGTCGAACAAGTTGTTCCATACGGCGTTGTTGGAATCAAATGGGGTAATTCCAGCAATCTTTAGCTTTTCAAAGGTGGACTAAGTCTGTTTCTTGGCCGCATGATCCCGACGAAGCTTCCGATACTATAAACAGTTGGGAATCTTCATTATATGAGTACAGTTGTTAAGCAATTAATCAGAAACGTGTTCACCTCCTGGGCCGGCATGGCGGTAACGCTGGCTATTACGTTTCTTTTTACACCGTACCTGATCGACCAACTGGGTAAAAGCCAGTACGGGATTTGGTCGTTGGTATTTTCTCTCATCGCCTATATGAAGCTGGCTGATGCCGGGATGAACCAGGCTGTCGCCAAATATATCCCCCAATACTATGCCACCGGTGATTATGACCAACTCAACCAGGTGGTCAGTTCGGCAGCACGAATCTACACCGTTATCTCATTGCTGATCGTAGCGTTGTCGGTCGGGCTGGCGTTTGGCGTGCTTCAGTTTTTCCAAATCGAGCCCCGGTACCTTGAAGTGGCTCGGATTACCCTGATATTGATTGGGACCAACCAGGCTGTCACCTATATCTTTATCCCGTTTGCCTCACTGCTGCCTTTTCACCGAGCCGACATCGTTAACTACTTCGAAATCGGCGGTATGTTGATTCAAACGCTGTTAATCGTAGTAATGCTCGAACTGGGATTGGGACTGACAGCGATGGCCGGGGTGGTTCTGGTGGTAAATATCATTTCGCATTGTTGGCGTTATCAGATTCGTCGAAAGAAATTCCCGATGGTTAAGTTCTCGCGAGCGGCTATTACCGGCGAGAAAACCCGGGCATTGCTGACATACGGCTCCTATTCGCTGTTGATCGTGGCAGCCTGGATCGTAATCTTCCAGACCGACAACATCGTTATTGGGAAGTTTCTCTCGATGGAAGCAGTTGCGGTTTATGCAGTCCCGGCGGCTATTGTGACACAGTTGCGGAATACGATCAATGCTATTGCCGTACCGATTGTGCCGACCATCAGCCATATCAATGCCCAACAAGATGACCGCCAGGTAATGGAAATATATCTGCGCTCAACCCGGTATCTTTATTATCTCTCGGCTTTGATCTGTGTCGGAGCGCTGATTTTTGGCGGACCGTTCATTCTTCTCTGGGTTAAGGATGGTTTCACGGAATCGATCACCGTCCTGCAAATTTTAATTGTCCCGGCCGCCATTTATCTGCCCCAGATGATTGCCAACTCGGTCCTGTTCGGGGTCAGTCGACACAAGGTCCTGTTTTATATCCTTACTGCCGAGGGCGTTTCCAATATCGCCTTGTCCTTGATTCTGGTGGGGCATTACGGAATCATAGGAGTCGCGTTGGGAACCGCGATACCACAGTTCCTGATATACCTGTTCATTTATCCCAAGGTATTCTACCGGACCATGAACAGCCCGGTAACACCGTTTTACTTGACCGCGCTCAAGTCGGTTGTAATATCGACCGTGATTGCCCTGCCGGTCTCCCTGGGCATGCGTGCTCTGTTACGACCGGAGCATTGGGCTTCGCTGTTTGCCGATGTAGGGATCGTGCTGCTCGTAGCGGTGATCGGATTTTTCGGTCTGATTCTGGAAACCGAAGACCGTGATCGGATTCTGAAAAAGCTGCGGCTGAGGTAATGGTGTGTACAAGAACCGTATGAACATGTCAGGTGAATCGGACCGGGTGTATCATGGGTGAGATCGGACGCCAATACGTTACCAGTAAAGGGCTGTTGATAACAGCTCTGGTTCTGATCTGTGTAATAGGCGGTCTCGGGGTGATTTTCCCCCCGCACATTTACCCCCTCGCAGTGGTCTTCGGGGCCATGGCGGTGTTTTTCATGATGTACAGCCCGATGTCGGCGCTGTTGATCTATTTAATCTTCTTCCTGGCCTGGCCTCAGGAATGGGCTCCTTATTTCAGCTATTTACCCGGTTTTACCGAGCGGATTATCGGTTTCATGGCCATCGGCAGTATGGCCCTCTCGTTCATGTTTCGCCAGCGATCCACTTTTCACCTGGGCTTGCCCGGTTATGGCATCCTGGTCTTTTTTGCCGCCATGGTCCTGACGATGATCTCCTCGTACTATATGACCGCCACCAAGGACGCGCTGGTGGATCTCTTAAGGTTGATAGTTGTATTTATCCTCGTCGTGAATATCGTGGAGACTCCGAAGCAATTACGCTGGGTAGCCCACTTGTATTTCTTCCTGATCATCGTGATGGCAGCCATGTCGATTAACAACTACTACCACGGCGGCTATCAATATCGTATGGGAATCATGCGTGCGATCGGTCTTGGAGGATCGTATGCCGATCCGAACGCTCATGCTGCGACTCTGACCTATGCCGCGCCCCTCATTTTCTACTTCATGAAGGATGCGGCCAATCGCTGGCAAAGACTGCTGCTTGCGGGCGGGTCGGTAATTATTCTGGCCAATATCGTGCTGACCGGATCACGTACGGCCATGGTAGGAGTGCTGTTTCTGGCAGCCGTGGTCATTGCTCGCTCCAAACGTAAGTTCGCCTACACCGCCGTAGCAGTAGTCGGTCTGATGATCGCCGTAATGCTCATGCCCGATCAATATGTCGGGCGTTTCGAATCGACTACTGATTTATCGTCGGAAACCAGTTCGGCCGAATCGGCTCGTGGGCGGATCGAGGGATTGGAACATGGTTTCAAATTGTTCCTGATGCATCCCATTACCGGGGTGGGAGCAGGCTGTTATCTCATTGCACGCGGAACGGAATTCGGAGTCTGGTTCCAGTCACACAATATGCTCGGTGAACTTATCGCCGAAGGCGGCATTGTCGGGTTTTCGGCCTTTTGCTTTTTCACCTATGCCCTGCTGATAACGATCCGGCGCTGCCGAAAACGGCTCAAACGTCTGGAGAAAACCGACGACAACCGTTTCATGTCGTCAATGGTGGAAGGAATCCTGGTTTCCCTCTGGTTGTTGTTCCTGTTCGGTCTGGCCGGACACAACCTCTATCGCTACAACTGGTTCTTTTTTGCAGCGTTCGTGGTAGTGATCGACCGGGAACTGGATCGACAGGAGGCTGCAGCGGAAAAACAAGTTGAACCGGCGCCGTCCGACAACGATCTTCATCCACAAGTCGAATAGATTAGTATCGCACGGATGCGGGTCAGGATTACATAAAGGGAGTTTATCCGATTCATGGGAGATGTTGTCTCCTCGATATTCTTTTTTATCTTTCACTTCACCGCCGTCAGTCCCGGTCTGGTGTTCGCCTGGGTGCAATTTCGCACCGGTAAGATCGAAAATCCGGCTGCCGCGCTGGTGTTGGGATATGCGGTCGGATATGCGTTTGAGATTCTGATCCTGACCCTGTTCATGTATCTGAATTTTCCGGTCTGGATTCCGTCTCTGATAGGAGTATTAAGCTGGACAGCGCTGTTGATCGGACGAAAAAGCGGTGGCCGAACAGCTTTCTCTCCGGGGGACAACCGTGTCGGGTACTTATTCGGTCTGGCCGGTGTGTTGTTGACAGTGATTGTTCTCAGCCGGGTTGGCCGAATCGAGGATGGATATCATATCTACACGACCCTGTTCGTCAACGATTACTTCAACCACATGGCAGTTCCGGCGGCACTGGCTAAGCAGGTCCCCCCGACCAACATCTATTATAACGGTCCCACCGCACACTATTACTGGTTTTTCCATATCGTACCGGCGGCCTTTCACCGCCTGACCGGGTTGAACAGCGACATTCGCCTTATTTTGGGTATCCTGGCAAGCTGCAACATCATCATGCTTTTTGCCGCTTTGCAGCAATTGTTAACCGCAAGTAAAGTGTCTCGCCGAGCCGTCAACTGGACTTTGGCGTTGGTGTTTATCGGCTACAGCTATATGGATTTGTTCATTATCGGGCGGGCGTTCGGCAACATGATCGGCATTACCGATTTGATCCCGGCCACAGGCAAATTCTGGCCAAAAATTGAGGCGTTTTCCGGTCTGTCGCACAGTTATGTCAGAGACTTTTTCGTCGAGCCCCATGCTGTTGCGGCCACTTTACTGGGAATCGGTACTATCCTGGTATATCTGGGTGCTCTGGGAAAAAGATCGCGTCTGATCGACGGCGCCCTGATCGGCTTGTTGGCCCTGACTTGTTTCGGCTGTGACTCGTTCATGGGGACAATTGTCGTGCTGTGGCTGATCGTAGTGAATCTGCTGGATCTCATCCGCCATCGGGATTGGAACGGCAAGTTGAAACTGGTGGCCGGGGTAGGAATCATAGCGATAGCTGGATACTTCTTCGTGTTCGGCCTGCACATGATCGGCGGTCAGGGAGGCATGTTGTCGTTCCAGCCGATGTTGGCCGTGATAGCTACCCTGCCTTTCTACCTCGCCCTCGATTATGGTCCGCTCTTTCTTTTCGGACTGGCCGGCTGGTGGCGTGTCTGGCGAGAGCGACTGAGTTTCCCGACCGTACATCTGTGGATTCTGGCCGGGATCGCGTTATTATTCGGTTTGTTCATTCGCCATGCGGTCGAACCGGATATCCTGCTGCGGAAATCGGGCAAACCGCTGCAACTGGCTTTATTGGTCGGAGCGGCGGTTTTGTTGGAAAAAGTTCTTAAGAAAAAAGGGCGGGGACGCAAGATTGTTATCGTTATGTTGATTTTCTCCGCCCCGACTCTGCTGCTCGATCTTCAGGCTTTCGGTGGATTTTTCGGCAGTCGAGGGCTTGAAAACCGTATTGCCGCCACCGACTATACCGCCCTGCGCTGGGTACGAAAAAACACTGAACCGAACGCCGTAGTGCAGGGAACACCGGGCTATCCGGGAGACTACCTTTATGATATCAATCCCGTCCCGGCTCTCGCGGAACAACCGGTCGGCGTCGGTACATTCATGTTGGCCGCCCTGTGGGGAGTAGGCAACGGACCGGCTATTGACAGAATCAAACAAGTCGAAGAAATGTTCAATGCCGACTCGATTTTACAGGTTGTGCCGGTACTCGACAGCCTCAACATCGGTTATCTCTATCTCGGACCAAAAGAAACCGAGCGATATATCCTTCGCCCGGAGTTATTCACGGCGAATGATTCATTGTTCGAAAAGGTATACGATTTTGACTCGGTGACGATCTTACGATACAGAGGCAGCACCAAACACTGAAGCCGGATACGTTATGGACCTGATCAAGACCATTGCACAAAAGATATTTATTCCGCTTTCCTGGCATCGAGAGGGATTCGCGATAAAACCGACCTGGGCGGCTCTGGAAGAATCCCAGTATTGGCCCAAAGAGAAACTGCTGGAATTACAATGGAAGCGTCTTGCCCATATCATAGACGAAGCATATCGGTATGTTCCTTACTACCGTGAGAAATTCGACGAGCACGGCATCCGTCCCGAGGATATCAAGTCTCCCGACGATATCAAGAAACTCCCGATTCTGACCAAACAGGATATTCGAGAGAATATCGACCGGATGATTTCCGAACGGTTCCGGGGAGAACGTCTGATCCCCAAAAAAACCGGCGGTTCCACCGGGGTGCCGCTCAAACTGTTTTGGAGTGTCGCGGCGACCACGGCTAAGAAAGCGGCTACGATGCGCCACGATGCCTGGACCGGTTATCGTTTAGGCGAGAAGCTGGCCATTCTCTGGGGAGCCGAGGCCGAGGATGCCACTCTCCGCTTCAAGATATACAACAAGTTGACCTCGCGGCGCATTGCTCTCGATACGTTACAAATGGATGAAACCACCACGATGGCCTTCATCAACCGGTTGCGGAAATTCGGCGCCAAGTTCTTATTCGGACATGCCCATTCCCTTTATATTTTTGCCCTGTTCGTAAAGGAACACGGCCTGACCGATCTACCGACCGAGAGCATTCTGTCAACGGCGGAGGTCCTCACCGAAAACGAACGAGCGGAAATAGAACGGGTTCTGCAAGCACCGTTGTTCGACCGTTACGGCTGCGAGGAATTATCCATTGTGGCCTCGGAGTGTGAAGCGCATGAGGGTATGCACCTCCATGCCGAGGGACTCTGGGTTGAGACCGACGGCGCCGATGAAACCACTCCGGCCGACCTGATTATCACCGACCTGACCAACGAAGCGATGCCGCTTATTCGTTATCGGCTGGAGGACATGGCCACGGTTTTGAAGGGTGACTGTCCTTGCGGACGAACTCTCCCCCGGCTTGGGAAACTTTACGGCCGACACACCGATTTCCTTTACACCCCGGACGGAAGAATGCTCTCCGGAATTTCGATCATGGTTAACCTGGCAATAGAAATCCCCGGTATCTGGCAGGTTCAGGTAGTGCAGGACAAACTCGACCACCTGCTTTTCCGGATCGTTAAAACCGACAAGTTCGGTGAGTACAGCCTGAAGCAACTGGCCGAAGCTGTCCCACAGTTTTTCGGCCGGGGAATGACCTATGACGTGGAATATGTCCCGGAGTTATCGCGCACGCCACGGGGGAAATACCAATTTTCGATCTGTCAGATCGATAAACCGGGTCGTATGATATGATTTTCCTGACCTGGTTGATAATTGCTTTAACGGCCCTTCTGATTGCAGGGGTGGTTTATCTGTGGTTATTGGCGCTCGTGGGCTGTACCTCCGTACGACATCCGGAGAAATCCGAGAAAACATACCGTTTTCTGACCATCGTACCGGCATACAACGAAGGTGAACACCTGATTCCGACGCTGAAGAGTCTGGCTCAAATACAATCATCACACAGCAATCGGGTCGTGGTCGTTGCCGACAACTGTACCGACAACACGGCCGAGATTGCCGCCGGTCATGGCGTGGAGGTATACGAACGCCACGACCTCGACAGACGCGGTAAAGGCTATGCCATCGAATGGATCATCGAACAAGTCGGCCTGGAAAACTCGGACTTTGTCCTGATCGTGGATGCCGACACCATCGTCGATCAAAATATCCTGGAGGTCCTCGCCGTAACCTTCGAGAAAGGCGCAGCGGCAGTACAGACGGGTTATTACTTCGTACCCGATAAAAAAGCCTCGCCCCTGGCTCTACTGCAATATATGGCCAGCCTGGTGGAAAATCGTCTTTTCTACGAAGCCCGCTCACGACTCGGCTTTCACGGGCTGTTGCGAGGAACAGGCATGGCGCTTCGCTCGAAGATGCTGGCCCGCCTGCCGTGGGATTCTCATTCCATAACCGAAGATGTCGATTATGCGGTCAAGATCATTCTGGCCGGACAACAAGTAGCTTTTACCGCGGCCACTTCGGTCTACAGCACCGCCACTGTCGACTACGATCAAGCAGCGACCCAGAAAAAGCGCTGGGCCTCAGGAACGTTCGCTCTCATTGCCGACCATTTCCCGGCGCTGTTCCTGCGAGGGTTGGCCTTCCGCCCCAAACTTATCGAACTGGCCGGAGCATTACTGCTGCTTAGCCGCCCCCTCATGATCTATCTAGCTTTTGTTTTGATGCTGTTGTCACTGGTCTTAACGAAACCCCTCGGATGGCTCCTCGCCGGGATCAATCTGGCTGCTATGATAGCCTTGATAGTGTATCTGTTGCTTGGGGCATTTCTTATGGAAGACCGCTCACGGGCCTTGCGGGCAATCGCCGCAGCACCCGCTTACGGCTTCTGGTTCATCGGCGTGCAATTAAAATCGCTGCTGGGATTACGCAAATCATCCTGGGAGCGCACGGAAAGGAAATCCGACGCCGATGACTAAACACCGGGTTCTGCATCTGCGTGCGGGGAGTTTCTTCGGCGGACCGGAACGGCAGTTGCGACAGCACGCCCAAAGCATGGCTGACTCCGATTTCGAATTGACCGTGGCGGCTTTTTCCGAGGCAGGACAACGACCGGCGTTCCTCGATGAATTAGCCGGAGCGGGGATAAAAGTTGCCCATCTGCCGACCTCGAGTTCTTACGATATTAGCGCCTTTGGTCTTCTGCGCCGATTCGTGGATGAAAACAATTTTGACATCGTCTGTACCCACGACTACAGGACACGTTTCATCACCCGTTTTGCCCGGTTACGACCGGGAGTGCGTTGGCTTGCGGTTTCACGCGGCGGGACTTCCGAAAATCTGAAGGTCTCTTTCTTCAACGCCATCGATCGTAAACTGATTCGCGCTGCCGATAAAATCGTGGCGGTGTCGCATGATCTGAAGGAGCAGATGCTTCGGTCGGGTATCCCCGAAAACAAAATAGTCGTGATCCAAAACGCCATAGATGCCGAATTCCATGCTTCCCAGCAACCGGTCGATCTCCGGAAGCGGTTCAACCTGAGCGACGACTCCATAATCGCCGTCGCCGCCGGTCGCTTCAGTTCCGAAAAGGGGCAAAGATATCTGATTGAAGAAGCCGTAACCGCATGTCACACCGTGCCTCACCTGCATCTGATTCTTTTCGGTAACGGCCCCGATCTCCAGGAAATGAAAGACTTATCCCTGCAATTGGGCATTGCCGGGAGGATCACTTTCCCCGGCTTTGAGAAGAATTTCACCCCTTGCCTTAAGGGCGCCGATATTCTGGTCAATCCTTCCCGCTCCGAAGGACTCCCTAACATTGTCATGGAAGCAATGGCGGTAGGTCTTCCGGTCATAGCAACGGCTGTCGGAGATGTACCGAAATTGATTCTTCCGGATCAAACCGGTATCCTGATCGAATACGGTCAACCGGAGGTGCTGAGTCGAGCCTTGATTAAACTGGCTGAGGACAAACGGCTGCGTACTGATCTGGCCAAAGCGGCCGGCAAGTATATTCGCGAGCGGTTTTCAGTCGAAAGACAAACAGCCGAATGGACAGCTCTGTACCGGGAGATGCTTCAATGATAAAGATCGCTTACGTCATTGACACAATCGTCTCACCGCGAGCCGGCAGTGAAAATCAACTGCTCAAAATCCTGGCTCATCTGGATCGCGCCGAATTCGAGCCACACCTGATCACCTTACGTGAAAGCGAATGGCTTAACCGGAATAAACTTCCCTGCGCCTATTTCAACGTGGGGATCAGCTCTATCGTTTCGCCCGGCTTCATTCGCGCCCGAAACCGCTTTGCCGAATACTGCCGGAATAACCGGATCGACCTGCTCCAGTCATTTTTTATCGACAGCAATATGTTCGCGGCTCTCTGCAGCAGGAAGGCCGGAGTAAAAGCAACCATAGCAGGACGGCGGAGTGTCGGAGCCGGGTATTGGCACAGTCCCAAAATGGTGCGGATATTCAGGTGGCTGAGCAAGCGTACCACCCATTACGTCGCCAACTCCCGGGCCGTAGCCGAGGAAACGATCAGGGTCGAGCGGGTTGCCCCGAACCGGGTCAGCGTTGTGCCCAACGCAATCGATATCGAACGTTTTTCACCTCCATCGCCGGAGCAAATCACAACTATACGTCGGAAATGGGGTGTCCCAGTCAACGCCATCGTTATCGGCGCTGTGGCCAATCTCAGGCCGGTGAAAAATATCCCTTTCCTGATCGAAGCGGCGGAACCGTTGATCAAAAAACACGATGATCTTTATTTCGTGGTGTTAGGCGAAGGAGATCTCCGACCAGACCTGGAACAGATGATCCAGGTGAAAAACCTCAGCGGAAGATTCCTGTTGCCCGGTTCCTCAACTGCGGTCGAACGCGACCTGTATGCCTTCGATATTGCCGTTCTCTGTTCTCACGGCGAAAGTCTTTCGAATTCATTGATGGAATATATGACTTGCGCTCGGCCATCGATTGCCTCGAACGTCGGCGGCAACCGGGAATTGCTCACCTCCGATTCGTTGGGCTTCCTTTACGAACCGGGTCACCACGAGCAGTTCGGTGCCATTGCCGAACGACTTATCACCAACCCTGACCTTCGTAAACAGGTGGGAGCAACAGCTCGGGCAAGCGCCTGCGAGCGATTTTCATTGCAGCCCGTTATGGCTCAGTGGGAAAACCTCTATCGGCGACTGATTGATCCTTAGTATTGCCTGTAAACAGTAAGTGCCATGAACTTCATATAGAGGGAGTAACTCTCCTGGAGAATCAGGGAATGCTTGCCTTGATCCTGCACAATTCGAACGACATCAAGCCAAACTTTAATCATGCCACATATCAGCATGACATACATCGCCTTACGAGCGACACCTCATCGAACAATACAACTCTGATCGTTTCTTGAACAACCGGGCCAATAACCGGCTTCCGTGGCGAATCTCTAATGAGTTGACCAATGGCCGGTTAGCGGTAAAGTGCCGATATAAGCCGAAAGGTATGGTTTTTGTTGTATTGCAGAGGCCAACAAGGTATAAAACAGGGGTATGTGAAGGATCGATATATATGAGGGGACCCTTCACAGCCATAAAATAGTAATCTGTGGGGACTGATAATGATCAGCACTAAAATTAGAATCAGGACCAGACCTGCCCGATATTGGCAATCATTTCTTATCGCGGCAGTCTTGACCTTAACAGCGGCCTTCTCTGCATCAGCCGATCCGGACCTGACTCCGAGTGTGAACTATTTCAACTTCGATTATGGTTCAACCGCTATGTCCGATGAATTGGACTCGATCATTGCCGGACGGTATGAAGTCCTGGTGGCCGATCTGTCCTATGGCTGGCAGTATGCGGAGAAATACAACGACCTGTACGCGCACGATCAGGATATGGAGTTCTATGTTTACCTGAACTTCAACGATCCTTACGCCGCTTCAGCCCTGTTGGATCCGGTGAATGAATTCGTCGGGCCGCTTATGGAAGCCGATGGACATGACTCCACGGCTATGTACTGGCATTCTTATGACTACACCACTACCGATTTCGGTTCCTATCAGCCCTACAGTTCAAGCGAATTCGGATCACGTCTTCTGACCTACAGCGGTACCCGGGCGTTGATAAACAACACCGATCTTAATTTCATTCACCATTTCACCACCTATGCCGACAGTATCCGCAGCAAACACACAGGTACACGTAATTACGAGATTGCCGGACTCTGGTTCGACAATATGTCGGTTCCTCAGACCTGTGGTGTGACAACCAGTACCTCGGGTCGCCATATTTACGAGGCGGCGCTGGGTGGCCCGGACGCCCAATACGGCGGCTGGACCATCTCCGCCTGGCAGCGAGCTTTTCGTGACACCGTGCTGGTGAAATACATGGCGATCCTCGGCGACAGCCTCGAGAATCGTCTTGGTCTGAAGGTCTGTATCAACGCCTTGACGTGGGCTTACGGCGATGAAGATGACTATGCCGCCGGTCTCCAATGGGCATATTTCGACGGCAGCCTGGTAAAACCGGTCCATCGTGAGTATGAGTTCGGGGTGTCTCCTCACGACCACAACCAACAGCTTCTCTACCCCGGTCCGAACAATTCGGCCACCTCGATCAATCCCGCAGTGGACGGCGCATCATACAATCCGGTTTCAATTTATGCCGGTCAGGTTGATTGCTCCCGTGAAGGTGTGGAGAACTGGTTCAATCCCGGTCATGGTTTTCTCGAATACAGTTTCCGTGAGTACTGGTACGACTGCCTGGTGACTTATTTCCTCTGGCGTTCAGCCACCAGCTTCGTGAGTTTTGCCAATGTACCGGAAACCCGCCTCGGTGTCCTGAACTGGCTCGACGGTGGAGCTTCGGACGGTAAATGTGTCGCCGCCGGTATGCCCGGCGACAGTTGTTATTGGATCGGTGCCCTCGGTGTTCGAATCGGGCGTGACGGCGCTGATCCGGCCTGGGACAACGACGTCATCGACTGGTATGCCGCATCGGTTGAATGCGATGAATGCACGATCACAGCCGGTCAGGGTAAGGACGATGTTAGCCAGAACTGGGTGGTCTTTCGCCGTACCTGGAACGGCGACGACGGCTACCGCTATATGATCCTCATGCGCCCGGCAGGTCGCTGGCAAACGACTTTTGCCGGTTCGCACAGCCCGGACATCCCACTTCTGGACGGTCCCTGGCAGCAGTTGAGTCCTGACGGTGAATGGGGTTCGGCGGTATCGAGCGTATCGTTTCAAAACGGCTGCGGCGGGATATTTCGTGCCTCCGCCGATGACTGCGCCAATCCGCCCTCGGTCCCGACCCTATCTTCACCTAATGATGGATCCGCGGTCAGCACCCTGCATCCGCAGTTGTGTATAAACAACTCAACTCCGGCCGATGGCTGCAGTGATGCACACACATATACTTATGAGATCTATTACGACCTGACGCTCACGGCCCCGGTCGACAATCCGGTTACGACCAGTGAAGGTACTGAAACATCGTGTTACACTCCGATGACAGCCCTTCCTTCCGGACATTGTCTCTGGTGGCGAGTGCGATGCAGCAACGGTACGGCCAGTTCTAATTGGGCCGGTCCGTTTTCGTTCCTGACGCCCAACTCAGCACCTCCGGCGCCGACACCGGTATCTCCGGCTAATGAGGATACTCTGTCCGCTTATCAGCCGAACCTCGTAGTCAACGCTGTGACCGATCCGGATGGGACCGACGTCGTCTATCAGTTCGAGATATCGAAATTCTCCGACTTCTCGGCGCTGGCCGGATCCGGAGTAGTAACAGATTCCGATGGCCAGGCGACCTGGCAAGTCGGAACAGCTCTGGACAATAACTCCATTTATTACTGGCGGGCTCGCGCTTACGACGGCATCGATTACTCGGCTTACAGCTCTCCCCGCTGGTTTTATGTCGAGGTCGGCGGTAATACGCCCCCCTCTCCCCCAACCGGATACAGCCCGGCCAATGGAGAAACCACCGCGGTTACATCACCTACTCTGACCGTAAACAACGGCTCGGATCAGGATGGCAATTCTCTCACTTATGGCTTCGAACTATATGCGGCCGATTCCACTACGATGCTCTGGAACACCAGCGGTGTTGCCGAGGGTTCTTTGCGGACATCTACTACCGTATCACTGACTCTGGTAACCGGTCTGGATTATGTCTGGCGCGCCAACTGCCATGACGGCATCATTGCCTCGGACTGGTCCAATTGGTATCGATTCAGCCTCAGTGAAACTGCCCCGCCTGATGAGCCGCCGGGAACTCCGGTGAACAGACTTCCGACCAACGGCGCCATCGTGTCCGGAGAACCGATCCAGCTTGAAATCGACAACTCTCTGGATCCGGACGGCGACCCGGTTTTCTACGACTTCAGGATATATTATGACGCCGCTTTGACAATCGTATCGGAAGAGATCGAGAATATCGCTGAAGGCAATGATGGAACATCCGCCATTTGTTCATTTGTTCCGGAGCACAACCACACCTATTACTGGCGGGTGCTGGCCCACGATGAAGACGGCTGGTCGCCGCCCTCGAATCAGACCAACTTCAAATACGTGTCGTTGTCGGTTAATGTCGACGAGGACGCCGCGAGTCCTTCGAGCCCGCCCAGCGGTGCGGTAATTCACACGGACCGGCCGATTCTCAAGGTGAACAACGTCCAGAATGAAATCGACAATCTGTATTATTTCGATATCTCCACGGATTCTTCGTTCGTTACACCGGTCATTTCCTCGGAGGCGGTGCCGGAGCAACTCGGCGATGTTACCGAGTGGCAGGTCCCCGAGCGTCTCGAAGCCCAGCAGCTTTATTACTGGCGGGCAAAAGCGGATGAAATGGCTTACGGTCCGCTGGCAACATTTACGATTACCGATGTCATATTCGCCTCACCGATTCCGGTGCATTTTGCCCAGGGCGAAGTCCTGACTTTCCATCTTCCGGCCGAGCCGGTCGAACTTCTTATTACTACCGCCCTGTCCGGCGAGACAGTCGAGCATCGCAATGGGTTGACCGGTGAATGGGTTTGGGACGGCACCAACCAATCCGGTCACAAGGTCGCCAGCGGCGTTTACCTTTGGACCATTGTCGGCACCGATTACGAGGGCAAAATAGTCGTTAAGCCCTGACCCTCTCGTCCTGATCATATAATATCGTTATAGAAGATTATTGGCGGGTGTCGTATGTGCGGCACCCGCTTTTTCGTGCTTCAGCGGCGGTCTGATTGTGATTGTCGGAGACGTTTCGATTAGCTATTATGGGGCAATGGATTTCTTTTCCGGACATGAAGAGTCAGTCGCCGGGGAACGACCCACAACCAAGCCCCTGGCGGACCGGATGCGCCCGCATAATTTCGACGAATTCGCCGGACAACAGAAAATTGTCGGCCCCGGGACACCGTTGCGAAGGTCGATCGACGAGGATCGAGTCGGATCATCGATCTTCTGGGGACCGCCGGGTTCGGGCAAAACCACTCTAGCGACTTTGATAGCTCACGCCACCCGGGGGCAATTCGTACCGTTCTCGGCCGTGACAGCCTCGATTAAAGAGGTCAAGCAGTTGATCTCCAAAGCCGGCGACTATTACAAGCTGTCCGGTCGACGGACCTATGTGTTTGTCGATGAGATCCATCGCTTTAACAAAGCTCAACAGGACGCCTTCCTTCCCTACGTCGAATCGGGCGACATCATATTGATCGGCGCTACCACGGAGAATCCCTCATTCGAGGTCAACTCAGCGCTGTTGTCGCGAATGCGCGTCTACGTTCTCCAGAGACTGCAACCCGAGGATCTGGCCGATCTCGTGCGCCGGGCGTTACTTGATGAAGATCGCGGTCTGGGTGCCATGAATTTGACTGCCGATGACGATGCGATCGCATTCCTCGCAGAAGCCGGAGACGGCGATGCCCGACGCGCGCTTTCGCTGCTGGAGGCAACCGCCGCCTATGTTGGAAACGGAGGACAACTGACCCTCGAGGTTTTACGCGAAGTACATCAGAAAGGATCGGCCGTCTACGACAAAAGCGGTGAGGAACATTACAACCTCATATCGGCCCTTCATAAAACGATTCGAGGCGGTGACCCGGATGCGGCGCTGTACTGGCTGGCGAGAATGCTCGAGGGAGGTGAAGACCCGATGTATATCCTGCGGCGCTTGATCCGATTCGCAACCGAGGATATCGGGCTGGCCGATCCGTACGCGCTTACTCTCGCTCTTAACGCTCGGGATACTTACCATTTTCTCGGATCACCCGAGGGTGAACTGGCTATCGCTGAACTCAGCGTTTATATGGCCTGTGCGCCTAAATCCAATGCGATCTATATCGCCTTCGGACAAGCTCGGAAGGATGCTTCGGAAAAGGGCTCTTTGCCGGTGCCGTTGAGCCTTCGCAATGCCCCCACCTCACTGATGAAAGAACTAGGGTACGGCGACGGTTACCAGTATGCCCACGACTACCAGGACGCTATCACAAGCCAGGAATACATGCCGGATAATCTTCAGGGAAGACAGTATTACCGGCCAACTGATCTGGGCCGGGAGAAGAAAATTGCTGAGTACCTGGAGCGTTTTCGCTCTTATCGACATGAGATAATGAATCAAAAGAAAAATCCGTCGGATTGATCCAACGGATTTTATATCCCTTCAGCCGGCAGACGTTTAGCCTGTTTGCATAGCGGACAGATCAGAAAACAGTAATTCCCGATAAAAAACTACTCTTCGTAGCCAAGAACTCGGCGCAGAACCGGTCTGGCCGCCTCCGAGAGGATCTCGTATCCTTTATCGTTCAGGTGTACCGCATCGACCGAGCAATCACGCGGCAGGAAGCCGTCTTCATCGGCGATCGCAGCGGCAAAATCGAGTAATGGATACCCCTTTTCCTTCGCATACTGCCTGGCCCAGTCGTTAAACTTTCCCAGAGAATCGACCACACTGAAATCGCCGATATGTGCTTCCGGCTTCCCGGCCGGAATGATGGTGCTGATTATCGGCGTGATCCCCCTGGCTTCGGCCAGTTCAGACATCATAGTCATGCCGTCTTCGAGTGTCTTCAGCGACAACTCCGGTCTGATGTTGATACTACAGAACTTGATAATGACCGCTTTGGGCTGTAGTTCGAGAACGTCGCGGTTAAACCGAGTCAGAATCTGCGGAACGAGCTGACCGCCGACACCTCGATTGATAATCGGGAATTCAGGCAAGTATTTTTTTAGATCCCAACGCTGAGTTATGGAAGCACCCAGGAAAACTACCCTGTCGGCTACGGCGCTGCCGTCGGCGATAGCTTCCTTGAGGGCGGCGTTTTCCTCGGCATAAGGAACTCCCGGCGCCGAGACATGAGTTTGCCCGGTTAACTTACGCTTGATCTCACCCAGGGGATTGCCGCCGTATTTTACATAGCTGAAATAACCCCAGACTGCAATGATGTTGATAATTATCGAGCCAAGTAAAACTAATTTCCAGAAGTTCGACATCGGTTCACTCGTTCTTTGGTGTTAACAATATCAAGATTATAAACTGACTTTGCGAGCCGGATTGCCCATGTACGTTGCGTTGTCGACCGTATCTCTTAAAACCACCGAACCGGCCCCAACCGTGCAATTCTCGCCGACATTCGCCAATACTACCGCCTGCTCCCCGATCCAGGAACCACGACCGACATGAATTCTCTGATAGGTATCGTTGGTAGTCTGGCCGTTGGCACGCTCTTCGGGAGTGCCGTGTTGATATTTACCTGACAGAAGAGATACCCGGGAACCGATCAAGACATTTTCTTCAATATCGGCACAACCCACAATCGAGTACGCCCCGACAACCGTATGGGCGCCTATGGTTGTAGCTCTATGAGCAACCATCGATCCGAGCAGAAAGCTGACATCCGGTGAGATTCTTTCGCAAACGACATAATAAAACCCGAGCCGAAGGTATTGCCCCACGATGGTCGGCACCGTTGCCACCAGCTCCTTACATTGGCTGTAGATTCGCTCACCCTTGCCGCGACACAACAGGGTTTCGAGCCAACATAATAGAATAAGCGGTGATGTTGCCAGGATTCCCAGCCCCAATAGAATTCTCTTGCAAATGATTCCCATCTTAGTCCAGGACGGTCCCTAATGTCAGATTCTCTTTCAACGCCGGAAACTACCGCTTCCACCGTTCAGACACAACCAGAAATTGGACCGGATCAACGATGCGAACCCACAGCCGGGTTTCAAAGGTGTCAGGAGGCCTTGGATTGAACGAATTTAATAAGGTTGCTGATGGAATCGAGATTGTCCGGCACGAGTTCTTCATCATTGATCTGCATGCCAAACCGCTCTTCCAGAAATCCAACCAATTCCAGAACTCCGGTCGAGTCGATTATTCCCAGTTCCAGCAACGATCCATCGTCGGTTAACTCTTCCGGGTTTTTACCCAGCATGAAGTTTCCGGCAATGAAATCTCTAAGTTCAGCGCGTATGTCCAAAAAGTCCTCCGGTCATCTGGTAGTCTCTGCTGCACTACTGTCGGCTATATTACGACAGTCAGTATAATCTATCGGCACTCTTGCGGGTTATGTCAAGCCTCCCGCGAAGTCATTTTACGATAACGCTTAAGCCATTCACGAAGTTTCATCTAACCATACCCTGTAATCCTTTCGGTCGACAGGATCAGAGGGTGTAAAATTATCAATGTACTGACTCCAAAGAAGCTGGGTCGAAAGCACCCCGATAAACGACATATTGTCCTTAAAGGACAAATGGGCATGCGATAACTTTACGCATTTGGCCCGAAGCATCTCAACCGCGTCAGGGGCAAAAATCCCCGCCTGAGCGACTTTCTCCGCACTAAGCAAAGTGTCAACATATTCCGGCGTACCCGGCCGGAAAAAGCTGTTTGAATCCGGCGCCATGTAGGGTTGCTTCACCCGCTCGATAATTTCACGCGGCAATTCGCGGCTCATAGCCTTTTTTAGCACCATCTTTTCCTTGAGACCCATCAGTTTATACCAGGGCGGTATTTTCGAGGCGAATTCCGCTACGCGGTGGTCAAGAAACGGATAACGGCCTTCCACGGCATGGGCGGCCGATACCCGGTCTCCCTGTGATGAAAGCAGGTATCCCGCCAGCAACGACCTAGCTTCGAGATATTGGGCTCGACAAAGATGATGCCAGCCAGGAAACTCCTCCGGTAAATCTATCCCGAACGCATCTACGGCATGCGATTCCCCCACCCGATTTCGGAACTCATCACAGAACAGGTCCTTGATGCGTTGGGTGGTATTGATCCGTTGCTGATGAGAATAGTAGTACCGGTTAATATCCGTCAAGCCCTTCTTGTAGAAGGTCTCCAGGTAGAACCTTGCCCTGGCCGGCGACAACGGCAGTGTGGGATAGAGCCGGCGCAACAACAGCGGTCGCCAGCTCGAATCGGGATTTCGCGCCCAAAAGCGACGGATCATGGTTTCCTTGAAAATATCGTAACCGCCGAGCATTTCATCGGAGCCTTCACCGGTCAATACTACCTTGAAGTTGTTCTGCCGAACGAGCGCCGACAGCATCAACAACGGCGTCGGAGCCGTGCGCACGATCGGGCGCTCAGCATGCCAGATCGCTTTGGGGAAGTTGGCGGCGATATCACCGTAGTCACATTGAATCTGATGATGTCTGGTTCCGAGATATTCGGCCATCTGCTTCTGATAACCGGATTCATCGTAGGCCTGATCGTGGAAAGCTATCGAGAATGTCTCCACCGGGGTATCGGTGAAATGTTTGATCAGAGCGGTCGTAGCGGACGAATCCAGCCCGCCCGATAAATATGCTCCGACAGGGACATCAGCCCGCAAACGCAGGCGAACGGAGTCAATCAGAAGCTCCTGTAGTTCCTCGGCCCAGGATGACAGCGACCGGTCAAAATCGAACTCGGTCGGAAAACTTTGTGACCAATACGAGCTTACTCGGATTTTACCGTCGGAGATAGTCAGATACTGCCCGGCCGCCAACTCGTTTATCCCCTTGAACGCCGTACGCGGGGGGGCAGTGGTCCACCAGGTGAAAATTTGATCGAGCCCGATCGGATCGATCTCCCGCGTCAATGCCGACCGGCAAAAAATCGATTTGATTTCCGAGGCAAAATAGAAAACACCATCCTTGTCGGCATAAAAAAGAGGCCGAATGCCAAGCCGGTCACGGGCGGCAAAAATCTGCTGCTTTCGGGAGTCGTAGATTACAAAGGCAAACTGACCGTTGAAACGATCGAGACACCCGGTCCCCCACTCTTCATAGGCATGAACGATAACTTCGGTATCGGACTGCGTACGGAAACGATGCCCGGCCGCGACTAATTCCCCTCGCAGTTCGAGGTAGTTGAATATCTCACCGTTGAAAGTGATCCAGAGAGTGTTGTCCTCGTTGGCAAGCGGTTGCGAGCCTCCGGCAAGATCGATAATCGAAAGCCGGGCCTGACCAAGACCGCAACGATCGCTGAAATAAGCACCGAACTCGTCCGGTCCCCGATGCCGGATCGCCCCAACCATACGCTGGATTAAGGCATGATCGGGAGGGCCTGGTTCAACCAGACGGAAATAGCCGGCAATCCCGCACATGACTCCCTATCCTCTGTTACTCCATGAAAAGCCGGAAAACTGGTGGATTATAAAAAGATTTCCGCTCACACTACCTCCAGCGGGGGCATGCGAAGATATTCCGTGGCGGTAATTTTCCGCTGGATATTCTGATAACCGCGTTCAACCTGCTCTTCGGTCAAGCCGAGTACCGGTGCGACTTCCGAGGGAGCGATATCGTTCTCCATCGCATACCAGAGCATGTCCATGTGATAAAAATCCAACCCGAAGAAAAATTCTTCCTGGGTAACTTCGGCGCTGTAAGTGTCGGTGGTCGGCTGACGCTCGATAATCTCCTGCGGAACGCCAAGATATTCGGCCAACTGATAGACCTGAACTTTGAACAAGTGAGCGATCGGTTTCAGATCGGCCCCGCCGTCGCCGTATTTGACAAAAAATCCCTGCTCGTGTTCATCCTTGTTACCTGTCCCCACTACCGCCCAGTTGCGCTTTTCGGCATGGTAGTAAAGAGTGGTCATACGCAGTCGCTGTTTCAGGTTGGAAGCAGCCACAACCTGAAGATAGGCCTTAAGCGGCATCCGCTTGACTTGTTGCTTGCCCTGGGGATCTTCGATACTGACCTGGAAGAAATTATAAGACCGCTTATCGGTGATGCTTCCCGGATTGATGATTTTCATTTTGTACGAGGAATCGTATTCCGGGAAAATCGTCCTGATAGCCTCATCGCGCCGTCGATAACAACCCATTCCGTCGAGTCCGTCGGTGATGCATTCGGTCACGGTCTCGAACCCGAATTTGTCGGCCAGCATACCGGCCAGTTGGGCCGACTCCGGCGAAGAATCCTTTTCAGGCATCATAATGCCAATGACTCGTTCCGGTCCGAGAGCACGAGCACAAAGGGCGGCGCAGACCGAAGAATCTATTCCCCCCGAAATACCGATCACGGCGCCTGTTTTTTTAAGCTTATCACTGATCTGTGAGACTACCGTCCGACTGAGTTCCTCGAACATCCGGGCAGCGTCAATCTTGAGAGCATCTTTGCTAAAGGCCAAAAGTTTATCCCCTGATATTACTAATTCCAATGGTCAAGCTAAACGTGAGTCAATCTTTCATTTAGGTCAACAAATAGTTATGCTGCATTATTCTATGAATATCGGCATTTGTAACATATGTCATTAGACTCCCCGGCCCGATGAGATTATTTATCCGGCCGAGAAGAACTCTATCATTAGACATGTAAGTTGTTTGCATTGCAGATGGGGGTATTTTAAACTTACTTAGAAAGTAAGTTACCGGTTTAGCGCTGTCGACAGAGCTCGAATATGGTCAGGCGATGCCCCGCAGCAACCGCCGACCCACGTTGCTCCGGCAGCGCGCAGACCCAGGCCATCATTAGCAAACTGCTCGGGACTGACAGGATAGTGCGCAACACCGTCTATTACCTCAGGTAATCCCGCGGAGGGCTTGGCGATAAGCGGCAGGTCACCGCTTGCTCGAAACCGCCGGATGATCTCAATCATTTTCTCCCCGGTAGGCGTACAGTTACAACCGACAGCATCGGCGCCTTCCTCGCTCAAAATGGAAAAAACCTCCTCCGGGTCGGCCTGGTCAAGCGTAACGAGATCATCACCGAACACCAGACAAACAGCTATGGGGACAGACATACCCAGGATATCAATCGCTTTTCGACAACCGCGAAGGGCGGCCTGGGCTTCACCCAACGAAACCATCGTTTCGATAAACAGAAGGTCGACTCCGGAAGTGATAAGAGCTTCCGCTTGTTCCTGAAATGCCTTTGAAACGGCCACGAAACCGTCATCGGCCATGGTCTCATACCGTTCGCCCGTAGGGCCGATATCTCCCGCTATTACGGTGTCGGTTGTTTTCGCCGATTGCAAGGCTACTTCAGCCAATTGCCGATTACAGACAGCCACCTGATCGGACTGACCATAAGCACCAAGGCGGAATCTATTAGCACCGAACGTACAGGTCAGGAGCACTCCGGCGCCGGCTTCGATAAAACCTCGTTGCACCTCGGTGACGATACCGGTATGATCGATTGCCCAGCTTTCGAGGCAGGAACCGATTGTCCAGCCTCGACGGGTCAGTTCCGTCCCGGTGCCGCCGTCGAGGATCATGGGTGTATTGAAATCGACTTCGAGTCGTTGTCGCATTAAACCTTCTCCCCCGGCATGAAACTAAAACACGGGCAGTTCACGGGACGGCGTAAAAGCATAAAACAGCTTGATACGACGCTCCTTGCCCGATCCGCTTATATCCAGAACTTTCACCAGGGCGTTGTTGCCTTCGCCGGTGACGATCCAGACCCATTGATTCACCTTGACCTCAATACGGTCATCTACCGGGCGGGAACTGATCTTTGGCAGACGTTCGGTCACTTGATCGAGGTCGCCGCCTTCGCCGACCGATTTCAGTTTGCTGTAACTGAGAAAAGCATCGAGATGGCTGGGAGAGGCAAGATAATCATGGCCGTCCTTGCTGAAGAAATACAGGTCGTTGTCAACATCACCGGCCGGGATATAAGTATTTGACTCGAATGAAAAACCGTCATGCTCACCGGCATAGCGAATGGACAACTCGATTTCTCCCTGGGGTCCACAGATCACTCGTTTTTCTTTCGTCGGTTTGGAAACCGAACGATCCGGGAAAACGATTCGAACCGAAACGTAGTAAGGCTTGCCGTTTTCGAGACCGGCGGCTTCAAAATGTTCGACACTGTCGGAGGGATCGGTATCACCGGCATAAACGGTATGATTGAACGGCTTAATCAACGACGGTAAATCGGTCCCGGGATAATTGGCGGCTACCGGATCATCGCTGATATAGATGTTGTATCCGCTGATGTTGCGATTATACTGAGATCTCCACATCACGGTAATGCTGCCGTCGTTGACCGCCGTTTGGAGATCGTACGGGTAGCAGGCAGCGTAGGGGCTGACCTCCTCCGCAGATTGAGGCGGACCGCAATGCCACAGGCCAAGAGACACGATCGACAGTATTGATAAAACGATAATCTTCTTCATAGCACATGCAACTCCATCTGTCGCGGGCAAAGGAACCTCCCTCCGGTCTCTTCAACGACGACATCCTCTTCAAGGCCGACACAGCCAATGCCGGGCAAAATGATTTCCAATTCCAGCGTGAATACGTTACCTGATTCCAGCGGAACGAGCGGTGCTTCGCCGTATCTCTCCCACATCGGACCGATCAATCCCCCGCCGTCGTGAACCGAACGACCCAGTTGATGGCCCAGGGCATGCTGGTATTCCTCGTAACCGTTATCGCTGAGCATACGACGGGCGACATCGTCGATCTCAAAGCCCTTGATACCGGGACGACACAACCGAGCGGTTTCGGTAATAATATCACGCACCTGATTGAAGGCCTCGATCAACTCAGGCGGAGGTGTCGCTTCGTTGGAACGACGAAAATAGACCAGCCGCTGAAGATCGCTGCAATAGTCGTTCAGGCGCACACCGAAATCAACGTGTAACAGGTCTCCGCCCGACAGTCGGGCATCGGTCGGCAAACCGTGACCGGGAGCACTCTTGTCGCCGGCGTTGACGATAGTCGGGAAAGAATTGCATCCGCCTGACTCAGAAATCAGACCATCGAGCATCGCTCCCACTTCCCGCTCGCTTTGACCGGTCCTCAGACGGTGACACAACCGATTCCAGGCCTCAAGGGAAAGGTCGGCGGCCTTGACGATACGAGCAATTTCTTCGGGCAATTTACGGGAGCGCAACTTGCCACAGAGCTTCTCAGCCGATACGAAACGATCAACGTAAGGTGTCGCTCCGAGATATCGATGCAACTGAAGAAACATGCCGTGAGTGAGACCATCGGCGCTGGGATCGTCGGGTGAATAGTTCAACGCGATCTGTGTCGGGTCGATTTCTCGGAGCAACCGACGAAGGTCTTCGCCGACTCCGGCCGTGTAAGCGCGGACATCGTCGAAGCCTTCATGTCGCTTGAGGTTTTCGACGTCGAAGTTGCCGACCAGGGCCACGTTATGGCCATTACGACAAAAAGCAAAAAACGATTCCCAGGTCAACTGGCAACCTATCACCAGGGGAATGACCGGATCAGCCATGACCGGCGTTTCTCTCACCGCCACCAGCCAAAGATCCAGATCCAGTTCCTCCAGAAGGCCCCGGACCTGTTCCGTTTTTGCACAAGTCAACGCCATGGGGCCATGATATCGCTCCCCATAAGGCAAAACAAGGTTTATCAGGCGTTGAAAAACAAACCGAAGAATGTCCCAAGATAGGACATAGGTTTAGCCTCATCTCGACCGATCTAGATGTCAGATACGGGCTACATTGCGCCCGGTTTTACCCCCAAGGAGGATAAGATGTACGAGACTGCTTATAACAGCGGCGGCATAGGTGCTTTTTTCTGGCTGTTTTGCCTCGGCCTCTATTTGTACTTCGCCTTCACCCAATATAAAATAGCTCAGAAGGTCGGCTGCAAAGAGAAAGCCTGGTGGTCGTTCGTTCCCGTGCTGCAATGGGTTCTGATGGTCGAAATGGCCGGCAAAGAATGGTGGTGGCTGGTGCTCACCTTAATCCCGATCATCAATATCGCCGCTTATGCCATCATCTGGATGGAAATAGCTCGGGCCGCCGGATACAGCAATGTCTGGGGCTTGCTGGTATTGGTCCCCTTCCTGAATTTAGTCGCTTTAGGAGTGATGGCTTTCTCGGGTAATGCCTCGTCAATCGATATCCCGACCTCGGGACAAATCGACCTGACTCGTCGGAAAACTACGGCAGTGTAGCAGACAAAAAGGGCGAGTCCCGGACTCGCCCTTATTGTTTCTTTTCGATCTCGAAACGGCTATAACTCGCGTTCGCCGGGACCATCGTATTCGTACGGTAACGGCCCGAGTTTGCGCATCGGCTTCTCGCGGGTCATTTCTTCATAGGCATGCGCCAGTAAACCGGGTACTCGTGAGATAATGAAAAATCCCTTGCCCAGTCGCCAGTCAAAGCCCATATCGGAAATAACCGCAGCGATAGCACCGTCGACATTGATCGGGAGTTCTTTCCCCGTTTTCTCAGCGAGAGCTTTTTCGATTGCTTTGCAGAGATCAATATGACGGCCGTGATAACCATAACGCTCGGCAATCTCGAACAGCTTCCCGGTACGCGGGTCGACCTTGTGCAGACGATGACCGAAACCGGGCATGCGTCGCTTGCTTTCTTTGAGCCAGTCGACAATCTGTCCGGCTAAAGCGGTTGGATCGCCTTCTTTGGCGGCCCATTCCTGCATAATGCGGGCCGACTGTTCGATCGCTCCGCCATGAGTATCGCCGATGACGAGTACGCCCCCGGCAATCGCCGCGTTGAGTGAATTGCCGCCGGACATCACCGTGCGCGTGCCCAGCACCGACGGCGGTGACGCCCCATGATCGATCGAGGCCACCAGAATCGCATTCATAAGAGCCGCCTCGGCCTCGGACGGACGTTCACCCTTTAGAATCAAATAAACAGCTTCGGCGTAGGACAAATGCTCCATGATATCGGTTATGGAGTAGCCCTTGACGCGGATCTTGCCGGGTCCGATATCGGTTATCCCGGTCTTCCATTTCTCGTCAGCCATTGCTTACGTTCCCGAAAATAAGGTTAGTTACCATCGGTCGAATCGGAACTTGGGAGCTGATATTGCCCGCTCACGACTTTTTTGACAAAGTTGAGCCAGTTGGTTTGAAGGCTGTCAAGTTCGATCTCCAGGACACCGGGCACGACTATCTCGATCGGCGATTCGGCGCGATAGAGCAAACCAAGCCCCTTGGGTCCATATTGAACGAGCATAAAGTCAACAAACGAGGCTCCCTCAGCAGTCTGTTTGCGTTCCAGATTCGAGTCGACCGTGGAATCAACGGCCAGTTCCGCCAAAGACTCCAGTTCCCCTTTCTGATAGAGGTCCCAGGTCATCTGATGGTAGTTCTGACCGGAAGCATCAAGCATGGCCAATAGACCATGTTTGAGAAATTTGTACTGCGGTTCCTTGTTGATCCAATGCTGCAGAACGTACTGCATGACGGTGGTGCCGCGATAGCTCGGTAGCCAGAAGTGAATAACCGTATCCTCTGCGTATGGATATTCATGTCCGGTCATCTCTCGCCCCTGACCGAATCCGGTGTAATGATAAACCACCAGCGTCTCGGCCGGTATCGGCAATGTCAGCACCTGGCAGTCCATTTCAACCTGCCGACGATACAAACGAGCGTACTCCTGCATCTTGTCGGCATGAAGATGACCGGGCGGATAGATCACCTTGACATTCTCATAAGAAGCGGTTTTCCAGCCGTCGTATTTGTTGTTTTCAACCCCCTCGCCGGCGTTATTCGAACCGGAGCAACCGGCAAATACCAACACCATCAACGATAGGAGGCAAAACAGAGCGATAATCAGGATTCTACGATTTAGCAAAAATACCCAACATAGGTTTGCGGAACTATCACAGTCCCGTCGTTTGATCGCCATAAATCAATATCGGGTCACAATATAGTCAATCGAACAGGAGCCGTCAAACCGAATATAAACGTTATTATTTTCACATAGATACTTGACTTCAGGGTACGCGGTTACGATATTCTAACAGGACTGGTTTTGTAGGATTTTACAGACCGGAACACTCCACATTACGGTATCCTAATCCGTTGATACCGTTTGTAATAGGAGTCGGGAGCAAGCACAGATGTCATCGGACCGTACCAACCGCAAATATCGTATGCCCGCATTCACACGGCCGATTCTGATCATTGTCGGCGGTTACGGCAGCGGTAAATCGGAAGTCTCGGTGAATCTGGCTGCTTTCCTGGCTCGCAGTCAATCGAAGCCGGTAGCCATCGCCGATCTTGATATTGTAAATCCCTACTTCCGATCCCGAGAAGCCACCAAACAATTAGAGGCGCTGGGAGTTCGTTCGATCAATCCGACCGGTGAGCAGTTTCACTCGGAACTGCCGATTATTCTTCCGGAAGTAAAGGGATCGATACAAAAACACGAAGGCTACCTCATTCTGGATGTGGGTGGTGACGATGTCGGAGCACGCGTTCTCAGTTCGCTGAACGATGCTTTCACTCCCGGCAGTTATGAGATGCTGCTGGTGCTTAACGCCAACCGCCCGTTCACATCCGACCTTCGTTCTTCCCTGCAAATGATCGCCAAAATTGAAGCCTCCTCCAAACTCCGTTTCACCGGGATTATTTCAAACACTCATCTGCTCGAACAGACCGACGCCGAAATGATTGAACGCGGATATCGCCTCTCGATCGAAGTCGCCCGTGAGGCCGGAGTCGAGGTTAGTTTTATTGCTGCTTTGGCAAATGTACTTAAGAAAATAAACACTGAAGCTTTTGACACGGCTGTTCTGCCGCTTGAGCGCCAACTGCTCAAGCCTTGGGAGCAATCCACACGGAACAGCACTTAGCTAAATAGATAGAGGTGCCGTTAATGCCGGGAATAACCATAGACAAGAACCATTGCAAAGGTTGTGAGTTATGCGTAAAAGCCTGCCCTCAGAAAATTATCTCGATGTCCAAAGAGATAACGGTGCGGGGTTACTTTTACGCCAAAGTTCATGATCCATCGCGATGCATCGGCTGTCGTATCTGCGCCCTGACCTGCCCCGATGTGGCAATCACGGTGCACAGCAACGGCCTGGTTTACGAACTCTACGAGTACTAGCCGGTACGGAACAGGGATTGAAGATATGGCAAAAATACTTATGAAAGGAAACGAAGCGATTGCCGAGGCTGCCATCCGGGCCGGCGCGACCAACTACTTCTGCTATCCGATTACGCCTCAGACGGAGGTAGCGGAATACCTGGCGCGGCGGATGCCCGAGGTCGGCGGCGTGTTTCTGCAGGGCGAAAGCGAGTTGGCCGTGGCCAACATGCTTTTCGGCGCTGCGTCGACCGGCAAACGCTGTTTCACTACTTCCTCCAGCCCGGGCATCAGCCTGATGCAGGAGGCAATCTCTTACATGGCGGGAGCATCTCTCCCGGTCGTGATCGTCAACATCATGCGCGGCGGTCCCGGCCTGGGCGGTATCCTCCCGGCTCAGTCTGACTACAATCAGGCGGTCAAGGGCGGCGGACACGGTGATTATCGTGTGCTCGTCCTGGCGCCGTCATCGATTCAGGAAGCGGTCGACCTGATGATGTTGTCCTTCCATCTGGCGGATAAATACCGCAATCCGGTCATGATGATCGGCGACGGTATGATCGGCCAGATGATGGAAGCGGTAGAATTCCCCGAGAATTACACCGAACCGGAGTTGCCCTCAACGGACGAATGGGCCGCGACCGGTTGTGCCGGACGTAATCCGAGAATTATCAAATCGCTCTTCCTCGACCCGGTCGGCCTGGAGAAAAATAGCTGGATGCTTCAGGACAAGTACCGGCAAATGGCCCGAGAAGAAATCAGATTCGAAAAATACCGTGTCTCGGACAAAAACCAGGTGCTGATCATTTCCTACGGGACAATGGCCCGTATTTGCCAGACCGCTATCGATGAACTGGCCGACGAAGGAATTTCCGTCGGGTTGCTTCGTCCCATCACCCTCTTCCCCCTTTGTGAGGAACAGATATACAACGAAGTCGCCAAGAAAAACATCAAGGCCGCGCTGGTGGTCGAGATGAGCACGGCGCAGATGTACGAGGATGTGGTCCGGTCGGTGGTCGGCAAGAAGAAAGTTCATTTCTACGGCCGCACCGGCGGTATCGTTCCTTCACCGGAAGAGGTCAAAGAACAGATTCATCAGATCGTCGGCACGAAGAAAACGACGACCCGAAAGAAGAAAGCCTGAGGTTGATATGAAAACAGATAATACAATACTGTTCGATCGGCCCGAGGCAATGTATGACAATGTCACCCACTACTGCCCCGGTTGTACCCACGGTGTGATTCATCGTCTGGTGGCCGAAGCTATCGATGAAATCGGCGAACGAGAAAATACCTGCGGTGTCGCCCCGGTGGGCTGCTCGGTGCTCTGCTACAATTATCTCAAAACCGATTTCCTGGAAGCCCCGCACGGCCGCGCTCCGGCACTGGCGACCGGGTTCAAACGCATCCGACCGGACATGATCGTTTTCACCTATCAGGGCGACGGCGATCTGGCCTCGATCGGTATGGGCGAAATCGTTCACGCCGCCAATCGCGGGGAGAAGTTCACTACGATCTTCGTCAATAACGCTATTTACGGCATGACCGGAGGACAGATGGCTCCGACCACGCTGAGCGGTCAGGTTACCACGACCTGTCCGTTCGGACGTAACAACGCCCTGGTGGGATGGCCGATTCGCATGTCGGAATTGTTGTCGTCGCTCCAAACCCCCGCCTACATCGAGCGGGTATCGGTACACGATCCCAAACATATCGTTCAAGCCAAACGAGCCATCAAGAAGGCTTTTACACTGCAAAAAGCCGGGAAGTGCTTCACCCTGGTCGAAGTCCTCTCGACATGTCCGACCAACTGGGGATTGACCCCGAGCGCGGCACAGGAATGGCTTAAGAACAACATGCTCGCCTACTATCCGCTGGGTTGTTACAAGGACTACGTCGAGGATGGAGGCGGCCAATGAAACAGTATGAAGTTCTCTTTGCCGGTTTCGGCGGCCAGGGCATCATGACCGCCGGACAATTGCTGGCTTACGCCGGTATCGCCGAAGGAAAACAGGTAGCCTGGATTCCCTCGTACGGCCCGGAGATGCGTGGCGGCACCGCCTATTGCATGGTGGTTATTTCAGACACCCGGATCGGTTCGCCGATCATCAGCAACCCCCGTTGTGCGGTGGTGTTCAATCGTCCCTCATTCGATAAGTTTGTCCCGAGGATCAAACCGCAGGGTCTTTCGATCGTCAACAGCTCCCTGATCGACGTTACCACCGATCGTGACGATATTACCGAACTGCTCGTTCCGGCCAACGATATCGCCATGAAAATCGGTAATCCCAAAGCGGCCAATATCGCCGTACTGGGTGCGTTTATCGGCGCCACTGAGGTGGTCGGATACGACACCATCAAGGATACGATCAAGTTGAAGCTGGGCAAAAAGAAAGAAGCCCTGCCGGTCAACATGAAAGCTCTCGAAGAGGGATACAAACTGTCCCGGGAAGTTCTCGGTCGGAAGGTAAAGGCATGAAACACGATTTCTCTAAACTTCCGGAGATTTTTGACCGCTACCCGAGTGCTCCGGAATCATTAATAGCCGTTCTGCAGGATATCCAGAAGGAGTACAATTTTCTCCCCTGCCACGCGCTCGAGGAGACAGCCAAACGTCTGGGTGTTCCGCTTTCGAAGGTATTCTCGGTTTCTACCTTCTATAACGCCTTTAGCCTGAATCCTAAAGGTGAGAAGGTTATTCGCATATGCGTCGGCACCACCTGCCATATTCGCGGCTCCAAGCAAATTCAGCAACAACTTGAGAATCTGCTCAAGATCAAAGCTGGAGAGACCACCGAAGACGGGAAATTCTCGATCGAGGTGGTCGCATGCGTCGGCGCCTGCGCCATGGCTCCGGTGGTGGCGGTCAACGATGAGTTCCACGGCGGCGTGACCGTCGCAAACGTCAAGCGACTGGTCAAGACAAACAAGAAGGACTGATATGCGAATCGAGACCATTAGTCAGCTTAAGGATCTCCGGAAGACAAATCTGGAGAGGATGAACAAGCACCCTCGAACGGTGCTGATATGCTGCGGTCCGGGATGTCTGGCCAACGGCGCTAAGAAGATCAGCGACGAATTCCATAAGGTCATCAAGGATAAAAAGATCAAGGGATTCTCGGTCGAGGCTCTCAAGGAAACCGGTTGTCATGGTTTCTGCGAGCAGGGACCGTTGGTTATTATCGAACCGGACGGCGTGTTCTACACGAAAGTGAAAGTCAGGGATGTCGAGGAGATCATAGAAACCTCGATTAAAAAGAAAGAGATTGTCGAGCGGTTGCTCTATACCAATGCCGCCGACGGCAAGACCTACACCGACTACAAAGAAATCCCGTTCTACAAACTGCAGAACCGGATCGCCCTGCGGAACATCGGCAAGATTCGCCAGTGCGACATCGACGAGTACATCGCCATCGGCGGTTACGAAGCGATGGCGAAGGCGCTTTCGAAGATGAAACCGCAGGAAGTGATCGACGAGGTTATCGCCTCCGGTCTGCGTGGTCGCGGCGGCGGCGGTTTCCCGACCGGACGCAAGTGGGCTACTTGCGCGAAGATCGACGATGAACCCCGTTACGTGATCTGCAACGGCGACGAGGGCGACCCCGGCGCGTTCATGGATCGCGCCATTATGGAAGGCGATCCGCATTCGGTGATCGAAGGGATGATTATCGCCGCCTGGGCGGTCGGCTCCCACAACGGGTACATTTACGTCCGCGAGGAGTATCCCCTGGCGGTTGTCAACCTGCAGAAAGCTATCGAACAAGCGCAGGCCCTGGGACTGCTGGGAGAAAACATTCTTGGAACCGGCTTCGATTTCGACATCCATGTCAGTCGCGGCGGCGGTGCTTTCGTTTGCGGCGAGTCTTCGGCTCTCATGCTGTCGGTGGCGGGTGAGGTCGGCGAACCGCGAGCCAAATATATCCGTTCGGTTCAAAAGGGTTTGTTCGACAAACCGACCGTGCTGAACAATGTCGAGAGCTATGCCAACGTCCCGGTGATCATCGCCAAAGGCGGCAAGTGGTTCTCCTCGATCGGTACGGCCAAATCTACCGGAACCAAGGCTTTCTCACTCGTCGGCAAGGTGCGCAACACCGGGTTGATCGAAGTGCCGATGGGCACCACCCTGAAACAGATCATCTACGATATCGGTGGTGGTGTAATCAAAGACCGGCCGTTCAAAGCGGTCCAGACCGGCGGCCCCTCGGGCGGTTGTTTGCCGGAAGAGAAACTCGATTTGTCGGTCGATTTCGACACCCTGACTCAGGCTGGTTCGATGATGGGCTCCGGCGGAATGATCGTGATGGACGACCGCACCTGCGTGGTCGATGTCGCGAAATACTTCCTCCAATTCCTCATCGATGAATCCTGCGGTAAGTGTGTCCCCTGCCGCGAAGGTTTGTACCAGTTGCACGCCCTGGCGGTAGCGGTGAGCGAAGGCCGCGCGACCGAGGAAGATCTCGACAAAATGGAGAAACTCTCGGAAAATATCGTGATCGGTTCGCTTTGCGGACTGGGGAAATCCGGCCCGAATCCGTTCCTGTCGACAATTCGTTATTTCCGCGATGAATACCTGGCGCACATCCGCGACAAGCGGTGTCCGGCCGGTGTTTGTCGGGCGCTTATTACCTATAAAATCGATCCGGAGATCTGTAACGGCTGCATGGCCTGTATTTCTGCCTGCGCCCATGAAGCGATCACCGGTAAGAAAAAGGAACCTCATTTCATCAATCAGGACAAGTGTGACAAATGCGGCGCCTGCTACGCCGTCTGTCAGCACAATGCCATCGAGGTTGTTTAGGAGATACTGAATGGTAAGTCTGACTATAAACGGAAGAGTGGTCCAGGCCGAAGAAGGTGAGATGCTTCTGGCGGTAATTCGCCGCATGGGGATAGACATCCCCGCCCTTTGCCATCATGAGGCGGTCGAACCGTTCGGAGCCTGCAGGCTTTGCACGGTCGAGATCACCAAAGAGTCCTGGAACGGTTGGAAGAACTACGTTACTTCCTGCCTGTACCCGGTCGAGCAGGACCTCATTGTCCATACGCATTCGGCTAAAGTGATCGAGCTGCGTAAAACCTTGATCGATCTGCTGCTGGCTCGATGCCCCGGCTCGCCGGAAATTAGAGAAATGGCCGCTCAGTACGGCGTCAATGAAACCAGCTACGAACCGGTGGTCAACGGCGACAATTGCATTCTCTGTGGTTTGTGCACCAGAATCTGTTCGCGGTTGGGGTTCAACGCCATTTCTACCGTCGGTCGCGGCCATACCAAAGAAGTCGCCCCACCGATGAAGGAAGCCCCCCCGGATTGTGTCGGGTGCCTTAGCTGTGCGCTCAACTGCCCGACTCATGTGATTAAATTCACCGACGTCAACGGCAAACGGACCATCTGGGGCAAAACGTTCGAGCTGCTCACCTGCAAAGAGTGCGGCGCAACCACGATAACACGTGAGTTTGCCGAGGCTCTGAGCGAGCGTCGCGGCATACCGATGGAATACTTCGAGAAGTGCGATGCCTGTCACCGCAAGGAGCTTTCCTTGACGATGGGAGCGGTGGTCGGCTGGGCACGGGAGGAGCAGTCATGAAATCTCGCCTGGTAGTAGTACCGGACCTGTGCACCGGCTGCCGCACCTGTGAAATGGCCTGTGCCTTCGCTCATTCGATCAACGGTAAACCCGGCCGCAGCCGTATCTATCCCCTGCCGGCAGGCAAACCGGACCTGTTTACACCGGTTGTTTGTCTGCATTGTGACGATCCGGCCTGCGTTAAGAGTTGCCTGGTCGAAGCCCTCACTCTCAACGAGGAGACCGGGGCCATCGAGTTGAATCAGGAGAAATGCGTCAAGTGCGGCGCTTGCGTAGCGGCTTGTCCGTTCGGCGCTTCGCTTCACGATACACAGCACGACATGATCGTAAAATGCGACCTTTGCGGCGGCGATCCGGTCTGTGCTCATTTCTGCCCGACTAAAGCACTCAGCTTCCGGCCGATTAAAGCTCGTAAGCATAAGACGGCCGTCTAATAACGAACGTCTTTGAGAATACACGGTAAAGAGGCGATCATCCTGGTCGCCTCTTTTTTTAGCTATTGCCACAAGGCAAGTAGCTATCAATCAAGTAATTACAAGGGGCGGACGGTCAAAAACCTTGACTTGTTGGAGGCGAATGGCTACTTAGTAGTTTGGTTTGGAATATCTCCGCCGTTGGCGTCGGTTTCGTTCCGACGGCAGCGACGGAACAAGTGTTGAAACAACAACGTAATAGAACTGTCCTTTATATATAACGCCCATGTGGCGGAGGAATCGGATTCATGAAACTTACAGCTCGCGAAGAAGGCAGTGTGGTCATCCTCGAGCCGAAAGGTAAGATAATGGGTGGTCCGGACGCCAGCCTGCTTCATGATAAACTCTATGAGTGTATCCAGGGAGATAAGAAAAAAGTCGTCATCGATCTTGCCGGTGTTGAGTGGATGAATTCAACCGGCCTGGGAATTTTGATCCAGGGTTTCACGACACTGCGCAACAGCGATGGTCAACTCAAACTAGCCCGTGTGACCGAAAAAATCCGTTCGCTGCTCAAAATAACGAAGCTGGCGTCGGTTTTCGAGGCTTATGAAACGGTCGACGAGGCGGTTCAATCGTTCCAATAACAGCGGATGATTATTCATTGAGATCATGAAGGCAGGTTGGCTGCGAGCAGCCTGCCGCTTTTGTTAGGAGACGCACATATAATGCAGAAACCCAAGATCGTGGGAAACACGATTGTCATCCCTTCCGACCACCAGTTTCTCAGCGATGTCGATATGTTCGTAGAGGGCCTGTTGCGCGGCTGGAACGCTGATGAATCCTTCATTGCCGATGTCGCCATATCAGTTTCCGAGCTGGTCAACAACGCCATCACTCACGGGAATAAGCTCTCGGTGGATCTTTCGGTAACGGTTAAAGTCGTTAAATCGGGTGATGAAGTCTCGATCGAAGTGAGCGACCAGGGCCGCGGATTCAACCCGGACGGCATCGCTAATCCGATCAGTGATGAGAACCTGCTTAAGGATGTCGGTCGCGGGATATTCATTGTTCGCTCCCTGATGGATAAGGTCGATGTTAATCCTTCTTCCAGGGGAACGCGAGTCACCATTACCAAGAAATTGAGTTGAACGTTATTCTATAGCAGCCACGAACCATGAGTTTCGAGCTTGCAAAAACAATCTGCTACCTTCTGACGGGCGGATTCCTTGTCTTCCTGGCGGTTACGATTACTCGTGACAATTTCGCCAACCGGTTGAATCGCGCCACGGGAGCTATGTTGTTCTTTGCGGGACTCGGGCCGATTTTCATGGGTTTGGCGGCGATCAGTCATCAATCTCTCTCTGGCAATCTCGAAGGTTCTACTCTTTTCGGTCTGCGCCATCTCTGGGAGTTGTTTTTCCCGAGCCTGCTTTATTTTGTCTGGCTCTTCCCGGCCGATGTTACTTCCGGCAGCCGGATATCGCGACTGCGCTGGCTGGTATTCCTTCCGCAGATCATGCACGTTGTCATCGTGCTGTTTTTCGCGGATATCGTGAGTGGTCTTGATGTCTTCTCCGGAGGACCGGAGCGAACCGGCCTGACGGCGCTAATCGTCACTCCCCTGGCCAGATTCTTCTCATGGTTGCGACTTTTGATCGGAGCCCTTCACGGATACGAAGAAATCGTGTTCGGAGCGATCAACCTCCTCTATGTCTTCATAGCGATCTTTTTCCTCGAAACCAGCGCTCGCCGCGTAACCAATCCGCGTCTGCAAACTCAGACCAGGTGGGTCCAATGGGGAATCCGAGGCTCGATGCTGGTGTTCGTTGTAGTGCAGATCGCCGCGTTTTTCCCCCGGGGCGGTCTTTCGCAGGGGCTATCTTCAAGCCTGTTGATAGCCGGCATGCTGTTCGGTGCGGCGATGCTCGTCGTTGCCACGATCCGTCACCAGTTCCTCGACGTGCAAATGGTCTTCAAACAAAGTTTTGTAACGACCATTACCTCCGCGGCGCTGGTGGGTTTGTATGTCCTGGCCGTGGTACGCGCCGAACGAATCCTGACGCCCATGTTCGGCGACCAGGCCGAAATGGTCAGTTACGGTTTTATTATCCTGATCCTGTTGTTTTTCCAGCCGATCAACAACTGGATCGACAACGGCGTCAAGGCGATGTTCATGCGCGTGCGAACGGACCATCGCAACGTCATCGAACGATTTTCACGACAGGTAATTTCTAGTTTCGATCCGAAGCAGTTGAGAAAGGTAATTGAGGAAACGCTTAAAACGGCGCTTCTGGTGGATCAGGTTTATTTCGATTTGTACGACGATGAGATCAAGGAATACACCATTCTGCCGAGCGACCGTTATCCGAGAAGGATTGTCACCGACCGTGAGGACCTGATGTTGCGCGGCATCAATCTGCTCGAAGCACCCACTTATTATCATTCGTTGTCCGAGTACCGCGCAGGCTCCGAACTCGCAGCCATTCTGGAGAGTCGCGGGGTACGTATGATTCTGCCGCTGAAAGATGCCGACCACATGCTGGGATTCGTCGCCCTGACCGGTAAAGCCGCCGGGTACCGATATTCCTCGGAGGATTTCAATCTCCTCGGGGTGCTTTCCAATCAAATGGTTTCCGCCCTGACCAACGCCCGGCTCTACGTTGAATCTCTCGAACGTTTGCGTCTCCAGGAAGAGATCAACATGGCCCGGCAGATCCAGGTCGACCTGCTCCCGTCGGAACCGCCTCGTACGCCCTGCTCGGAAATCAGCGCCACCTCTACCCCGTCACGTACGGTTGGAGGAGACTTTTATGATTTCATTAAGAAATCCGATCATGAAGTAGGGATCGTAATCGCCGACGCCTCGGGCAAGGGCATGCCGGCGGCGTTGATGATCGCCCAGACCCAGGCGATGATTCGCAGTGAAGTGCGCAACGGCACCCCGATCGCAACTATGCTTAGAAATATCAATCAGCAAATGGCGGAGAATACGTCCGCCGAAAAATATGTGACTCTGTTCTACGGTGAACTGGACACCGATAACTTGACATTACGGTATTGCAATGCCGGACATAATTACCCGATTCTGGCTCGATCCGACGGGAACGTAGAACATCTGTCAACGGGTGGTCCGATTATCGGGGCATTTCCGTTCATGGATTATGAGTCGGCCTCGGTGCAATTGAACCGGGACGATCTGTTGTTCCTGTTCACGGACGGTTTGTCGGAGGCTATGGATGACAACGGGAAAGAATACGGTGAGGACCGCGTCTGCAATATGGTAACGGAAAACCGCCGCGTGAATCCAGGCGATCTTATTCAGACGATTCTGGCCGATGTCCACAAACACGATCCGAGTTCACCACCGCGCGACGATACTACCCTGGTAGCGCTGAAGATAATCGAAAGGCAGCAACAGACTAATGAGTGAGCAACATTCTGATTTCGATCCCGAACGACTAAACGACCTGAAAGACAATCACATGGGTTATCGCTGGTGCCCACGCTGTCGTACCGAGATGGTGGAGCGCGAGTTGGACGGCAACCGTCGCATGGCCTGCCCGAATAAAGACTGTGGATTCGTTTATTATCAGAATCCGATCCCGGCAGCGGGCGCGATTATCGTCGAAAACAACCGTGTCCTGCTGGTAAAACGAGCCCATCCCCCGCACATCGGCTGGTGGTGTCTGCCCGCCGGTTATATGGAATGGTCCGAATCGCCGCGTGAGTGCACCGTCCGGGAATTGAAGGAAGAAACCTCGCTGGACGTGAAACTGACGGAGTTATTCGATGTATACTCCGGCGATGACGACCCCCGTACCAATGCCGTCTTGATCCTGTTTCTGGCCGACATTGCCGGCGGCACCGCCAAGGCGGGCGACGATGCGATGGAGGTGCGATTCTTCCCGTTCGATGCCCTGCCGGATAAAATCGCCTTTGAGGCTCACATTCAGGCCCTGGCCGATTATCGGACCAGGTATCTAAACGAATCGCAATGAAATCGGCATTCGGCTCAAGACTGTTTCGGCTCTTTCTGCTCTTCTCGATAATTCCCTCCGTTCTGATAGCGTTGTTGGGCTATTATATCGCCTCCGAAACCACCGATCTCCTCAGCAGCGATAAATCCGGTGAACATCGGCAGGTACGCTTGCTGCATCAGCGACTTAACATGGTGCTTGAAAACGTTATTCTGGAAGCCGGCGACCATGCTGTGAATTTACCCTTGGCCGCTGACTTCTTGTACATTGAGAGTACGACCACCACACAACCGGGAACGCTGTACAGTCTCGTTGCCAATGATGATCTGAGTTCATTCTGCAAGGGTCATGCCCGAGACAATGAGGTCGGCTTGTTGCGACTGGATACGCTGACGATCCAATATGTAGCACGCACCTTGGGAGAGAAGCGTTATTTAGCCGGTTTCTTACATTCGGCTGATTACATGCAAAAATTGCAGGAGTCAGAGCATGGATCGGTAAACCAGTCCGGAGAAATCAAATCGTATTACACGCTGTTCATCGGACTTCTGCTTCTTGCCGTGCTGGCGATCACCAGCCTGCTGGCCTGGTTTTTCTCGCGACGCATGGCGGGCGGTCTTGCTCGTCCCATCGCCGAACTGGACATCGCAGCAGGACGAATCACCAACGGGCAGTTTGGAGAACAGTTATCCGTCGACGCCGAAGGCGAACTGGCTACTTTAGTAGAGAGTTTCAATCGAATGTCAGCCCGCCTGCAGGAGACCACACAGAGACTGGCTCAGACAGAACGCGTCGCCGCCTGGCGCACCGTAGCTCGACGTTTCGCACATGAGTTGAAAAATCCGTTACAACCGATCCTGATTTCGCTCCATCGGATCCAGAAACTCAGTGCGGAATCGGATTTGAACGCTCAACTCAGCGAACCGTTAAGAGCGGCATCGGAAGAAGTGAGTCATTTGCAACAACTGGCGGACCGGTTCAGTCAGTTGGCCAAAATGCCCGATCCCAAACCGACCGCTTGCAACTTGAACCAACTGGTTACCTCGATGGCGGAGTTGTATCGCGACCAGATGACCGATCGTGATTTTCGTGTCACCTGTACCGCGTCTTCTTTGCCGGTGAATCTGGATGAAACCTATTTTCGCGAGGTCATTCACAATCTGCTGAGAAATGCGCTTGATGCCACCGGTATAAGCGACCTTATCGAGATATCTGCCGCAGACAAGGGTGACACCATCCATTTGTGCGTCCGTGACAGCGGTCGGGGAATGAACCCGGAAACCGTCGAATCGGCGCGATTGCCGTATTTCAGCACCAAACAACAAGGCCACGGTCTGGGACTGGCCATCGTTGAAAAGATCGTGACCGATGCGGGCGGAACTTTGACAATCCAATCAGAGCCTGACCTCGGCACACAAATCACGATCAGCCTTCCTCGGGCAGGAGTAGAAAATGACTGAGAAAATTCTCATCGTCGACGACGAACCCAACATTGTCTCATCGTTCGCTTCCCTGCTCCAGGATGAAGGTTATGTCTGCATTCCTGCGAACGACTCCGAAGAAGCCCTGCGAGCTATGGAACGATCCGCAATCGATCTGATCCTGCTCGATTTGAATCTTCCCGGTCGCTCCGGCATAGCCCTGCTCGAAGAATTACAAAAGAAACAACACTCCCCCCGCGTACTGGTGGTTTCGGGACAATCGGAGATATCGGTGGCGCTTGAAGCGGTCCGACTCGGAGCGGTGGATTATCTCGAAAAGCCGGTCGCACCGGATCGACTGGTTGCTTCGGTTCGGGCGGCGATGATGCTGGTGCGAGTCGACCGCCAGCGATCGGTGATGGCGGACGAGGTGGACCGGGAGTCGCCGATGATCGGCCGGTCGCGCCTGATGGAGCGCCTCAACCGACAGATTGCACAGGCGGCTCCGAGCGATGCCACCGTCCTGATCACCGGGGCCAACGGCACCGGCAAGGAACTGGTGGCGACACGCCTTCATTTGGCTTCGCCTCGACGCAATAAACCGTTGATCAAGGTCAACTGTCCGGGCATCCCGGAAACACTGTTCGAATCGGAGTTGTTCGGCCATATCAAGGGATCATTCACAGGAGCGGTCAAAGACTATCCCGGCAAGTTCGCCCTGGCGGATGAAGGAACGATTTTTCTCGACGAGATTGGCGATCTGCCTCTTCCCTGTCAGGCCAAACTTCTGCGGGTTTTAGAAACCGGTGAGATCGAGACTATCGGCGCGGTCGAAAAACGGGTGGTCGATATTCGCGTGCTTTGCGCTACTAATCGCAACCTTCCCGAACTCGTTCAAGAGCGATTGTTTCGCGAGGACCTGTTTTATCGTATAAGCGTCCTTTCGGTCGAAGTCCCGTTGCTTCGAGATCGACCCGATGATATCCCTCTTCTGGTCGGAGAATTTTTGCGAAAACTGGCACCTGACGGTCAGACCGCCCTGAGCGCCGAGGCTATTTCCTTCCTGACCACTCTCGACTGGCCGGGCAACGTACGCCAGTTACGGAACCTGATCGAACGCCTTGCGATTGTTTATCCGGGACGAGCGATCGGATTGAACGAGCTTCGTGAACAACTAGGCGCAGGAAGCAGCCGAAATGCCGACTCCGATGAAATCGGTTTAAATGCGAGTATGGCTCGGTTCGAACGCAGTCTTATCGCCGAAACGCTTGCGAAATGCGACGGCAACATCGCTGAAGCTGCTCGCCGCCTTAAAATCGACCGGGCTAACCTTTCGCGTAAAATTCGTGACTATGCCATAAAGGCGGAACAGTGAACAGATTTTGTTACCAACCATGTTAAATTGCCACGGTCGGGCTTGTTCGCATCGGTAAATTCAACGTATTTCCAACGTTGACTTGTTGGCATGCGATTTGTTGTATAGCTATAGAAAAACGGAGGCAGCAATGCTAAATAGATTCGATATGAAATATCTGCTGACAACAATTCTCATGGTTACGGTTCTGACGGTCGGTTCTTCTTCAGGAGCTGACGACGGAGATTATAAAACCTACGAACCGCGAACCACCTTTGACACCTTATTCACGATTTCGTTTCTCAAAAACGATGTAACGATCGCTTTTTCCGACGATCAGGGAACCGGCCATCGGGTCAACTTCGAACGCAACGATCTTAATATCGAAACAAACCGGGTTTCAATAAAGGACCAGGTGTTGTTCAGTGACGCCGGACTGACTATCGACGGCGTTACCCGATCACTGGATGATATTCATGATATTCATATACGATATGAAAACGATACCTGCTACATTACCGCTCTTTCACGCTCGGCATCATCGACTCGATTGTCCCAATTGCGACGTGGAAACAGAATCGAATTCGAGCGGGCAGTAATTATTGACGAAGAGGAATTCGTCCGGGGTGCCGTATTCAGCATAATTGGCGATGTCGAGGTTTACGGTGAAGTAAACAAGGATGTCGTATCCTTGTTCGGCGATATCTATGTCGGTCCCGAGGCCGTGGTCCGCGGCGATATGGTTGCGGTAACGGGGCAGATCGATGTCGCGCCCGATGCCACCGTATATGGAGAGTCTTATACCGCTCACAAGCGGCGGCGTTCTTATCGAAGCCATTTGGCCACTCATTACGACCGGTTCTCAACACAGGTTAATATGGGATATAACCGGGTCGACGGCTTCTCCGCCTGGTGGGGTCAGAAATACCATGATGATGATATCTCCATTCCGACCTTCTGGGGTAAAGTCGGCTACGCTTTCGCCTCCGAACGCTGGCGTTTCGATCTGGGTATCGAACAGGACCTGTGGCGTAAAATCGACCTCAAAATCGGGGCTCGGTATTATCGCGATCTGGCAGCAGATGATGACTGGGTGATCGGACCGGATGAGAACTCGATAACCTCAATCCTGGCTCGCAAGGACTACAAGGACTGGTGGGAGGCCGAAGGCTCTCAAGTATCCCTGGGCTTTGCTCCATTTAAGGCACTGACGATCACCGCCAGTTACAATAATGTAAAATCGCGCTGGCTGGATGCCCACCACAACCTCTGGGCGTTGTTCGGCGGGGATCCGTTCCAGGAGAATTTCGCCATGGTCGACTCGGCCACCCGAGCGGCGGGGATTGAAACCCTGGATGGCTCTATTGACGGTTTCGTGGCCGTCAACCTGCAACTGGACACACGCAATGAGCGACACATGTTCGAACGCTCCGGCTGGAATATCCAGGCTCGTATGGAATACTCCCATCCCGATCTGGATTCCGACTTCGACTATAAGCGTTATTGGCTGTCGGTAGCCCGCTACCAGCGCCTGGACCGCCACAAGATGCTCCTTTTAAGGGGAGTAACCGGCGACAGCGATGGTGAAGTACCGATGCACAAGCTTTACTATCTGGGTGGTCTCGGAACTCTTCGGGGATACGATCAGAAGGAATTTGTCGGCGATATGTTCATGATGGCAAATGCCGAATTACGTCAGAGCTTCCCGCGAACCGATCTGGCTGTATCGCTTCACTACGATGCCGGGGTGGTGGATGTCGACAACACCGACCCAGCCTTAATGCCTGAGGATGAACAAGTTTATTTTGAGGAACTCAAGCAATCGGTTGGCGTATCTGTCTATCTTGGCAGCGACCTCAGAGTAACGGCGGCAAAACGCCTCGATCGCAGCACCGACAACGACCCGGAGTTATACGTACGCTTTAGCCATAAATTCTAAGCTGTTAATACACAATGGGTCACCGTGCCGGCATATTTTTCAGCCGGGTTCTTTCCGGTCTGTTGCTTTGGTTCTTGATAGCAACCTCGACCGATGCCGAAGAATCCGGTAGTCTTGATTTTGACCTGTACCGAACCGACTCGAATCTGGTGATCTGGATTGATTTCTCCAGCTTGCTGACTTCGCGCCGGGTTGAAGGACTCAGGGAAGGAGTAGATTTACAGGTCGATTACAACGTGCGGCTGGTTCAACCCCGCCGATTGTGGGGGGAGCGAGCGGTAGTTGAGGAATCCGGTTCGTTCGAGCTAAACTATCGCCTGATCACCGACCGGTTCGAGTGGAATCCCTCGGATTCAGCTGATTCACTCTTGCATTCGTTTTCATCGCTAGCCAAACTGCACCGTTTTCTGGCCGATTCAATCCTCATATCAATAGCCTTAAACGATCGGATTAACAACCACAACCGCTACTGCCTGACTCTCAACGCAGCTTGTATTTCAATGACTACCTTTAACTTACCAGAATCAAGCGATCCCGCCTCAAGCGGCTCATCACCGCTCCGTTTCTTGTTTGCATCATTCCTTGAGCTGACCGGCTACGGTCGTAGCGACTTCTCAACCCGCTCAGAACCTTTCAAGATTTCCGATCTTCCAACAAAAGAATAAGCCGGACAAAGTCTTAAGACAATTCTTCAGCGATTTCCGGTTAACTGTTTCTCCCTGTCGGCCGATAAAGAAACAAGATATTACTCAGGAGGAAGTACGGACTTCAATGAGCAAGACTAAAGACTCCAATGCTACCGGACGAATCGTGACCGAACAGTTAGGCGCGACGCCGGACCCTGATGCCAACCAGGCCGCCGATATTTTCGCCGATCTGGAAGCAACACTGGAAGAAGTCGCCGAGGCGAATCCACGCATCGAATTGAGCGACGGTGAATCCTCGAAAGCGGTCGAGGATTTACGAGCACTTCTGGAAGCCTCACTGGCGGTGAACTCTTCACTGGTCGCCGATGACGTCCTTCGTATCGTCATGCAAAAGGCGATCGAACTGATGCAGGCCGAACGCGGACTGATCATGCTGCTCGACGAAGAAGGTGAGCTGAAAGTTCGCATGCGGCATAATCTGGCCAAGGAAGATATCTCCAGCGAAGGATTCCGGATCAGCAGTTCCATCGCCTCGCAGGTTGTCACCAGCGGAAAATCAGTGTACACTTCGGACGCCCTCGCCGATGACCGTTATTCCACTCAGGCATCGGTGCTGGAACTTCATCTGCGTTCGATCATGTGCGTTCCAATCAAGGTCAAGCAACAGATTATCGGCGTGATTTACGTCGACAATTCCAGCCAGACCAAGGTATTCCTGAAATCCGACCTGTATCAGTTCGAATTGTATGCCCAATTGGTAGCCAATGCCCTGTACAACGCCGAGCTCTATAATACCCTCCTGAGCATGAAGCAGTACAATGAGTCGGTTATCAAATTATCACCGGTTGGAATCGTGGTTGTCGACTCCGACGGCCGAATCGCTACCATGAATCCGGTGGCCCTGGAAATTTTCGATATCAACCGCGAGGACATCCGCAGCATGACCGACGCTGAAACCGCCTCGCTGTTTCTGGATATTATCCCCGACGAGGAGCGTCTGCGTTGGCGCAATATCATCGATAATGTCCTCCAGACTCAGCAGGATTTATCGGATTCGCGCTTTTTCTACAACACCAATTACGTAGAGAAGGTCCTCTCCCTCAAGCTGCACCCGATTTCATCGCTGCCTAACGGCCGCGACGGCATCATTCTGGCTCTCGAAGACATCACTGAGAAAGTGGTCATGGAGAAATATCTCATCCTCTCCGAGAAGCTGGCCGCCAAGGGAGAAATGGCTGCCTCCATCGCCCATGAGTTGAATAACCATCTGGCCCTGGCTTCCACCAACGCTGAGTTGCTTTCGCTGAATATCGACCGGGACAACCACGACAAAGCCAAGTTTAACGCCAAGATGATCGTCGACAATATCTTCAAGATCAAACGTTTCGTCGACAATCTGATGGACTTTGCCAAACCGGAGCCGGAATACATAAGTTATGACATCAAACACCTGGTCGAGGACCTCCTGTTCTCGCTCCGGGTGCAGCCGCGTTTCAAGCGGTCTCATTTCACCATTGACCTCGGACACGATCTCCCCAATGTCGAGATGGATGTCGGACAGGTTCAGCAGGTGCTTTTGAACCTGCTTAACAATGCCGCCGATGCCATTGAAGAGCGGGCGATTAAAGAGGAAGAGTCCGGCATGGAATTCAAACGCGAAATCGGCTTGAAAGCTTTTTATCGCGCTGAAGATGAGAAGGTGGTGGTGGAAGTAACCGACAACGGCGTCGGTATGGCCAAAGAAACCCTGGACCGGATCTTCACCCTGCACTTCACGACCAAAAAGGGCGGGCATGGACTCGGTCTGGCCAATTGCCGCAAGATCATCGAGAACCATCACGGTACTATCGAGGCAGAATCGACCCACGGCCTGGGAACATGCTTCCGGGTCATTCTTCCCCGCTTCCAGCCCAAACATTCCAAGCAGACCTAAGGCCGGCCTATGAATATGGCCGGTTTTCGGGTCATCGCTCCGTTAGGCAAGGGAGGTACCGCCGAGGTAGTGCGCGTTTCCTGCCCGGGGCGAAAGCACGAAGCTGCGCTAAAAACGCCTCTACCTGATGCCACTCCTGAAGAAGTAGATTTCGGGCGTCTCGCCGCTCGTGAAAATTACCTTATCGGCGGTCTCAGATTTCCGGGGATCGTTCGCCTGCTTGATTACAGCGAAAATCCTCCCTGGCTCCTTTTAGAGCTCTGCGAGGGCCCCAGCCTCGATCAAATCGGCCGTCTCGACAACACGACTCTGGCGCTAAACATCATTTCAGCCATTGCCGTCGATCTGGAATTTCTCCGGGCACGCTCTCTCATACATGGCGATCTGAAAGTCCATAATGTATTCCTGCCCGAGGATTGGCAGGAAATCGCCGACGGCCGCCTGCACTATATTAAGCTGTCCGATTTCTCCTTAGGACGCCTGGAAACGGAACCGGAGTCGGCCCGCGCCGGAGCCGGAACCGTCGGTTATATGGCTCCAGAAATAATCTCAGGCAAAGGTTCCAGTCACGCTTCGGACTTATTCGCCCTCGGTGTTATTGCCTATCGGCTACTCACCGGTAAGCATCCTTTCTGGAGTGAGTCCGACAGTGATCCGGTGCGTATTAACGGTCGTATAATTGAAGCGGACTACCCGCGACTTGAGGTCGTTAAGCCCGAGCTATCCGGCCCGATATGCACTCTGGTCACATCCCTTCTATCGGTGAATCCCTCGGATCGCCCGGATTCCGCCTGGAACGTTTGTTGCCGTCTGCGTGATTGCGGCGCTACCTATCCATTCGAACAAGTGCTTCGTCCCAAATGGTTGGTCGATCCCTGGGGAGAATTCGACAGCATTTGTGAGAGTCGATTCATTCTCACCTCTCGGCAACGTGTTCATCTCAATAAAATCACCGACCACAACGGCCTCTGTCTGCGACAATTGGCTGAAGTTAATTACAGCCGCCGGACTCTGGTTTACAACGACACTAAATTCCAGTTCTCAGCCGAGGCTTACTGGACCAGCCGACATCGACGGAATCAACTTCAAAGCTTCGCTGAAGCCGACCTGACCGAGAAACGACATTTGATCATCAAGGCCGTCATGGGCCAGGCGGACCGAGTGTCTCCTTCTCAAACGGAAAATCCGGTTGAAGTGGAAAATTATCCGGCCGGTTTGCCGGATCTGTTACTCACGATGCTTCGACCGGCAACCGTTCAAAGGATCTCGCAAAAGCTCGCTCCCGAGGCTGAACACGACTCTCGATACGATCAGGCTACCCGGCTGTACCACCAGGCCGGCAATCTTGAAGCCGCCGAACGTTGCGCTTCTCAGGCGGCAGCTTTGCTTGAAAAAGACCATCGGGCAGACGAGGCGATCTTCCTGTTGAAACGAGTGATTGGTTATGCCCGGACCATCGGTGATCCGTTCTCGGCTCGTAAATTACTGCTGACTGAAGGTGATTTACAAAAGGGGGTTGGTCGCACGACCGCCGCCCAAAACGCCTATAACACGCTGATTGAATTGTACCGGAACCGTCCGGTGGACAAACTGCTGGCAATAGTCTACAAGTCATTGGGTGATTTATTTAAGCTGAAGCAGGACTCGAAGGGTGCGCTTCAGGCTCTCAACGAGGCTCTCAAAATCTACCGTGAGTTGGACGACGAATTAGAGATTTCACATACTTACAACAATCTTGGCAATGCCTATTGGGTGGCTGGTGACTTGAGCGAAGCCCGCCGTTATTATCTCATGGCATTGACTATACAGCGTCGCCTCGGCGCTGACGCCGACGCGGCTTCTTCCTTGAGCAATGTCGGCTCCGTGCACGGCATTACCGGACGATATCGCAAATCCGTGCGACTGCTTGAGATATCACTGAGAATGAAGCGAGAAATTGGCGACCAGGGTGAAATCGCCAGAACGTTGAACAACTTAGGCTACGTCTACCACCTCATGGGGCGTAATGCGGAAGCGGTCGAAAGTCTCGATGAATCGCTGGAATTCAACCGGCGTATCGGTTCAAAAAAGGAAACCCTGTTCAATTTAGAAAATCTGTCTCATCTGTCGGTCACGGCCGGGCAGTTGCAGCGCTCATTGGGATATCTTGAGGAAGGTCTGGCCCTAGGCCGGGAGCTTGAGGATATTCCTCACGTTGCCTCGTTCCATTGCATGCGCGGTACGGTCCTGAAACGTCTTGGCCGGTTCGGTGAAGCTCAGATCGATCTGAATCAAACCGCTGACATGCTGGAAGAGATCGACGACAAGCTTCTCGAAACGATTCACTGGCATGCTTGCGCCGGTCTTCAGCAGTTCATTGGTAATTATGATGAGGCCCTGACCCTGGCAAAGAAATCGGCAGCTCAGGCCGAAGACCAGCAGGACAATCCCAACCTGTTGAATGCCTTGATACTCATATCAAAACTGACCGATGACGACAGTGTGATTAACCGTGGTCTGGAACTAGCCCAAGAACTCAATATGGAGCGGGAGAGAATTCTGATCGAAGCTAACCGCTTAAGCCACTTGTTACCGTCCTCGCCCGATGAAACTCTGTCGCAATTCCAACAAACCATCCAGCCTCACCTCGAAAAAATGCACGAGGATGTCGAGCAAGCAGGACTCCTGGCTCTGGCCGGTCGGATCTACAGCACCAATGGTCTGATAAAAGAGGCCCGGGACCTGGCGCTGCGAGCCGAGTCGGCTGCCAATCGGTGTGGATTGGTGCCGGAACTAGTTGACATTCTGGCGCTTCAGGCTCAAGTAGCGCTCAGCCTCGGTGAATACGAAGAGTCGTTTGCTGCGGCTAAAAAGGGACTGAACGCGGCCAAACAAGTCGCTTTATCGCTGAGCGATGTATCCCGGAGAACATGCTATCAATCACGACCGGAAATAAAGCTGTTGGTGGATCAAATCAACGGACTTAAAACTAAAATTGCCCAAAAAAGATAGGCAGGTATTTAGAAAATACCTGCCTTCTGATGTAACTACGCAGTCGTCACCAGAATCACTGGCCGCCCAATGAGATTCCCATGGGCGCTACGCGAGCCTCAAGAACTTCAACAGTCAGTTCATAGGTCATGGTTAATTCCTCCTGTTTCAGCCATAGGTTGTTTAGAAACGTACGAACCAAGATTCCGTTAAAGGAAGGAAACCTGGGCTCAATTCTAAAAGTAGAGCCAAACTCACAATATGTCAAGGTCAAATGTGGATTATAGTTACACGGATACTGTTAAATTGTAACATCACCACCACTTACGACGCGATAATTTTATCACCCACTCCCACTACACCACACCACATTACAATCACATCTTAAAGTAATGGTTTAGATAAAACGGCGATCTTACCACCAGGACCAGAACTCGACGCGGACAAATGAAGTAATTTTCCTGAGAATTAGTCTGAAAAGAGAGCTGTCTTTTATCTCGATCTTCGCATACCCGCTCATTCCCGGTTTGAGGCGTCCCTCGGGATTATTAACCAAAACACCTACCTGATATACCGAGTGATCACCTATCGAAACCGCTGTAACCGGAATATGAACCACCTGCCCGACAAATACCGTATCGACATAAGTCCGAACCTTAAGCTTAACCCTCTGCCCCGGCTCAACCAGACCAAGATCGAAATCCGAAACCGGTACCAGCAGTTCTATCCGAGAGGCATCGGTAATCTGCAGGATCGACTCTCCTTCACGCGGAAGGCTCACCACTCCCCGGATCTCCGTCGTAACCGACTGGGCCGCTTCCTGTGAATACAGAAAATCAAGGTCGGCACGTTGACGCTGAATTTGCGATCTGATTACCGCCTCTTCCTCGGGTTTGGGCGGCGACTTGAGTAATTCCAGCTTAGCCTGCCGGTTCTTCAGCGTAGCCCGGGCGATATCGACACTGGAGCGAGCCGTTTCCAACTGCGCTGCCGTCGTGAGATTCTTGGCGCTCAGGGTTTCGATTCGCTGCAGATCGCGTTGGAGTTGCATAAGGTTGGCCTCGGCGGCTTCAACATCGGTCTTCGCTTCAGCCACTTCCTCGGCTTTGGGGGGGGATCGCAGCAGGGCCAGTTCGAACTCAAGTTGCTCCAGCTCCGCCAGTCCGGCAGATATATCGCTGGTGACCTGATTTGACAGCAGCACTGCCACCGTATCTCCGTTCGCCACCATCTGGCCGTCCGCCACCACCGGTTTAAGGTTCAAGGTAGCCATTTCGGTGGTGGTCATTTGAACGTATGACGATTGCGTACTCGGTTCCGCCCCGCCCTTCTGGAGCCGCTTCTCAAGAAGTCCTAAGTTATTGACAAGAAGACTGAACTGTGCTGCCGGACGAACCGCCACTTCGCCGGTGACTCGTTGGGTGAACGGCACCCAAAACAATATCACTATCAGTGCGATCAGGATGATTAACTGAATGATCAGTCTAAGCGGTTTTTTAGCGATTTCTTTCATCTGGACAATGTGCTTTATCAGTCCCTTGAAAAAGCCTGTGATACTGCCGTGAATAATAAACAAGATCAGCACCGCTAACAACAACAATCCGGTCGGCCCCATGGAGTCATAAAGAAAACGACCGATAACACGAAGCACCCAGAAAAGGAGAAAGAACGTATATAGCCCGGAAAAAACCGCGTATATCCCGAATATCCGCCGTTCTCTCCCGGTTGCAGGATATTTTGGCTCGGACCAGCCCAGAACTACCCGTCGGAACCAGTTGGAAACATAACCGAATGCCTTGGAGCGAAGATTGGGAATATCCAGCCAGTCCGACAGCAGGTAATAACCGTCCAGCTTGATCAGCGGATTGAAATTAAACAGCAATGTCACGAAACAGATAATCGCCACGATGCGGGCAATATCGTTGATCAATATCCCCGGGACGGTAACTCGCCAGACCAGCACCGCAACCGCCATCAGGAGTATTTGAAAATAGGGACCGGCAAAAGTCACCGCCAGTCGATGCCGCTTGTTCTTGAACAGCCAGGCATCCGAGAGATCACAATAAAAACAGGGCTGAAAATACATCAACAGAAAGCCCATTTCGGTTACCTCTCCCCCGTAGTAACGACAGACCACCGCATGGGCAAACTCGTGAAGCGTTATCAGAATGAAGAACGAAATGACAATCGCAATCACCGAACCGAGGTTGAATACCGAATAAAGATTTACGGCAAAGGTGTTGACATTGGCCGCCAGTACCGACAGCCCTACGACCAGCAAAATCAATTGCAGCAGCCACCCCGTCATCGAGTGCCAGGGGCGATACCAGGGCAGTAATCGATCCAGTAAACGCTTGGGATTGATCGCCCGCAGTCGCACATAAAGCAGACGTGACCACAGCGAACGGTGCTCTTCAGCTATATAGCTGGTACGCGAGACCGCTTGCTCGGCTCGACAGTTTTCCAGAAAAAAGAGTTTCTCCAGCGCTTGCACGAACTGCCTTACATTTTCAGCGCTGAGGTTAAAACCGTATTTCTCCTTGAAGCGGGCGGCAATCTCATCGTACGAGGTCACCCCGTCCAACTGATGGATCAGCCAATGCTCCGGTTCGCGTAAACGGAAAAAGGTCCCACGGATGGGATCCTTGACCGTATAGACCGTGGCCCCATCCACCTCCATCGGTGATGAGATCAGGTCGCGGCGCAATCTGGCATAATCCGGCATGAGATTAATTTACCCGCTCTACCGTTCTATATCAAGCTTGAGATTGGATAATAGATTCGGACTGGATTATTGACGCAGAGTATCTATCAACTGGCGGTTGTAGTAAGCCAGCATATCTTCACGGCGCAGGACACCGATTACCGTATTCTGCTCGCCGTTTTCCACTACCGGGATCAGCTTGAGGTCCTGCAAGCCAAACAGGTTGTAGGCTTTCTCGAGATCATCGTCGGCACAGAGAGTTATCGGCCGCGGTCGAACAAGATCCTGGGCTATTACGAGAAAATCAAGTTCGTGATGAGTCAACATCGATCGGATATCCTGGAACGAGAGAACGCCGCGGAGCAATCCTTTCGAATCGGTTACGATGAAATACGATTCCTTGGAATGTTCAATAGCGTGGAAGATAGTCGCCAGCGGTGTCGCCGCCGGCACCGACTGGAAATCTCTATCCATGATCTCCGAGACCTTATGCGAGCGCAGCACGTTGATATCTTTACCACCGCGGATGTCGATCCCGCGTTTGGCCAGCTTGACCGTATAGATTGAATACTCGAACAGCTTGCCTGCCACCAGCCCGGCAAAGACGACGGTTACCATCAGAGGCAGAATAATGCGATAGTCGGAGGTCATCTCAAAAATGATCAGGAGGGCCGTAATCGGAGCATGGGTAGCAGCAGCCACCATGCCCGCCATCCCGACCAATGCATAAGCTCCCGGAGTCGCTGTCGTATTGGGGAAGAAATAATTGACGACCACACCAAAAACGCCGCCAGCCACGGCCCCCATGAACAGCGACGGAGCAAAAATACCACCCGAGTTACCCGAGCCCAAAGTCAGTGAGGTTGCCAACAACTTCAGGAATACAAGAATTATCATCAGGGTGATACCGATCTGACCGTAAAGCGTCAGCTTGATCGTTTCATATCCGTCAGCCAGAATTTGAGGATAGAATATGGCGATAGTACCCAGCAGAATACCGCCCAGAGCCGGCTTAAAGACATTGGGTATTTTCATCCCGTCGAAGACATCTTCGAACCAGTCGAGCACTCGGGTGAAAGCGGTCCCGAGCCCTCCCAGCAGGATGCCCATTCCGGCATACAGGGGGACTTCCCAAACCGACACGAGTGAGTACTCGGGGACATCAAATGCCGGGTGATTTCCCAGCACTGAACGTGTGACGACCGAAGCGATAACGGATGAAATAATAACCGGGGAGAAAGTCTTAATAGCGAAATCACCGAGGATGATTTCCAATGAAAAAATGACGCCGGCGATAGGAGCGTTAAAGACCGCCGAAATGCCGGCTGCCGCTCCGCAGCCAACGAGAATTTTGACACGGTCGCCGGACATACGGAAAAGCTGTCCGATCGACGATCCGACCGCCGAACCGATCTGGACAATCGGTCCCTCGCGTCCGGCTGAACCACCGGAGCCGATACATATAGCTGAGGCTATGGTTTTGGCCACGGCCACCCTGGCGCGGATGATACCGCCCAGTCGGGCTACGGCGTTCATTACTTCGGGAACCCCGTGCCCCTTGGCTTCGGCGGCAAACTTAAAAACAATAGGACCGACGAGCAAGCCGCCGACCATTGGAATCAACGGCAACCAATACTTGTAACCGCCGGTGCCGACGGCATCGGTCAGAATCTGATCGGTCAGTCCGAAAAAGAGGTTGTTGAAGTACTCGATCAACCAGCGAAAACCAATCGCCCCGAGACCGGTTGCAAGCCCCACAACGGAAGCCATAAGGATAAGAACATGAGTTCCGGTGAACTTATACTTATTCTGAAGTTTGGCGATCGTACGACTAAACATTGCAGGGGCCAATCTATCTTTTTGATGGTCGCTCGACAAGGAAATAATAGCTGTTTCGTACCGGGAATCAATCCGAGAGCGGGCGTCCGGGCTTGACTTTCCAGCTTAATTTCAAGATACTTACCGGACTGTTGGCTTTGGTTGCTAACAGATTCTGTGAGGTTGGTTCAATGCGTAAACAAGCTGATGCCGTCATTATCGGCGGTGGAATAATAGGGGTCTCGGTGGCCTTCTATCTGGCCCGCGAGAAATACGGCAATGTAGTCCTCCTGGAGAAAGAAACGCTTCTTGGTACCGGCTCCACCTGTAAGGCTGCCGGAGGAATCAGAGCGCAGTTCTCCGACAAGACCAATATACGGATGTCGATGCTCTCCGCTGAGATATTCACTCGTTTCAAAGATGAAACCGGACATGATGCTTTATTCGATCAGGTCGGGTACATGTTCCTCCTCGAAGAAGAGGACGCTATCAAACGATTCACGGCCGATTATGAACTTCAGAAATCGCTGGGCTTGAATGTCTCCCTGCTCAAACCGGAAGATATCAAGCAAATCGCCCCGCAGGTTTCACTCGAGGGGATTCAACTGGCCACGTTCTGCCCGGATGACGGACTGGGGGACCCGGCCGAATTTCTGACCGGTTACGAAAAAGCGGCCCGCGAGCATGGCGCTGAAATCGCCATCGAGACCGAGGCGACCGGAATCGTGGTCGAGTCGGGTAAAGTCACGGGCGTAAAGACCAACCAGGGTGATATTTCTACACCTTTGGTCATAGACTGTGCCGGTCCTTTATCGAAGTACGTGGGGAAACTGGCCGGTGTCGAAGTTCGGGTCGAACCGATCCGTCGTCAGATCGTTACCACCGGTCCGCTCTCGTTCATCCGTCCCGATTTTCCGATGGTCGTAGACGTAAAATCCGGTCTCTATTGTCATAAGGAATCGAAGGGCATGCTGCTCGGTTGGGCCGATCCGGCCGTGCAACCGTCGACCGATATTTCAGTCGATCCCGATTACACCGACATCATCCTCGAAAAAGCCCTCGACCGTATTCCACAACTCGAAGAGGCTGAGATTGCCAATCAATGGGCCGGGCTCTATGAAGTCACTCCCGATCACCGCAGTATCATAGGATACAATACGGAGCTGGAAGGGATGTTCCACGCGACCGGCTTTTCCGGTCATGGTTTCATGCATGCCCCGGCAGCCGGCTTGGTCACCTCACAGATTTTAACCGGGAAGAAGCCCCAGGTCGATATTGAAAGCCTCTCCCCCAAACGGTTCACGACCGGTGAGATAATGACCGAGACTAATGTGATTTAATCGGCTCGAATAAAACTTGGTATGAAAAAAGCCGGGACCATAAGGTTCCGGCTTTATTTATCCTGGTCGGACGGCCGTTCGCGTTTCGGTAATCGTTGCATGACGATACCGTCCCCGTAATTGATCGAATCCACTTTCTTGATCTGCGACAACCCCCAGGTTACATCGCTGATCTTCTCGGCCGATTTCTCGATCGTCTTGAGTTTCTGCACCAGTTCATCGTCAAGATCGCTGCGACGATCGAGCAATAATCGGACATGCCCCATAATAGCCATCACGATTCCGTTGATTTCATGATTGGCCGTAACCGCCACCTCGCGAATGCCCTCGAGCTTGTATTTTTCGTAGCTTTCTTCAGAGGCCTTCTTAAGCTCAGGGACATCACCGGCGGCGTACGATAATGCTAACAACGCCGCAAGAGCCTCAAGAAAACCATCCTCGGCAATAAGCGTCCGCTTCCCTTCCTGGAGTCCGATAACGGCCCCGAAAGTCCGTCCGCCGTGCGTGAGAGGCAGCGTAAAGGAATGATACGGCGTTTCTCCGCCGAACGACATGTAAGCTGAAAGTAACTGTCGTTTCTTACGCAGATCGGAGAGCAGTTCCGATTCGAGCTTTTCCAGAGTTTCTCGGGAAGCTTGATTGACGGCATGGTTGACCGAAATCACCGGCTCCATCTTGTCGTCGAACAAGAACAAAGCAGCGGCATTGAGACCGACTAGACGGGCTGCCTGACCGAGAGCTATTCTGGCCACTGAGGCCATATCTTCGGCCTGGGCGCCGCCAAGCGCCAGTTCTCGCAGTATTTCGAATCGGTCCTGGTTCTTATCCATAGCTGTCTGAAAAAAAGTATTTACAACTTATCTGAGCAAATCAAGTGCCCTGGTCCTGGATTCGTTTCACCGTGCAGTAAAATCATGAAAGACCCTGTAATATAGGCATTTTCGGCCGTTGAGGCAGCATAATTGTGGCGTATTTCTGAGCAGATTTGATTGCAAAACGCAAGTCCTTGCAGTACGCAAGAGAACTGGATGCAGCTTGTTACACAAATGTTTGACAAGCTCGACCGAAAAACATAGATTGTTGGTTTTTCACATATGGAGGTGCGGCAACGTGCTGGACGAGATGATACATGACAACTGCGGGGTATTTGGGATATACGGACATTCCCGGGCATCCAAGCTGACATATTTCGGACTCTACGCCCTTCAACATCGGGGACAGGAATCAGCCGGAATCGTGACTTCGGACAACGGGACAATTCACCTGCACAAGGGTATGGGCGAAGTCTCGGAAGTGTTTTCGGGCGAAGCCACATTCGATAAACTCAGCGGCAACGTTGCCATCGGACACACCCGCTACTCCACGACCGGGGCCTCGTCACTGATAAACATCCAGCCGTTTCTGATAACCAACCGGTCACGCTGCCTGGCGATTGCCCACAACGGCAATCTCACCAACTCGGCCGATCTTAGAAGTCAGTTGGACGCCCAGGGAGCGATTTTCCAAACCACCTCCGACACCGAGGTCATCCTTCATCTCACCACTCATTCCCGCAAGAAAACCAGAGTGGAACGCATTTGCGATGCCCTCAAACAGGTGCGCGGTTCCTATTCGCTGGTTTTCCTGACAGAGAATTCAGTCATTGCGGCCCGCGATCCATACGGCTTCCGTCCTCTCGCCCTGGGCAAGTATCGTAGCTCCTGGGTGGTTGCCTCGGAAACTTGTGCTTTCGATATCATCGGCGCCAAATACGTGCGGGATGTCGAACCGGGCGAGATCCTGGAGATATCGGACAAGGGACTGAAATCGTATTACCCGCACGGGAATCACACCAAACACGCTTTTTGCATTTTTGAGTATATCTACTTCTCCCGACCGGACTCCAAGGTTTTTGGCGAAAACGTCGATAAGATCCGCCGCCGTCTGGGACGCCAGTTGGCGCGGGAGCATCCGGTCGAAGCCGATATCGTCATCGGTATCCCCGACTCCGCCAATACCGCGACCCTGGGTTTCGCCGAGGAATCCGGAATTAAATTCGAGATCGGCCTTATCCGCAACCACTACGTCGGTCGCTCCTTTATCGATCCCCATCAGGCGATTCGAGACCTGGACGTCAAGGTCAAATTCAATCCGGTTAAGGGCGTCCTTAACGGTCGCCGCGTGGTGGTGGTCGATGACTCGATCGTGCGCGGAACAACCTCCAAGAAAATGGTCAAGATGATTCGTGAAGCCGGCGCCAAAGAGGTTCATTTCCGCGTTTCATCACCGCCGATTATCGCCCCCTGCTACTACGGCATCGATATGCCGACGAAAGAAGAACTGATCGCTTCACGACAGTCGGTCGAGGAAATCGAAAAGTACCTCGGAGCGGACTCGTTGCGATATCTGTCGCTTGAGGGAATGCTGTCGATGTCTTCGTTACCGGACACGACTTTCTGTTCCAGTTGCTTCTCCGGTGATTATCCGGTTAAGCCGTCGGAAATAAACGGAAAGCACTGCCACGAGCATAAGTTGCAAAAGGTTTAATTCGACCTCTCCAAGCTTGATCCGGCCCTTTATCCTGCCGATAACCTGACAGACAGGCGTTTTTGCGTTCGGTAAAACAGTTTTTGCCTTATAACCGTTTAAGGTTATATTTATGATGGAGCCGGATTCCAGTTCGGATTCGCCCCACCATCGCCATACTGCAACATGCTCGGAGCTAAAATGAAAGTCAGATCCGCGATCCCCTTCCTGCTCATTGGCGGGATAACCGTCATATTAGTCCTGACCTCGATCATGACCGCCCAAACCCGAACGAATGATACAATCGCCGCTCAGTACCCTTTTATCGAACGAGTACCGGCACAAAAACCGACTAATGTCGCCATCGGACCGAACGTCAATATCTCGCACGTGGTAGTGAAGTTCAAGGACGACGCCGCAGTGAGACTGAGAAACAGCCGGATGATAGCACTGGGAGACACCTCCCCTGCCGGCGCAGTTGATATCCTGTCTCCCTACATGGACAAACGCCTTCGGCGTCTGTTTGCCGATCAGGATGAAACCAGGCTTGACCGGCAGCGCGATGCCCTTCAGTACAAAACCGGGTATGAGCTGGCCGATCTTAACGGCTATTACCGTATAGATGTGACCGATCCGAACGAGGCGGCAGGGCTTATTAATCGACTCAACGCTTTGGATATCGTTGAGATCGCCTACTTCCAACCGCAACCGGAAGAAGCAGAGGATATTGATCCTCCCACTCCCGACTATCATGCCGACCAGGATTACCGTGAGGCAGCCCCTGACGGTGTCGATGCCGACTATGCCAATACTTTACCGGGCGGGAACGGCTCCGGCGTAAAAATTATCGACATTGAAAACAACTGGCAAACCACTCACGAAGATCTGGAAAAAGCTCTGGGAGGCGTAATCGGCTCGTACCCGGGTGGTGGAACAACCGGTCACCACGGAACGGCCGTGCTTGGTGAGATGGTCGCGGGAGACAACGGTTATGGCATGACCGGTATCTGCCCCGGCGCCGATGTGGGGATGGTTTCAGTGACAGTGCAGTCAACGGCCGAGGCCTTGTACACGGCAATCGATAACCTGGAACCGGGCGACCATATTCTGATCGAGCTGCATGCCCCCGGGCCGCGCTATGATTTCACTGCTCGCCTGGATCAACTTGGTTATATCTGCATGGAATACTGGCAAGCTAATTTCGACGCTATTCAATATGCCTGGGCTAAGGGAATCGTGGTTGTCGAGGCCGCCGGTAACGGGGCGGAGGATTTCGATGATGTAATCTACGAACAGGTATTCGACACGACCTACCGCAACTCCCACGCCATCATCGTTGGCGCCGGTTATCCCCCGGCTTCAGGGCAAGATCGAATCCGACAATCTTTTTCGAATTACGGTGAAAGAGTTAACCTGCAGGGTTACGGATCAGGTGTTTACTCCACCGGATACGGTTCTCTATTCGACGGCAATGATGATATAAATCAGTATTACACTTCTTCCTTCAGTGGTACCTCCTCGGCCTCGCCGATAGTAACCGGCGCTTCTGTCTGTCTTCAGGGTTATTACAAGGCGAACTATGGCGTTAATCTGACCTCGGATATGATCCGTTCCATCCTGGTCCAAACCGGTACGACTCAGGCCGGTGATACTACGGCCCATATAGGACCACGTCCCAATCTCGCCGCAGCGATCCCAGCCCTGTCGCCGCCTCCTTCGCTGTATACCAACCCGATTTTAATCGACACCTTGATCGACGACAGTACCGTGGCCGATATATCACTTTGGTTGTATAACCGGTCCATAACCAATGCCTTGGACTTTGAGATTACAACTCAGGACACTCTGGACGTAAAGGATCCGGCGGAATGGTTAAGCGCCAGTCCCTCTTCAGGGGTAATCGCAGCAGCGGATTCTATTGAGATATTGGTTGAGTTGGATGCTACCCAGGTAGAAAACCGGCTGGAGCGCTATAAAGGATTACTTGAGATACAATGGGGAACCTCCGGGCTACCATTAGATTCCATTACTAATGTACCGGTTTACCTTACGGTGCCTTGTAACGATCTGACTTACGATGTCATTAGTTCTGATGATCCCAACGGTCCGGTTTTCGACTGGATATCAGCTAAAACACTCGGGGCCAAAATCAATAACAGCTCATTTTACAATCCGGGCTTTGCAGATCCGCTCGACGACGGCTCAGCCGGACCGCGTAATATCGGTTTCGCTTTCCCGTTTTACGATACCAGTTTCGTTCGTTTCTTCATCGGTGTGAACGGAGCCATTTCATTTACCGACACCAACATCAACGTCAGCGGTTACTTCTCGAGTATTGACATTCCCGGAGCCCCTTACGCTACGGTTGTAGCCCCGTTCTACGGTGACCTGATCATCGACGATGAGGTCAATCCGGAAGCGGGCGTCTATCTCTACAATCCGCCGGGATACGATAAGATGGTAATTGAATGGTATCATCCGGGCAGCTTTTACGATTCCGGCGATACGACCATTAACTTCGAAATAATCCTAACCAGATTCGGCGAGATATTCTTCCAATACAACGATGTCGGAATCAGCAGCATCAGCAGTACGGTGGCGGTGGGTATCGGCACTGAGGGCTGTGCGGCGTTAAATTATAAAACCGCTGTAGGCGAGAGTTATACCGGTGTCAATACGGGACAGGTTATCCGCTTCAAATGGGCCGGTCAGGAACTGGTAATGGCCGGCAACGTCAACGGCGAGGCAAGCATCGACATCAGTGACCTTGTGTACCTGGTCTCCTACATGTTCCAGGGCGGACTGGAACCGATTCCCATGGAAGCCGCCGACATGAACTGCAGCGGCGGCGGACCGGATATCAGCGACCTGGTATACCTCGTAAACTATATGTTCAACAGCGGACCGGAGCCTTGCAAATTCTGGATGTCCCAATAGACCGGTTCAATCCGAGACCAATAAGAAAAACCGGTGATCGTGACAACCACCGGTTTTTTTTGATTTTCTGCCTTCGAAAATTACAGGAAGGCAAAGAGTGCTCGCTGCGTAATCTCGATAACCGTCTCGGGGAAGAAACCGAGCCCCAGTGTCCCAAGCGCAGCAATGACAACCACCAGCATCAGGCTCGGTGAGAGCTTAACCGGCAGGAAGTTACCTTCGGGTGAATCGAGGTAAGCGGCTTTAATAACTCTGAGATAGTAATAAACCGAAATGAATGAGTTCATCACACCGATTACCGCCAACCAGATGAAACCGGCTTTGACGGCAGCCGAGAAGATATAGAACTTCCCGAAGAATCCTACGGTCGGCGGGAAACCGGCCAGGGAGAACATAAACAAAGCCAGAGCGGCACTCAGATATGGGTGCACTTTGGCCATACCGGCTATTTCGCTAATCATAGCCTTACTTCCCTGGCGAATCTCAAGCATGGTTATAATGGCAAAAGCGCCGGTGTTGAACAGCGCATAACCGATTAAATAGAACATGGCCGCCGAGATCGAGGCCTTTCCCCCAACCGCCAGCGCCACCATAATGTAACCGGCATGGGAAATCGAGGAATAAGCCAGCATCCGCTTGACATTCTCCTGACGCAGGGCGAACACGTTTCCAACGGTCATGGTCAGCACCGATAAAATCCAGAAGAGCATCGAAAGAACCTGCATCTGGTCGAAACCGTACAGGAAAATTCTCATCATTACGGCAAAACCGGCAGCTTTCGGACCAACCGAAAAGAACGCGGTCACCGGCGTAGGAGCCCCCTGATAGACATCCGGAATCCAACTGTGGAACGGCACGGCGCCGACCTTGAAGCCGAATCCGATCAACACTAACCCGACTCCCGAATACATGTACAGTGGATAATTGGACACGATAAACGAGAAGTCGGCTACGATGCGTCTCAGATCGGTGGTCCCGGACGCTCCGAAGATGAAGGCGATACCCAGCAGAAGGAAGCCACTGGCAAAAGCGCCCATCAAGAAATACTTGATACCGGCTTCATTCGATTCCAGTGAACGTCGCGCAAATCCGGCCATCACATAAAGCGGAACGGACATTATCTCAAGACCGACGAACATGACGATCAGATCCGTGGTATTGGCCATGACCATCATTCCGACCGTGGAGATCAGCAACAGGGCGTAAAACTCGGGGCGAGCGATTTTTTTCTCGTGAAAGTAGCGAATCGAAATAAGCAGAGCCAGAGCGGCAATACCGTTAAAGATAACCTTGAATGCTGCGCCGAAGTTATCGCAGGTGACCATGCCGAAGAATCCCGAGGTTTGATGCCCCCACTCACCCAGCGCGAGCAGCATGGAGACGATAATGCCGACCATCGCAATGACTCCGGCAGCGCGACCCAATTGACGAGAAAACGAAATCAGAAGGATCACGAACGCCGCTACCAGGAGACTGATTTCCGGGTAGAGCATGTCAAAGCTAATCGATGCCGAGGTAAAGTCTATCATATCTGTTCCATCCATGACGGTATATCCCGCCATGCCTCATAAGCCTCAACTACTTCCGAAGCCAACCGCAATTCGATCATTACTTCAGGCACGGCCCCCCCTTGCTCAAGCTGCATTCATGAAGTTCAGCCGAGCCCTCATCTGCAACGAATACCCGGGTATCCTGAGCTCCCGACGGGGCCTGTGCGGTTCGAGCCTGATCAACCTGCATCATGACCTTTTCCAACGCCGGCTTCATCCGCTCCAGGAAGGGTGACGGATAGATTCCAATCCAGAAGATCAGAATAAGCAGCGGGATCAGGATAATTTTCTCACGCCAGTCCAGATCCTTGAGCTTCTCGTTTTCCGGATTGGTCACCTTGCCGAAGATCACCCGCTGGTACATCCAGAGCATATAGCAGGCGGACAGAATTACACCTGAAGCTGCTATAACACCATAGACCGTGTTGGAATCGAACGTACCTAGTAATATCAGAAACTCGCCGACGAAACCATTCGTGAACGGAAGGCCTATCGACGAAAGCGTGACTATCATGAATATGGCCGAGAACACCGGCATAACTTTGGCCAGGCCGCCGAAATCAGAAATCAAACGTGTATGACGACGGTCGTAAATCATACCTACCACAAGGAACAGGGCGCCGGTCGAAACACCGTGGTTGATCATTTGCAGAACCGATCCCTGTAGTCCCTGCATATTAAGAGCGAACATTCCCAGCATAACGAAACCCATGTGGGACACCGATGAAAACGCCACCAGCGATTTGACATCCTTCTGGACCATGGCCACCAGCGCTCCGTAGATAATCGCGATCAATGCCAGCACGCTGATATACGGCATATAAACAAGGGTTGCCTCCGGGAACATCGGCAGACAAATCCGGATAAAACCGTAGGTACCCATTTTGAGCAACACACCCGCCAGAATAACCGAACCGGCCGTCGGAGCCTGTACGTGTGCGTCAGGCAACCATGTGTGCAACGGCCAGAGAGGTACCTTGATGGCAAAGGCCAGGGCGAACGCTCCGAACAAATAAAGCTGCACGTTGTGCGCCAGCGGCATCTCGGCCAGTTTCACCATATCGAGCGAGAAAACTCCCGCATAAGCCTGATACTGGAACATCAGGTAGATCAGCGCAACCAGCATGAGCAGCGATCCGAACATCGTGAACAAAACGAACTTGATCGCGGCATAGACTCGTTTCGGTCCGCCCCAGACACCGATGAGGAAATACATCGGTACCAGCATGACTTCCCAGAACACGTAGAACATGAACAAGTCCAAGGCACAGAAGACACCGAGCATACCGGTTTCCAGAAGAAGCATTGAGACAAAGTATCCCTTCACTCCTTTCTGGATCGACTTCCAAGAAGCGAGAATAGCCAGCACGGAAAGAATCGTGGTCAACAGGATCAACAACAGTGAAATGCCGTCAATGCCGAGATGATACTGGATTCCAAAAGCGGTAATCCAGGGCTGATCGATCTCGAACTGCATGCCGTTACCCATCGGGTCGAACATCCCCCAGAGCAGGAACGACAACAGCATGGTGACAAACGATACTATCAGGCTTACCGATCTTATGGTGTCGAAGCGCTCTTTAGGCACCAGAAGCAACAACAACACACCGATAGTCGGCAGGAAGGTGATTAATGTAAGAATATGGTCTCCCATCATCTATCCTAACAGCAGGTAGGCCACCAGGGCCACAACTCCGATGACAAATACCGTTGCGTAGGTGCGCACTCGACCGGTCTGACAGTGACGAAGTCTTTGCGACATCTCGCTGTAAACCGAAGCAAGGCCGTTGATCAGGCCATCGATGATACTTTCATCGAACACATGCCAGAGGAATTTTGAAAAACCGATCAAGGGCTTTACCACTGCGGCACCGTACAGCTCATCTACATAATACTTGTTAAGCAACACCCGATGCACACCGGACAACTTCTGTTGCCATTGTGTTGCCAGTTCCGGCTTTTGCTTGTAGAACAACCGCGCCACGAAGATGGCAAGCAACACCAGAATCACCGTTGCCGTCATCAACGTTACTTCCATCCCGGTGTCTCCCCCGGCCGAGGCCAGGGCATGTACGGCCGCCTGTTGTGACGGACCGGACATGACCGGTTCGAGCCAATTCTCGAAATAGTTGGTAGCGCCGAAGAATATGTGCGGGACGCCCACAAAACCGCCGATTACCGAAAGCACTGCCAGGGCAATGAGCGGAATGGTCATCGACTTGGGTGACTCGTGAATGTGTTCACGGGTATGGTTATCCATCCGTTCCTTACCGTGGAAGGTGAGGTAAATCAGACGGAACATATAGAAGGCTGTCAGACCGGCGGTCACGAATCCAACTACCCACAGCAACCAGTGCCCGTGATGCGATGAGAACGACTTCCAGAGAATCTCATCCTTCGAGAAGAATCCCGACAAACCGGGAATTCCGGAAATCGCCAGAGTCGCTGCGAGCATTGTCCCGTAGGTAATCGGGAGGTATTTCTTCAAACCGCCCATCTTGCGCATATCCTGTTCATCCGACATGGCATGGATCACCGAACCGGCGGCCAGGAACAAGAGCGCCTTGAAGAAAGCATGGGTCATCAGGTGGAAAATACCGGCCGTGAAAGCGGCCACACCACAAGCAAGGAACATATAACCAAGCTGGCTGACCGTCGAATAGGCCAGCACGCGTTTGATATCGTTTTGAGCGAGTCCGATCGTAGCCGCGAAAATCGCCGTTGCGGCGCCGATGATTGCCACCAGCATGAGAGCGTCGGGAGCCATCATATAGAGGACATTGGATCGGGCTATCATATAGACACCGGCGGTAACCATTGTGGCGGCGTGGATCAACGCCGACACCGGAGTCGGACCCTCCATGGCATCCGGCAACCAGATATAAAGAGGTATCTGTGCCGATTTACCGGTGGCGCCCAGGAACATCAACATACAGGCAGCCGTAATCAAGGTGCCTCCGGCAACGAACACTGCCGGCGCCGATGCCATAACAGTCTTGAAATCGAGTGAGCCGACCTGCCAGAAAATAATGAACATGCCGACCAGGAAACCGAAGTCGCCGATTCGATTGACCAGGAAAGCCTTCTTACCGGCATCGGAGGCGGACTGCTTATGGTACCAGAAACCGATCAGGAGGTAAGAACACAATCCCACGCCTTCCCAGCCGACGAACATGAAGAGGTAGTTATTCGCCAAAACGAGCGTCAGCATGGCAAAGGCGAACAGGTTGAGATAAGCGAAATAACGACCGAAGCAGGGATCATGGTGCATGTAACCGGTCGAATATATATGAATCAGAAAACCGACTCCGCTCACCACCAGGATCATGACCGCTGAGAGAGGATCCAGCAGAAAAGCAACGTTAACGTGGAACGAACCGGATGAAATCCAGGTAAACAGCGTTTGCTCGATAATCCGGCCGTCTACAGGAAGGCTCTTCAGCTCGAAGAACAGCAACAGCGACAGCACGAACGACAAACCGATCGAGGTACAGGCAATGAACGAAACCACCGGCCGGGGCAAACGCCCCAACAGCAGTCCGTTGATCAGAAACCCGATCAGCGGGAAGAGCGGAACCAGAAACAGGTATTCGGACATATCCTCTCAGCTCCTCACCATTTGAGCAAATCGTAACGATCGATATTGATCGTTTCGCGGTTACGGTAAATCGTGATAACCAAAGCCAGCCCAACCGCTACCTCAGCGGCCGCTACCGCGAGCACAAGGAACACGAAGGCATGGCCGTCGGTCAGATTCAGGGCGCGTGAGAAAGCAATAAGGGCCAGGTTGGCGGCATTGAGCATTAGCTCTACCGACATGAACATCACGATTATATTGCGGGAGATCATTACACCGACTATCCCGATCGCGAACAATACGACCGCTACCATCAAGAAGGCGGGAATGGTCAACATCTTATTCTTGTCCCTTCTCTTCTTCGAGGCTCGGGTCTTCGGGCCGATGACGCCGGGCAATTACGACAGCTCCTACGATTGCTGCCAGAAGCAGAATCGAAGTAAGCTCGAACGGATACAGGTATTTGGAATAAAGCAACTCGGCCACGGTATCGACCGCTCCGAAATGCGTCGAAGGCTCGGGCATGATGCCGATCGGTCCGGCTTTAGCGAATAATCCGGACCTGACTACCATAGCCATCTCAATTACGAACAACACCGAGACGACATATTTGGTAGCTTTACTCAGGACCGTGGAACCCTCACCGAGATCCTCACTGCTTCGTAAATTCAGCAACATAATGACGAACAGAAACAGCACGAGAATGGCCCCGGCATACACAATGATCAGCACCGCGCTCAGAAAAAGAGCCCCGAGCTGAACATAGAGAACCGCCTGTGCCACGATCGAAACGATCAGATACAGCACTGAGGCCACCGGATTGCGCTGGCCGATCATCATGACCGCACCGAACACCGCGACTATGGCGGAGAACACAAATATGACCGTATCGAGCATCATTTGGGCTTGTCCGTTACTCCATACACCTTGCGCACCCGACGATAAATCCGCTTGAGCGGATTATCCTTACGCGGATGCGGCACCAGCATGTCTTCTTTCGTCCAGAGGAATGAATTGCGATTATCACCCGCGAACTCATATTCCTGGCCGAGGAATATCGCTTCCTCGGGACAGGCCTCTTCACAGAAACCGCAGAAAATGCAACGCAGCAGGTTTATCTCGTAAACCTTGGCGCCGCGTTCACCTTTTTCGTTTTCCTTAGGCTCCATATAAATGGCATCAGCGGGACAGGCCGCGGCGCATAAACCGCAACAGACACAGCGCTCGGTGCCATCGTCATAGCGCTCGAGGTAGTGACGTCCGCGATAGCGCGGAGACATCGGCTTCTTCTTGCGCGGGTAATCCAGGGTCAGCGGTTTTTTGAACACGTGTTTGAAAGTGGTCCACAGCCCTATCGGCATGTCGAAAAACACATGTTTCAGCGCTTGTAATAACGACTTCATAAAACAACCTATCGATCTACAGCATCACCACGGCTGCCGTTATAAGCGTGTTCGCCAACGCCAGCGGGAAAATTATTTTCCAGCCGAAGTTCATCAATTGGTCATAGCGGAAACGCGGGAAAGTGCCGCGTAACCAGACATAGATAGTCATGAAGATCAAAACTTTGATCAGGAACCAGATAACCGGCGGCAAAAACGGTCCGTGCCAGCCGCCGAGGAATATGGTCGCCGCAACCGAGGATACGGCAATCATCGAGGCATATTCACCGATAAAGAACATCGCGAACTTCATCGAAGAGTATTCCGTATGGTAACCGGCCACCAATTCTGCTTCCGCTTCGGGCAAATCGAACGGAAGACGGTTGGTCTCGGCAATGGCACATGTCAAAAAGAGCAGGAAACCGAGCGGTTGCCGGAAGATGAACCAATCGAAGAAAGAAGCCTGCTGATCGACCAGTTCTCTCATCGAAAGCGTGTTGGCAATCAACAGCACTCCGATGATCGACAATCCGTAGCCGACCTCGTAAGAAATCATCTGGGCCGAAGAACGGATTCCGCCAAGCAGAGAATACTTCGATCCCGACGACCAACCAGCCAGAACGATACCGTACACTCCCAGCGAAGTTACGGCGAATACCCAAAGGATACCGATATTAAGATCCGAAATCACACCGGTGACTTCGTATCCGAAAAAGGTCATATCACTCGAAAACGGAACAACGGCGAAGGTGAGAAAGGCCGGGATAAACGAAATTACCGGGGCCAGCGTATAGGTCCACTTTTCGACATTGTCCGGAGAGATATCTTCCTTAAAAATCAGCTTCACGGCATCGGCAATCGGCTGCAGGATACCACTGGGACCTGCCCAGGTCGGCCCCATACGATGCTGCATGCGAGCCAGCAGACGGCGTTCGAACAACGTCGCATAAGCGCATCCGGTCAGAACGACAATCAGGACCGCGATTATTTTAATCGATGCTATGATGATGGTTTCCCACATGCCGTCATTCATCCACTTTACTTAGGTTGACTCGGTCCACTCGCAGCTTGCGAAGCAACAGTGATGTCACTGCAACCGCCGAGAAGTTACGCGGCAACAGCAGGACATCGTTCTCAACATGCTCGGATATTTTGACCGGGAGTATCACTTTACCGGTCGGCGATACCAACCGAACGGAAGTACCGTTTTCCAGACCGTACCGATCGGCCATTTCCTGTGACAACTCGACATAAGCCTCACCGGCAAAATTGACCAGCGAGGGAGCTTTTTCGGTCACATATCCGCAATGATGAGGATCGTCGCAAATCAGAACCGGATGCGGATACTCCGCCGAAACCTCTTCCGATTCGGGTGTCACCTTGATCATCTTGTCCGGCAAAACGGAAGGCTTATAAACCGCCAGTGCCTGAGCAATCTCATCGGTCAGAATCGCTTCTTCTCCCAGTGCGGACTCATCCATCGCCTGAGCGATAAGGCGGATTAGTTCTTCCGCCGATTTGGATTGTTCCACCGGATTCAAGGCTTTTGAGGCGGTCTGTTTGACGCCTTCAAGATTGATGAAATCACCCTCGACCTCAGCCCAACTGCCCAGCGGCAATACGACATCGGCCAATTCGGTCGTCTCCGTCTCGAACATGTCGGCTACAACCAGGAAATCCAGTTTCTCGAGACCTTCCCGAGTGAACTCCTTGTCAGGATATATGGACATCGGATTGCCGCCCACGATCAGGCAAGCGTCAATCTCTTCCTTCTTCATCAGATTGAGCATAGCATCGGTATTGTGCGCCGCCGATTCGGGATAACTCCCCCAAAGCTCGGTTAACTTCGCTTTGAGTGCTTCGGGCGGATTGGGAACCACTCCCAGCATTTCGGCTCCACGCGAATTGGCATAGCGAGCTAAAACGGCTAATTGTCCGCGCTCACTCAGGCTCATCAGCAGATTTAGATTAGAGACCGCAGCACCGATAATTTCGCGTGCTTTCGAGCGAGCGGCCAATTCACCGATCATGAAAGTAATTTTGCGACCCTCGGCAAGGGCGCGCGCAACAACTTTCAACTCATCAGGTTCGAGACCGGCAGCCTGAGCAGCCTCGGCAAGAGAGCCATAACCGCAAGACTCCTTAAACTGACCGGCCTTGCCGGGATCAGCCAGGGATTGTTCGATCGCCGCCAGACCAATTCCGGCCAGAGCCGCTTCGTCCTGTCCGATCCGATAAACCAATTCCAGATCGGCGACATCAGCCGCCTTGACGGCATACGGATTGAGCGAGTAAATGCGCGGTTTGTGGAAATTCCGCGCCTTGCGGACACGCAGATATTCATTCGGATGCTCGCGAATCAAATCGGTCGCGAAACAAACTATAACATCTGAGGTATCAATATCGGCGATTTTAAACGGTTGATTGCAGAGTTTGCTGAATACCGAATCAGGCTCCTCCGGCAACCACCGATAGTCTTGTCTGAAATCGATGTTGTTCGAACCAAGGATTTTCCGGAAGAACTTGTTAAAAGAATACAACGCCTTGTTATCCAGGTTCGGAGCTGCCAGTCCGGCGATACATACCGCTCCCTTGCGCTCCTTTATCTCAACAAAACGTTGTGCAATAAGGCTGATCGCCTCATCCCATGAGGCCGGGACCTGCTTGCCGTCCCGTCTGATCAGCGGCTGTTTTAAGCGGTCCGGAGAAGTGATGATCTGATAGCCATAACGAGTTACGTCGGCTATCCAGCCGTCATCGATGTCGTCGTTGCGCCGCGATGTCGTACGATATATGTGATTCTTGTGTTGATCTTTATAGAAGAGCGTGTTCGAGCCGCTGCTGGTGAAATTGCAGATCGAGGGTGAAGTCTTGGTCAGCCAAACCCTGATTTTGTAGCGCCAGTCACTGTTGGTCAAAGCCCCAACCGGACAAATCTCGGGCAGGTTGCCGGAAAAAGGATTATCGACCTGCTCACCGGGAGCGGCATTGATCTGAGCCATATTACCGCGCTCATAAACACCCAGGTCGTATTCTCCGAACGCCTGCTTGTTGGCGCGAACACATCTGTAGCACAAGATACAACGGTTCCGATTGAGCACTATTTCCGGTCCGATTTTGAGGTCGTCGAACGTGGTCGACATCCCCTCATCGACAAAGCGGTATTTAGTGAACTCAAACCGGCTGGTATCGATACCGTGGGCAAAGGTGAGATTTTGCAGTTCGCATTCTCCCCCCTTATCACACGTGGGACAGTCCAGCGGGTGATTCGTCAGGAGGAATTCGAGCACGGCTCGACGTCCTCTGAGAACCAGATCCGAATTCGTGTGCACCACCATCCCGTCGGTCGCATCAGTAGCACAGGAAACAGCCAGCTTCGGCCATTTCTCGATTTCAACATAGCACATACGACAGGACCCGGCCGGCTTCAGCTTGGGATGCCAGCAAAATGTGGGGATATGTATTCCCACACCGCGCGCCGCTTCCAGTACGGTTGTCCCCTTGGGGACCGTTACCGTGCGGTCATCGATCGTCAATGTGACAGTGGGTACTGCCGCTGTATCTTTTTTCGTCTCTTCCGCCATGGCTTCGTCTAGTTAAAAGGGAACTCCGTCTTCACCAGGCATTTCTTGTTGTCAATATGGTACTGCCATTCATCGCGCCAGTTCTTGATGGCCGACAGAACCGGCATTACCGCCGCATCACCCAGCGGACAAACCGTCCGACCCAGGATATTGCCACAAATTTCTTCGATCAATTCCACATCACCCGGTTGACCTTTACCGGCTTCGATTCGATTGATGATCTGTTCGAGCCAGCCGGTGCCTTCACGACAAGGCGTACACTTGCCGCAGGATTCGTGACGATAGAAATGGATCAGCTTTTTGATCACCCAGACAATACAGGTGTCTTCGTTAAATACAATCACCGCCCCGGAACCGAGCATCGAGCCGGCCGCGGCGAGTGATTCATAGTCAAGGTTGATATCGAATGTCTCGGCCGTCAGGAAAGGTGTCGATGATCCGCCCGGGATCACCCCCTTCAACTTCTTGCCGCCTCGAATACCGCCGCCGTATTCCGGGTCATAGATTAACTTCTTGAGCGAAAAGCCGAGTTCGACCTCGTAATTCCCGGGATTGTTGACATGCCCGCTGAGCGAGAAAATCTTCGAGCCCGTGGACTTCTCCGTCCCCATCTGCTTGTACCAGGCGGCTCCGTTGCGAATGATGTGCGTTACGGCCGTCAACGACTCAACGTTGTTTATGATGGTCGGACAAGAATAAAGACCTTCCACCGCCGGGAACGGCGGTTTTATTCGGGACATCCCGCGCTCGCCTTCGAGCGAGTTAAGAAGCGCCGTTTCCTCACCACAGATATAAGCACCGCCGCCGGTATGGACGATCATGTCAAGGTCGTAACCACTACCGTGTATGTTCTTACCGAGATGCCCGGCCTTGTAAGCTTCACCCAGAGCTTTCTCGATCATATCGGCGCAATGAGCGAACTCTCCGCGGATATAGATAAACATGAGATGGCAGCCAATGGCATAAGCGGCAATGCACATCCCTTCGATCACAGCATGCGGGTCACGTTCGAGTATGACACGATCCTTACAGGTTCCGGGTTCGGATTCATCGGCGTTGCAACACAGGTAAACCGGTTTGTTGAGCCCCTTGGGCAGAAAACCCCATTTGACTCCGGTCGGGAAACCGGCGCCGCCGCGACCGCGCAATCCGGAATTCTTCACCTCCAGTTGAACGTTTTCAGCGCTCCACTCTTTCAGCACCTTCGGCCAGATTGCCCAGCCGCCGTGCTTGACGTAGGTGTCGATATTGACCTGATCCGGATCTTCGACATATCTGAAGAGATGAAGCCGGTCGCTCTTGGCAACCTCTGCGGCATTGGTTCTTACGGGTGAGTAGAACATCAGGCCTTGCTCCTAAGCTCTTCCAATATCTGATCCACTTTTTCGCGGGTCAGATTCTCATAGTAATCCTGGTTAATCTGCATCATCGGGGCCGTTGCACAGGATCCCAGACACTCGACCGAGATCAAAGTGAACAGGCCGTCGGAGGTGGTCTCCCCCTTCTTTATCCCGAGTTTCTGCTCCAGGTAACTGATCAGACCGTCGGCGCCCAACAACGAGCAGGAGATATTGTGGCAAACCTGAATGAGGTACTTGCCGACCGGCTCCTTGGGGAACATCGTATAGAAAGTAGCGGCCTCGGCGATCTCAACGTACGGTACGCCGATGATTTTGGAGATCTCGTGATAAATTTCGTTATTGAGATGCCCGACCTGACGATAAGCCACGGTTATGGCCGGCAAAATCGCCGACTTGGCCGACGGATACCGGGCGGCCTTCTCCTTTATGCGGGCGACTGACTCTTCAGTGAGAATCATCGGTCAACTTCTCCCAGCACAATATCAATGGTTCCAACGGCACACACGACGTCGGCCAACAGACTTCCCTCACAGAGGACCGGCAGACAAGCCAGATTGATAAAACAGGGTGGCCGCACTCGTACGCGACGCGCCTTGGTCGTACCGTCGCCGGTAATATAGAATCCGAGTTCACCCTTGGGCGACTCGATTCCCTGATACACCGAGCCGGTCGGCGCCTTGAAACCTTCGGTAATGATCTTGAAATGGAATATCAACGATTCCATCTTGTATAGAATATCTTCCTTAGGTGGCAGAACGACTCCCGGAACATGAGCACGATACGGCCCCTCGGGTATGCCGTCCAGCGCCTGACGGATGATTCTTATTGACTGGCGCATTTCATCGACACGAAGTTTGTACCGATCGAAGGCATCACCGGTCTTGCCGAGACAAACATCGAAATCGAAATTCTCATATCCGGAATAGGGGTCATCCTTACGGACATCGCGTTTAACACCGCTGCCGCGAAGCATCGGTCCCGAAAGTGACCAGGCAATGGCGTCTTCGGCTGAAATAACGGCAATTCCCTTGGTGCGGTTAAGGAAAATCTGATTGCCGGTGAGCAGCTTCTCGTAATCTTCAATACCGCGTTCGACGTTGTCGCAAGCGGTACGAACCTTCTTGTCGAAATCGGACGGAAGATCCCACGCCAGCCCGCCAATGCGGATATAAGTAGTCATCATGCGTTGTCCGGCACAAGCCTCGTAAACGTCGATAATTGACTCTCTCTCACGGAATGTATAGAGCATCATCGACAAAGCGCCGAGGTCCATGGCATGCGTACCCAGCCAGACCAGGTGCGAGTTGATACGCGTTAATTCAGCCAGGATAACGCGAGCCCATTTGACCTTGTCCGGGACATCGATCTCCATGAGCTTCTCGACCGCCAGGCAATAGCCCAGGTTGTTACTCATGGGGGCGAGATAATCCATCCGGTCGGTGCATGGAATGGCTTTATTATAAAGCTTCGATTCCAGAGTCTTTTCGATGCCGGTATGGAGATAACCGACTACGGGACGAGCCGAGATAACCGTCTCACCATCCAGCTCAAGCACCACCCGAAGCACACCGTGGGTCGACGGGTGCTGCGGCCCCATGTTTACGGTAAGGATCCTTGACTCCGACATTATTTTATCACCTCGGGCGGATCGTCCTTGTTCCAGCTAAACATTGGCTGCTCATAATGTAACTCATGGTCTTTACGGAGCGGGTATCCCTCGAACTCATCCGGCAACAGAATGCGGGTCAGATCGGGGTGTCCTTCGAAAGTGATACCGAACAAATCCCAGACTTCACGTTCCAGCCAGTTAGCCGACGGCCACAGATCACACAACGTCGCGATTTTGGGATTGTTACCGGATATACGGGCTTTAAGAAAGAAACGGTATTTGCCGCTAAGAGAATACAGATTATAGACCATCTCGAAGCGGCCCTCGGACTCGCTTTCATGTCCCAGCCAGTCAACGGTGGTTATATCGCAGAGGTATTTGACATCCAGATCGGTGCTTTCCAGCAGAGCCTGACAGATGTCGACCAGGGCTTCGGGCTTGATGAAGAAACTGAGATCGCCGCGAAACTCTTCTTCTTTGAGTACCGCCTCCGGGAACCGTTCCTTTAGAAAGCCTCTAATTTTCTCTTCCATACCGAATCGAATCCCTGTTATCCTCTTAAATCTTACGACCCCAGGACTCACGGTAATTTTTCATGGAGTCCTTATCGACTTTTTCGAACAGCTTCATAAAACCGTTCATGAGCTGCTCCGGTCGCGGCGGACATCCCGGCACATATATATCAACCGGGACAATGCGATCGACACCCTGTACCACAGCATAGTTATTGAATACCCCGCCACAGGAAGCGCATGCGCCCATCGCAATCACCCATTTGGGATTGGGCATTTGCTCATAAAGCGTCTTGATCACCGGAGCCATCTTAAGCGACACCCGACCGGCAACGATCATCAGATCGGCCTGGCGCGGTGACGGACGATACACCTCCATCCCGAATCTGGCCAGATCATAATGGGAGGCAGCCGTTGACATCATCTCGATAGCGCAACAGGCCAAACCGAAAGTTAGAGGCCACATGGAGCGCTTGTGCGCCCAGTTCACCATTTTATCCAGCGAGGTCAATAAGATCGAATCGGGGATTTTCTCTTCTATTCCCATTTGAGGGCTCCTCGTCCCAGAACGTAAAAGTAACCTACCAGGAGGATGATAATGAATACCAGCATTTCAACAAAACCGAAGATGCCGAGACGACGGGAGATCACCGCCCAGGGATATAAAAAGATGATTTCTATATCAAAAAGGATAAATAGAATGGCCACCAGGTAGAATTTAACCGGCACCGGATTCCGGGTGGTACCTACCGGCTCCACACCACATTCGTAAGGGTCATTCTTTTTACCTAGCCGGGTTCGCTTGCCCACGTACGAAGAGAGGAGCAAGAATGCCACAGCCATAACAACCCCGCAGAGCATCAGAAACAGAATGGGATAAATAGTATCAAACATGCGGTGTCATACACTCCACACTACGCAAATTATTTTGGTAACTGTAGCCATTCTGTTTTGCAATGTCAAGAATTTTTAAGAGCGTCATCTGGTCTTTTTGGTCGTGGCGATTATCTCATTCGGGCTGAAACCGTTCACTCAATAACCTGAAAGCCAATTGCTTACAAATTACTCCTATTTAACCAACAGCCCCGAGATTGCTACTTTTATCACAAATTGACAGCTAATGCGGCATCAGCCGGGAATGATTTCATAGGCGTGAAAACGCCCGTCTGAGCTTATTGCCGAGCGAGCGGTGTGACGATTAAAACCGCCATAAGCAGTGGAGTTTCCATAAAGTTTTATGGATGAATCGACCGGATCCAAATCAAGCCACCCTCCCCCGGCTACATGGACATCAGCGTCGAATATCCTAAGCAGATCGGGCTTGTGAACCCAGGTCGAGGCGACGTTTTTGATGTCACAATAGCGATCGACCAGGTTCGCATGATATGGGAATTCCGCCACCGGACCAACCACTAACCAGGGCTCGTTGTTATGCTCAATGATGACAAACTTACAAACTAGTTTTTCACCGCCGTTAATCCTCACCGGCGATTGATGCACCCGACTGAGAAACAGCAGATGCGTTATGATATCGGCCGGACTCAGGACTCCCCTCCGACTCTAATATGGTTAGAAAAAATCCAGCCGCGTCTTCCCTTCCAGGCTTCTACACGATATAAACCCGGTTCGGACAGTTCATATGTGATATGATCCGTTTTCTCACAAAAAATACTCTCACCGTTTCGGACCAGGTTCAACCGGGCCGCTTCGGGTGTTTTCACCTCAATCACGGTTTTTCCATCTTCGAGGTTCAGTTCACCGCCGCTGCCGACCTTGCGTCGTGAGTTTTCACACCAGAATTCGAAGTTCTCGGCATCGCCCCAACGAACGTTGGCGAAATAAAGCCGACATTCTCTTATGGCTGCATATAATTGGAGACGAGCCCGGTCAAGATCGCGACTTAATTCTTCCGGTAAAGCGATGTAGCAACGCAGGGAACGGAAATGGACTTTATACGGAAATATCTCAACGGTGAGTGGGCCGACTTTGATCGGAAAAGCGTGGGCATCCACCCCGGCGATGCCGACCACTTTGCGCGACCGGTTCAATTCGTCCCATTTACGAAGAATGCGATCGGTCGGACCGACCATCGACTTACGCGGGGAAAACGCCATGATAAGTTTGTTCGAGGGCGTGAGCTTCTCCATCCATTCGGACATCTGATTCCATAGTTCGATACCGTTGTATCCCCTGACAGACCAATCTTTCCAGGGATAAGCAGGATGCTCGACAATCGCCTCTCTTATTTCGTCGGGGTGAGCCAGAATACCGAGAGCCCCGTCGGCGGCTCCGGCCGCTACGTACTGTGCTGCGGTCATGTCTTTCGGATAAACCCGGGGAGAATCGAACAGCAGATAATGATGGCAGTCATCGAGATCGTTGTGTTCGTAACCGATCAGGACCAGGGTATCGCCGTAAAAGCCTTCTTTACCGGCCTCGCGATTGTTGAGATTCATGTGATCCGAAAAGAGCATGAATTCGAGGCCGGTTTCTCGACCAATCGCCACCACTTCTTCCAGAGATTTGGTGCCGTCGGACTCGGTCGTGTGAACGTGAATCACACCGGTATATTGACAGGAGCCGTCAGCCTTTTTTTGCATAATCCATATCTCCGGTTTCCGGGACTTTGCGGAAAATAAAGAGTCCGATCGCCATCATCACCACCAACGAAAGGACCGCCGCCCGATAAGGTAGCTGGTCGTATTGCTCAGGGCCAATCTTGAAAATCTCAACGACTTGCCCGCCGAGGAACCGGTTAGCATTGAAGAGGTACACCGATGCGGTCCAGATAAGCGGTCCCAGCACTGCTGCCGCACGTCCGGAGAGTGAGAAAAGACCGAAAAAACGACCCAGTTCATTCTCAGGCACCAGTTCGGCCAGCAAGGGTCGCGATACGGTCCATAGACCGCCAAGAAGGATGCCTATCAGCGAACCTAAAATCCAAATCATTGACTGACTCGCAGTGAAAACAAACAGCACCAGACCGGCTAGCCAGCCGGCCACGATCACGACCATCAGTTTCTTCAAACTTACGATTGTCGCCACCTTACCTATTATGAACGACCCGATCACGGCGGAGACGGTCGATACAACGAGAAACATGGTTATTAGTTCCTCATGAAAGCCAATCACCACTGAGGCATACAAACCCATATTTATGATAACGACAGCGACAGCATCCTCAATGAAATAATCCGCAATCAAAAAACGGAGTACCCCGGGATAGCGTCGGGTATCCCTCAGTGATTCCCATACCTCCTTATACGCCCGGATCAGCCCCGGTGTTGAGACCGTCCGGGATCGTTTTTCCTTCACCCAAAGAAACGTGGGAAGAGCAAACAGGAAAAAGAGCACCGCTGTAGGAATAAATGCCGCCGTCTTCCCTCCCGCTTCGAGCAGCGGCACATCCCAGGAAAAGAGTGAGCCGGTCACGAACGGCAACACCAGCAACATCCCGCCAACCGAACCTACATAACCCATAGCCACCCCAACTCCCGAGACGAACCGTGCCTGGCGTCCTTCGGCCACTGAATACAGCAGGGCGTTATAGAACGGTTGCCCCGCCTCATAAGAGAAGTTGGCCGTGATGAGCAACACGATCGTAACGGCAATTGCTCCCACGGGAACGAACGCTAAAAGACCGGTCGCGATACAACAGGTAAGTGTAAACAGAAACAGAAACGCTTTCTTCTTCCCGGCCTGGTCGGAAATCGCCCCGAGAGCCGGTAAAACCAACGCCGCAGCCAGCATTGATATCGAGTACGGGATATCGAAATGGCGGTCGCCGAATCCCAAATCTTCAACGATATGACGCTTCAGATAAAGCGAGATGATGTTCATGGAAAAAATAGTGTTGGCAAAGTCGTACAACGACCAGGCAATAACGTCGCGGCGCAGGATGCTCCGTTCGGTGTTCACGGCCTAAAGCCCCAGATCGGTTCGGATACGCAACATACCCTCTTGTACCAAAATCAGAAACTGCTCGAGAGTGAGTCCAAGATTGGAGCAGGCCGCCATATTCTCACGCGAGGCGCCCGCGGCGAAACGTTTCTCACCAAATCGACGAACCATGAAATCGATATCGATCGCATCGAGCTTCTTGTCGGGGTGCATCAAAGCGCAGGCAACGATAAAGCCTGAAGCGGGATCAACCGCATACAAAGCCCAATCCATGAGGTTATCACACGGGATATGGCCGGGATGAGCTTTGATCGCATGGAGCATTTCGGATGGAAGTCGACATTGACTCAACCATTCACAGGTCATGAACCCGTGACGATCCGGATCATCCTTGGTCTTTTCGTAGTCCAGATCATGGATGAGACCGGTTAATCCCCACATTTCAACATCCTGTTCCAGATGTTCCGCCAGGCGCCGCATACCGGCTTCTACCGCCAGGACATGCTTCAGCAGATTGCCGGTCCCTAATTGCTCGACCGTTTTACGATAGGCTTCATCGCGTGTTAAGGTCAACTGTTGCATAATTGAATTAAGCGCCCGCCCTGATACATGTCAAGCAGCCCCGAATCTAATCGAGGAAGTGCCAGGCAATACCGTAATAGAAAAACTGATCGGTGTTATGGAAATAGTCTCGTGTCCGGTAAGTCTGACTGGTAATGTTTTCGAAAACCGTAAAGAAACGAAACGGCCCCATCTCAAGCGTGAGTTTGCCGTTAATCAGCGGATAGTCACCCAATTCGAGATCCTCATAACCGTCGTAGGGACCGATATAAACCAACTCGGCATAACCGTAAAAGTCTACTTTGCGACTGTCCCAGGGCAGATGCAACTCCAGTCCGGCATACGACTGGAAATCAGGTGTATAATAAGTCGTATCCAGGTTTTCGTAGGAAATGGAGTGAACGGCAACACCCCCGGACAGGTTCATATACCGATTGAGTTGCAGTCTTTCGGAGACCGAAAAATCAACGAAGTCAACATCACCGTTTTCAGGGGTGAAAAGGTCATAGGTTATGTCTTCGTCGTTTGTCTCGTAGTTCCGCCAGTCGATCCCGTCGGTTATCCGTCCGCCGGTAACGGAAAGTCGCAACGCTGTCGTACGGCTGCCGTATTCGTAAACGGCGCTGCCGATCAACTGCTTTTCCGCTACCAGATCATCGTTTCCCGATTCGGCGTAGTTGATGGAAGAAGAGCCGAAAATCGAGAGTGTCCGGAAATGCAGAAAACGTTCGTACAGCGTAGGCGCTCGCTCAGCATAACCGGCCGACAACAACAAATAGGACCGATTGGTCTCACGAGTTACGATCAGAGCGCCGAGTGGTTGAAGATCAAACTCATCATCATAGCGCCCACCTCCCACCAGCGCCCAGGTGAGCCCGTGCGATAAATGCGCCAAAACAATCCGCAAATCAGCTTGAGATCGTTCGTAACGATGATACCAGTTATCGTATTCCAGACTGGTTCCGCCGATTCGAGCCTCGAAAAGGTTGTTCCCCATCACCTTGGTCGCTTCAAAATACCCCGCGTGACCGGTATAGCGACGGTTGGCCAGATAAATATCGTTCATGGATGCAAATTGACTGAGATACTTATATCCAAGCGCCAGACGAGCATCGCCGGCCTCGTTGTTTTTCTCGATTATCAGCTCCCCCCGACTCTCGCGGCTGAAACGGCGGTATGCTACACCATTTAACATCACATGAGGATAAAGAACACCATTGTCGCGATAAAGCTGACCTCGCGCCTGAGCCCCCCAGGTAAGACCGATGGGGAAATAGAAATCACCAACATAATTGTAAGAGTGATCGCCGACACCGTTATAGCCGTCACCGTCCCGGTATTCCACCGAGGCATGAGTCTGGCGACCGTCATGGAAATTGCGAGTGAATCGCCCTCGCACCCAGGACCATCCGAGATCCCCTTCTTCCCCCAGGATGGAACTGTGCGAAATACTGTCGGTCGGCTTCATCGGTTCGGTTACCAAAGCGGCAACCGACTGGTCCGCTCCGAACAGGATCCCCGCAGCCCCCGGAACGATGTACAGTGATTCGTCGAATGCCGTCGGTAAAGCGTTGACATCGACCAGGCCATCCGGTTCGATAACATGACCGAACGGCTGCATGGTCCAGCCGTCAATAACATAACTCATGCGCGGCCCGGAAAGCCCATACGGCTGTATGGTCTTTCGAGTCGGCGTGAATCTGGCGTCATTTACGAAAAACCCCGGATCGAACTTGAGATAATCACCGGCATCATGATAAAACGACCGCTTCCTTTGATCGGCAACATTCAAGCGGTTTGAAGCAAAATAAACAAGGAGACTGTCACGAGAGGAAAGCCTCGGTTTGCGACGGATCAACGTCTGCCTATAACGCTCCAGACGTTCCTCGAATGTTAGCGAGTCCGCCAATAATGAATCCGCTCCCGCGGCAAGCGAATCAGGCACGAGAGATGAATCCGAGACAAACGAAGAATCAGACGCCGGGATCACCACCGTTGAAGTTGTGTCTATAGCGACTTGAGCACTGTCGACCTCCTGTCCGAACACAGGTGAAGTCACCAGCAACAGCGATAACAATACAAGCAGATTTTTCATTGGCAACGTCTTTCCTTGAGATATAAAAGACGCGCCGCGGGAAAAAGCAAAGGGAAAATAACGGCGTTCGATGCCATGCCGATCAGTACCCAGGGTAGTCCACCGATAAACCGCGGCCAGAACGGCTGAAACAGATAAGCATCAACTACTGTGACCGGAAGATAGAACAACACCGTACACATCAGGCTATACAGCACCAGGATCAACGACCGACGCCACAAACCGTAAGATTGCCAGTCCGTCAGATCGAAGAAAGCCCCGATTACTCCCGAGGCGGCGGCGCCCGATACCTGAGCCAGCATAATCGGCGGCATGGCTGGACCGAAGGGATGAAACAAAGTCCATAACCCCATGCCGACAGCACCGACCAGCACACCGGGGACTAAGCCCCAGATCATACCGGCGACAAAAATTATAAAGAAGGCCGGATTGACATTGGGTAATAAGGTCGTACCCAAACCAAGCACATAGATTAATGCCGAGAAAACCGCAATGCGAGCAATGAGGCCGATCCGATTCATCGGATAACGGCCACCTTCGCGGTGCCCTCCGCGAGCATTTCGGTTAATCCTTCACGGGTGAACAGACGTGCATAAACCAAATAGATTCCCGAGGCGACTTCACGCCCGGCTTCGTTAGTCAGATCCCATTCGGTGTAATACAGCCCTCGGCGGGAATTGCGCTTAACGATGTCTCCGACGGTCGCCACTCTTTCCCCGGCCAGTGAGTAGATATCGACTATCAGCAAGGGATCGATACTGACATCGTAAACAGGATAGCTGGTTTCATCAGTCGGCATCTGGAACTTGAACGTAACTTTTGGTTCATCCATCTCACTGATCACACAAGGATTCGGAAAAGGAACCAGAACGGACGCCATGACATCGATGAGACTGGAGTCCACGCCAACCTTCTCAGGGATGTAGTACCCCATCAATTGCGAACGATAGTGGATATTGTCATAGAACTGCTTCTCCGATGAGGCCGGCGTCATGATGAACGTAAGTGAGGAATACTGCCTGGGATTTATCAAATCGAGACGGTTGACGGCATCATCGGGAACGAGAAAAGCATCGATCACCATCGAGTCGGGATCAATCTCAGACTGGTAGACGATATTCACTCCCCATCCCTCCGGAAGGGTAGGATTATCAGAATCACCGGGATCACCGTTCAGCAACCAGATAGTAAACAGTGAATCAATATGCACGATATCATAAGGATTATCGATAGTGTCGGTTACTTTGGTGGAATCACTACAGTTGGGGAACGAGCCGTCGTTACAGATCCAAAACGTCGTATCGTACCAGGTATTGTTGATATCGTCCAGCTTCAGATAATAGGCAGCATTGTGATCCGGCAAAGTATCGTTTTCGTTGCCGCGTAACAGCACCGGGAAAGCCCGATAGGTATGCAGGCAGGAATCGGGAATCGCAGGGTAAGCAGCACGCTCCGAATATCCGATATTATTCGGTGAATCCGCCCGGCTGCCGGTGAACCAGTTCCACAAAGCGAACTCGGCGAAAGTCTCGGCCCAGCCAACAGTACCGTTCGTGATCGAATCGACAACCATGGTGGCGGAAGTTAGAAACTGATCGCCCAAACCTAGTTCTTCACAGTGCTCCCAAATAGCCCGCACCACACCACGGTCGTATTTCTCGGTGAGAAATATCGGGAATACCACACTTGAGTACGGGTGCATATCAAGAATACTGGTAAACTGCTGTATCGATTGCTCGGGGTGATTAAAGAAGGTCGGTAGATAATAATAATAGTCATTGATATCGTCGTATATCTCCTCCTCCATCCAGACAGCCGACATCTCCATCCAGTACCGTTTCTCTGCGGTCGTACCGGACGCTTCTGAATAATCCATGGAGAATTGCACGGAATGGAAATACTCATGGGCCACGGTCGCTCGCATGGCATCGAGCGGTCGGTCTTCGTAACCGTAAAGGCCGGTGTAATCGTTACGAAGTTGCATGTAGGAAGTCGCCCATACGACACTGTCCGAGTCGAAATGGTGTACGATCAGAGAATCCGGATAAGTTTGACCATAGTAGAGATACGACATAGACAATAAATAGACATCAAATCGTTCATCTCCCCCGGCGGGATAGAAGTCATCACTTAGAGGAGCGGGAAATCCCAACGTATCGACTATGTAAGAATGTACATAATCGAGAGTCGCGGCAATCTCATCGATATAGTCAGGGATACTGTTGTGGTTGTTATCGACAGTCGGCTCGTAAATCGCATCATCTCCGGTAACGGCATAGTGAATCAGGAACTTGCCGCTGGGAGAACCATAGGTTTCGGGGAGCCCCGTAGGACGGGTGATTAGTTCGGCCCCAAGGCTTTTCATCAGCTCCGGATCGAACGACTTGTAATTGTCGACGAAGTTCGCAATAGCCGGCATGCCACACCAGTGATGCGGAGCTTCCTCATCGCGATCCGTTTCAGCTAACGCCAGTTCCGGGACGTGCTGACCGGTGGCCAACATGTAATCGATGATTATTTCTTTCTGTTGATCCTCAGAAAGTTCTTCCGCCGACACCAAAGCGGACAATGCCAGTAAGAAGGCTATGGTCACCAACAACTGCTTCAAGAGTTGCTCCTTTTTTGGGTAGCGGCTTTTTTAAGCCGTTCGAAATACTCGATACCAACCGGTTCGCTTCCAACCAGCCCACACCGACCTGACCGACCATGGAAGTCGGAGCCTCCGGTTATCAAAAGACCTTTCGCCGAAGCGACTTGTTTCAATCGATCTACCTCATGCTGCTTGTGATCCGGATGAAACGCTTCTATTCCGTCCAGTCCGGCCTCGATCAGATCGTCAAATTCGAATCCGAGCCCGCTGACGACAGGATGTGCTATCACCGCCAGACCGCCGGCTTCGTGGATTATATTAATTGCATCGGCCGGCGATATATTCTCTTTCGGGAAATAAGCCGGACCGTCGTTACCGATGTACTTACGGAAAGCCTCCTCAAAGGATCCGATAGCTCCACGGTCGAGAAGTGCCTGAGCTACATGAGGACGACCAATAGCTGCTCCGCCTGCCCGAGCTATAACATCATCCATGTTGATTTCGACACCCAGTTCATTCAACCTTTTGACCATCAAACCACCCCGGAGGTTCCTTTTTTCCTGGAATTTTGCGAGGCTCTCGGCCAGCATGGAACTGTCGGAATCGAAATAATAAGCCAGCATGTGCAAATCACGTCCTTCGGACGAACAGGACAACTCCAATCCGGGAACCAGTTCCGGGTCATTCTCGGTCATCAGCGCCAACACCGCCCGATAGCCGTCTACCGAATCATGATCGGTTACGGAGAAGGCACGCAATCTACAACCGCGCACCAACTCCAATAGTTCCTCAGGCGTGGATAAACCGTCCGAGAAGATCGTATGTAAATGAAGGTCGACCCGCTCTTTCATCTATAATCCGGCTTCAACCAACTCCTTAATTTGGACCGCCAGTTTGGAGGCATCGGCAGTCACCTGTTCGACTTCGGCCTTTAGCTTTTTCACGAAATCCTGGTCTTTTATTCCGCCTAAATTGATACGAACATTGTAACCGGCTCCTTCGACCGCCGCCATAGCCATTAGTCCCGCTACCCCGGCATCAGTGATGGAGTTGGTGTTGCCTTTTTCAGCCACCGATCGCGTCAGGGACAGCACTTCCCGAGCCTTCTTCATAACCGTAAGAGGGACTTCGGCCGCGTGCTTCGTGGCCTTTTCAACAGCCGCATCGCGTTCTTCACCGGTCGGCAGCTTGAACGCTTCCATAACCTTATTGAACGCTTCCTTGTCGGTGTCGATCAATTTGGTCAGCTCGGCCCGAAGCCGGTCGCCTATGTCTCGAATCTCCCCCATCTCGCCCTTGACCGCAGCATAGGCTTTCTTGCCCACCGTGAGACGACAAACCATTGAGGTCAAAGCAGCCGACAGTGCCCCGGCCGAAGCCGCGACGGAGCCACCGCCCGGAGCCGGTGATGAGGAAGCAACTTCTTCGTAAAAACTCTCCCCGGCGGCACTACCGCCGCCACCGACTCCGCCGGCCGCGGCCAGCTTGTTCTCCAGCACTTGCAGTGGAGTGAAATTTTCGAGGCGCAGGTAGAAATCCGCAACATCGAGCATGGCATCGGAAGGAACCAATCCCACGATCTCGGAGGAGGTAACGTTGACTCCGTACCGGGCCGCTTCCGACTTGATCGTCTCGAACACGCGGAAAATCGGTGTTTGGGGATAATTCACGAGGTTCATGGAAATTTGAACCTGATCGCGTTCCTTGATCTCAAACCCCAGTGCCTTGCAAAACCGATAACCGCCCTTCAAACTGCGGACAGCATCGGCGATCTTGTCGGCAATCCATTTTTTATTGGTACCCAGATAGACGTTGTAGGCAACCAGCGGGAAACGGACACCGATCGCGGTCGCACCGGCCTTGAGATTCATCTTGGCCGGACCATAATCAGGCTTTCGCGTCGGGTCGTTTTCGATAGCGTCAATCATTCCCTCATACTGCCCCTTGCGCACCTTAGCCAGATTTCTACGGCTTTTCTTGGTCGCGGCGTCTTCATACAGAAAAACCGGGATTTGCAACTCATCGCCGACACGCTTGCCCAGCTTGTTGGCCAGCTCGATAGCATCTTCGATCGACACTTCGGAGATCGGAATAAACGGGCAAACATCGCAAGCGCCCATGCGCGGATGTTCTCCCTTATGAACGGTCATATCGATCAACTCGGCCGCTTTCTGGTATCCTCGGAAAGCGGCATCGACCGCTTTCGACGGAGGGGCAACAAAAGTAACCACAGCACGGTTGTGGTCGTGGTCCATCTCCTTATCAAGCAACACCACACCGTCTTCGGCGGTGATGGCATCACAAATGGCATCAATCACCTCAGGACGACGTCCTTCGGAATAATTCGGGACACATTCAACAAGCTTCGGCATTATTCTCTCCAAATCGAAATGCCGACTCGCAGGGCGGAATCGGCATGTAGGGCTCTGGTTAAAAAGATCTATTCAAAAACAGACTATTTCTCCATTTCGCGGCGTAGTCCCCAGGCCAGGAGTGGGACCATTAACTCGTGATGGCCGACAAAGTTGTATCCCTTACCGGCATCATGAGTGGGGCGAGACACCACATTCATCATCGGGCGATAGTGCGCGATCATGTCGAAGTTGGCCGAGGTAAGCTGGCTTTCCCCGGGATTGAGATTGCGCGCCACCGTGAGTGCTTTTAAAAACACCTCGGGTAATATAACGGCTGAGCCGAGATTTGCAATCACTCCGCCGCGATCTATTTCGGCGCAGATACTGCACAGGATTCTGAAATCGCGGTGCGATCCGGCTCCGACTTTGGCTCCGTCGAACTCCGGATGCTGAGCCACAATGTCCGTTCCAATCCCGGCATGAATGGTGGCGGGGATATCTAACTCCGATGCCGACGCAAACAGCGAGTACCCCATATAGGGGGCCTCACGCTCCCTTATCAGCATACCAGCGGCAGCCCCCAGACCGATTCGGAGTTCCTCGGCGATGTCACAAACCCGGGCGAATAACTGGGCGGTATCACGAACCATTCCAAAAGAACCATCCGCCAGACCGGCCAGAACGTCCTCGGAAGTGGCTCCGAAAAAGGCGACTTCCAAATCATGTATCAATCCGGCCGAGTTGAACGACAAACTGGTTATAATGCCACGTCTAAGGAGATCGATCACGATCGGCGAAAGACCTACCTTGATGACATGCGCTCCCATCATTACATGGAACGGCTTGCCGGCTCGCCGGGCTATGCCGACAGCTTTAATGAAATTGCGGAGATCGTTGGCCTTGAGATATTGCGGCAGACAGTCAAAGAAATCGGCGCCGTTAAGATGTTCTAAAGGGCAACCGAAAGAATCAACCACCGCTTTGCTGGCTCGCTCCGCGTGCGGATAGCGTTTGACTCCGGTGAGATCAGCCGGTTCGTATGTCTTATCTTTATTCCTCATATCCGTCAGAAAGATACCAGTTCACCTATCGTGTAATCCGTTAACTCGGCTGATATCGATCCGACCAGCACTTTTGACTTCATCAACACCGGCATGCGAAGACGGTCGTCTGTCAACCAGACTTTGAGCCGACCTTCGTGCTTGAACACTCCCACCGACTGAGTTAACGGCTCAACCACGATGCAATCAAACGTGCCGGCTTTAACCTCCACCCGTTCTTTTTTGAGAACTTTGACTTCCAGCGGATATTGTTTGCCGTCGGTGAAGTTGTCAACGTAGAGCGACTTCCCCACTTCAAGATTCTGGGTGCGAACGTAATAGAGCACCGAAAGCGCATCTTGAACAACGGTAGGTACGGGGATCGTGTCGTTATCGTAATAAGCGAGATTATTCTCCTGGTCGAAAGAGTACATGCGGTCGGCGGTATAAGAACCTTCGCGAAGATTTTTCTCGAATCGCCAGCTATAAAGACCGGTGGCGTCAAGGATCGACTCCACCCGATCTTCGACCTTGTAGAAAGTCGAGAAGAAATCGTTCGATTCGGCATGCGTAACGATCTGATAGCATGGTCGACCCTCATATTCGATCAGGCGAGGAACTTCCATATCGGCGGTGCCGGCATTGATGAAACCATAATTAATATCGAAAGTCAGCTTCTCCCCGACGCCAAAGGCCACATTCTCGATGAACCGTTCCCAGGCCTTGGTGTCGACAGTGGAATCGATATCATCAGCCGAAGCGGCTCCGGCAATTTGCACCTCCACCGTTACAAAATAAAACAACGGCACTAGTCCTATGCCGACTAACGCTACCAGGACGAAGCGTTGCAATCTATCCTTGAAACTCATTCTATCTTCTCGTCGATTCTTCTTACAAATTCATCGAGCTGTTGGCCCAAATGTTCGCCGATTTCTATAAACGTCTGATTATAAACATCGAGTGACCGACCGATCGGGTCTTCGACCTCTTCACCTTCCGGGGAAGAACCCGGAAAGTTCTTGAATAAAAAGGTCTTGTCCCTGGAGTCGGGCTGCATTTTCAGTATTTGTTTCACATGCGATTCGGTCATTCCGAGGATCAGATCAGCTTTGTCTATTAACTGCCGTGTGAGCGGTTGGGACTGATGCTTTGAAAGATCGGCATCCCATATCCGAGCCGCTTCGATCGCATAAATAGTCGCCGGAAAATGCGAGGCGGCATGAGTACCGGAAGAAATCACCTCGAATTTGTCCGGTCGTTCTTTATCTAAAAGCACTCGCAAGGCTCCCTCAGCCATAGGTGAACGGCAGGTATTTCCGGTACATACGAACATAATAACGTATTTATCGCTCATTGAAGAGACCTCCCAAGCGCCGTCTCTATTTCCGAGACAGCGATAATCCCTTCGCGAATCATTTTAACCTCGTCATTAAGACAACGCACCACCGTAGACGGTTTACGCGCCAGTACACCGCCGTTCAAATAAAGCGCTACCGCATCGCCGAACATCTCACCGGCCTCAACCACTGTGGCCGGGACTTCCTTTCCGGACAGGTTAGCCGAAGTTGCTACAATCGGCACCCCGACTTCCCGACACAACGCCTGTATCAACGGAGACGAAGACACCCTGAAACCAGCCAGACCTGATTGAGCGAAGAGTGCTTCCGCCTGTGGTTGTGCTTTAAGAACCAGCGTCAACGGTCCGGGAAGAAAACGATCACCCAGAATTTGTGCCGGCGGAGTCAATACCCCCCATCTCGCAACCGAGGCCATATCCGGTACGAACACCGACAACGGCATATTCCGATCACGCTGTTTGACCCGGTACACCCGGTCAAGCGCCGGCTGACTGTCGGCCCGGGCCAACAAACCGTATTGAGTTTCAGTCGGAGCCACCACCAGGTCACCGGTCAACAGACAAGAAACGGCACGATCCAAAGTCTCTGATCTTAATTCGTGCGGGAAGACACCTATGATCGTCGGTTCATTCATTCTCGTAAGGTCCGTAACCCTCCGCCAGCGAATCATCGGCAGGAACCGGGAGACTGTCGTAAAGTCCCGGCAGGCGGTTGATATCTATATTAACGACCACAACCCAGGCATTATCATAGCCAACGGCTTTAGCCTTGAGTTGATACTCTTCTGCTTCATCACGGTCGGCAAAACCTCCGACACGCAGTTTGAAATAAGGTACTTCATAATCGATGTAAACCGGGCGGTCGAAAATCTCCTCGGCGATATGGCGTGCCGTCTGCGCCTCACCGAACAGCTTCGTAGTTAATAACTGAATGCGAAACACCTGATTGTTGAGGCTGTCCGTTTGATTCGGCAAACCGACGATTGTCGTGTCGACCGGTTGATCGGCATCAGGTTGCGGTATCCCGGACGGCGCTTGTCCAATTACCCCGCGGTTTGGTTGACGAGCGGGGATGTTCTGGGTGTCGTCGGTCAGTTCCAACGGATCAAAACGCAGGTTTTCAGGTGCGCCCGCGGATTGACCGGTATCACCTTTTTCCTCGCCCGGTCCCGAGCCGCCGCCGACACAACCGACCATAAGCAACATTAATGTCAGGCTACAGATATTTCTTATAATTTTCATTCTCCGCCAACTTCACCAATAACTGCTTAATACTCTGAGCCTTCGATTTGTGCACAACCAGGGTAATCTCCCCTGAACGCACTATGACCAGATCGGACACACCGACACATGCAACCAGACCTTCGGCATCGTTATAAACGGTCGTCTCGAAAGATTCCAATGTCACCGCTTCGCCGATCATGACGTTGTTGTCGCTGTCCTGTTCTCGGTTTCGCTGCAGGGAGTTCCAGTCGCCGACATCATCCCAGACAATATCCGCCTTGATCGTCAGCACATTTTCAGCTTTCTCCATGATCGCGAAATCGACTGAAATCGAGTTGATCCGTTCGTACAACTCGGTGCGTGCCGACATTTCTCGTTCGGTTCCGATATACTGCTTATACTCCTCGAAGAGATGCGCCATCTCCGGTTGGTATTTTTCTATAGCGCGCATAAACGCCGCCGCCGACCAGATAAACATGCCGCTGTTCCAGAGATAATGCCCTGAAAAATAATACTCCTTGGCCACTGCCAGACGCGGCTTTTCGGTAAACGCCGAGACATGATAAATATGATGACGACCCTTGTAATCGAACTCATTCCCGAGTTTGATGTACCCATAGCCGGTTTCGGCCCGAGTCGGTACGATCCCCATTGTGATCAGGTAATCCTCGGCCGCCGTCAAAGCCGTTCCTTCACGCAGGATATCGATCAAACGATCAGCCGGTTTGATCAGATGATCCGCAGCCAGCACGATCAGGTTGGCCTCAGGATCCTCTTTCAGCAGATGCACAGCCGCCAGCCCTACAGCGGCACAGGTATTGCGCCCGAAAGGCTCCGCGAGAATGTTTTTATGATCGATCCCTTCAATCGCATCATAGATGAGGTTTTCCATCGACCGTGACGTCACGATACGGATATTCTCAATCGGCACCAGAGGAGTGATGCGATCAATCGTTTCTTCGAGCAGCATTTTGTCCGAGAGTAATCGGAGAAACTGCTTCGGTTTTTCTATTCGTGAGAGCGGCCAAAAACGTTCACCGCGCCCACCCGCCATAATCACACTATAGAGCACGCTTATGTCCCTGTTATTCAAAAACGTGTAATCGGCTGATAATACCAGAGTTAACAAGACCAGTCAAGCATTGAGTTGACCGCCCGCTCCCATCCGGCAAGAAATCAGGCAACAGCCGCTAAAACGGCCAGTACGATAGAGTTAAAGCGACTCGCTACCGTATCCCAGCGGTTAGCCAGCGCCACGGGAACTTTGCCGCCCACCAGCAATCCGCCGGTAGCCGCATTTCCATACAGCGCCATAACCTTGTATACCCCGTTGGCGGTCTCGACCGTCGGCGCTATCATACCATCCGCCTGCCCGGCGACCTCGGATTTAGCGATCCCTTTCGCGGCCGCCGCCACCGGATCGACAGCACAATCGAACGACAGCGGGCCATCCACGAAACCACCCTTGATCTGGCCTCGCTCGGACATTTTGGCCAAAGCAGCCGCTTCGACCGTCGCCCTCATTCCGGGGTATATAGCCTCAACGGCACAAATCGCCGCAAGGCGCGGCTGGTCGATCCCGATCGCATGACAAAACGAAATCAGATTTCCCGCCAGCGCCACTTTCCACGCCAGGTCCGGTTCCGGCGTTACACCCGAGTCGGTCATAAGCAACAGCTTGGGATAGGCTTCCGGCTTGATCACGGAGATATGCGAAACCTTGCGCCCCTTGACCCGGAATCCGGCATCCTTACTCAACATCAACTGCAGAAACTCGATCGTATCGCCGCGTCCCTTGATGATCAGGTCAAGGTCGCCTTTGGCCGCCATCTGGGCCGCCGTAACGAACGCCTGATCCGGTTGATTGATATCGATCACCGGAACATCGAGTGAGACTTCGGCCTCACGGCATTTGTCATGATACAGCTTCTCGTCGCCGACAACGGTCAGATCGATTATCCCCTGCTCCACCGCTTGTGCTGCGGCTCGCAGCCAGGGAACCGCCGAGGGGACCACCAGCGCCGCTCGCGGCTTCTTTTCGGCGGTTCGAGCTTTGGCGCGGTCCAGTAGTTCTTCGAAATTACTCACATCCGGAATAATGCGCGTGTCGTTCATGTCAATTCTCCCCCTTGCCGAACACATCATTGAGAGCGTAGTAATCGGCCAGCAGACAGGCCAAAGCCAGCGATGATTTCTTGTTCTTGACCGTATCGGTGCGCGACACCAGCGAGACCGGCACACGGGCGCCGACAATCACACCGGAGAAAATCGCCTTGGGGAATTGGAAAAGCGATTTGCAGATGATGTTGCATTCCTCGATCGAATCGACGACGAACACATCGGCGTCTCCCGCCACCGGGTCGGTCACTCCGTAAGCCTTGGCCGCCTCGGGCGACATGGCAATATCGACCGGCATCGGACCGGCAATCAGGACATCGTTCAACCGTTTGCGGGCTTCGGGAATAACATAATCGACATCCGTCATGGTGTGTGGAATCGTCTTGGTGGCTTTCTTGACCGTAGCCGACACTGCTACCTTCACCGGCGACAATCCCAGCGCCTGCGCCACCAGAACGGCATTCTCGATAATTTGATACTTGGTCGCAGGATCGGGCCGAACCACCATACCGCCGTCGGTGAAATTCAGCAGCTTGTGACGCCCCGGAATATCCAACACCGCGCAATGACTCAGGGTGTTGTCGCCCCGCAGACCGTAACGTTTATCCAGCACGGCTTTCAGCAGCGCCGAAGTCGGCAGAAAGCCCTTCATGATCGCATCGGCGTTTCCGGCGGACGCCAGCGCCACCGCTTTATGCGCCGCCGTGGGAACATCCGGTTCGTTGACCAGTTCCAGACGGCCGATATCGATTCCGTGCTCATTGGCCAGCGCTTTAATCTTCTCGCCGTCGCCCACCAGAGTGGCATCCAGAAATCCATCGGCCTGGGCCTGCGCAACCGCTCCGATCACATCGGCATCCTGCGCCGCCGCCACGGCCACTCGCTTTTTACGGCCTTCGTTCGCTATCGCAATCGCCCGCGCGATGATTTCATCGGCGGACTGTATCGGTTTATCCGTCATTGGCTCAATACTCCTTGAGCTGTTCTTCGCCGCGCAGGAAGCGCATTCCCGCCGCCGCCAGCGCTTCCATCTCGAATTCGCCCGGAACGACAATCACCTTCCCCAGGAAACCGCAGTATTTTTGAATCTCGTCAACCAGCCGCCGGGAATTGGCCATACCGCCGGTCATCACGATCGCCTCGAACTTTCCGGCCAGCGCCACCGCCGCCTGACCGATCTCCTTGGCGATCTGGTAAGCCATCGCGTTGAAATAAAGCAGGGCCTTTTCATCCCCGGCCTCGATCATCTTCTCTACCTCGCGCAGATCCGAACTACCGACATAGGCCGTCAGTCCCGATTCCCGGGACAGTTTGGCCATTAGCTGTTTTTCGTCGTACTTGCCCGAGAAACAGAGCTTGACCAGCCCGCCTATCGGCAACGCTCCGGCCCGGTCCGGTGAAAACGGCCCCATACCGTGGAGGGCATCATTGACATCGATAACCTTCCCTCTCTGCAGCGCCGCCACCGATATGCCGCCTCCCATGTGTACGGCCACGAAATTGACCTCGGTCAGTTTTTTCCCGAGTTTCTCCGCCTCGCGGCGACAAACCTCTTTGATATTGAGAGCATGCACCCGGCACTTGCGTTCGATTTCCGGTACCCCCGAAATGCGGGCCACCTCGATGAAATTGTCCACGGTAACGGGATCGGCAATCATGCTGGGAATGCCGTAACGACGACCGAGATGTTCGGCAATGATCGATCCGAGGTTCGAGGCATGGTTGGACCACCGCATCGTTCGCAGATCGTCGAGAAGCAGGTCGGTAATTTTATACGTGCCGCCTTCGAGCGGTCGTAACGGAGCGCCGCGTCCGATTACCGCCTTCGGTTGTCCCTTCGGCAGATCGAGCGAGTCGATCCAGGCATCGATCGCCTGCATGCGAAAATCGAATTGGTCGGTAACATTGTCGAACCGGCTTAGTTCGGCTCCGTCGTGCCGGATAGTCTGTTCGGCGACGAGCACGTCGCCGTCGAACAGAGCCATCTTGGTCGAAGTGGAACCGGGATTGATTATAATCAGTCCGTTTTCCATGATGCTATCAGACGGGGGTGTCTTCCAGCTTCAGGGCGCGACCGCGATCAAAAGCCTGAAGGTTGATATCCACGAACTTCGGCTTGACCTTGGTCTTGATCGTCTCCTGCCAGAGCGACAAATCGAACGGCAAATGGTTCGACAGCACCCCTAACAGGATCGTATTCACGAGACGCGGATTACCCAGTTCATGAGCAATCCGGTCCGCATCGACCGCGATCACATTGGCCGCCTTCTTGCGCATCGTCGCGACCGGATCGTCGGGATAGGAGAACTGCTTCGAGGACGTCACGATAGCCGGCACGATGCGACTGGTCGAGACGATCGCCACGCCGTCCTTCTTCATCCAGTCCAGCGCCCGGAGGCCTTCAGCCGCCTCGAACGCCATCACCACGTCGACTTGACCGTATTCGATAGTCGGGGAATAAACTTTCGGTCCGATCTTGACGTGCGTGGAGACCACTCCCCCGCGCTGTGACATACCGTGGACTTCGGATTTCTTGACATCGAATCCGTGCATCATCGCCGCTTCCGATATCAACTCCGAGGCCAGAAGAACTCCCTGGCCGCCGACGCCCACTATCAGAATGTTGTAGTTTTTATTTTCCATCGCTTCACCTACGCTTTCACGGTCTTGGACTTGAGGTGAATCGCCTCCACCGGACAGATCTGCGCACACAGGGTGCAGCCGGTGCAGAGAGTTTCGTCGATCAAGGCTTTGGGATTGCCGTGCTCATTGGTCTCCTCGGCCGCCGCGATAGCCGGGCAGGAGATCCGGAAACAGGCCGAACAACCGTTGCAGGTATCGAGATCGACGACATAAGGCTCATTCATGATCCGTTTCGGCATCAGGACACAGGGACGGTTGGTAATGATTACCGAGGGCTCCGCTTTGGCCATTTCGTCCTGAACCGTCTTGAGGCAGGCTTCGTAGTTGTAAGGATCGACGCCCACCACCGATTTCACGCCCAGCGCCTCACACAGCTTGAACAGATCGACCTTACCGGCCGGATCGCCCATCAGGGTATGGCCGGTTGCGGGATGTTCCTGCCCGCCGGTCATGGCCGTGATGCTGTTGTCCAGAATGATCACGGTGACATTGCTCTGGTTGTAGACGGCGTCCATGAGACCGGTCACGCCGGAATGCAGGAAAGTGGAGTCACCGATCACGGCCACGGTCCCTTTCCTGGAGCCGTCGACCCGAGTCATACCGATAGCGTTGCCGATCGAGGCCCCCATGCAGATGCAGCTATCGAGCGCATTGAGCGGCTGCAGCACCCCTAAGGTATAGCAACCGATATCGCCGTTCACCGCCACCTTGAGCTTTTTCAGAGCCATGAACATGCCCCGATGCGGACAGCCGGGACAAAGCACCGGCGGCCGTGGGAACATATTTTCTTCGGGCGGGATCGCCGCCGCGACCGTTTCGTCGATCACTCCCGCCTCGTGCAGCGCTTTCGCTACGCGATGCGGCGAAAGTTCCCCGCGCGGACCGGTGAACTTTTTCCCTTCGACCGGGAACCCGGCCGCGCGAATTTGTTCTTCGTAGAAAGGCTCCAACTCTTCGATCACGAGCACCTTGTCGTGCGCCTTGATAAACGCCTCGATTTTCTTCATCGGCAGCGGATAGCTGAAACCGAGCTTGAGATAATCGAGATCGGGAGCCACTTCCTTGCAGTATTGATAAGAAATTCCGCCGGTTATGATACCGACTTTGGAACCGTTGTTCTCGACCGTGTTCCACGGACAGGTTTCCGTATACTCGCGCAGCTTTTCGAGCCGTTCGAGCACCGCCACATGGCGGCCGCGAGCGTTGGCCGGGACCATAACGTATTTTGATGGATTCTTCTCGAACTGCACCTGCTCCGGGACCTTGCGGTCACCCATTTCGACAACTCCCTTGGAATGGGAGATACGGGTCGTTACCCGGAACAGCACCGGCGTGTCGTATTCTTCGGAAATCTCGTACGCCTTTTTGACCATCTCTTTCGCTTCGGCCGAGTCCGAGGGCTCGAACATCGGGACCTTGGCGAACTTGGCGTAATAGCGATTGTCCTGTTCGTTCTGGGAGGAGTGCATTTCGGGGTCGTCGGCCGAAACGAGCACGAACCCGCCGTTGACTCCGGTATAGGCATGGGTCATGAACGGGTCGGCCGCTACGTTGACACCCACGTGTTTCATCGTCACGAGGGCGCGCGCGCCGCCGAGCGAGGCACCGATGCCTACCTCGTAAGCGACCTTCTCGTTCGGTGACCATTGGGCATAGATATCCCGGTAGCGACGGGCGATAGTCTCGAGGATTTCGGTCGAGGGGGTTCCGGGGTAGGCCGCGGCTAAACGCACACCGGCTTCCCAGACACCGCGAGCGATCGCCTCGTTTCCGGAAAGGAGTTCTTTCATAAGTTATCTCGCTTTATAGTACAATACTCATATCCACTCAAAGGCTGCCGGAGCGGTTCCCGACAGCCGCTTCATGGAGGACATTATACTGTACTAGGCCAGCAAGATCAACAGCGGCGGGGCGGAATTTTGGAGGAGGGGGGGGAAGCACCGCCTGCAGCCACGCGGCAGAGCATGTGAGGACTATGTTGAATCGTCCTGGGCCAAAGGCTCCGCTTCCCGGCAGGGATAGCAGGAAAGATTACGATGCCTCAAACTGGAGACTACATAAATCAGGTAGTTGTACGGCTATTCGTTCTCTTCGGCCAGAATTCTCTTGGCTTCTCTCAAATCGATTCTTGCGTGATGGCCGTGTTTCTCCAACAAATGTAACAGGTTCGACCCACTCAACAAGGTTAGTGGTTTGCCCTTGGCAAACTCATACGCGTCCGGGCCATAATCGGCTGTAGAAACCAGAATACCCTTGGTAGCTCCTTCATTCATTACAGTGCCGTATAGATCACGAACTGCAGAGACTCCAACGGTATTAGTATATCTTTTCGCTTGAATGACGATTTTTCCCCCACGAATTGGATCGGGATCAAATGCGATTGCATCAACACCACCATCCCTGCTTGCTTGAGTTACCTTGACTTCACCGCCCGCAGTTTGAAACTCCTTCTCGAACAACTCTCTAATCAGATGCTCAAAATCCTCCCAATCCATTGCTGCCAAATTGGTTGAGGCATCGATCTTGTCAGCAACAGCATATGCCTCGACAAATCGCTTATCAGTTCTGCTGATTTGTAAAATGGGCTGCACGGGAGTCAGACTGCTCAGTTTGCTGCTTGCAACACCTTTCAGGTTCTTGAAGCACGCTTTGGAGTCGACATTTGACAGGTCAATCTCCGTAAACTCCCCCTTCTTCACTTGTATGCTGAGAATACAGTTGGTTTCTTCTTTGCCTGTTGCCCTGTTGACGGCCTTCACCCACCCGTTGAACGAAATGGCGTCGACTGCATCAGCAACATCTGCTTCGAACAATTCGTGAATGGTCCTAAGAGTGACCTTGTACATGGCATCGTCAAACATCCTGTTCATTTGAGACTCGGAGATATAGGACTCCTTGAGCTCCTTCCTGGATGCTATGTACTTCACTTCCTTGACTCTCGGAAGGCATTCTATTCCAGGAAATTCATACTCCAGAATCAGTATCTTGCTTTCTGGGGAGTACTCCAATTCGAAGTTCTTCGGAAACGAATCAGGATATTCTGAGTTGTTCAAAACCATTTCGCAATACTCAGTGATCGAATCGGCATTGCGCTCCAGATACTTCTCCTTCATTTGATCGACTTCCGCGTTGAAATCCGCTTGCTCTTGCAAGAATGCACTCTTTCTCTTTTCCCACTCCGCAACATCTTCCTCCCAGTGTTTCAGCTCATCTTCGAAATCCCTATCCAGTTGATTGTTGTACTCCTCAACAGCAGAGCTTTGTGTTTCCCACTCCGAGACAGCCGCCGCGAACTTGTTCTCAAACTCTTGAATCCTCATTTGCTTCTTCCGCTTGAGCAGTTTCTCAAGAAAGGTAAAGACAGGGGTATACTCGGCCGATTCTCTGTTCGGTCTGGGCGGGGATTCCTTCTCGCTCTTCTTGGTCGGTTTGGCCGGTGGTTGCTCAGGATACTGATCGCGTATCTTCAGGCTTTCCCAATCGACTCTGTCGTCGACAGACAAAGTGTGAATGAGAAGGTTGTCAATCTGCCTCAGGGATTCAGCCGCGTCTACTGTTCTTGAGTTTGCTTCTTCAAGGCTCGCTTCCCTTGCTGCAGCGGCTTGCCGCTTTGAGTCGACAACCTTCCATTTGTCGGCCCATTTCTGCGCCTGCAGATTAACCTTGTTATTGAGCATGGCACGATTCGGTGCAGACACAAGTTTGTGCTCATTTAGTCCCTTGTGGTACATCTCAATCGTGTATTTCAAGAGGCGCGTCCTAGAGACACTCCAGTGCTCTTGCGCCCGCCCAATGTTGATCAAATCATTACTCATTGCTCATCACCTCTCATTGCTCCGGCACTATGACCATGACTAAGGGTATCCTCACAAGGTGCGTAGTCATTTCAGTTCACCGCTACGAGACTCGTTTGGATATCCTCCGGATTATGAGCCAAACCGTATATTCGATTGGTTCGTAGTCCACCGATAGGTGCTTCCCCATCGGAGACCTCTCCCCCGATGTTCTCACCTATTAGATGCAATTTACAGAATATGGATCGCGGAGTCAATCAGAATACCCGGAAGTTGTGGCCCACCTTTCAGGTGGGCTCCCGTCTCCAGATAATCGCATGCCTGTCCATCCTACAACGCCCCTCACGAAACGTCATGCCGGCGAAGGCCGGTATCCAGAGATGAAGTCGAAACCGCCCAGGTTTCGACATTCACAAATTCCGTGGGGGGCAGACGTCTCGTATGCCCCTGCAGCAGCCACACCGGGCCGAAGGCTCGTAGGTGTGTTGTCAAAACTTCGCTTCGCGAATCCCACCCGAGGGGTGGGGCACCGAAGCCCGGTTGTACGCAAGTCCCTCCCGAGGGAAGCGTTGAAAAAATCATTTCGTGGGCGGCAAACATCCTCGTCTTCTCCTTGTCCCTGCGAACGGGTGTCCACATCGCTGGTGGCCCACCCGTCCACGGGTGGGGTATCCCTCCCCCCATTCCCCTTGACAGGGGCGGAGCGCGGACACTTCATTGGGCCATGAACAACCCTATGCCCTCAGCTAAGCCGCCCGTCATCGTTATCGGCGGCGGAGCCGCCGGTCTCATGGCCGCGGCCGAGGCCGCCCGTTGCGGCGCGCCGGTTGTCATCCTCGAAAAGATGACACGTCCTGGACGCAAGCTGCGCATCACCGGCAAAGGCCGCTGCAACCTGACCAATATCGCCGAGAAGCGAGAATTCATAAGTCACTTCGGACCGCAGGGGAAATTCCTCCACCAGGCCTTCGCCCGCTTCTTCTCCGACGACCTCGTGAAGTTAATGAAGTCGTTCGGCGTGACGGTCAAGACCGAGGAGAACGGGAAAGTCTTCCCCGAAGGCGACAGCGCCACGGCGGTGGTCGACGCCCTCGTCGACCAGGCCGCACGCCTCGGCGTCGTCACGCGAACCAACTGCGCAGTCGAGTCAATCCTGAGCGAGGGGGAGTCGATCTCAGTGCAGGTCGCAGACGGCGAAATCCTCCCCGCCTCGGCGGTCATCCTCGCCACCGGCGGGGCCTCCTACCCTGCCACCGGGTCAACCGGCGACGGCTACCGTCTGGCCGCCAGTCTGGGTCACACCATCGTGCCCACCCGACCGGCCCTCGTACCGCTGGAGACTTCAGGACCGGAAGCAGCCGAACTCCAGGGATTGTCCCTGCAGGACGTTCGAGCCACCATCCTCGTTGACGATAAACGCGTAGCCCACCGCGTCGGCGACATGTTGTTCACTCACTTTGGCGTGTCGGGACCGATCATTCTGTCGCTCAGTTTGTCGGCGGTCGACGCCCTCGCGGCGGGACAACAGGTCAAGGTGGTGATAGATTTGCAGCCCACTCTCGATGAAGCCAGTTTGGATGCATGCCTTCTGCGAGACATTCAGGAACACGGTCAACGACAGCTCCAAACCCTTTTGAAGAATCTGTTGCCTAATCGCATGATCCCGCTTTGCTGCCGTCACACAGGAGTCTCGGGAGAAAAGCCCGCCAACCAGATTACCGGCGAGGAACGCAAGCGTCTGCGACGCTGGTTGAAAGGATTCATGCTCGAAATCCGCGGCCATCGCGGTTACAACGAAGCGACCGTCACCGCGGGCGGCGTCAGCCTGAAAGAGGTTAATCCCAAAACGATGGCCTCCAAACGCGTACCGGGCTTGTTCTTTGCCGGCGAGGTGCTGGACATCAACGGCGACACCGGCGGCTACAATCTTCAGGCGGCCTTTTCGACGGGCTGGGTTGCCGGCCATGCCGCCGCCGGAGCGCAAACCGTTCCGTGAACGGCAGATGTCGGTGGCTCACCCGTCCACGGGTTGGGTGTGCGACAGCGCCGCGACGACAACCTGAGGGGTTTGTTCCCCCCAATCCCCTTGACAGAATCGGCGCGGGACAGCTTATTGGCTACATATAGAAAGAAGTCCATATCCAGGAGGTTGCTATCCATGAATTACTCGTCAGTGCAATTATACAAAATCATTCAAACGGCTCTTATCGCTCTGCTTCTCGCCATGTTAACGATAACCGGAGCGCTGTTTCTTTCCTGCTCCGATAAAGGCACTGATGATGTTGATGAACCTGTTGACAATATCCCACCCGGAACAGTGACGGACCTGACTATCACTAGTTTCACCACGACTTCCGTCAGTTTCTCGTGGACCGCTCCGGGTGACGATGGTGACAGCGACATGGTGAGCGGTTATGACTTCCGCGGCGCGCTGGACAGCATCACACCGGAGAATTTCAGTCAGGCCCAGCCGATCGACAGTCTGGTTCTTCCGGTACCGGCCGGCCTGACCCAGTCCGGGACTCTGGTCGACCTGGATCCCGGAACGACTTACTACTTCGCCCTGAAAGCCTACGACGACCAGAATAACTGGTCGGATCTGTCAAACTGCGTACGGGCTGACTTGCCTGAAAACGCCGCGGTGACATTCACCGACGACGCTCTTGATTCGATCATTCGAGAGCACATCGGCATCCCGACGTCACCTTTGTATGCCAGCGATCTGGACACGATAACCGAGTTATGGTGCGAAGAGGCCGGCATTACCGATCTGAGCGGCCTGGAGTACGTGACATCCCTGGGCGTGATTCTTCTGCGCGGCAACGAAATATCTGATGTCACTCCCCTCGGCGGACTGATCCACCTCTGGGGACTGGGGCTTCCCGACAACGAGATCACCAGCATTTTGCCCCTCACCGGTCTGACCAATCTGCTACAGTTGGACGTAAACACTTGTCCTATCTCCGACATTTCACCCATCGCCTATTTGACCGGCTTGACAACGGTCCGGCTGCATTACACCCAGGTGACCGACTTCTCTCCTCTGCAGAGTCTTACGGATCTTGAATATCTTAATATCTCCGCGACACCGGGTCACTCGATCGCATTCATGTCCGGCATGATCTCTAAATTGAAAATTGCCGAAATGACAAACATGAGCCTTACCGACATCAGCAGCCTGTCGTCGCAAACCGATCTGGAAGAAGTGTATCTCAGCTATAACAGTATATCAGATCTCAATTCACTAACCGGATTAACTAGTCTTACGATTACTGACCTGCGCTGGAACAACATTGAGGATATCTTGCCGTTGGTCAACAACACCGGTCTCGGAGAAGGGGATGTGGTCAAACTCGAAAGCAACCCGCTTTCAGCCGAGTCGATCAACACCTACATTCCAGCACTCCAGGCACGCGGTGTGACGGTGACATACGTCGATACGAGCAAGTAAGTAAAGCATACATGTTGCGAGTGTTGTGAGCAGCCGGGATCTCAACGAGCGTTGAAAAACATTTTCTGCGACGGAGACAAGCCCCGCCGCTACGCATTAATGAATCCTAAACTCGCATAGCGGGCGGCCTTGCGTCGCCGTATTACAGTCGTTTCTTACTGAATATAAGAGCGTACGCCCCCGCATGGATGAATAAACCTTAAAGAACCGTTTTGACGGCCAGGCCGATCAGAATCAATCCGCCAAAAATCGCCGCTGAACGAGAGAAACGTAATCCTAAAGCACGGCCGAAAACCAGACCGACAATCGTCATCGCCGCCGCCACTACGCCGATCAACAGCGCCGGACTCAGAATCTCCGTCCCGATCAGGGCCAGCGACAAACCGGCCGCCAGAGCATCGATTGAGGTAGCAAACATCAGCACGATCAGGCTCACGCCGCGGGTCGGATCACCGTGCCATTGCTCCTCTTCCGGTTTGAACTGCTCCCAGATGGCCCGAACGCCGATGACGAACAGAATCGCCGCTGCCATCCAATTGCCCAGAGAACCTACGTATTTGACAATGAACTCACCGGCCAGATAACCGACCACCGGCATCCCGAATTGCATGAAACCGAAATGCCAACTCAGACGAAAGACCGTCCAGCGGTCGATCTTTCCCGCTTTGATCCCCACCGCTACAGCTACGGCAAAGGCATCAAAAGCCAGCGCAAAGGCCAGCCCAATGGCGTTAACCCAGTCTATGATGTTTCTCCGCTCGGTCGGCCAAATCCTTGCGGTTCGGCCGGTTCAACCTCAATCACAACACCTGCCAATATAATCCCGGAAAACATGAAATCAACCGGAACCTTTTTTTAAGCATACGGTTAAAGAAAATACTTTACATATTTGTAAAGTATTATATATTGCTCGACCAATTTGGTAGTATTTGAACTGATTTGGAAAACGAGATGAGAGTATCAGCAACAGAAGAATACGGACTTCGCTGTCTCCTTACCCTGGCCCGCGCCGGCAAGGGGAAACAGATGTCCATTTCCGACATTGCCGAAGCGGAGGGAATTTCCGTTCCGTATGCCTCCAAGCTGTTGTCAATGTTGCGTAAAACCGAGCTGGTCGCGGCTGAACGAGGTCGCAACGGCGGATTTTGGATTACACGAAAACCGTCCGAGATCAACCTCCATGAGGTCATCATCGGTCTGGGCGGGCCCCTGATCGATCCCGACCATTGTAGCAAAATGACCGGGAATCAGGAAAAATGCGTGCATGGCAGCAAGTGCTCGGTGCACGATGTATTAGGCGGTTTGGCAGGTTATGTAGCAACTTTCCTGATGGAAACCACGTTGCAGGATCTGATCGACGGCATCATACCGAAAGCCTGCCCCCCGCCGCTGAAGATAATCAAGCTGGACACACCAAAGAGCAAAAAGCTTCCACGGAGAACCGGCAAACAGACACGAGTTTGATGTAACGTTCATAATAAGGACTGATTTGAAATGGCCGATAAACCTTTGTTCGAGTTTAGAGATATACACGTCGAAGTCGAAGGCAAAGAAGTGGTCCGTGGCGTGTCTCTGAGCATCATGCCGGGAGAAATTCATGCCATCATGGGCAAGAACGGTTCCGGCAAATCCTCCCTTTCCAACGCCCTGATGGGTCATCCGTCCTATCGCATCACCCAGGGTGAAGCGCGTCTGGACGGAGAGAATATTCTCGAGATGGAATCGGATGAACGCTCGCGGGCCGGGATGTTCCTGGCCTTCCAGTACCCGCTGGCCGTACCGGGCGTGACGGTGGCTAATTTCATGCGGGCAGCGCTACAGTCGCACCGGGGCAAAGACGCTGACATGAGTGACTTCCGCAAGCTGTTCAAGTCAGAAATGAAGGCGCTCTCGATTGACGAGTCATTCGCCACCCGTTATCTCAACGACGGTTTCTCCGGCGGTGAGAAAAAACGGATCGAGATTCTTCAGATGTCGATGCTCAATCCCAAGATCGCCCTGCTCGATGAAACCGACTCGGGACTCGATATCGATGCCCTAAAGACGGTTTCCGAGGGGATCAATCGTTTTCACAACGACCGGAACGGCATCCTGCTGGTAACCCACTATCAACGTCTGCTCAATTACGTCAAACCGGATCAGGTCCATGTCATGATGGACGGCAAGCTGGTTATGACGGGCGGTCCTGAGTTGGCTCTCAAACTCGAGGACGAGGGCTACGAATGGGTGGAACAGGAGACGGCCGCTAAGTCTGGAGCGTAACCGATGTCCGATAAAATAAATCAACAGAACCAGGACCTGCAACGGCTCGGCGAGGATTTCGCGACCAAGTATGGCTTCCACGATCCGGTGGACTATTTCCACAAGGGAGCCCGGGGCATCAATCACGAAGTGGTCGAGATGATCTCGCGAATGAAAAACGAACCGCGCTGGATGGCCGACATTCGCCACGAAGCGCTGGACATTTTTCTATCGAAGCCGATGCCGGACTGGGGCAGCACCGAGATACTGAAAGAGATCGACTTCGACAACATCTACTACTTCATGAAGCCGATTGACTCGCAGAAAACCTCCTGGGATGATGTCCCGGAGTATATCAAGAACACTTTCGATAAGCTCGGCATTCCTGAAGCAGAGAAAACCTTCCTGGGCGGTGTCTCGGCTCAATACGAGTCCGAAGTGGTCTACCACTCGATGAAGGAAGAGCTCAAAAAACAGGGGATCATTTTTCTCGATATGGACAGCGGACTTCGTGAACAACCGGAGATCATGAAGAAGTATTTCGGATCGGTGATCCCGGCTCTGGACAACAAGTTCGCGGCTCTTAACACCGCCGTCTGGTCGGGCGGATCGTTCATCTACGTACCACCGGGAATCGACGTCAAAATCCCGCTACAGGCTTATTTCCGCATCAACGCCGAAAACATGGGCCAGTTCGAGCGAACCCTGATTATCGCCGACAAGGGTGCCCGGGTTCATTACATCGAGGGTTGCACCGCACCGGTTTATTCAACCGATTCACTGCACGCGGCGGTGGTTGAAGTGATTGCCCTCGAAGATGCTTCCATTCGCTATACGACAATTCAAAACTGGTCCCGGAACATCTTCAACCTGGTGACCAAGCGAGCCTCGGCCTACAAGAACGCGACGGTCGAATGGGTTGACGGCAATCTTGGCTCGCGCCTTACGATGAAATATCCCTGTATCCAGCTTCTGGGCGAAGGAGCCCGAGGTGAAATTCTTTCGGTGGCTTTCGCCGGTACGAAACAGCATCAGGACGCCGGAGCCAAAGTGATCCATGCAGCCCCTAACACCTCATCGCGCATCACCTCCAAGTCGATCTCCAAGGACGACGGCCGCGCCTCTTACCGGGGTTTGGTGAAAGTGTACAAAAACGCCGTGAACACCAAAACCTCCGTGGAATGCGACGCTCTGTTGATCGGTGAGGACGCTCGTAGCGACACCTACCCGACCATGGAAATCGACAACGACGAGGTCAAGATCGAGCACGAAGCGCGTGTTTCCAAAGTTGCGGAAGAACAGCTCTTCTACCTGACCAGCCGGGGCTTGTCCGAGGACGATGCCCGCCTGCTGATCGTAAACGGCTTCATGGAGCCGTTCACCAAGGAGTTGCCGCTGGAATACGCGGTCGAGTTGAATCGCCTGATCGAGTTGGAAATGGAGGGATCGATAGGATGACAACCGTGCAAAAAGAAAACGACGCGATCCACACCATTCCGGACATCGCTCCCGAGTTGGAACGAGGACCGAAATGGCTCAGGAATCGCCGCTATCAGTCCCGCGATGATTTCAATGCCATGCCTCTCCCCCGTCGAGGACTGCATTTCTGGCGCTACACCGATCCGAGCAAATACCTGATAGATCGGAATGCCATAACCGATACAGCCTTCGATAAAAACCGCGATCAAATCCATGCCGACCTGCACCGACAACTCGCCGATGGTCATTTATCCGGTCTGGTGCTGGACCTGGGGGGGCGTGAGATTATAATCGAAACTTCCGAGTCACTCGACAAAGCAGGCGTGGTGATCTGCCGTCTTTCGGAAGCGGTGGAAACTCACAGCGAACTGGTCGAAAAATACCTGTACAAATTAGTCAATTCAGCCACCGGCAAATTCGAGGCCATGAACGGTGCCCTCTGGAACGACGGTATATTCATCTATGTCCCGAACGGCAAGACGATCGAACAGCCGATTCATCTCATGCGCGAATCCGGTCTGGCTAATTCGGTACAATTCCCGCGCCTGCTTACCGTGATTGGAGAAAATGCCGAGGTCACCCTCGTGGATGAATACAGCGGCGGCGCACCGGATATTGACAATGGCGTATCCTACGGCAACGGCGCCGTAGAAATCTTTGGTTTGGCCAACAGCCGTACACGCTACGTAACAGTCCAACGCCACGAAAACGGCATGCTGTGCTACCTGACCCACCGGGCACAAATCGAAGCAGGTGCAACCATGCTGACCATTCCTCTGGCTTTCGGCTCTTCTCTCTCCAAAGCCAGTTACGGCGTGACTCTCAACGGGAAAAATTCCGAAAGCAACATGTACGGCCTGTTGTTCGGCAAAGAACACCAGCACTTCGACAACCACACCCTGCATCACCATGCCGTCGGAGAAACGACATCGAATATCGACTTCAAGGTAGTGGTGCGCGACAAGGCCAACTCGGCCTACACCGGTCTCATCAGAATCGACCACAGCGCCAAGACCTGTGAAGCGTATCAGGAGAATCGTAATCTTCTCTTAAATCGTGGAGCCAAGGCGGAGACAATTCCCGAGCTGGAAATTCTGAACGAGGATGTTCGTTGCAGTCACGGCGCTACGGTGGGCCAAATCGATCCGGAAGCGATTTTCTATCTCAAAGCTCGCGGTATCGACCAGTCGACAGCGGTTCGGATCATCGTTGCCGGTTTTGTCGCTTCGACTCTGGATCGCCTGCCCGGAGATCTGAAGGATCGAATCACTGATTATGTCATGCAACGCCTGGAGGATATATAATGTCGAAATTCGTCAAAGTCGCTAAGATCGGCGACATTCCCGAAGGCTCCATGAAGGGATTTGAGGTTGGCTATGACCGTATTCTGGTCTGCCATACCGCCAAGGGCTGGTTTGCCCTGACGGATGAATGTTCGCACGATTCAGCCCCGATCTCGGGTGGAGAATTGCGCGGCCAGGAAGTGGTCTGCCCGCGCCATGGCGCCCGGTTCAACATCGAAACCGGCGAGGTTGCCGCTCCCCCGGCTGTTGTGGGAATCGACCCTATGGAAATCAAGATCGAGAACGATGAAGTTTTCGTAAAGGTCGAGTAGACCCGAGGTAACACGCCAAGAGGTTTGAATTTGATGCAAACGAACTCGAGAAACAACGTCGTAATCGGCACGGACAACTCGCCCTGCCGTCTGGATCATGATCGCATCCGCGAGGATTTCCCAATCCTGAAGGAAACGGTCAACGGCCATGATCTGGTATACCTCGACAGCGCCGCCACCTCACAAAAGCCTCGGGTGGTGATAGACGCAATATCGGAATACTACCGCAAGCAGAACGCGAATATCCATCGCGGCCTGCATTTCCTGGCCGAGAAAGCGACTGCCGCTTACGAGCACACCCGGCGACACACGGCCGAGTTCATCGGTGGAGTAGATCCGGATGAAGTGATCTTCACCGCCGGCACCACCGAAGGGATAAATCTACTGGCTTATACCTGGGGTGAGACCAACATCAGGGAAGGCGACGAAATCGTCATCTCCGAAATGGAGCATCATGCCAATCTCGTCCCCTGGGTAATGCTGGCGAAGCGTAAAAACGCGGTACTGAAACGAATTCCGATCACTTTCTGCGGCCATCTGGACCTGAGTCATATCGATGATATCATCACTGAGAAAACCAGGCTGGTGGCAGTGACACACATGTCCAATGTTCTCGGCACGATCAACCCGATCGCTATCCTGGCTCAGAAAGCTCACGCGGTCGGAGCGGTGATGCTCGGCGACGGGGCTCAAGCAGCGCCGCACCTGCCGATCAACATCAAGGAACTGGGTGTCGATTTCTACGCGTTTTCATCGCATAAAATGCTCGGACCGACCGGTGTGGGAGTCTTGTACGGTCGTCGCGAGTTGCTTGAAGCAATGCCGCCGTTCAACATGGGCGGTGAGATGATCGACCAGGTGTATTTCGATAAAATCACCTGGGCCGAACTGCCGCACAAGTTCGAGGCCGGCACACCCAACATTGCGGACGTGGTGGCGTTTGACGCCGCCCTTTCCTATCTAGAAAGCCTCGGGATGGAACGCATCCGCGAACATGAAGAATATCTGACTGACTATGCTCTCAAGCGTCTGGCTGAAATTCCGGGGCTTGAGATTCAGGGACCGCAGGAAGCCAGGGGACGCGGAGGAGCGATTTCGTTCACCGATCCCGACCTGCACCCGCACGATATCAGCACCTTCCTCGACTCCAAGGGAATAGCGATTCGCGCCGGGCATCATTGCGCCCAGCCGCTGTTGCGGATACTCGGCAAGGTTGCCACGGCGCGCGCTTCGTTGTACATTTACAATACGGAGTCGGATATCGACCGACTGGTCGAAGCATTGATTGAGATGAGGAGATATTTTGGGGTATGAGTGAACAACTTGACGACATGTACCGGGAGATCATCCTGGATCACTACCGCGCTCCTCGCGGCAAAGACCCGCTGCAGAAGGTAGACATTGCCTCCGACGGACACAATCCCTCCTGCGGCGACGAACTGGAAATGCAGGTCGAGGTCGAAGGAGACATCCTGAAGAACATCCATGTCGGCTGCAAGGGCTGTGCTATTTCGGTCGCCTCCGGCTCCATGCTGGCAGAGATAGTTAAGGGAAAGACGATTGAAGAGGCCAAGCGCATCGCCGAACTGGTCAAGAAACTGCTTAAGGGTGAAGAAGTCGAAATCCCCGATGATCTAGGTGATATCGACGCCCTCAAGGGAGTACGTCAGTTCCCGGTCCGTATTAAATGCGCCCTGCTGGCCTGGGTTACCTTGATCCAGGGGCTGGACAACTGGGAATCGGGACACAACCAACACGGCGATAAAACCACCACTGAATAAGCAATAAACGGATTATCGATATGCCGCTGCCTACCAATGAAGAGATATTAACGGCGTTGAAGCCGGTGCTGGATCCGGAGATCGGTCTGGGGCTGGTCGATCTTGGTTTGATCTATGATGTGATGGTCGAACCGGACGGTAAAGTTAAGATCAAAATGACTCTGACCACTCCTGCCTGCCCCTACGGTGAGACCCTGCTGCACTTGACTCATGAAGCGGCGGCTTCGGTCGACGGCGTGACTGAGGTCGAGATCACTCTTGTCTGGGATCCCCCCTGGAATCCAAGGGAAATGGCCTCCGACCTGGCCAAGGATGTCCTGGGTATCTGGTAAGAAAACTCCCGGTGCGAAGCCTAACGAACTGATGAAAATGTCGCACGCGCGGGAATTGAACAAAACTTAACGGTGATGCAGGCGACGCAAGGCCGCCCGCTATGCGAACTTCAGGCTTTCAATCGCGCAGGCGGGGGGCTTGTCTCCCCCAGTGATTGTGTCCTTGCGGAAGTAATTCAACAACCCTAAAGCAGAATCATCTTCTTCACAAAGCTCTCGCCGTTGACCTCGAGGCGATAGAAATAAACGCCCGGAGCATGCCCCGCTCCCGACCATTCGAAGTTCACAACGCCGGCCTCGGCATGTCCGGAGTACTCCCCAACCGGCTGACCCTCGACGTCGTAGATTCCCACATGATAATCGGCCGCCTCCGGTAGATGGAATGAGATGATCGTCGACTCGGTAAACGGATTCGGGTGGTTCTGTTCCAGGTAGACCGACTCGGCCAAAGGAAGTTGTGTTGCAGCAGTGGCTGCACCAGACGGCGCCGCTAGTTGAAGTGTCGCATCTTGGAGCCGAGAGAAAGAGAGGATGTAGCCCTGCGCCGACTTGCCGGTCAGGGAGTACATCAAGACATAGGTCATGCCATCTCGGAATTCGTACTCCAACGTCAGTTCATCGGTTTCACTTAAGAAAGAAACCTCACCGGGAGCCACCATATACACTGCGGAAACAGCATCGTCGGTCCAGAGCAGAGTATCATCAATCCTATAAGTAACGTTCTCTAGTTGTAGCTGCGACACATCAGCAGCATCACCGACTAGAATCCGAATGAGATATTGCAAGTCGGACACTTCGAGTGCAACACCGTCTTGGTTGACATCGCCGGCAAGGATATGCCGGTGCAGATCGGATGAAAAGACCGCTGTCCCCTGCACGAAATAGTTGGAAAACAGCACGGCATCGGCCATGGTGTACGGATAACCGTCCAGGTTGATATCACCGATAGCCACATCATCAAACGAATCCGTGGTAGCGTGTTGCCGGCCGCAACCCCAGACAGCCACGGTCAGGACAACCGCCGCTAAAAAAAACAACCAATTGCCCGTATTGCGTCTTATGACTTAGCTCCCTATAGAACTTTCATTCCACATAATGCACATGATACAGAACTAATATAGTTCTCAAGGACAATTTCGTCAAAACGAAAAAAGCTCAGGGCAGTCTCAGTTCTTCTTGAGCAGCTTCGTGGCGGCCGCCATTCGGCCTTGCCAATACAACCGCGCCTCGTACACACCTGCCGGCAGCGCACCGGGTCGCCACACGGCCGTACGCGCTACGCTGTCGCCTTCTCCGGTTACCCCATCAATCTCCCTGCCGGTGAAATCGTAAAGGTGGATGCAATAATCTCGCGCGAAGGGCCAATCGAAACTGAAGACTGTCGAGTCGGTGAACGGATTCGGTGTCGCGGACAGCGTGATCGTCGCCGCCGGATCGTACAGGAGCATCTCGGCGCCGTCAGGCGTCGCCGCCCTCATAGACGACCATCCCCCAGGCATATAGAGCAGGTTGCCCGAGGCGGAGTCGCTGGAAGGACTGTACAGCAGGATACGAGTCGTATCGTCGCGGACGGTGAACCGCATCTCCATTTGAGACGCCAGCAGAGTCGGAGTCACATCACCCGGCGCTTCCAAGTACAATCCGCCGATTGGATTTTTGATCCGAAGCGTATCGCCGATAGTTGTGAAGGCGCTATGGCCTTTCTCAAGCAGTTCAAAGTGCTTTTCAGTGCGATTGACGCGGCGCCACAGATAAACCAGGTCTTCAATCGTCAGGAAACACCCGTCATAGTTAACATCGCTTTGTTGAACCTGGTATTCCAGCCAGATGGTGAATGCTTCCATGCCTTGAACGAAATAGTCGGCAAAGAGGGCCGCATCGTCAGATCTGTAGGGGTACCCATCCAGATTCAGATCACCATGGATCGGGTCCGGCTCGCTCTCCCCAATCGATACTCCGCCGTCGATGAACCAAAGAACTCGGTTCACCGGCCGATCGTGGTCAATTAAATCACAGCAGTAATTAGGGACTCCGATAATCGAGGGGAACCCGGCAAACTCGATTAAGTCGCTGAGCCAGTACCAGCCGCTCGCATCGAACACACGCCACTTGACTCCGATGGCCGTCTCCTCCAGCCCTTCTTCGGTCAGGGTCCTTATCCAGTTATCGGAACAGTCTTCCCAATAAAAACGAATAGGCACTTCCTGGTTGTCATAGCCGCGATCAGTCGAGACATCGAAAGACATGGTGATTATCGCAACGGGATTCGCCGAACGAATTATTACATCGTTCCTCATAGCACCATCGATTGAGGTCACTCCGGTAAGATGGAAACAGGTTTTTTCGAGACATTGGCTCCGCTCTATGTTGAAGTATTCCCACTCGCCGTTAGTGATAAGATTACCGGGGGCAGTATGGGTAACCTCAAGAGCATCGGAGTTGAAGGCAATGCGCAGGTCAAAGGCGGTGATCAACCGGTCAATACCCCGCAACGCTACGTAAGACTCAACGCCGGCGCCGGGCGGAACTCCGTAGTGACTGCCATCGATTCCGAGTACCGCCCCAATAACCACACTCGGGCCGGAGTTTAACTCATCGTCGAACCAGCGCCAGTACGAGGTATCGATTTGATCCTGATAACTCGGAGCGGTGATGAACACCTCGTCCGCTTGATCGCATGAGACAACTAAACCGATTATTGCACCGGCCAATACTATCAGGACTACAAATCCGGGTGCTTTAAGCCCCCCCATTGTCATTCTCCCCGTATCAATGTTACTGAGCCAACCTTGCGTTCACCTTGGTAAAGCCAGGCATAATAGAGTCCGCCTGAAAGATTCTTCGGTTGCCATATCACTTCGCGGATTTCCCCTACTGACGCACCCTTATAAGCACCTACCTGATGTCCGAAAGAATCGAAAATCTGCAAGTGGTAATCCTCGTTAAAAGGCCAGTCAAACGAAAACAACACCGAGTCGGTAAAAGGACAGGGAGAAGTTGAGAGTTCAACACTATATGTATCCGTGTAGAGCCGCATCTCCCCGCCTTCGGGCGTGGCCGCTTCAATGTATGAGAGGCCACCCGACACCACAAGAAGGTCGCCGGAGGCCGAGTCACCCGACGCACTGAACAATAACACCTGTGCGATGTCGCCGTCGAACGCATACTCCAACTGCATTCCTTGGGCGAGAAGAGCAGGTATACTCGCCGTCTCCGTTTCCAGGTAGAGGCCGGAGACTTCTCTCGAAAGCCAGAGCGTGTCACCCCTGAACCCATACACACACTGCTTAGGAGAAATAAGTGGTGTAGGTCTTGCTCTTTCCTGATTGATGTTCACCATGTAGACCAAATCCTGCAGGGTTAGGGGAATGCCATCGACGTTTACATCGGAAGCATCGGTCTGAGCTACAGAATCTATGTCCAGCACACTGGTTCCATGCAGGATACAATTAGCGAACAGAGCGATATCCTCATCCTCACAAGGAGTCCCGTTGAGGTTGACATCCCCCACGGCGACGGGCGAATTTGCTCCTTTGATAAGCACCCCGCCGGTGAAGAAGTCCACCCGCCTCTTGCTCGGTACAATGCCCTCATAGCTGATGCAATCGTCGGTGATTCCGTAGACGGTTGGGAAACCATTCGCTTCCGTAGAGCATAGGCTGTAGCGGTGACCATCACTCACCCATAGACGTTTCTCACAGGCTCTATGGTATGATCCATTGGTATGCAAGGACAGACAGTTGCTCGCACACGATCCCCATGTGAATATGATTGGACTAAACTTACCCTCGTAATGTGCTTCGGTCGTCACCAAAAAATTAAGCGTGGCTACTGTAATGGGTTCATCTGATCCATAACAAGTCGGATTTCCCGAATTATCATCACCGACCAGATTAGCAATGCCCCTTATTCGATACCCGGCTCCCGAGCTTTCTCCTACAACAGCATGGGACGTGAAGAACTCCCAGTCGCACAGGTCGTACAGTTCGCCGGGATAGGCTTCTTCCAGAGTCAAGGCCGCAGAGTCATAGACAACGATCACTTCAAATGCATCCATCGGTTCTCCCCGGGTGTCCACCGTGATATCAACCTGACAATGCTGACCCGGTTCTACGCCAAGCTGACTGGGATCCTCACCTCGTTCGACCTCAACAACAACAGCCAAACCTGATTCACTCAATTGGCTAATAGTATTCCAGATCCCGTCATCCGAAGGTTCGGAGGAATAACTGGAACTTGGGTAGTAGATATTGTCCGACTGATCGCACGAGACAATTAAACCGATTATTGCACCGGTCAATACTATCAGGACTACAAATCCGGGTGTTTTAAGCCTCCCCATTTTCATTCTCCCTTCAGTAAGGTTATCGAGTCGATCTGGCGGTCGTCTCTATACAGACGCGCGTAGTAGATTCCCGACTCAATGTTCTTGGTGTGCCATACCAGACTCTGATCTGCCACAGCTGATTCACCCCTCATCCCTTCCACACACTTGCCGGTTATGCTGTATACGTAAATGAAGCAATCTTCGATAAACGGCCACCGGAACGAAAACACCACCGAATCAGCAAATGGATTCGGTGTCGCGGACAGATTGACCGTTGTCGCGGGGTTGTACAGAAGTATCTGGGCGCCGTCGGGTGTAGCCGCCCTCAAATACGACCATCCCCCGGGCACATAGAGCAGATCGCCCGAGGCTGAATCACTGGAGGGACAGTAGACTATGATGTTTGTGGTATCGTTAATGACAGCGTACCGCAACTCCATTTGCGGCGCCAGCAGAGTCGGAGTCACATCGCCAGGCGCTTTTAAATAAAGCCCGCTCACCGGCTTCTCGATCCGGAGAGTATCTCCGAACGTCGAAAAGGAGCTGTGGTCGTTGAATAAGTAAGAAGAGTCCTTAACCGTGCCGTTGATTAACCGGTACAAATAAATGAAGTCCTCAATGGATAGCGTAATCCCATCACGATTGACATCGGTCGCGCGCTCCTGCGACACAGGATCCACTGTGAACACTGATGTTCCCGTAAGAAAATAATCCCGGTACAGGTCTGCGTCGGATAACTCATTGGGCTGACCATTGGCGTCGATATCGCCATAATCGAGCTGAGGATAGTCTAACGCTGTCATGACACCACCGTTGACGAAGTTGACAAAACAGTTGCTGTCGATAGGATAACATGAGTTCGGCAGCCCATATTGTGACGGGAGGTCTAACGTCTCAACTGAAAGAGGAAGATACTTGAGACCATTATAATCCCACACTGTTCCCTCGCGAGCAATGACGGCTTCTGCGGCCTCCGAATTGGCATACACTATCAGGCTATTTATACTGCAGCTTACCCAATAGAAACGAATTGGTGCATAGGAACCCTCCCAATACGGATCATCGTTGACCAGGAAATCAAGCGTTGCGATTCTTATGGGGAGATTACTATGGCCATCCTTCATTGGTGGAAAGCCAAGCACAGTCTGGGTGCGAGCTTCCAGCATGATAATATTCGTTCCATCAGTTTCTACAAAATAGTAATCATCGAAATGGTCCCAATCACAGTTTTCAACCAATTCGCCCGGTCTCGCCTCCTGGAATGAAATTATACGAGCATCATATGTAAAACACAGTGAAAATCCCGTGATTACCTCTTGGTTGCCTTTTACTATAACATCAACGAAGCAATGTTGACCGCCCAATACTCCCGGATTCTTCGGATAATCTATATCTTCCAGTTCAATAATGACACTCAATCCGGTATCCAGAGCACCTTCATATAGCGACCAGTACGAAGTATCGATTTGATCCTGATAACTCGGAGCGGTTACGAACACCTCATCCGACTGATCACAGGAGACAATTAAACCGATTATTGCATAGCCCGCGACAAGTATCGCACACAGTCCGATTTGTCTGAGACCTCCCATCATCATTCTCCCTTCAACAGCGTTACCGATCCAACCACTCGATCATTATTATACAAGCGGGCGTAGAATACTCCCGTATTGATATTCTCAGTTTGCCACACTACGGTTTGATCTATACCGCATGCTTTTCCCTTGATTCCTCCCACACTTCCGCCGGCAACGTCATAAATACGGATAAGGTAATCATCGATAAACGGCCACCGGAACGAAAACACCACCGAATCAGCAAACGGATTCGGTGTCGCGGACAGGGTTGTCATCTCGGTGCCTGTGTCGAAGTATATCTCACCACCATCAGAAGCTACGGCTTCAATATAAGACCAGCCTCCCGGCACATAGAGCAGGTCACCGGAGGCGGAATTGCATCGGAAACTGTTCACGAGTATGAAGGTGGTATCGTCCCGGGTTACATATCTTATCTCCATGTTCTCAGCCAACAGCGTCGGGATTACCTCACCCGGAGCTTTCAGATAAAGCCCTCCAACCATATCTTCGATCCAAAGAGTGTCTCCTTCGCAGGTATACCGGCTTTCTCTCCGATTGATTTTCTCGATCGGCAGAGCAGTCCCACAGATGTAATTAATGAGATATACCAGATCCTGAACGGTCAGGGGAACACCGTCACGGTTCACATCCGAAGCCTCAATCTGGGCATCGACATTGACCTTAAAGACACTCTCCCCATGGATAAAATAATTGGCGTATAGCACCGCATCGGCAATTTCATACGTTTCGCCATTCAGGTTAACATCCCCTACGGTTTCAACGGAGTCGGCACAAACGATCTGCACCCCGCCGTTGAATAGATTAATCACCCTTCGTCCGGGATGATCAGAAACCAGTTCCAGACAGGAGTCCGGGGCGCCTTCATAGCTGGGGAAACCAACCGGTTCCAACAGTGCTCGAGTGTATACCTTTCCATCACTCTCCCATACCTGTCGGCTTATGCCTTGATATATTTCATTCTTCGAGCTGTCCTCGTATAAGGCGAGAGTATTATCGCCGCAGTCTCGCCAGCAAAATGTTATAGGAATAAAAGCGCCCTCATAAATACGGTCATTTGAAATCAAGAAATCCAATTCACCGATTGTCGCTGGGTAACCGACACCGTAACAATCCGGGTGATTGGCGCCATTATTGATTTCAGCGATAGCCACCAAGTGAACAACACCACTGGGGAGACCCGATTCGGGATCGGAACCGTAACGGTAACTGAAATACTCCCAACCGCATCCCTCTATCAATTCACCGGCCACAGCGGTCTGGAAAGATAATGCCCCGGCGTTGTAGCAGAGGAGAAGATCAATTCCGGCAATTAATGTTCCTTTTACATCGATTAACACGTCAACGTAACAGTGCTGCCCCTGTATCACTCCCTGCGGTCGCAGTTCGTCGCCGCGCTCGCATTCGATCACAACATTTATCCCGGAATCGGTCATGTGGTTGACGCTGTCCCAGAGAGTCGTGTCCGGGCGCTGGTCAAGATAACTCGGGCTGGAGAAATACACCTCGTCAGCTTGATCGCAGGAAACGATTAAAGCGATCATTCCAATGAAGACCAATATAATAATCAGCAGGTTGATTCTATTGGATACTGTCATGGTTGCCTTGTTCTTCATCGTACAATACCACGCGAGTACCCTCCGGCGTGGAGGCGGTCAAACTAATCCAGTCTCCGGGGACATACAGAATGTTACCGAAAGCGCTTTCCCCCGACTCACTCATTACCAGGATATGTGTAATGCCACTGTCCACGGCATATTCCAAAGACATAACCGGCGACAACAGCACCGGCGCAGCCTCTCCCTGCACTTCCATATAAAGCCCGCCAACGGCACGTTCAATCATCAGGGTATCGTGATTATTTACATAGGCCAGACGCACCGGGGTAAGATCTAGATATTCACCGGCTGTTCCGCGTAGTATATTCTGAAGGAAGACCAGGTCTTCCACCGCCAGGCAGTTGCCGTCGCCATTGACATCGGAAGCTGCTACCTGGCCATCGACATTGATTTTGAACACTTTCAAACCGTGCAGGAAATAGTCGTGAAGCAGCGTCTCGTCCGACGCCTGCCACTGTTTCCCATCGAGATCCATGTCACCTGCGGGTTGATATCTGTGTCTCGGAATCGGCCGGACGCCGCTGTCGGTCGGACTCTCAAGACGCGGATGCGACCAGATCGATCCCCCGTCGGAGAAAGCCTGTGCCGCTTTGTCGTCTGCGTTGCCCACCGCCCCACAAACCATAAGAAGAACACTAAGAACGATCAGTCGCGCCGGCACCGACTTGTTGAAATGCCGGCATCGTGCTCGTAACATAGTCACCTCGGTTAAGCAGTATCACTCACGAATATCGACAGAGTCGGCACAGTTAATATCCACACCGCCGTTGACAAAATCGATCCAGCGTATCGGCTCAATAGTAACGCGGGGATTCTCCGCGGCGTTGATGCAATCCTCAAGCGCCCCCAGATAACTCGGGAAAATACCGTCATATTCATGCAGCGAAGTCGAAGGCTCCCTTATCGAGTCCTGATAGTCCCACAAATAACGAGAGAACATAACAGTGTCGGAGGCGGTAGACAGCAAGTTGTCGTTGCAGTCGTACCAAATGAATCGAATCGGTACAAATGTGCATTCGAGAGTACGATCATCGGAGACCAGGAAGTACAAACGAGCCAACTCAACTTCGTTTTCCCAATCTTCGATCAAACATAACGGATCACCGTCGCCGTCGTTCACTCCCACGTAACCCGTCATATGGACCACCCCCGAGGGACATGGCTCCGGACCACAGTCCGTGCTCACCCCCTGAGCGTAGGAGAACTGCTCCCAGTCGCAGTCAACCAGAAACTCACCGGGCTGAACAGTCATAAGACACAAGCACGCCGGATCGAATCCAACCAAAAGCCGGAAACCGGTCACAAAAGAAGGACTCACTTGAGCCGGCGTGATCGTCACCGACACCGAGCACACCGCTCCCTGAGTAGCCTCTTCAACGGACTCGATGCTCACAATGTAGGCGGAGTCGGCCCAACTCGAGCCTATGCCGTCCCCCGCGTCGGTAATCATATCGAACAGCCCCTTTTCTGAATCGCTGCACCCAAAGGCGAGTAATAGCTGAGATAGCGAGATCAGTACTGCCCTTCCCCTCTTGTCTTTCATAACCATACCTACCTTGTCTTGAACAATGTAACGGTTCTGATAATCCGGTCTCCGCGATAGAGATTCGCGAAGTAAGTCTGTGGAGCCAGACCTGAGAAATACCAGTCGAGTGAATCGACATCGCGTTCCGGAGTACCGTAGAATCCCGCAACCTGCGCTCCCTTGTAGTCGAATATGCGCAAAATCCAGCCACCTCCGTATGGCCAGTCAAAGGCGAAGTGCGTAAGTCCGCCAGAGGGGTTGGATGAAACGGTGATGTCGGGCAGATAGCTTTGTTCGAGAAGCACCATTTCACCGCCGAACTGAGTCGCAACTTCTATAGAATCATATCCGCCCGGAACACGAATCAGCGGCCCGCTGTCGGTTTTCGCATCAAGATTGCTGAGAAGAATGTGGGTGTCTTCACCGTTGTAGTAGTATTGAAGATCGAACACATCGCTAAGGTTCTCCGGTACCACTTCCCCGGCGGCTGTCATGAACACCGCTCCCACCGGTCGATCAATCGTCAGGATATCGCCGACGAAGGAGTGCGTGCTGGTTTCCGGGTCGGCCCAGGTAGTATCTATCTGAGACAGGTTCATGACCCTGATCAGAAACACTAGATCGGCCACAGTAAGAGTTTCGCCGTCGAGGTTGGCATCCGACGCTGCGGTTGCCGCCGATTGATAACCGCCGAAGACGCTCAGCCCCTGCATAAAATAGTCCTGATACTTGACCGCATCAGCCAACTCCCAGGCAACACCGTCCTGGTTGAGATCAGCGCGATCAATGATCGAATCGGCACAAATCACATCGACGCCCCCGTTGACAAAGTCCACCCATCGAATCAACTCAGGCTTGTTAGGATTGTCCTGGTAGAGCGTGTCACAAACATAGTTCGCGCCGTACAAAGTCGGGAATTCCTGTATGGAATCGAGAATGGAAACATCAAAATCACCGACCGTCGAGTCGGAGTCCCAAAGATACCGGGAGAGGTATAACTCTGAACCGGACGTGTTGGATAAGCCGTTGTCACCGCAGTCATACCAGATGAACCGGATCGGCAGGAAAACACATTCCAACACGCGGTTATTCGAGACATAGAAATAGAGTCTGGCCATTTCGACCTCTTCGTCGAAATCATCGACGCTGCAAGTCGGATGGTTCTCACCGTCGTTTATATCAGCGATAGCAACAACTCTCACGATTCCGCTCGGACAGGCCGCACTACCGCAATTGCCGCTTGCGCCCTGGCGGTAGGTGAAATACTCCCAGTCACAATCGGTCAGAAAACTACCCGGTTGAACCGAATTCAACGAGAGTCCCGTGACATCATATTGGATCAACAAATCGAAGCCGCCAAGGGCCCCATCGTCGATCAGTGTCGGACTGATCTTAACAGCCAGGGAACACACCATCCCCTGATAGGCGTCTTCCACCGTCTCGATACGTACCATGAAAGCGGAATCGATCCATTCCGTTTCGATAGGTACCGTATCCTCAGGATTGATGAAAACATCGGCGGGGATATCATAAAGGATCTCGTCCCGGTCGCTGCATCCAAAGGCAAGCAACAGCAACAGCGGTAAGGTCGCCAACAATCCACCCGATAGAAGAAAAGCCCGCTTCATAACTTAAATCCTGCTGCTACCAGAAAGTACGGCCCACTTAGATCAAGATCCAGAGCACGCCCCGGAGAAATTACATCCAGCCGCCAATAGGCGCCGTCTTCGTCTCGCAGGTGCCCTAAATCCAGCCAGTCATAGCCGACCTCAATCGCTGAGAACACCGGCCCGAGTGAGATCAATTCGGAGCCGGCGGCGATGTTTAACCCTAATCCATCGGCGTCGTATTTGACTTTCTCATCAATCGGTTCGGCATATCCGGCATCGTCAAGCCAGTTCGTGCTCAGATCAACTTTACCGAATCCATACTGCGGACCGGCGCCAATCCAGAGCGTTCGGGACAATACCCCGAAACATTTCTCGAATCTCAGCATTATAACCGCACAGGAGACATCGAAATCGCTGTCGGCGATGTAAGTCGCGGTCGACTTGTCCACCAAATCCATATCTATCGGTTCACTGTCGTCAATACCGGTCTCGATCCCCACAAAGCCCACCCTCAGCCTGCCGCCGAACATGGGATAAGAAAAATCTAATCCCCATCTCAAACCAGATCCGAAATTTTCATCGGTCAGACCGATCGGAGCGGCGAACTGGTCTATGTAATAATCGTTGAGATTGCTGAGGCTGGGATTTGACATCCCGAGCAACAACCTGAAATCGCCTGGAGGATTATCGGCGGCATAAGACACCATCCCCAAAGTCAGCAGTAATAGACAAATTCCCAATGGCTTGAACAAATTGACCTCCCATCGTTCGGAGACATGGACTATGTTGTTCTGGTTTAATATAACCCAATAGCCCTTTCCGTCAATCATAATTCTGAATCACGAAAAACGCCGATATCTCGGCCAGGAGATATCGGCATAATCCCAAACGGTTAATCCCTATTTTACATCAACGAATAGCCGCCGTCTACAATCACTGTCTGGCCGGTAATCCACGAAGCCTTGGGAGAGGCCAGAAAAGCCACGACATCGGCTATCTCTTCCGGTTTACCGACTCGCCCGAAAGGAGTTCGTTCGGAGACTTCTTTGAGCATCGACTCATAAGTCGGGAACGATTTGAGGGCGTCGGTATCGATAAATCCGCCGGAGACACAGTTGACGCTAATTTTTCGTGGGGCGAACTCGATCGCCGTGTATTTGACGATGTTCTCGATCGCAGCTTTGGAGACGCCGATTGCGGCATATCCCGGAATGTATCGAATAGAACCTAACGATGACAGCGCCACGATCCGACTGTGGTCCGGCATCATGGGCGAAGCCAGTTGAACACAATTGAGAAACGCCCGGGCGTTGGTATGCATGGAAAGGTCCCAGGCTTTGTCGTCGATATCCATCATCCTGGTAAACAAACCGAGCGCGGCGTTGGATATCATGATATCGAGCTGTCCGAAACGCTCCTTGATTTTCTCAAAAATCCCCGGCAATTGCTCGTGATTGCCGATGTTGGCGCGATGGGCGTAACAGTCGACACCGTATCCCTTGATTACCTTGACCGCCTCATCGGCCGCACTGCGACTGCGGAAATAGTTGAGCACCACATGAGCGCCCTTTTCGGCCAGTTTTTGAGCGACGCTGAAGCCGATACCTTTTGTCCCACCGGACACAAAGGCTACTTTACCTGCAAGTTCCATCTTGCTCCTCGCTGGTATAATTGATCCTGCTGATTTACTAAATCGTATATCCGCCGGCCTGAGACTCCAGCTCTTCCGCCAGGCTTGCCAAATCGACCGGCTCGAATTTAGTAACAAAAAGGTTGGCGTAATGTTCTAAAAGAATATCCGCGAAGTTCTCGATATCTAGATCTTTACCGATTAGCTCCCTGGCTGAGATCATGGTCTCGGCCTTGAAGCCGCAGGGATTTATCCGGTTAAACTCGCTCAGGTCGGTGTTCAGATTGATCGCCACCCCGTGGTAAGTTATCCAGCGTTTGACCGCCACCCCCAGTGAGGCGATTTTCCTATCCCCAACCCATACCCCGGTATGTTCGCCTTTGCGAATCGTGCATTCGATCCCGAGATCCGCGAAGGCATCGACGATTCCCTGCTGAAGATTGGTGATGAATTTGCGCACGTCGCGGCCGCGACGGGTGAGATTGAAAATAAAGTAAACGACCAACTGCCCGGGACCGTGGTAAGTGACATCTCCCCCGCGTTCAATATGAATCGGTTCAAGGTCACACTTCGCGAAATTCTCCTTATGCCCGTCCTTGCCGACCGTCACCACCGGCGGGTGTTCCAGCATGAGGATCGTGTCTCGCGCCAACCCTTCCCGCCTCATATTCACCAGGCTTTTCTGCCATTTCCAGGCCAGTTTGTAATCAACCAAACCGGCCCGGAGAATCCAGCCATAGCGGGTGTTAAATAGATCGGTCATCGGACCTCTAGCGCAGAGAGAGAAGCATCTTGCGCGGATCGGATAAATACTCGTGGACCCGATGCAGGAACTGTACCGCCTCGTGCCCGTCGATCAGACGATGATCGAACGACAAACCGAAAGTCGAAATGTCGCGCACTTTGATTTCACCGTCGACCACCCAGGGCTTTTTAACAATAGCGTGAATTCCTAGAATCGCCACCTGCGGCTGATTGATGATCGGTGTCGAAGCAGTTGCTCCGAACATTCCGGCATTGGTCAAGGTAAAGGTCCCGTCCGAGACATCATCAGGCGTCAACCGGTTAGTGCGAGCTTTGTCACCCAGTTCAGCCAACTCGACAGCCAGCTCGACCAGTGTTTTCTTATCGGCATCCTTGATCACCGGCACGATAAGGCCTTCATCACGAGCTACGGCAATCCCGATGTTGTAGAAATGTTTGAAGATAATCTCGGAGTCGGTCATCGAAGCGTTGATCTTCGGGAACTCATGAAGGCCAAGACATACCGCCTTGATGATGAACGGCATGAACGTGATATTCGCACCGTAAGTACGCTTGAAGTTACCCTTGATCTCATCGCGATAGTTGACCAATTCGGTCAAATCGAGGTCTTCAAACGTGGTGACATGCGGCGATGTCTGCACTGACTTGACCATGTGGTCGGAGATCATCTTGCGCACCCCCACCAGCGGTTCACGGGTAACACGCTGCACTTCCGGAAGCGGTTCAAACCTGGGGATATCAACCTTGACCAGCGGCACGGCCGGTTTGGCCTCGGTCGGAGCATCCTTTGCCGCAACTGACAAAGTTGACGGCATTACCGGTGGCGCCGGAATCGGGCCGGGCGTGAATCCGGCAGAACTGGAGCGGTCGGCAACGGCACGCTCGATATCCTCTACTGTTACGCGTCCTTCGAGACCGGTCGGAATAATCCTAGATAGATCGAGATTGTACTCGCGGATCATCATCTTGACCTTGGGAGACATCTTAGCCCGTTCGATCGGCCCAGTCGCTCTGGGAGCAGGTTTGGTCGCAGGTACAGGAGCAACCGGAACAGACTTGGCGGCTGTTGGTTCGGGTGGCTTGACCTCGTCCTTTGGCTCTTCGGACTTGGGAGTCGAAGGTTTGACCTCACCTTTGCCGTCGTCAATTACCGCCACCTTTTTACCGACCGGAACTACTTCACCTTCCCTGGCCAGAATTTCGACTATTACTCCCTCAGCCTCGGCCGGAATCTCGACATTGACTTTGTCGGTCATCAACTCGACCAATGGTTGATTCAACTTAACTTTGTCGCCTACTTTGACTTTCCACTCCAGAATAGTACCTTCCAGCACCGACTCCCCCATCTGGGGGACTAATACATCCATCGCCATAAATCTATATCCTTATCCCTTCAATTCGAATTCTAAGATATAGAAACACCCCAACCCCTCAGATGTTCTCGAATTCAGGCGATCTCAAGCATTTTTTCTAAAGCAATGAGGGCATCGCTACGGGTTGGTTCCGGGACCTTAATCGGTTTAAGATCAGCGTAGTTTTCCAAGGTATAGGCCAGGTCGCCCAGAGTCGTCCGGTACATATTGGCGCAAACCGGGCAGGTTTGACCGGACAACTCGATAATTTTCTTGTCGGGATAGGTGGCGGCCATGCGCGCCACCAGATTGATTTCGGTGCCGATCGCAATCGTCGCCCCGGCCGGGGCTTTTTCACAATAATCGACAATGAACTTGGTCGAGCCGTTGGCATCGGCGGCCGCTACTACGTCGGGCGGGCATTCCGGATGCACCACCACCAGCGCTTCCGGGTCGTCTTCTTTGACCTTCCTCACATGTTCGGCTTTGAAGGTCGTATGCACATGACAGTGTCCCTTCCAGAGAATCAACCGAGCTTTATCGACTTGTTCCCGGGTGAGACCGCCTTCTTTTCGGGAGAAATCCCAAAGGACCATTTCTTCCGGCTTGAGACCGTATTTCAGACCGGTGTTGTATCCGAGGTTTTCATCCGGGAAGAAAAAAACCTTCTCGCGGTGACTGAAACCATAGTTGAAAGCCTTGGGGGCATTCGAGGATGTACAGATCACCCCCCCATACTTGCCCGTGAAAGCTTTGAGTCCGGCGGTAGTGTTCATATAGGAAATCGGCATGAATCGTTCTTCAGCACCGAACGGCTTGAGGTATTCCCAGGCTTCGAGTACATCGGCCATTTCAGCCATGTCGGCCATCGGACAACCGGCCAGCGGATTGGGCAAAAAGACCTTCTGATGATCGCCCGAGAGGATGTCGGCCGATTCGGCCATAAAATGTACTCCGCAGAAAACGATGAGTTCGACATCCTTCCTGGAAGCTGCCGTTTTGGACAAGTCGTAGCTGTCGCCCCGGTAGTCCCCCATCTCTACGACTTCCATCCTCTGGTAATGATGCGCAAGGATACAAAGACGGTCGCCCAATTCCTTGCGAGCGGCCTGGATACGCTCGATCAACTCATTCTTGTCGGCTTGTCTGTATTCCTGTGGCAGAGTGAAATACATCTATTTTATCACTTTTCAATTTCGTTCTGAGATATCATTCTTGTCATTTTGCGTTGGGCCGGAACATGCTTTTCGGTCGAATGCCCCGGACTAACCTTGGCTTTCGGATCAATATAGTTCTTGGCGTTGTTGACCGCAACCGCCACTTCTCCGCAGCCGGTCGAGATCAGCTTAAGTTTTCCATCATAAGTAACAATATCACCGGCGGCAAAAATACCGGGACGATTGGTTCTCATACGACTATCTACGATAATCGCGTTTTTATCGATTGCCAGCCCCCAGGCTTCAATCGGACCAAGATTGGTAAGAAAACCGAGATTCAAGAAAATCGCGTCAACTTCGAGATCAATCGCTTCATCGGTTCGGGAGTTGACAATCGTGGCTCGCTCAACCCAATCTTCTCCCTCGATCCGCTGCAACTCCCAGAAAGGCGCTTTCAAATCTACCCGAGAGCGACGGACTTTGACTATCGAATCCTCATAAGCGTTGAAGAAGTCGTTGCGGTGGATATGCACCACCGAGCGAGCAATTGGCTCCAGCATCAATGAGGCATCGAAAGCGGCATCACCGCCCCCCACGACCAGAATCCGTTTATCCCTGAATCGCTCCGGCTCTCGCACGAAATAAAACACTCCTCGGCCCTCAAGCTCCCTGATATTCGGGATATCCAGACTCCGCGGGATATACGCTCCCAAGCCGGTGCATATAACGACCGTACGGGAGAAATGCTCGCCTTTATCGGTGACAATCTTGAACAAGTCATCATCCACATCTTCTATTCCGAGCACTTTCTCGCCCAGACAAAGCGTCTGTGGGTATTGTCCGGCCTGATCTTTGAGCTGCTTAACGAGATCCTTGGCCAATACCTCGGGGAAACCGGCCACATCGTAAATATATTTCTCGGGATAGAGCGCCGTCAGGCCACCGCCTACTTCCTCCAGCATATCGACAGCCTTGGCTTTCATCAAACGCAAACCGGCATAATAGAGACCATAGAGACCGACCGGTCCGGCCCCAATGATAGTGATGTCGTAAATTTCAGATTGCCTGTCGCCTGAAAATTGAGCACTCATGGTTACATTCGGCTCTTGATCAACTCCATGATCTCTTTATAGTCGGCTTGTCCTTGTTGGGCAAAAATGATTTTTCCGTCGGGATCGACCGCATACACCGACCGTTGCACTTTCTGACCGTCATCCTTGAGAGCTTTGTACCTGGTCAGCGTCAGACGCTCGGGATCGGATAAAATCGGGAACTTGAAGCCCTTCTTCTCGCAGTAGTTTTGGTGAGATTTTATATCGGCTGGATTAATAGCCAGCACCAAAGTATTGAGTTTCTCGAATTCCGGGCGGGCTTGTTCCAGACCGGTTAACTGCCGGTTACAGCCGGGGGTATTGTTCCGAGGATAAAAAACTATAACGGCGAAATGCCCCTTAAGAGATGCGAGCGAGACCTTACCGCCACCGGAGCCGTCCAGGTTGAAGGTCGGTGCTTTGGAACCGATTGTAAGCATACTTCATTCCTCCATAAGTTGTGTTAACACAACCGAAGCAAAGATGCTCTTGTTCCCCTATTTTTCCTGTAAGGCTGCCAGTTGATTGAACAGCTTATCGTTATCGGGCATTTCGGCGGGATCGACTCGTTCGATGAATCGGATAATGCCTTTCTTGTCAATTAAATACACGGAACGATTCGAGAATCCCCGTGTGTTAAATTCTCCATAGAGCTTGGCAACCTCACCGTGTGGCCAGAAATCCGACATCAATGGAAATGACAGACCACCCATGGAACGCGCCCAGGCGATATGGCATGGAATCGAATCGCACGAGACACACAGCAATTGGCAATCATAATCTTCAAACCGTTCGTAGACTTCCTGATAACCGGGCACCTGAGTGGCGCAGACCGGCGTCCAGTCAGCCGGATAGAACGCCAGCACGACGTTCTTCCGATCGCGATACCAGTTGAGATTCAACTCCCCCTCATTGTGCGTAGGTAAGGTGAAATCCGGCGCTTCGTCTCCTACCTTCAGCTTATGTCTATCGTCGGGATGCGTAGGCAACCTCCATGTGCTTATTCGTCATCGAAATCCGCAAACAAGTCGCGGTCAAAATCATCCAGACCATCATCCATGTCGGTGTCGTCGGCATCGAGATCACCGAAATACTCTGAGAATTTGCCGCTTGGAGCGGCGCACACCGGACATTGTCCCGGCGGTTCTACATCTGTGTGCACATATCCACAGACACTACAGACCCATTCCACGAAGGAACCCTTTCCTGATCAGTTTGTCCGTAGTCGGTTTTCCGGCGTTGCCGCTCAATCTTCGAGCGGAGCGCTGTTGTCGAAACCAAACCAGTAGTAATTGCCGCTTATGGCCTCACGTTCGGCCATGAGCAACTCGTAATGACGATGCTCTTCATTGGCCATGCGCAGCAGGACATCTTTGTGCTCGTCGAATACGGCAGACTTTGCCTGCTCCTCATAAAATTTAGTAGCAGCCAGTTCAGCCTCGATGGCCAGATTGATAAATTCGCGTTCATTCTTGAGATCCTCAAGGTGTCCCTTCCTGAACACTTCCGCCAGAGCCGTAAGCCCCTTCTCCGGCAGCTCACCAATCTCACCACCGATTTTGTTTTTGTATATCTCTATCAGAGTTTCCTTATGTCCCAGTTCGTCGTCGCGAAGGTTCTCCAGTTTACGCCTGGCGTCCGCGTTATCGCTCTTCCTGGAGAGCAGGTCATAGAACATGTAACCGTCCTCTTCCCCCTTGATCGCGGTCTTTAGCAAATTGGCCAGCTCGGTCTTACTATCCAAAACAATCACTCCATTGCAGGACGTTACTTGTTATTATGTCTGATATAATCGGCTGCTTTTCGCATTCTGTCAATAACTACCGATTGAGAAAGTACCGTCAGCATCTCAAAAAGACCCGGTCCGTGCGGTCGTCCCGACACCGCCAGGCGGGTGGGATGAATTAAAGCCGCTCGTTTCTGACCCAACTCTTCGGCCAGTTCATCCAGCACTCGTTCCAATTCTTCAGGAACAAACCGAGTCAATTTCTCGAAACGATCCGCCAGTTCAGTCAACCAGCCGGCGGCTTCCGGAGTGAACCGTTTGGCGACAGTTTCGGGATCGTACTGAAAGTCACCGCTGAAGAAATAATCACACTGGTCTATCAAATCGGACACTTTTTTCATACGCGGCTTGAACAAACCAATCACCTGACGCAGGTATTCCCAGCGGGTTTCGAGCCAGTATTTTGTCGTAAATCCCGCATCGACCAGCATCGGAGCTGCTATCACGGCCAACTCATGTTCACCGGCATGGGCGATATACTCCTGGTTGAACGCCAGCAGCTTTTCTTCATCGAAAATGGCATTCGAGGAGTTGAAGTTCTCGGCGTTGAACAGCTCGATGAGTTCATCGCGTGAGTATATTTCACGATCCGTCTTGGGCGACCAACCTAATAAACAAAGGTAATTGAGCATCGCCTCGGGAAGAACACCTTCTTCGCGATAAGCGACCACGTCTTTGTCTCCAAGCCGCTTGGAAACCTTCTTTTTATCCGGACGAAGAATCAGCGGGACATGCGCAAACTGAGGGACATCCCAACCGAGCGCTTTATATATCTGGATCTGTTTGAACGTATTCGTAACATGGTCATTGCCGCGAATAACGTGGCTGATATCCATCAGATGATCATCCACGACAACCGCCAGGTTATAGGTGGCGGAACCGTCGGAACGTGCTATGATAAAATCTTCCACATCGTTCGAGGAACGAGTGAGATGACCGGAAACCAGATCATCGAACTCCAGCTCTCCGTCGGGAATCCTGATACGAATCGTGTGAGGGACACCATCGGCCAGTTTCCGATCGACCTCTTCCCGGCTGAGCTTCAGGCAACGACGGTTATACAACATCGAGCTTTTGTTGGCTTTAGCCTCATCACGATCAGCTTGAAGTTGCTCGGGGGTACAGAAACAGCGATAACCATAACCTGATTCGAGAATCTTCTGCGCATGCTCGGCGTAGAGATCAGCGCGATCCGATTGATAAATGATATCCTCGTCCCAGGTCAATCCGAGCCATTTCATGGCTTCGAGGATGCCGTCAACGAATTCCTGACTGCTGCGAGTCTCATCGGTATTCTCGATCCGAACCAGGAAATCACCGCCATGGTGACGAGCAAAAAGGTAATTGAATATAGCCGTTCGTGCCGTTCCCACGTGTACATACCCCGACGGTGACGGGGCAATTCTTACTCTGACTTTTCTTTTTTTATCGTCCGTATTCATAACTGCGTCGGTTTATCATCCTGTCTGGCATCATCGTTGTCGTTATCGGAGCTTTCCGGGGTTGTCTCGGAATTGGGCGCCGGCGATTCACCGGGAGAAGGTTGTGACTCGTCAGGTAATACGGTGGATTCTTCGGGTTCGATTTCCGAAGTTGACACCGGCGGCGGTGGTGGCGGGGAGACAATCAGGGGTTTCGATAACTCTTGTGGTGGAGCCGGTATCGGAGTTATCGGAGTATCCTTAGCCTCCAAGCTAAACTCGATACCACCTATGGTTCTACCCAACAGGTTATACAGCGGTACACCTATCGCTACTAAAATAGTATTAATCACAGCCGAGATAAAAGCCATGAAGAAAGGCATTATGACCAGAATAACACCCACACCTATGTTTTCTGCGGCAGGATTCGCTCCGAAGCTTTCTCCTAGCAAAATAATAGGACCTATGAAGAGCGCATAAAGCACTCCCACAGCGAAACCGGTAATGAGGCTCAGGAAGAAGACGGCCTTTACGACCGACCATGTTCTTATTGACTTCAGCTCATAGTTCATAATACCCCTCTCTCATAGTGTAATCCCTTACCGCCGGAGATGACCTTGCGGTTTCATCTCCGGCCATGTAACTCCCGTCGAACCGCTTACTTCTTAGTCAGGATGAAACGTGCATCAACCGCGGCACACCGTTTTTTATCCGGAGACACAATAAACGGGTTGATGTCGATCTCGGCAAAACAGGTAATATCCTTGACCAATTGCGATAAACGCAGGAGCGTCTCCTTGAGCACCTTCTGGTTTACCGGCGGCGCTCCCCGGAAACCGTTCAACAACGGGAACGATTTAAGCGAGTGAATCATGGCATCAGCTCCGACGTCGGTCAACGGATTGATCCGGAACGAGACATCCTTCATAATTTCGACATAGATACCACCGAGTCCAAACATAATCAATGGACCGAACGAGGGGTCAATCGTCATACCCATAACCGTTTCGACACCGCCGGTAATCAGACCCTGCATCGCCACTGAGAACTTACCCTTTTCGCCCAACTCGCTAATGCGTTTTTTCAGCGACGTGAAACCATCGAAAACTTCCTTGTCGGTGCGCAGATCGACCATAACACCACCGACCTCGGTCTTGTGGAGAATCGGCGGCGTATTGATCTTCATCACCACCGGATAACCCATCTCGCCGGCGACCTTGACCGCTTCCTCCGCCGACCAGGCATAACGATAAGCCATGGCCTGAATACCGTAAGCGGAAAGAATACTGATCGCTTCATCTCCGACAATCGAACCGCGACCTTCGGAGCGGGCGTTGTCGATGATCTGTTGAACCTTCTCCTTGTCGACCTTGAACGTTTTGAATTTACCGCACGGTTCACTGATACGACGGCGATATTTGTGAATTATCGAAAGGGTTTTGGCAATCGCCTCGGGGAAAATATAAACCGGGACACCATGCTCTCGCAGGTAATTCATCGACGGAGAACTGAGTCCGGTCCCCATGAAGCAGGCCAACACTGTCTTCTTACTTTTGCTGACCGCTTCGGCTATTGTCTCGGCAACCTTCATCTGGTCAATGGTAACCGGAGGAACGCAAATCGGAATAATCGAATCGTAGCGGGCATCGTTCTTGACCGCGTCCAGCGTCTGCTTGAACTCCTTCGGACCCGCTCCCGCAACCATATCCATCGGATTGGAGAATGAGGCTTCCGCCGGAATGAAGGTCTTGAGCTTTTTGACCGTAGATTCCGACAAAGCCGGCATTTCCATGCCGTGATTGATCAGGGCATCCGTGGCGAGAATACCGGGACCGCCGGCGTTGGTAACCACCACCACCCGGTTGCCTTTGGGCACCGGTTGTTTGGACAAAGCATTGGCAACATCGAAGAGCTCTTCGACCGTATCCACTCTCATCACACCGGTCTGCTCGAACAACGCATCCACCCCCACATCCAGACCGGCCAAAGCCCCGGTATGCGACGAGGCGGCTTTGGCTCCAAGACTGGTGCGACCTGATTTGACTGCGACAATCGGCTTAATCCGACAGACTTCGCGTGCGATCTTGGTAAATTTCACCGGGTTACCGAAATTCTCAAGATACAACAGGATAATGTCGGTATTGGGATCACGTTTGAAATACTCCAACATGTCGTTGGAGGAAATATCCGCCTTATTGCCGATGGAAGCCACACAAGAGAATCCTATCCCGAGATCACGAGCGATATTCATAATCGCCTCGCCCATCGCCCCGGACTGGGTCACGAAACCGATACGTCCGCGCCGCGGGTAGGTTTTGCCGAAAGTGGCATTAAGATTGATCTCAGGATCGGTGTTGACAACGCCAAAGCAGTTGGGGCCGATCATGCGCATGCCGTATTCGTTGCAAACAGCTAAAACTTCCTGCTCGCGCTTCTTTCCTTCTTTACCCACCTCGGAGAATCCGGCCGTGATGACTACCAGACCTTTAACACCTTTCTTCCCACACTGGATGGCGACATCGCGCACGAATTCTTTACGAACAATAATGATCGCCATATCGACCATATCCGGTATATCAAGTACACTCGGATAAGCCTTTATGGACTGAATAACCTCGGCTGAGGGATTGACCGGGAATACCTTGCCGTTGAACTCTGCCTGTAAAATGTTATGCAACGTTTCCCGTCCGATTGAACCCTTGCGCGAGGTTGCCCCGATCACGGCCACCGAGCGAGGGCGAAAAATCATATCTAATGGATGTTTCATATATCCTTCTTTATGTCCATCAATTACAACTAATAACCACTTAATAGACCGTCCCGAATACCACGGGTACGACCGGCTAAATCAAATTTGAATCAAGCCATCCTGTTTCAAAAGTCAAGCGAAAGTTCCCCCTTGCGGACGACCGTAGTCTACGACCGGAAGTTGCCCGTATCCCCCGGTCCAGGGCAATAAGAAAAGCGCCATCGGCCAGGCAACCGACGGCGCTTTATTCAATACCTTAATTCGGCGTGAAACTTACTTCGATTTCGCCTTTGACTTGCTGCCGTTGCGAATCGTCGCCTGAGCTGCCGCCAGACGGGCAATCGGCACTCTGAACGGTGAACAGGAGACATAGTTCATCCCGACCCGGTGACAGAAGTCGATCGAGTCCGGATCGCCGCCGTGTTCGCCGCAGATACCGACCTTGAGATCCTCTCTGACAGAAACACCTTTGTCCCGTCCCATTTTGATCAGTTGGCCGACACCTTCCTGATCGAGTGAGACAAATGGATCCCGGGGTAAAATGCCGTTTTCCACATAGAAATTGAGGAACTTACCGGCATCGTCACGTGAGAAGCCCATGCTCATCTGGGTCAGATCGTTGGTGCCAAAGCTGAAGAATTCGGCCTCGGCCGCGATTTCATCGGCGGTGAGAGCTGCTCGTGGGATTTCAATCATCGTTCCGACCATGAAATCCAGCTTCTTGATCTTGCGGCGAGCCATCACCTCAGCCGCCACCCTCAGAACCACCTCTTTCTGATTTTTGAACTCGTTGACATGTCCGACCAACGGGATCATGATCTCAGGATGGACCTTTTTCTTATCCTTCAGTAAAGCACAGGCGGCTTCAATGATAGCGCGAACCTGCATTTCAGTGATTTCGGGATATACGATACCCAGACGGCAACCACGATGACCGAGCATCGGATTGACCTCTTTGAGTTCATCAATACGGCGGAGCACCTTACGCAACCGCTCGTATTTCTCTTCGTATTCGTCATCCTTCTTGTCAAGGGCATCGATTTTAGCCTGGACACTGGCTTTATCGGGCAGGAACTCATGAAGCGGCGGATCGAGTGTACGAATCGTTACCGGCAATCCGTTCATGGCGTTGAAAATTCCGATGAAGTCCTTCTTCTGGAACGGGAGTAACTTGTCCAGCGCTGCCTGTCGTTCCTCGGGAGTATCGGCCAGAATCATACGCTGTACGATCGGGATACGATCTTCAGCGAAGAACATGTGTTCGGTGCGACAAAGCCCGATACCTTCAGCACCGAATTTAATCGCCTGCTCGGCATCGCGCGGCGTGTCGGCGTTAGTCCGAACCCGCAAATGACGGATTTCATCCGCCCAACTCATGAACTCGGAAAACTCACCGGAAAGCTCCGGATCGACCGTTGGTACTTCACCCAGAATCACCTGACCCGTCGAGCCGTTGAGCGTGATAATCTCGCCTTCCTTGATAATCAGCTTACCGATCTGGAATTGCTTTTTCTTGGCATTGACCCGGATCGCCTCAGCGCCGGAGACACAGCACTTGCCCATACCACGCGCGACCACCGCGGCGTGTGAAGTCATGCCGCCACGCGCCGTAAGAATACCGACCGCAGCGTTCATGCCCTCGATGTCGTCCGGATTGGTCTCTTCGCGAACCAGTACGGACGGCTTCTTAGCGCCGTGTTTAACGACATCATCGGCCGTGAAATAAACCGCTCCCGAGGCTGCTCCCGGCGATGCCGCCAAACCCGTAGTGACCACATCATAAGTCGCCTTGGGATCGAGACTCGGGTGAAGCAACTGATCAAGCTGTTGCGGCTCAATGCGCATGATCGCCTCTTCCTTGGTGATCAACTTCTCCTTGACCATATCCACCGCAATGCGTATGGCGGCCTGCACCGTACGCTTGCCCGTACGGGTTTGGAGCATGTACAGCTTCTTGTCTTCAATGGTGAATTCGAAATCCTGTACATCACGGTAATGTTTTTCCAACCGTGTCGTTATCGACTTGAGCTGTTTGTACACTTCGGGCATATCGGTGTTGAGCTGATCAATCGGCTGTGGTGTACGAATCCCGGCGACCACATCCTCACCCTGGGCGTTGAGCAGGTATTCTCCGTAGAACTCCTTCACACCGGTGGCGGGGTTACGCGTGAAACCAACACCGGTACCGGAGTCGTTGCCCAGATTACCGAAAACCATCGTCTGGATATTTACCGCGGTTCCGAGATCCGACGGCAGATTATTGAGCCGCCGATAGGAAATAGCCCGGGGATTGTTCCAACTGCGAAACACCGCGTCCCGGGACATGCGCAACTGAACGAACGGATCGTCGGGGAAATCTTCACCGGTCTTACGCTTGATAATCTTCTTGAACTTCTTGATGATGTCCTTGAGATCCGCTTCCTGAAGCGAGCTGTCCTGTTTTACACGACGGGTCGCCTTGGTCTTGGTGATGACCTCTTCGAACACATCTTTATCGATTCCCAGAACGACATTGCCGAACATACTGATGAAACGACGATAGCTGTCGAGTGCGAAACGACGGTTGTTGGACCGGGCAGCCAGCCCCTCGAGTGTGGTTTCATTAAGACCCAGATTAAGAACCGTATCCATCATGCCCGGCATGGAGAATTTGGCTCCGGATCTGACTGAAACCAGCAGGGGATTATCGGCATCACCGAACTTCTTGCCGGTAGCCTTTTCCATCATTGCCACACTGGCTTCGAGTCCGGCATCGATCTCCTTAGGCACCGTGAGATTGTTTTCGTAATACAACCTGCAGACTTCGGTCGTGATCGTGAATCCCGGAGGTACCGGAATACCGGCGTTGGTCATTTCGGCCAGCCCGGCGCCTTTCCCCCCGAGCAGGTCTTTCATATCGGCATTGCCATCGGCTTTGCCGTCGGCAAAGAAATAGTAGTACTTGCCTGATGCAGCGGCGCTCTTGGAACGCCCCTTAGTAGCAGTTGTCTTGGTCACAGTTTTCGTCGTCTTTCCCGTTGACTTTTTGACGGCCGTCTTCCGGGCCGCCGGTTCAGCGTTTCCCTTGGTTGTCTTTTTCGTCGTCTTCTTGCTTGTTTTCTTCGAGGCGGTCTTGTCGGCGCCTGAAGTCTTCTTAGGCGACATAATGACTCCTTTTACTCTATCATAAAACAGACAAAATTGCTTGATATTATTAATGTCCTCCTCAAGCAAAAGGCAACTAAATAATATAGACGAGGAGATCCCCGTAAGAAGCGACTGAAGGACTTAATTCTCCCGGGCGTAGCTATCCGCCGCCACACTTTCTCAAAGCGAAAGCAGACCTGTCCCGTAGTGTTTTTCGTTCGATCAGGATTAACTGAACCGAATTGTCGGGCGACCGCCTTAAATGACGGCCGCCGTAATTTTTCCGTAGCCGTCACCGACAGCTACATGGTGAAAAACCTCTCACCTTTGATAATCTTCTCGAGCATCTTCACCGTTTTTTCAACCGGCGCATGCATCAAATCGGCCGTGTTGAATGTGGTGCGGACGACTTCTCGAGGAGCCGTGAAACTGGCTTTGCCTCTACCACCCCGTGCTTTTTTCTTGTGCGTCAAGTTATACTGGCGTTGATATTCCTTCGCCTTTTCCTTGTGCATCTGGTAGTAGCGTCGCTGATACTCACGGCGCGCTTCCGCAGTCGAAAGCTTTCCCTTCCTGGCCCCACTCTCAGTGGTCTTAGCCTCGTTGTCGGTGCTGGTTTTGGCCTGGGCAGACTCACTTGTCCGAGCCATTACCTACCTCACTTTCCGTGTGTGTCAAAGATGGCTACCCTTCCATCTTCGTCCATTACCCGGTCTCTGGTAAATGGTTCCTCCAGCACTCAGAATAGGAAAACATTACCTGTATGTCAAGTAAATAATGTGTATTTTCAAGAAAAACTTACAGTTAACTCTCCTTTTCTTCATGACTTATCAATTGTAAAATAATGAGCATCCATAACGCATTGAAATCATATAAGTTGTCGAACAAGAACCAATCTGCCGTATCTTCTTGGTGTTTGGCTAATTATTACAATACCTTCGGCAAATGACATACACCATGAAACTCTGGTCATATTTTGCGCTTTTTCTTGCTGTCTGTTATACGAGTTAAACATCCAAAAGATTAGTGGAAGAACTGCCGTATTTTACATACACCACCAAAATAAAAAAGCCCCGCCGTTACCACGGCAGGGCTTTATTTCCAAATGTAACAAATAATTACTTCTGAACGGGCGCTTCCTTACCGCGATCGGTGAAGTATTTGATTATCTCAAATACTATATACCCGACCACGAACAGGACAAAAGCCCAGAACACAATCAAGAACCAGGCACTCCAATTCTCGTTGGTTCTGTCGAACGCCACATGTCCCCAGTCGAAAGCATCCTGAAGACGGTTGATGAAAAGAGAAATACGAGCCATTACGGTATAGCCGAACGAGGCACCGAATCCGATCATCAGAACCCAGATACCCAACTTGGCCGCGCCTCCGAATGCGCCGGTGTGTTCCTTCGAAAAGAAGAAATAAATAATTGCCGTCAAGGTACCGATGATAATCAGCACCTGCGACAATCCGCTATACACATCAAGAAGGTTGAAGCCGCCATGGCCGAAGAAATTGGAGAAATCAATCGGCGTCATCATGGCTACGAGCTGCTTATTCACTCGGTTGGACATCTCCAGAGGAATCGCCAGACCGGAAGCAATACCGATATAAAGCGCCAGCGGCCAGCGTGAGACCCAGGCATAGTTCTTCGAGAAACGGGTCCACATCATAATACCCAGAAGGGCGGGAATCACATAGAACCAGCCTGAGGCATCGAGGTAACCGTAATACCAATGGCCGTCGGCCAGACGTTCGAACAGCTTCGGCACCAGGCCGGTATGCCACAAGATAATCACGAAGTATCCGGCTGACACACCTACCACGAGATGCTCGGCGAACTTATAGAACGGGTTATCCTTGTACAGAAACGACAGCGTTGCCAACGTAACGAATACCCCGAAAGTTGCCCATAAGAAGGTAGTGAAATCCATTATGCCATACCTCCTTCCCGCTTCTCGCGACGACGAGCTGCAAAGAAACCTATATTACCCATTATGATGAAGAGGATAATAACCATGTGTGCGAATAACTGCACTCGCATACCATCCTTCGCACGACCGGGATTGTCGGCCAGCTCTTCGTACTGAGCTGCGCCCAGCAATCCGCCCATGATTCCCCGAACCTGACCGGAACCGAGATACGGGTAGTACTGTGCGGTCATAACTCCGGTCAAACCGAGAAACAGTGGGAAACCAAATCGACCCTGGCCGTATGAGATCCAGGCATCGGTGATATTACCACCCGACAAATCGATCACACAGGCACATTGGTCGTAATTCATAACGCCGTCCATCATCGGGATCGAGTCGATCGGCGTTCCATAATAATCGGACGGGAACGGCAAACGGAAGTCCTGCCCCATACCAAGAATAACAATGCCGTAATAAGGCTTGTAGCCCAGGAAGCAGTAATCCTTGCCGTTAACAATCTCGCGCCCTTTGTACGTGACACCATTAAATTCACGATCAAGGCTGAGCGAATCGGTCAGATCGCGGATAGCTTGATCGCACATACCGGGTCCGTTTTGGGAAAGGGCTGTAAATATGATCCGAAGTTTCTTCCGCCAGCAATGCTCCACGAGGGCATAGGTCATGGGATGCAATTCGGCCAGGTTGTTCGGATCGTAATCAATAGCAATGAAGACGATATCGCCTTCGGGCAAACTGTCGATGAATTTATAGATCGCCTCGGTTTCCGGTTCGGTCAGAATCGGGATCGAGAAATCGACCACGTACGACCAGACGCAGACAATGATCAGGAACAGGAAGACCCAGCGCCGATCCAGCATCATCAGTTTTTCAAATGCTTTCATGCGCTCCTCCTTATCCTTTACCCATATAGCCGCGTTCGATACCGAGGATCACCTTCAGAGCGGTCCCAACGATACCCAATCCAATCCCAACTACGATTGCACGTTGAGCGGCCAGATTCGGAACGTTCATCAACCAGTTAGACGCTTTGGCAACATACTCGGCGCCGGGAATGAACGGGTTGAAACGCAACATAACCAGCAATGCCGACAAGAGCAGCAATGAGGCCATGACGTTACGAGCCCGGAATGCTCGATAGGCAGCCGAAGCGATGTAGAACGCCAGAAGAGCAAACATCGTCGCCAGAATCGGCATCATAACATAGTCGAAGAATATCCGGAACATGCTGTTTTCGAGTCCTTCAGGCGTATAGAAATGAAACGCCCAGGCGTCATCAAACACAGCCACCAGAATAGCTCCAAGCAGCGTTACAACGGCACCCGCGAGCCACATCTTCTTCCGGCCGTCGTTGACGGCAGCGCGCATATTCATCAAACAGATAATGCAGGCCATACAGAAGAATATCCAGAGGAAATAATATCCCCAGGTGTCTCCTGTCTGTTGTGTGAAGCCGAAGGCTATCATTATAAAGAGACCAATTAACGTAACGTAGGAATACTGCCAGGCCTCTTTGCGGTTTTTAATCTTATCGGTGGACACCTTGAACAGGGACCAGATACCCAAAGCCAGGGCGAAGATCCCGATTACAATGATCCAATCCAGCAGATACTCGTAGATCCACTCCGAGTTTTCATGGGGAACAAAGTATTGAAACACCATGAAGAGCCCGAAGATGAACACGAGAGCATAAGGTATTTGTCTTCTCATGGGGTTTCTCCTCTAATCCACTACCCGGAACAAATCGACGAAACTTGTCCAGCCCAACTGCGCGGCAATCAAACCGATTATCGACAGCACGACAAAAATCGCCTTGCCCCAGTCCTGAGCCTTAAGCGATCCAAGAAGCTTCGGTTCGCGTCCCAGGTAAGCTGAAGCGGCATACAATTCTTCACCGATTAGCGTGTAGTCACAGGCAACAATAAAGAACGGAATCTGGGCAATTTCATCCGTGCCGGAAATCTGAATCGATCCGGCCATGGATCCGGTTTCGGCCAACAACAACGACTCCGCATAGAACTTACCCATATAGACATTGGTAGCAGGGCGTTCGCGGAGCATCAAACCGTTTACGGCCGCAACGTAAGCGAACTGTGACTGGGTTACGAAGTGAACGCAGTCTTCCTTATAGTCTTCCGGTCGACCGGCATCCATGTAAGCCGATTTAACCACTTCCTGAGCTACGGTCATCACGATCGGGTCATAGGTCGGCACCATCAACGCCGTCTGGTATTCCGCCACACGTTTGGCCACACGCCCCAGAATGGTAAACGAAGCAATCGTCGCCACATCCGCAGCGCTGCCGAGTCCCAACACGTAGAGAATCGGACGCCCCATTTCGGTGGCGCGACCGATAGCGTCGTCAACCGCTTCAATACCGCCAATCGGACGGATGTACAGTTCAGCACCGCCTCGGGCCTTCATCACGTAGAATATCGTGAAGAACGAAAAGATCAAGACAGCGATCAAAACCGCCCAACGACCCCGGTTGAACAATTGCCCGCAACTTTGAATCGGGCCTAACACGGCTGAAGGCGTCACCGCCGTCCAGCCCATCGACACCGCGTCGACACGATAGTAAAGATCGGTGTTGTCGGGCACGAAATTCTTGGCATCTTTATCCTTGGCACCGATGTGCTCGAAAGACACATTTCCGGCAGGAACAAATCCAACCGAATCGAACGGGCCTTCAGGATTGAGACTCAACAAAATCTGGTAACCCATAACCGAATTTTGGCCGGCACCGTCATCGGGAGAAGTCTCCCACCCGATAACGACGGCGTGACCATGATCGTTCGGTTTGTCCTTGCCGGTAAGCATCGACACCGGGGCCGGACCGATTACCTGTGTGGTGTCGATTGCCAGGCTGTCGACAACAGCAGGTTCGTCCTGGGCCAGCGCCAACGATGCGCCGAAAGCCATGACAAGAAACCAGACCAGGAGTTTAAGCTTCATAAGCCTCTCCGTTGTTTCTTATGTATTGTGTGTTAATTCTGTACAAGTCCAAGCCAGTCACCGAACAGGAAGGTGATACGACCTACCAGCAACGAAATACGCCCCATCACGGTGTAACCGAAAGATGCTCCGAACGTAATCATTAAAATCCAGATGCCGATTTTGGAAGCGCGACCGAACGTTCCCGTGTGCTCCTTGGAGAAAAAGAAATAAACGATTCCACAGAATACGCCAAGGAAAATCACCCAGTTGGTCAGCAAAGCCGCGAACTGTCCGGTAGCCGATAGATCGAAATTTGAGAAAAACGCCCCTATCCCCTCCCATGGATGTAACTTGGTGCTCATCAGGGGCACGAACGTTGATGATACCTGAACTATGAAATCAGAACGCAGGTACCTGATAAAATTCAAACCGGCGGTCGTACCGACGATAAATGCCAGCGGCCAGCGCGACAACCAGCCGTACTTGTTGGACAAGCGCGTCAATAACAATACACCCAGCACCACCGGTATGATATAGGCCGGATTCCATGGGCTGGCCTGATAGGGTTGCATAAAATAATTCGACAGCCCTTCGGACAGCCGTGGTATCAGGTTGCCTACGATCGTTGACCAGAAAGCCTGGCACATCCAATAGGCGGCCGAGACCCCCACGAATAGATGCTCGGCGAATTTATAAAGGGGATTGTCCTCATAGAGGAACGAGTAAATTGCCAAAGTCAGAAAGGCCGCAAAAGTCACCATGAAGGACTGAGCCAGATAATTTCCACCGTCACCGGCTATAACCAGCGCTTTGATCGCCCATGAGAAGATGAACAGAACGGTCACCACCCCGAAGATAAGGTAAGTGGATCGTCTCATGCCTTCCCCCCCTTGCGGCGAGCCATGAACATTGCCACATTGCCGATAACAATGAAGGCCATAATCACCAGGTGCGCCAGTGTCTGAGGTCCCATCATGCGCAATCCGGGCTGGTCGGTTTCGGCAAATCGAGGATGAGTTTTGGCCAGCTCCGATTCATACTCCGCAGCACCCTTAACCCCGCCTAAAATACCGACCACCTGCCGCGGATAATACGGATAAAGCTGAGGTGCTACCACGGCAGCGACACCGACACCGATCGGTACGTTGGCAACATCACCGACGAACAGCACCCATTCCTTGGGACCCGGGCGTCCTCCCCCGAGAGCAAGGATCAGGTCAAAGTCCGCACAAGATTTGATCGGCTTGAATATCTCGGTTTGATTCAACGGTACGCCGTTGATATCGGTGGGAAACATTTTTTTGAAATCGGTCACAACCACATTCAGAACGCCCTCGTTACCGGCCTTGTAACCGACGCTAATATAATCTACACCATCGACAATGTCGGGAAACTCCGGAAGTATCGTATTTTCGAGCGTCTGAGTCAGAAGTGTCTGCCCGGTAGCCCAGAGACACATGAAAACTACCTTGTGTCCTTTTACCAGACAATGACGCGACAGAGCATTGGCCATCGGTTGTACTTCGGGCGCCATGGCCGGATCGTAATCGAACGATATCAACACGGTCGAACCGGGGGGCATGCTTTCGATCTTGTCGAACAGATTGCGCACTACCGGTGTTGCTTTTTCTTCAAAGGTAATCGGGAACAGGATCGGAGCCGCAACCGCAACGAAAATAAACAGGAAAATCACTCGGCGTTCAACTTCCTTGCCCTGCACCGAACGAATGAACAGCCAGGCCAAACCACCGAAAATTACCACGAGGGAGATGATGACACCGATACCGCTCATGCTTTGTCACCTCCCAGATGCGACCGTTCGATACCCAGGATGAGACGTAACGACATTGAGATTACGCCCAAACCGATGCCGATCATGATCGCCCGCTGCCCCGCCAGGTTCGGAGAATTCATAATCCATACAGCCAGGTTGGGGATCTGTAATAACGAGAACGAATCGGGAATCCAGCCTGAGACCATCATGCCGAACGGTGTGCGCCCCAGCAAAATGATAAAAGCCGCGATCAACAGCAGTGTTGCCTCGCGGTTCTTGGCGCGGAAAGCTCGGTATGACGCTGAAGCCACGAAAAATGCCAGCAACGAGTACATGGTCGAACTCAGCGGAACGAGAACAGTGTGAAAGGTCTGATAAAACAATGATCCCGGGGCATCCACGGCCGAAGCGATGTTACCCGGATTGCCGATCTTGAGCAATCCGACAATCAACATCCAGGTAAAACCGACAATCGTGACGATCGAATATCCCCAGTCCGGTTTTTTGTTCCTGAGTTTATTGAAATGAACACGCAGTAAATTACCGCCTCCTAAAAAGAAGGCAAAAACGGCAATGATATCGAAGAACAGCGTAAAGGTGCGCTCCAGGTCTTTGAGCGGCGGAATAAAAACCGCCACTATGAGGAGCAATCCTACCAGGAACGTAATTGTCAGAGGTACAGCCTGTCGCATCACATCTCTCTACATCAGTTGCTCGAGAAGATTCGAGACAACCAGTTGAATATCCCCTCGAACAGCCCAATTTGATAAGCTTCAGCCAGGGTGACTGAAAGTACTCCGACAAGAATCACCACCATGGCAATAAACTTGCCTACATCCTGCCCTTTCAGCGAACCGAGCTGGCGTGGTTCACCTGACAGGTAGGCCGAAGCTGCGAACAGCTCCTCCCCGATCAAAGTAAAATCACACGCAGCAATAAAAAACGGCAACTGCGCCGGGCGAGCCGTGCCGGCGATCTGAATCGCTCCGACCGAGTTGCCGGTCTCGGCCAAAATGAGCGACTCGGCGAAAAACGCTCCTAACAGGAACACCGTTGCGGGTCGCTCGCGTACCATCACTCCGTCGACGGCCGCGACATAACCGAATTGTTCATCGGTAACATAGCTTACCATGTCATCGGAATAGGCATCCGGGCGCCCGGCCGTTTGATAGGCGTTCTTGATCGTCTCCCGCGCTGCGGTCATGACCAGCGAGCGCGAAACCGGCATGAATATCTTGCTGTCGAAATCGGCAATAGTGTGCGCTACCCGGCCGAGAATGGTCAAAGCCGCCAGTGTTTGCACATCGTCCATATCGTTAATACCGGGGATGAACAACACCGGACGCCCCATCTCGGTGGCGCGACCGACGGCATCGTCAATCGCTTCCAGGCCGGCTATTCTACGAACGAAGAGCTTCTTCCCGCGCTTGGCTGTTTCAACGAAATAGATCACCGCCCCGGAAATCACGAGCGCGATAAGAAATAAATAGCTCTTGTTAAAATCGATATTTTCAACCTGTGGCTGCAACGGCTGAGTCGTAATCGAGAGATATTCACTTCTGTCCGTTGCAATCGTTGCTACACGATAGCTGTAGACCGAATCTTTGACAACGTCCTTGTCTTCGTACTCAGCTTCACCGGGTAACAATTCGTCCAGCAATATCTCCGGGTTTCCATTAACCGAACGATAAATACGGTATCCCAATACCGGGCTATTCTGCAGCGATTCGCTTATAGAAGGAACCCAGGACAGGTCAACCTCTCCCCCGGCGTCATATTTATGATCTTCAGCCACCACCGAAGTTGGCGGTGCCACCCGAACGGCTGTCGTATCGGCAATAACGGAATCCGCCGGGGCGGCCTCCGTTTGGGCTGCTGCCGTGATCGATATACCGATCACAGCAGCAATAACCAAAAGCGCGATACGCACGGCACTCGGGCAGCCGAAGCTGTCGGAAGGACGTGTCACTAGTTGATCAACCCCAACCAGTCGCCCAACAGGAAATCGATGCGTCCGATGAGTAGAGACATACGGCTCATCACCGTGTATCCGAACGAGGCTCCGAAGGTGATCATGATAAAAAAGATCCCGACCTTGGCGCCGTAACCGAACGCTCCTCGATGTTCCTTCGAGAAAAAGAAATAGATCAGACCGGTGAATGTGCCGACCACGACTACCAGTTGTGACAATACCATTGCCAGCGGTGCGTCAACCCCCATTCCGAAGTGAGTCGACAGCAATGGCAGGATGGTCGCCTTGGTCTGAACCATGATGTTGGACGCAAGATAATTCATTAGCCAGAAGCCGGAGGTCGCACCGACGATAAACGACAACGGCCAGCGCGATATCCAGCCAATTTTCGGCACGAGGCGCAGCAACATCAAAATACCGAGAATCATGCCGATCCACAGCATCGGATCTTCGCCGACCCGATTGTAGAATTTACCGACGATATTGTCCCAGTACAGCACGATACACCAGTATCCCGCCGATACGCCGACAAAAATCGCCTCGCTGAGCTTATACCAGGGATTGTCCTCGTAAAGGAAAGACAGAATCCCCAGCGTAAGGAAAGCACCTAACCAGAGTGCAATATGTTCCATAGCCTGCCTGCCTTATCCTTTTAGGGCCGATTTGCGGCCACTGATGAAGAACGCTACGTTGCCGATCAAAATAAACGCGATCACGACCACGTGAGCAAACGATTGCGATAACATGAACTTGGTACCCTTGCCGCGGTAATCGGCTACATCCTCGAACTCCGCCGCTCCGCTCATACCTCCGAGCAGACCTTCAACCTGACCGGCGTTCAGATAGGCATATATCTGAGGCGCCTGTACCGCCGTGTTGCCGGCTCCGAGTCGAACACCGTAGCGGTCAACGGCCACCTGCACCCATTCCACCGTCCCCGGGAAACCGGCCGACAGGTTGACGCTGAAGTCGATGTTCGAGAAGTTCTTGATGTTTTTTACGAGCGGGAGACTCTGATACGGCGTGCCTTCGTAGTCGGTCGAGAAACTCGACTCGAACGAAGTCCCCATGCGCTGGATAACGAACTCGTTGCCGGTTTGGAAACCCAGATTGACGTAATCAACGCCGTACTTGAGGTCTTTTGCTCTAATCAAACTGTCTTCGAAAACTTTATCCAGAGCCAGGTTAGCCTGTTGGGGACCCTGCGGCCACAATCCCATCAGGATAACCTTCAGATCATGCTCGAAACAAACCCGGATAACAGATTCAGCCATCGGTTGTAATTCCGGTGCTGACGGGGGATCGTAGTCGAAGCTGATCAATACCTTGGAGCCCTTGGGCAAAGTCGTCAGGGCGTCGTAGAGCTGCTGAACCTCGGGAGAAACGGAGATCTTCTGGCTCAACGGCATGAACAGCGGCAGTGATACGGCAAAACCTACATAGAGGAATACGATCCGTCGTCCGATCAATTTGCCCTTGATGGTCAGGATCAGAATCCATATCAGCGAAAGCACGATAACCGTAATCACCAATGTCGAAACGAGCACGGAGAACTCGATCGGCCCGCCACCGGCAACCTTACGCCAGTATAGAATCAGGAAAACTACCGTTATCACCGCTATGGAGATAATTTCTTTCATGCGTGTACTCATATCTACTCGCCTCCTCCGATATGAGACCGCTCAAGTCCCAGGATAATCCGCAACGATGTCGACACGATCCCGAGACCGATACCGATCATGATAGCACGTTGTCCGGCCGCTTGCGGGTAGTTCATCACCCAGGAAGCAATATCCGCCAGGCGCCAGCCCTCAGGCATCCAGGACGACAACGAATAGCCGACCGGTACGCGTCCTATCATCACGAAGAACGCGGCAACCAGCAGCAGGGTCGCCTCGAAATTACGCGCCCGGAAAGCTCGATATGAGGCGGATGCAACGTAAAAAGCCAGAATGGCGAACATCGTCGCCGACAACGGTATGTATACGTAATTGTACAGCCAGTCAAAAGCTGTGCCCGGATTGCGGAAGCCTTCACCGCCCGCCGCACCGACGATCACCACCACCATGAAGGAGATAATGATCACGACCGCATACCCCCAGTCTTCTTTGCGAGCGGCCACTTTCTGCGCCGAGAGTTTCAACAGGTTGAGAGCCCCGAGCAGAATGGCGCAGGCCGAAACGATCGAGAACCAGTCCGAAAACCAGTCGCTCATCCGACCGAACGGCCAATGCGGGATGAAGTATTGAACGACAAAGACTATGCCGACAATCGCTGTAATCAGAAGTGGTATTTCTCTCCGCATCAGTCACCTATCACCGTGAAGAGGTTCGAGAGCTGGAAGATGCCGGCCGTTTCCAGAATTATTCCCAGAATAATAGCAATCAGGATCATGGCCTTGCCGACGTCCTGACCCTTTAGAGAACCCAGCAGCTTCGGTTCTTTTGACAGATAGGCTGAAGCAGCGAACAACTCTTCACCGATGAGCGTGTAGTCACACGATGCTACGAAGAACGGCAACTGCGACGGCATAGCCGTCCCGGCGATCTGAATCGCACCGATCGAATTACCGGTCTCAGCCAAAATCAATGACTCGGCAAAGAACTGTCCCATCAGGAATATCGTAGCCGGCTTCTCGCGGACAACCATACCGTCCACGCCGGCGGCATAACCGAACTGGTCGTCGGTCAGATAATGTACCTGGTCTTCTTTGTAAGAATCGGGTCGGCCGACCTTGGAATGCGCTTCCTTGACCACCTCGCGAGCCGTTACCATTACCATGGAACGGCATACCGGCACATCGAGATAAGTTTCGTACTGAGCGGCCAATTCCGCCACCCGGCCGAGAATCGTAATCGCGGCGATGGTCATCATGTTGTCCATGTCGCCGATACCGGGGACATAGAAGATTTTGCGACCCATTTCGGTGGCACGACCGACAGCTTCATCGATAGCCTCGAGACCCGCGATTTTGCGAATGAAAAGAGACTTACCCGATTTAGCCTGGCTGATATAATATATAATGAAGATACAGAGCAGAAGCGTTGCAACCAGCACATTGGTGCGCTGTTTGTTGAACCACTGCGCCGATGAACTCGCCGGAGCACTGGTCTCCGACTCGCTGAGAGTTCTTTGCAGATCCGAGTTGGCGTCGTAATAATTATTGAAGGCAACTACTTGATAAACGTAAGAGTGACCATCAACGACGTTCCCATCCTCACTGCTGTACTCAGCTGCTCCAGCCGCGACATCGCCTACTTCTTTGAACTCACCCGCTTGTCCGTCGATTACCTCCGCCCGCAAAACCAGATAGCCGTCGACGATTCCACCGTCGTGATCATCCGGTGATGCCTCCCATCGGACCGAAATCGATCCCCCGGCGTCATCAGGCGTATCGGCGGCAGTAATCGCGGCCGGTGCAGCCGGAACAGGCACCGTCGAGAGTGTATCTGTCAGGGAGTCGGCAACAGCCTCCATGGCTTCGGCATCCTGACCGAATACGGAGGTCGACATAAACAGCAGGAGAGCACTTGAGAGAGCAAGCAGGATACGGGCGGAAATAGCTAGTCCTGTCCGATAACTGTTGTTCAAACTGGTGTCCTAAACCTCTTTACGCACTTCCCGAGCGCCTCTTGTGAAAACAAGCGACGCCACAACTCCGAAGAGTGATTTCACCCGTGGCGGGAGAATCACATTTCAGTATATATATTCAAGACGCATCCCCTTGGAATGCGTGCAGAATATTGAATGTCAATCTACAGGCGCCCCAGAGGCAAGTCAAGCGAAAAAAGGCTCTAACTATTATATCGCAATGCGTTACAAGATATTACACGATCTCCTATCGTAACCCACCACTCCTGCTGTTCCTCCCGAAGATAGTTCTGAAAAACCAGATTGTGGCTGGTTATCACATCACTATAAAGGCCAATCCTACATAAGCGACTACTACCTTGATCTCACACAGCGAGCAGGCGCATATCCTCCACATTTACGACTTTGTTTAAACGACTTCAAGGGGCACCGCCAATCAATGTTACTTGCACCTATAGGCCAATTCCGGAAGCTGTCATGAATGTCCAGGTAAACAGTCCCGGTACTATAAGCGTCCCTAATCCCGACGTATCAAAATGACGCTTTACAAGGTGGACCGTATTCATTATAATCTTTGGCTCGGGCAGTATCTTAAGAATAGCCCACAGCAAATGCTATCCTTTTGATACTGAGCGAAATAGAGAAGGATATTGATTAACTTAATAGTAGGTTTCTTTAATGGCCAAATTCGAAAACCCTGATGATATCAAGGTAATCGTTGCAACCGACTGTGGTTCGACGACTACCAAAGCGATCCTCATCGAGTACGTCGACGGCGAGTACCGCCTTCAGGTCCGAGGCGAGGCTCCGACCACGGTCGAAGCCCCGTTCGAAGATGTGACCATGGGCGTTCTCAACGCCGTCCAGGAGGTCGAGGAGTTGTCCGGCCGCCGTCTGCTTGATGAAAACGGCAAGATCATCTCCCCGTCCGACGGTAAAACTGGTACCGATGTTTACATCTCTACCTCTTCTGCCGGCGGCGGCCTCCAGATGATGGTGGCCGGCGTAGTGCGGTCAATGACTGCTGAGTCGGCCGAACGCGCCGCTCTTGGCGCTGGAGCGATTGTCATGGACGTGATCGCCTCCAACGACAAACGTCTTCCCCACGAACAGATCGAACGTATTCGTCGACTGCGTCCGGATATGATTCTCCTGTCCGGCGGTATCGACGGCGGCACGACCACCCACGTGGTTGAAATCGCTGAGTTGATCGGCGCTGCCGATCCCAGGCCACGTCTCGGTTCATCCTATAAGCTGCCGATTATTTACGCCGGCAACAAGGACGCCACCGAAACGGTGAAAGCCACTCTGCAGGACAAGGTCGATCTGAAAATAGTCGACAACCTTCGTCCCGTCCTCGAACGCGAGAACCTTGGTCCTGCCCGTGAGGAAATTCACGAGCAGTTCATGGAACACGTTATGGCTCAGGCTCCCGGCTACAAAAAGCTGATGACCTGGACCGATGCCCCGATCATGCCGACTCCCGGAGCGGTGGGGCTGATCATTCAGACCATTGCCGATCAGTACGGCATCGAGGCCGTTGGTGTCGATATCGGCGGCGCCACCACCGACGTCTTCTCGGTCTTCCGCCCCGGCGGTGAAGATCCGGTTTTCAACCGAACCGTATCGGCCAACCTTGGCATGTCGTATTCGATTTCCAACGTGTTCGCCGAGGCCAGCCTGCCGATGGTCATGCGCTGGGTGCCGTTCGAAATGGACGAGCGTGATTTACGCAACCGCGTCAAGAACAAGATGGTGCGCCCCACGACCATTCCGCAGTCGATGGAAGAGCTCATTTTCGAACAGGCTATCGCCAAAGAGGCGCTCCGCCTGGCTTTCATTCAGCATAAGAATTTCGCCACCGTTCTCAAGGGTGTTCAGCAGCAGCGAACAATCGCCGATGCGTTCGAGCAGTCCTCGTCCGGGGCAACTATCGTTAACATGATGAGCCTCGACATGCTGATCGGCTCCGGCGGCGTTCTTTCTCACGCCCCGAGACGGCAGCAATCGGCTTTGATGATGATCGACTCCTTCCTGCCCGAGGGTGTCACCCGTTTGGCCGTGGACTCGATCTTCATGATGCCGCAGCTCGGCGTTCTGACCGAGGTACACAAAAAGGCCGCTACCGAGGTCTTCATCAAGGACTGCCTGATTCACCTCGGCACCTGCGTCGCACCGTCCGGCGAGATCAAGAAACCCGGCCCGGTCATGAAATACTCTATCGATCTTCCCGACGGCACCGTTTCAGGTACGCTCAACTCGCTTGAGATGAAACACTTCCCGCTTGGTCTCGATGAAAAAGGCCTGCCGATCACGGTCAAGGCGGTACTCGAACCGGAGCGCGGCTACGATGTCGGCGCCGGTAAAGGCAACAAAGTCGAGGCAGAGTTGTACGGCGGTGTGGTAGGACTGATTCTCGACGGACGCGGTCGCCCGTTCGATCTCTCCACCCTCAGCGGTAAGGAACGTGTCTCACACCTGAAGACCTGGATGACCGACCTGGATATTTATCCGAAGGAACGGCTCTAGGCCGAGGGGGAATGAGTATGAGACCTGGCCCGATAACAACGATGGTTGTGTTCCTGGCGATGCTGTTCGGCGTTGCCGCAGCGAGCGCCTCGACGAACTATGTCTGCTGGAGAGGTGGATTCTATTTCAGTTATCCGGACTTTTACCGGCAGGTGGACTACAACCTTGTTGACTCTTACCTGCAGAACCGGGGCATTGGACGTTCGGCCTTAAACTACGAAGTAGTCCTGGCTGACTCAACCGCCGACCCGTTCTTCTCAGGTGAGTATCTCATACTCTCATTCACGCCGCTTGACAGCTTGGGACAAAAACAGATCGACTCCGTTCTGGCTTATTATCGTCACGGTTTTGAAACCGGCATCAGGCATGCTCCTCTTGCGACATTTCTGGAGAATCTGCCCCGTAGTATCCCTTATTACGATGCCGCATTGAAAACGATCACTTTCGCGAACGACATCGGTGCCGACAGCTCTACGATGCGACGCGGCATAGTGATCGAGAAAATGTTCGACAAGGGAATTGCCACATTCTACTTCTATGCTCCGGATTCCCTTTTCCAGAAACGCACGGTCGGCGACATCGGAGATATTATCCGTTCGTTCTCGACCGAGAATCTGGAAGAAGCCGCTAAAGGTGAACCAATTAAGGTGGCTGATCTGTCGGATGTTGATCTCACACCGGACGAATTCGAAAAAGACCGGAGTCCGTTTCCCTGGTTCTATGTAATCGCCGCACTGATTGTGCTGGTGATACTGGTGTTCGCCGTCAAGCGACGCAAGAACGTTTGAAGATATTGTAAGTTGATATAGAAAGGTATTGCCATGGCCCATGCGTACACTCCGGGACTTAAAGTCACGGAACAGCAATTGGTCGAAAAGCGAAGAATTCTTCCGCTGAAGGGGGATGTGGTCGTCAAAGTCGGCGATCAGGTCGAGCCGGACGATGTCGTCGCTCGCACGCACCTCCCGGGCAATGTTGTGCCGCTCAACGTGGCCAACAAACTCGGCGTGCCGCCTGAAGACATCGAAATGATGATGCTCAAGAAACCGGGCGACCCGATCAAGGCCGGTGAGAAAATCGCTCTTAAGAAATCGTTTATTTCGTTCTTTAACTCTTCATGTGAAGCCACTATCGACGGTACGATCGAGTCGGTTTCCAAGGTTACCGGTCAGGTGTTGCAACGCGGCAACCCGATCCCCGTCGAGGTGAAAGCCTATCTTAAAGGTGAAGTGACCGAAGTGATCCCGGAAGAGGGTGTCGTTGTTGCCTGCACCGGTTCGTTCATGCAGGGGATTTTCGGCATCGGTGGAGAAACCACCGGGAATCTGATCGTTGCGGTGGACTCCAATGCGACTGTCCTGTCCGACAAGCTGATCACTCCTGAGATGAAAGACAAGGTCATCATCGGGGGTTCGCTGGTAACGGCAGCGGCTTTGAAAAAAGCTATCGAAGTCGGTGCATGCGGTATTGTCGTCGGTGGTTTTGACGACAAAGACCTGCGCGACTTTCTCGGCTACGATATCGGTGTCGCTATTACCGGTTCCGAGGACAAAGGCATCACATTGGTCGTAACCGAGGGTTTCGGCGAAATCGCCATGGCTCAGAAGACGTTCGATCTGCTCAAACGTCATGAGGGTCAGATGGCCTGTATCAACGGCGCTACTCAGATCCGCGCCGGTGTTATTCGGCCCGAAGTCGTCATCCCCGGAAAGAGCAAGGGCACTGAGGACGCCGAAAAGGGAGAAATCCAGGGATTGACCATCGGATCACCGATCCGGGTTATTCGTCACCCTTACTTCGGCAAACTCGGAGCTGTCACCGAGTTGCCGTCACCGCTTCAGGTACTGGAGTCGGAATCCAAAGCTCGTGTTCTGGAAGTGGAATTCGAGGACGGCCACCGGGCAATAATACCCCGCGCTAATGTGGAAATGATCGAGAGCTGAGCCTCTCGTAATTCGATAATAAAAAAGCCTCCCGTTCACACGGGAGGCTTTTTCATATCGACTCAAGCTTACATACTGTCGTGCTCGGCGGCCATTGAGTCAACCATTGTCGAATCCATCACAGCCTCATCCAGGGCAGTGCTGTCGGCAACTTCAGCTTGTTTGACCTCTTCCGGTGCCTTATGGGTATCAGCCTCTTTCTGCCCACAACCCATAGCCATCAGGGAGAGCGTAAACGCCACAACCATCATAATGACAAAAAACTTCTTCATCCTACTCCTCCAATATGAAAAAAGAACCATCAAGTTACCCCGCGAAAATATCCAATAAGACCGATTGGTCAAGTTTAATTTAAGGTTTTTGTTGTTGAATTACCATAACTTGCGGCCTATTGTGCCACAAGTATTGAGGGTGCGAATCCGCCTTGTTGCCAACGACAAGACGTTTACGCATCGTAACAACTTTTTGACTGGTAAGGCGTAAAACAGATATGTATACAACTACTGCTCTGGCACTGTTAGCAGGATCGATATGGGGAATTATCTCCGAGACATCCACCTTCGGCCTCATTGTCCTCATCACCCTGGTATTTATGTCATTCGTGAGTTGGGTGATTATCTTTACCAAATGGCGGCAGTACCGTGATGTCGAACGAGCCACCGATCGTTTTCTCAAAGCCTTCCGTCAATCAAATCGCATTGCCGATGCCCTTGGTCAGGCCAAATCATCTCAAGTCTCCCCTGTCGCTCAGGTTTACATAAACGGTTTCGAGGAGTGGACCGCACTGGCCTCGGCCAAAGCGGGCGGAGCGCTTCAGGAAGCGTCAACACCGCTGAGCGATGAGGATTTCGAGATTGTCGAAATGACCATGGATCGCACCGCCACCGAGGCTATCGGCACCCTGGAACGACGTACCGTCTTTCTTGCTACTACCGGTAATTCCGCTCCTTTTATGGGTCTGCTCGGAACGGTGGTAGGCATTATGGATGCTTTCTGGTCCATCGGTGAGCGTGGCTCCGCCTCGCTCGCCGTAGTGGCTCCAGGTATCGCTGAGGCTCTGCTGGCTACGATCGTCGGATTGGGAGCCGCCATTCCGGCCGTGATAGCTTTTAACTGGGCCAACAACAAAATTAAATTCTCGCGCGATGCCGCCGAAAGCTTCATCCTCGAATTCCTGGCCCGGGCTCGGAAGGAGAACGCCTGATGCGTAAAAAACGGTCTCCGCGGACTTATCGTGCCATGGCCGACATCAACATTGCCAATTTAGTCGATGTGGTTCTGGTACTGCTGATCATCTTCATGATTTCCGCCCCGTTGTTACAGTCGGGGATAGAGATCAATCTGCCCAAAACACGAGCGGCGGTGATCAAAAGCGAGGTTGAAGGTGTCGTGGTTACGGTTGATTCGCTCGGAGGGATCTACGTCAATGATGTCTGGGCTCGCCTCGACAACCTCAAAGAAGCAGTCGAATCGGAAATGCAGGCCAAGGGGACTTCCGCCGTTTACGTACGTGGCGACTCGGCGGTAGCTTACGGAGTTGCTATTGAGGTAATCGGGCAGCTCAAAGAGATGGGCATCGGCAACATCGGCCTGGTCACCGGCCACCAGGATATAGGTCACCGCAAGCGGTAACGGAAGGACTCCGGCATTGAAGCGGGGAATTATCTATTCGTCTATTCTCCACGGGTTGATCGTGGCTCTTATATTTCTCGTGCCGTCGCTTGGTTGTAACGGCGATGACGGTGAAATTGGAGAGATTATCGCTGTTCAGATATTCTCCCCCGATGATTTCTATGTGCCGCCAAGCGAAGAGCCCCCCCCACCGGCAATTCCACAGCAGGAAGACGAGGAACTCCCGGACATTCCGCTTAATAATCCGACTACTGTCGAAGAAGAATTTCCGATTGAAACCGAACCGTTACCTGATGAACCTGAAACTGAATCGGCGGAACCGGTTGAAACAAAAACTGACGTGGATAAAACTCCCGTTAGAACGCCTGATGTCACCTCACCTAAGGACACCGACGGCGAGGGAGCAAGCGACGGAACGCTGGAGATTCACTCCCCTGCCACGGCAGGCGGATCACCGTTCGCCGGCGCCACAGTAGATAATCGTAATTTTACTTATTCCTACTGGTTTACTCAGGCTTTTAACAAAATTGGCCGCAACTGGCAGCGTCCGCGCATTATCACCGATGGACCAATCGTATGCACTATCTACTTCCAGGTGATCAAATCAGGTCGTGTCATTGAAGTGGAAATTACAAAATCTTCCGGTATCCCGGAATTCGATGAAAGCTTGAAACAGGCAATCGAACGCTCGGCGCCATTCCCGCCGCTACCCCGCAAATTTACCGATGAGATCATCGGCATAACTCTCCCGGTTAAACAGGATCCCAGCAGACTATGAAAAATCTGATATACGCGCTCTTGGTCGTGGCCGTTTTGGCCCCCGTTTCTAAAGCACAGTTCGAAGGCGAAGTCCGCGAAATAAAAATGGACACTCTTCGTGTCGGCGATGTTCCCCCGACTAAAATCGGCGTAGCCGACATGCTCTACATCGGTACCAGTTATATCACTTCACGCGACAGTCTCCTGATGAATTATGTCACCGCCACCGTGCGGTTCGACATCGACTTCTACGCCGAATGGGAACTGGTAATGATCGACAGTTTCTACCTCAAAATATACGAGATAGATGAAATCGACGTATTCGGCTGGAAACGACTGGGGGCACAGTATATTCTGCGCCTGGAGGCAGAATTCCCCGGCACGCAAATGATGCGAGTACGCTGGCAACTCTGGGAAACCGACAGCAACGAGCAATTCGCTAAAGGAGTAGTCGAGCGCACCCGTACCGACTGGCGTAAATTGGGTCATGACATTTCCAATGAAATCGCACGCACCCTTACCGGCGACCAGGGTATTTTCCTCACCAAGATTGCCTATTGCAAAGAGATTGGCAGCGCTAAAGAGATTTTCGTGTCGGATTACGATGGAGCCAACGAACGGCAATTAACCAACACCGGCACGATCAACATCTCCCCCAGCTTTGCACCCGACATGGAATGGGTCTATTTCATAAGTTATATGGATGGCGATCCGAGCCTCTATGTAGTCAACGTCAACCGGGGACAACCGCAACAGGTGGCTAAATTCCCAGGGATGATCGCCGCTCCGGCGGTATCTCCCGACGGCAACAAAATCGCCTGCGTGTTGACCAAAGACGGCAATTCCGAAATCTATGTGCTTGACCTGCAGGGGAACATCATCAAACGCCTGACCCGCCATTGGGCAATCGACACCTCCCCGACCTGGTCTCCCGATAGCCGCAGCATAGCTTTCGCCTCCGACCGTACCGGTTCGCCACAAGTTTATATTATGGACTCCGATGGCCTCAACGTACACCGGGTGACCTATCAGGGAAGCTATAACGACTCGCCGATATGGTCCGCTCACGGCGATCGTATTACCTTCGTATCGAGAACCCGACGCGGCCGATTTGATCTTGCATCAATCGACACCTCGGGAGCCAACTATCGCATCCTCACTGAAGTCGGTCAGAATGAAAATCCACACTTCTCCCCCGACGGTAAACATATCATCTTTTCGTCCACACGCCTGGGACCTCGCGACATCTTTACTATGGACATGACCGGCCGTAACCAGCGCCGTCTCACCCAGTCGGGCGGGTGCTCCAATCCGGATTGGGGTCCCATGCCGGTTGAATACCGTGAGGAATAGATAATGCCCGACAATCGTTTCTATTTCCTCGATGTCTTTGCCGAGGAACGTTACACCGGCAATCAACTGGCTGTAGTAATGAACGCTGAGAACTTCGACGATGTAATGATGCAGCGTATCGCCAGGGAGTTCAATTTCTCCGAGACTACTTTCGTGATCGGCTCAGAACCTTCGGACAAAGGTTTCCGGATCCGCATCTTCACCCCCGCTCATGAAATTCACTTCGCAGGACATCCCACACTTGGCACTGCTTACGTTATTCGTGAGAAGTTGGTTGGCGAACCGGTCGATACTGTTACCCTCGATCTGAACGCCGGCTCGATACCGGTGTCTTTCAGCGATACGGCCGACAGTCTCTTATGGATGCGTCAGCTACCTCCGACTTTCGGCCAACAGCATGGTACGAACGAGCTTGCGGCAGTCCTTGGACTCAGCCATGCTGATTTCGATGAACATTTCCCTATTGAGGAAGTCTCTACCGGTACGCCGTTTTTCATAGTCCCGCTTAAAACGCTTGAAGCACAGAAACGCATCAAGATCGACCTGCAAGAGAATGCCGGACTGGTTGGCAGAAGCGAAGCGAAAGGGATTCTTACCTTCTGTCCCGAGACGGAAGAAAACAATAACGACCTCAATGTCCGCGTATTTGTCCACTGGTATGGAGTACCCGAGGATCCCGCTACCGGCAGCGCCGGTGGTTGTCTGGCGGGATACCTGGTAAAACACCGGTATTTTGAATCGGATCGGATTGATATCAAAGTCGAAGAGGGAATTCAGATTGGACGTCCCTCCCGGCTTTATTTACGCGCTTCTGACGGTAAATCAGGGATGGCAATAAATGTGGGAGGAAAAGTAAAGGAGGTGGCTGAAGGTACCCTGCAATGAGGTTGTTCTCATTGATTTTTATTGACCGACCTTAGGGGACCTTATAGATTGCCTGCGAAGTAGTAAAGAATATGAGTAAATGGATTTCACATAAGTGAGGGAAGGCTTGTTATGAAGAAAATTACTGTCCTTGGGGTGATCGCGGTATTTGCCATATTATTGGCCGTAAGCTGTGGCACACCACCCGAACCGGAACCTGAGGTAGCCCCTGTGGAGGCTCCTGTTGTAGTAGACACTACGCCCACACCGGAACCGCCACCTCCGCCGCCGCCGCCGAAACTCAAGGCCGAACAGTTGATCACGGTTTACTTTGACTTCGATAAGTTCGATCTCCGGGATGACACCAAAGCCGGTCTGGATCAAAACTACGACCTGATGAAGGAATTCCCGAACGCGATCATCAAGATCGAAGGTCATTGTGACGAACGCGGTACGGTCGAGTACAACGTGTCGCTGGGTGAGAAGCGTGCCAAAGCCGCTATGGACTATCTCGTGAATCGCGGCATCGCAGCCAATCGCCTTTCGATCATCAGCTACGGCAAAGAGAAACCGGTTGATCCGGGCCACAACGAAGCTGCCTGGGCCAAGAACCGTCGCTGCGAATTCAAGATCATTTCGCAGTAGCCTTTTAAGAGGCTCAGATTATGATTAATCGCAAAAATGCGACCATGACCGCCATCTTAACGATGGCGGTTCTGGTTTTAGGAATTTGGCTCGGCGGATGCGCCACCAGCCGACAGGTTCGCGAACTACAAGCCGATGTCGCACGCGTCGAAGGCCAGATTAAAACGGTCAACACCTCTATCACTCATACCGATTCCCTTATTCAGGCCGGCAGTGAAGCTGATAACCGTCTGCGTGCCGATTTGCGTTCCGACATGGATGCCTTGAGACAGCAGATGGCCGCACTGCTTGAATCCTACAACGACCTGATGCAACAAGTCAGCCAGCTCGGACAGAGAGAGATTCGGGTTATCGGTTCATCTCCCGGAGCATCCGAGGACAGACCGGCCAATCCCCCTACTAGTACCGATACTCCTCCGCCGGTAACTCCGCCGACCACCACCGCTCCGCACGGTATTGACTGTACCGCACTTTACGACACAGCCTTTTTGACCGTTCGCAGGGGTGAATACGAAACGGCTATCGCGCAATTCCGGGATTTCCTGGATCAATGTCCCGACCACGAGAACATCGAGAACGCCCACTACTGGATCGGAGAAAGCTATTACGCTACCGAGAAGTATGTGGATGCCATCAACGAACTCGATAAAATGATCAAGGACTACCAGGGATCGCCTCAGTTGGGTCGCGCCCTCTTCAAGCTGGCCCGCTCCCATCAGGAGTTGGATCACAAGGACGAAGCCAAGCGGCTGTTCCAGGAATTGATCGACGACTATCCCAACACGCTCGAAGCGGAGCAGGCAAAAGAGCAGCTAAAAATACTCAAGTAGCATGGCTCTCGAAGCAGCACAGTTGCGAATTACGGCCCCGACCGGCCCCAACATTCCCGGTCGGGGTTTTTATCAGGTCGAGGAAGACCGCTTGTTCGTGCAGATCGGTCTTTTTGCTCCCGACCGTCGTTTCTTCTCATATCTCGATACAGCCCGAGTGAAACTCGATTTCGATCGTAATGCCCGGTTGATTTTTATCGAAGTCAATGAACCGCGTCGCCGCTGGCCGATCGACACCGAGCTGCGCCTGCCAAAACGGGCCGAGCCGGCCGATGCTCGCTTTCTTGGTTTCCGCGACACGCTCCCCCCGACACATCTGACTGCAACCGACAATCATGCCACCTTGCGTCTTTCTTTCAGTGCCGAACCAATCACCCGCACGATACAACTTGCTCGCAACGTTGTTCTTCAGGCAGACAGTCACAATCGCCTGACAGCTCTCTGGATCGGCGGCATCGTCGATGATCACGGTGGCCGTAAACTGGCTGCCTACCGCAAACGCTGCCTGCGCCTCGCCCGCTAGTTCCTTTTCAGGATTCACCCATCACATACCTTGCCTATCGGTGAGCGGCAGACATCTCATCTGATCCTTTAGCAACCTATCATAGAGAACGTCGCTTCTGCGAAAGGAAGCGTTGGAAAAGCCCTACGCTCGGACATTCACACAAATCACGGCGGAAGTGCGGGCGACGCAAGGCCGCCCGCTACGCGAGGTGATGGCTCTTCATCGCGTATCCGGGGAGCTTGTCTCCCCGGCTATGAGAGATCGGTCGAGTTTTTTCAACAGGCCCGGAAGCAAGAGGAATCCATCATCATTCTTTATCCCTCCGCGGGATTCCGCACAGGTTCGAAGACGGACCTGTGCTGCGGGGATAAGTGTACTTCGCTCATTGGCAAGTCTCGGGGAGCCCCGGTTCCCTTCATCACATACCCTGCGTATGAAGTTGACATGAGCACCGGGCCGATCTTTATTTCACCCATGGCTACTACAGACAAAAGACTCATCGCCGAAATCGAGAAACTCCGCACAGAGATAGAACGCCACAACCGTCTTTACTATCTCGAGGACTCTCCGCAAATCACCGACACCGAGTACGACCGGCTTTTCGATCGCCTGCTTGAAATCGAACGGGAGCACCCGGAGCTGATTACTCCCGACTCCCCCAGTCAGCGTGTCGGCGCACCGCCTTCGAAGAAATTCGAGCCGGCGGTCCATCGTCTGCCGATGCTTTCACTGCAGAAAGTCACTACGCCCGAGGAGTTCGCTGAATTCGACCGACGCGTGAAGCAAGGGCTCGAAACGGATGAGGACATTGTCTACGAAGTTGAACCGAAACTCGACGGCCTTGCCGTTGAACTGGTTTACGAAAACGGTATTTTCGCACAAGGCTCCACCCGCGGCGACGGCGCCACCGGCGAAACGATCACGCCCAACCTGCGCACGATCCATAACATCCCCCTGAAACTCTCCGAGACGACGGCTCACAAGTATCCGCTGTTGGAGGTGCGCGGCGAAGTGATCATGCGGCGTTCGGCGTTCGAGCGACTCAATCGCCACCTGGAAGATACCGGTCAACCGCCGCTGGCCAATCCGCGCAACGGGGCTGCCGGTTCATTGCGGCAGCTCGACTCCGCCGTCACGGCCTCACGACCGCTGCTGTTTTATGCTTACGGCATCTCCGATACGAATCTCGCAGACCTCGATCGCCAGAGCGTCGTGATGGATATGTTGCGGCGCGAAGGCTTCACCGTCAACGAACGCATTCAAAACGTAACGGGGGCCTCGGCGGTCGAGTCACTCTTTGCGAAGTTAACCGCCGATCGCCCCGGGCTCGACTATGAAATCGACGGCATGGTAATCAAAGTCGACTCGTTCGAACAACAGAACCTTCTCGGCCGCATTTCGCGTGCTCCACGCTGGGCGATAGCCTGGAAATTCAAAGCCGAGTTGGCTGAGACCGTTCTGGATGATGTCGAATTCTCCGTAGGACGCACCGGCGTCGTGACTCCGGTAGCGGTTCTTAAACCGGTCCGGGTGAGCGGTGTCACCGTAACCCATGCTTCCCTTCATAACGAGGACGAACTCCAACGTCTTGACCTCCGTCGCGGCGATACTGTGATCGTACGTCGAGCCGGTGATGTGATCCCCGAAGTGGTATCGGTCGTAACGGAAAAACGCCCCCCTGACACCGAACCGATCCACTACCCCCAAGCCTGCCCTTCCTGCAGCGGTGAAATTCATCGCCCCGTCGGCGAGGCGGCTTATCGTTGTTTCAATGCTGCTTGCCCGGCTCAACTCGAGGGGCATTTATTTCATTTTGCCTCCAAAGCCGGTTTCGATATCGAGGGCCTCGGCGGTAAACTCGCCCGGCAGTTAATCGATGCGAAACTCGTTAATGATCCCTCAGACCTCTTCTTCCTGAAGCTCGAACAACTTCTGCCGCTGGACTTGATGGCCGAGAAAAAAGCCACTAATCTGCTCGCTGCCATTGACCGTGCCCGCTCCACGCCGCTGCCTCGCGCCGTGTACGCCTTTGGCATCATCGGCGTCGGCGAGACTGCCGCGACCTTGCTCGCCGAACATTTTGGCAGCCTTGACAAACTCATTAATGCGGATGCAAAGGAAATGGAAGCAATCGACGGCATTGGTCCGATCATCGCCCAGAACGTTTCGAGCTTCTTCACCAACACCGGTACAATCCAGATGATCAACCGGATGCAGCAAGGTTATGTCCGCTTCCCCAATGCCGAGAAAACCAAAACGAGTGGACAACTGGCCGGGAAGACATTCGTCATCACCGGCACTCTGAGTAAACCGCGCGGCCATTTCAAGAATCTCATAGTTGAAGCGGGCGGGAAAGTAGCCGGGTCGGTTTCGAGTAAAACCGATTTTCTTCTCTGCGGCGAAGACGCCGGTTCCAAGCTCGACAAAGCCCGCAAGCTGGGCATCGAGATTCTCGACGAAGACACGTTCATGAAACTGCTGGGGTAGGCAGCCTGCCTGTTCCGTCGCTCCACGTCGTAACGTCGGCGCAGCCATCATTGGCAGGTCTCGGGGAGACCTTCCCTACAACGTTTTCATTCCTCGCGCCGATGCTCTGCGTCGGCGCGTCATGTTCGGACGCTCCGCGTCCTTTCTCATCTCTGGATACCGGCCTTCGCCGGCATGACGTTTCGAGAGGAGTGTTGTAGTCTTCGTAGGTCGGGACCTTTCATAGGCGTGGTCCCGACACTGTAGGGCACGTCTCCCCGAGACGTGCCAATACAAGAGAAGATGGATTCCCGCCTTCGCGGGAAAGACGTTTTGCGGGGTGTGCTGCTACAGGGGCAGACGAGATGTCTGCCGCCCACGAAAGCGGTTGGATTCTTCGCGAGGTCATTTACGGGAGTCATATATGGGGGACGCCACGGTTGTACAAGTCGATATGATTTTAATCCCACCCGTGGACGGGTGGGCCACCAGACGAAATAGTCTTGCGACGGAACGAGATGGCATGTAGACAGGTGGGAACCGGCCCCAAAACAAGAGCGGGCGGTTCGCACATAACGAACCGCCCGTGATAATCGGTGCGAGGTAATGCCTACTTATGAAGCTCGTCGATCTTCTTTTCGAGAGCCTTAACCGCTTTGGCCAGACGAGTCACCTTGGCATCGAGCTTCTTGAGGTCATCTTTATTAGCCACATTCAGCTTCTTGACGGTGGTGACTACTTCCTTCTGGATTCTCCCCGCCTCCTTGCTGACCTTCTCGCGCCATTTGGCGGATGATTTTTCAGCCTTTTCGAGCAACTCCATAACCGCCTTCTTTCTATCAGACTTATCGAGATCACCCTTCTTGATCAAATCATCGATAATCTTCTCAGCCTTCTCCCTGGTCACCTGGATGGCGCCAATCGAAGCCAGTACAGTGTTTTTAAGAATAGACATGGATTTCTCGCCTCCTAAAGAAATTATCCGACTAAACAGTTCTTTCGATTTCACGGCATCGTCCCAGCTCGATGCCTCATTCATCAACACCCGGCCCAGCACCGCCAGAGTGATATCCTCACCGGTGGCAGTATCGACCACCTGAATCTCTACGCCGTTCTTGACCAGCCCGGCCAGTTCTGCCTGGGTCAGGGTTTGACTCGTTTCCGTATCGTAGAGCCTTCGATTACTATACCGCTTGATCAGTCTCATAATTCAACCCTATTATAGTGCACTGCACAAATTTGTCAACAAAAAAAAGGAAAGGTCCCAGGAGCGGACCTTAACGTTTTCCCGTGGACATGAGTACGATGTTAACGATTTCGAGCAAACGTTCGCAGGAGAAGGGCTTCTTGATGAACATATCGCCGCCGCTGCGGAACGAGCGCCCCATGTCGTCGTTACGGTCTTTGCCGGTCAGAAAAATAACGGGGATATTGGCATAAGCCGGATCGCTCTTGAGTTCCTGGCAGATGCTGTACCCGTCCTGGCCGGGCATCATAATATCGAGCAGGATCACATCGGGTTTATAAGTGCGCGCCTTTTCGACGGCATTTGCGGCGGTGTTTTCGACCGAGACCTGATATCCTGCCTCGGAGAGAAAGGTCTCTACGATTTCGGTGATTTCCGGCTCATCGTCAATAACCAGGATTTTGGCTGTGTTGATCTGGATCTTATGCGACACGTGCTTTTTCCTTTACACCATGGTTCATACCGCCCCGAGGGCCGTTACTACCATAATTGTCGGCAGGGGTTCGGCAAAACTTAATGGACTAAAACGAGTTGAGGAACGGCCAAGTCGTTTTTATTTGCCAAGTTAGCAGCTCTTATGTATTGTTGGCAATTATGGGTGAGAACGAGGAAATCAAAATTGCGGTCCGCAACCGTAAGGCCAAGCACGACTATCAGATACACTGGACGATTGAGGCTGGAATCGAGCTACATGGGTGCGAGGTAAAATCGATCCGGGACGGCAAAATAAACATATCCGATGCTTATGCGGTCATTGAGAACGGCCAGGCCTGGCTCAAAAACCTCCATATCTCCCCCTATGAAATGGACAGCTCCAACACCCCTTACGATCCGATTCGTCCCCGTCGGCTCTTACTGCACAAACGGGAGATTCGCAAGCTGTCCATCCAGACGGACCAGAAAGGGATGACTATTGTCCCGCTGGCGATCTATTTCAGGAACAAGCTGGCCAAGGTTGAACTGGCGGTTGCCACCGGACGTAAGAAATATGACAAGCGACAGGCCGTAGCTAAAGCCGAGGCGGATCGCCGGATGAGAAAAGCGATCAGGAAGGATATGTAAGAACCGGACGACTATGGTAAAACGTTTCCTCCTAACATTGATTATTACAATACTGGTACTCACGGGTGGGGTGACAGCCCAAAGCGACTCGACCATTCAGGTTATGGTCGATTATGCCGGTGATATCCAGCCGATCATGGGATTCCAGAAAAACCGCATAACCTATTTCTCCCTTTCACAATTGGCGGAAATAATCGGTGGGGATCTGGACTGGAATCTCGTGGGGCATTCGCTGTTCTACCAGCTTCCCGAAAACCGTTTCGAATTCGTGCTCGGTTCGCCGTTTTTCAAACTCAATACCGACCTGTTCAACATCACCTATCCGGCTCGTTTGGAGAAGGGACAGTTACTGCTCCCGGCCGAGACGTTCATTCCCTTCCTTGACCGAATTCTCCAGCAACAGCTAACCTGGAACACCGACACACACACCCTGAAAATCGAATCACAGTATTTCAACGTTACCGATTTCAAGATCGAGCATAAGGCCAACGGGCTCCTGATCGACATTTTCCTGACCCGGGAACTGACCTACGATATCGCTATTACCGAGGGAAATTGGATCAACGTCTTCATCACCGACGGCCGTGTCAACACCGGCCAGATCGTGAGTCAGCGCGACAGCCGCTACATGTACAAGCTGACCGCCCATCAGGGTCCCGGTTCGGCGCAGGTGTCGATGCGGATGAAAAAACCGGTGGAGCAATGGCAGCACCGCCTCGCAACTGATCCCCCCCGGATAGAAATTACGATAGTCGACGCCTCATTCGAAGTTCCGGAAAATGCCGACACCGCTCCAAAAGTCGGACCGGACAATAAAATCGATGTGATCGTGGTCGATGCCGGTCACGGCGGTGACGATTACGGCGCGGTCGGCCCCGGTAAAACACGCGAGAAAGACATCGTGCTGGGAATCGCCAAGGAGCTGGCTGGGTTGATCCGCAAGGACAAGCAGTTCAAGGTCATCATGACACGCGGCAAGGACGATGATGTCTCACTCGAACAGCGAGCCAAGATTGCCAATGACGCCGGCGCCGACCTGTTCATCTCGATCCATGCCAACGCCTCCCCCAAACGCGACGTGCGCGGCTGGAACGTCTTTTTCCTCGCCGCAGCCCGTAACGACTCCGCCCGAGCCGTGGCCCAATTCGAGAATTCATTCTTCATGCGCGAGCAGTCCACCCTCAATAAACATCGCGGAGAAGAAGACGAAGAAACCGATGTGGATCCGGTCATGTCGATCCTGAACGAAATGATCATGACCGAATTCCAGACCGAATCACACGATTTCGCCATGATGATCGCCAAGGAATTTCACCGTGATCTCAAAATCCCGGCACGCGGGGTCGACCAGGCCGGTTTTTTTGTGCTGAACAAGGTTTACACCCCCTCAGTCCTGGTCGAATCCGGTTTCATCAGTAATAAAACCGAAGAAAAATTGCTGAAAACCTCGAGTTACCAGAAAACCGTCGCTGAGGCGATCTACAAAGCGATCAAGAAGTTCAAGGCCCAATACGAGGCAGACTAAGTTCATGACTCCCGAACAGAAAATCAATCGCCCGATCGGCGTGTTCGACTCGGGTGTCGGCGGCCTGACCGTCGCCCGTGAAGTATTCAAGCTCCTGCCGCAGGAGGATGTGGTCTATTTCGGCGACGTCGGCCGCACCCCTTACGGACCCCGTTCCAAGGAAATAATCATCCAATTCACGCGGCAGGACGTGGCGTTTCTGATGGAGCACAACGTCAAGTTCATCATCAGCGCCTGCAACTCGGTCTCATCGGTCGCGCTGGACACGGTTCGCGAGGAGTTTGAAGTCGAGATGATCGGGGTGATCGAGCCGGGCGCGCGGGCCGCGGTCGAAAAGACTCGTACCGGCCGGGTGGGGGTGATCGGCACCAACGCCACGATCGGGTCGGACGCCTACGCCAAGATGATCCACGACCTCGACGACCGCATCAAGGTTTTCTCCCTCGCCTGTCCCCTGTTCGTGCCGCTGGCCGAGGAGGGGTACATCGAAAAAGAGGGCACCTACATGATCGCCCGGGATTACCTGCAAATGATGCACGACGTCGATGTCGACACGCTCGTGCTCGGCTGCACCCATTATCCCCTGCTCAAAGAGGTAATAGCCGAGGTGATGGGGGACAAAGTGACCCTGATCGGCAGCGGCGATGAGACCGCCCGGGCCGCCCGCGACATGCTGGCCAGGGCCGGGCTGCTTCGTAACGGCTCCGGTCGGAAGGGCTCGCATAAGTATTTCGTGAGTGATGTCCCGGAGAAGTTCATGCAGTTGGCGACGCGCTTCCTCGGCTCCCCCCCGGAACGGATAACGAGAGTGGATATAAGTAGGTATTGAGCTCCCAAACCATATTCAAGCGAGAGCTGCTCGACATACTCCAATCGACATCAGATGATGTTGAGACACATGTTCAGGCGGCAGATGACGATAGCACGGCGAAAACTTGTGCGCACATATTCGCTACGTGCGTTAGCTTGATTTCGGGGATATACACCTGCATCGAGGCGAGAAACCGGCTGTCGACTGCGATCATGGAACGGTCGTTGATTGAATACGTGGTTGACATGTTGTTACTTGCACTCCTTGATTCTGAACGGTCCAACCGCCAATTCAACAGCTACGGAGTACTGATCCGGCATTGGTATTCCCCTAAATTGGTCGGATCAGAGTTCGAAGCGCGCATACCGACATTTGCAGAAGAGTACCGAACGGCTGTGAAATGTAACTGGCCCGAGATATATGAAAAGTGTGTGGAGGGGCGCAAGATAGAGAAGCTCCAAGGTTTGCCCGCAGAGGCTCTCAGAGACAAGTTGGCAGAGACGCTTGGGCTAGGGGATCCAGGAGTGCTTGGAGATGCAAGCTTGGATGGTCTTGCATCAATTGCTAGGGTAGTCCCTGTACAAGAAGGCAGCGACGAACACTGGATCGCGATAGATAGAGAGATGAAAAGGCGCTTCTTGAGACATTGGTCGGGCATGACATTTCACCTAAGAGTTGATCGTGTTGTGCAAGCAGGTGACAAGAGACTGAGGGGGATCGATGCATATCTGCGTGCATATTCGTTGTTGTCCAACTATATCCACCCGACGCGGTACACAGTCGGACACAAGTTCGTACAACTCGATCGAGGCTATGCGAAAGGGCTGGCCTCTGCCAAAGATATGGAACATACTGAGAGGAACCTGTTCCACGCGTCAAACTACTTGGCCACCGGCTTGGCACTAGCCCTCGGCAATAACGGTGGGGACAGCGTCTGGAGAGCATTCTGGAGGCGAGTTGGATTCAGTTCGAATCTCTCCAAGTACATCCTCCAACACGGAGCCGTATAATGGACCTCGTACTAGCCACGAATAACTCGGACAAGATTCGAGAGATTAAAGAACTACTTAAAGGCCTCCCCGTAAACGTCAAAACCAAAGACGATTTCGAGTACTTCCCGGATGTCGAAGAAACCGGCGAGACGCTCGAAGAGAACGCCCTGCTCAAGGCCAACGCCATCCACAAACTGACGGGAATGGTCGCGCTGGCGGATGACTCCGGCCTCGAGGTCGACTATCTCGATGGCGCTCCCGGTGTCTATTCCTCCCGTTATGCCGGGGAAGGCTGCACTTATGCCGACAACAACCGCAAGCTCCTCGCCGCTCTCGCGGGGGTGCCCCAGGCGCAGCGCGGTGCGCGGTTTCGCTGCGTGATCGCGATCGTCTGGGAGGACGGGACCAACAACCTGGCCGAGGGCTCGGCCGAGGGGTACATCACCGAGGAAGTCGGCGGGCGCGAGGGGTTCGGCTACGACCCGGTCTTTTTCTATCCGCACACGGGACAGCGGTTCTCCGAGATGACGCTGGAGGAAAAGAACGGCGTCTCCCACCGCGGGCTGGCTCTCAAAGGCGCGGCCTATCTCATTCGGGAACGGCTGGGGCTGCTCTGAGATAAGAGGTCAGGTTTCAAGAAACCTGACCTGCTGCCACAGGGGCAGACGAGACGTCTGCCGCCCACCAGCACGGTTGGATTTTTCGCGAGTTTCTTTGCAGGATTCAGAGAGGACAGATTCCGCAGTTGCAGAGGGTAAGACAAGGTCTGCCGCCTACCAGCAACACAGGAACAAACCGGGAGAGATTTGCCACTCAGAAATTCCCACCCGAGAGGTGGGGCACCGTAAGTTGGGACGGGCGTATTCCCCACCCGGGCACGGGATCAAGTAATGGCCGGGATCACAGGGATCCCGGCCTCCGAATCTATGAATAACCTCACGTAGAGCAACCCGTCTCTCTAACTCGTGGACGGGTGGGCCATCACTGCGAGATTGCTCCGCTTCGCTCGCCATGACAGCGTGAGAGGGACTCACAAAGAGTCGTCGGGCAGAGACGCCTGACGGCACGTCGTTGCTCCGATGGTTTCGTGTTAAAAAAGAAAAGGCGCTACCTTGAGGCAGCGCCTTGTGATGTCATATCGGAAATCAGATCAGACGAGGGATCAGCACTTGGCTGCGACGGCTTTGCCGACGTCCAGCGTCGAACTCGTGCCGCCCATGTCGTAAGTGCGAACCTTGCCCTCGAGGATCACGGCCGCAATGGCGCTCTCAAGACGCTCGGCCAGTTCGGTCTCCCCCAGCCATTCGAGCATCATTCGAGTAGTGATCAGAGTGGCCATCGGGTTGACCTTATACTGCCCGGCATACTTGGGCGCGGAGCCGTGGGTCGGTTCGAACACCGCCAGCTTGTCGCCGATATTGCCCGAGGCGGCAAAACCGAGACCGCCGACGAGCTGGGCGCACAGATCGCTGATAATATCGCCGAACAGGTTAGAGGTAGCCAGTACCGAGTAATCCATCGGATTCTTGATCAGCCACATGCACATGGCGTCGATATTGGTTTCCCAAAGCTCGATCCCGGGATAGTTCTTAGCCACCTCGCGGGCGGTGCGAACCATCAGACCCGAGGTCTCGCGGACCACGTTCGGTTTTTCCACGACCGTGACCGATTTATAGCCGAACTTTTTGGCGTACTCGAAAGCATCAGTAACGATATTGCGACAGGCGGTTTTAGTGTTGATACGCAACGACACGGCGATTTCGCTGGACGGATATTTATCGAACCGGGCCATTTTCTTGTTGTGCTTTTTGACCGCATCGCGAACTTCATCCGGCAGCGGGAAAAACTCAACGCCGGAATAAAGGTCTTCGGTGTTTTCACGAAACACCACGATATCGATTCCGTCCTTGTAGTTCAGCGGGTTACCGGGATAGGCTTTACAGGGACGCAGGTTGGTGCGGAGATTGAACTCCTGACGCAGGCGAACTATCGGCGACGAATAAACGTGCCCTTTCCCCCGCAGTTCCGGGATAAGCTCCGCTTCGCACTCTTCTTTGGGTTTCGAGGTAATCGCGCCAAAAAGAGCGCAGTCGACGTTATTAAGAATATCGATCGTCCGTTTCGGCAACGGATCGGCTTCCGTCTTCCAGAACTCCCAGCCGATATCGGCCGGAATGTACTCGGCATCCAGGGCCAGCTTGTCGAGCACCAGCCTGGCCGCTTCCATGACGTCATTGCCCACCCCGTCACCGGGCATCCAGGCAATTTTGTACTTCGCCATAGGTAGCTTCTCCTACTCTCTACAGACTAAAGGTTATATTGAACAAATGTGACGTTCCCAGATCATTCGAAAACGGCACGAAGGCATAGTCTACGGTAATGTTGCGCATGCCGAACGAGGCTCCGGCAGTGAAATTCTTGGAATCATAACCGGTCATGTAACCCGCTCGGAGGGTGAAATACTCGTGCAGCGGCGACTGCACGCCGATATGGACGTGGAAATCATCGTCCGCCTCGACCAGGTCCAGCGCCGCCAGAACATACTCATGCGCCCGGTAGTGCGCTCCGATGCGATAAACGGTCGGCAGCGGGATATCTTCCGAATCCCCGAAACCGGATTTACTGAGCACCAGATCAGAGCCGATACCGACGGCGGAAGCTCCAAAGCCGAGTTTGTCGTCATAACGATAGAGCACGCCAAGGTCCACGTTAAAAGCCGAACCCCGCCAGCCCTCGATTTCCTCGAACCACCAGCCCAGAGAGATCCCGGCCGACATTCGCTCGTTGATGGTATAAGCCAGACCGGTCTTGACCGACAGGTCATGGGTGTTAAAAGTGGCCAGCGGGTCTTCGGTCGGGATTACCCCTCGTTTTTCGAGGTCGTTGTCGGCGGCATAGCGGATTCCTCCGTGCAGCCACCATTTCGGAAACAGATTGACACCGAAATGGCCCGACTCGAACCGGATATTCTCCCAATGCTCGGTGTGCCCGAAGGAGGCGGTAAATTTCTCTAGACGAGCCGCAGCCGCCGGATTGTACGGCAGGATGTTGGGATCGGCTTCGAGCGACACCACCGCTGAAGCCATTCCGGCCGCGCGGGCAATATGGTCGTTCTTGAACATCGAGAGGCCGTCGACATCAGCGCCGAAGGCAGCGGTCGCCAGGCCTGTCAGGACAACACAGATCGTAATCGACTTGATCAACATGCTCCTCCTTTAGAAAAGGAGATCAAACGAAAATATATGTTCCGAGCCCTCATCCGCTTTATCGGTGGAGAAGGCATAATCCACACCGAGTAATTGTTTCCCGAAGGTGAACACATACCCGGCTCCGAAAGTCAGTCGGCCGTTGTCGACTCCGGCCCGGACCGCCACTTCGGGTCTGAAGTAGTATTCCGCACCGAAGTGAATCTCGAATGACTGCTCCGTGTTCTTGACAACATCGGTTGCCAGCACCAGGTTCCGATTCAGGAGACGCCCGGAAATACCGAGTCCTATTTCGGTCGGGACAGTATCATCCTGCTCGGTGCCGACACCGCTTTGACCATCGACATACTGCAGGATATAATCTTCGTTGTTCCATTTGTATTTGGCATCGAGATACTTGACCGTCAAACCGACCCTAAGGTCTTCAACCGGCAATTCGAAATCCGATTCCCGGCTGATGCAATGGTCGATATAGAGCATGGCGCCGAGGTCGACACCGATCGAGTAGACGTTCATATCCGCGAAAGTCGATGCGAGATAATTCATTTTGATCCCGAGCGATAAAAACGACTCGAAACGCTTGGCGAAAATGATCGAGAAATCATGATTGTGCATTTCGATTTCATCACCGAGCGGATCACCGTCATAATTACGGCGCTCGACTCCGCCCGAACCGGCATAAAGCCAGTGAATACCGAGGGCAGCATAGTTGGAAGTCGGGAAAATCAACGTGGCATAACCCATTTTACGATCAAGCGCCATGGCCCGGTAAGAGGTCGCGAATATCCGTTTATTGATATTGGAAAGCCCGGCTGGATTGAACAACACCCCGGCGCCGTCATCCGACAAACCTCGATAAGCGCCGCCCATAGCGGTTGGACGAGCGCCGATCGGTATCTGGAAAAACGCTCCCGCATATCCGCCGTCTGCCTCTTCGGCGGCGAGATTGAGGCTGAACGCGACGGTCAGCAATACGGTCAGAATAATAATCTTCTTCATAACTGCTCCTTACGGAATCACCGCCAGTTTGCCCCAGTGCGATTCACCGCCGGGGAGAGTGACTTTGAAATAGTAAACACCGACCGCCACTTCATCCCCCAATCCGTTGAGACCATCCCAGGTCACACGATCCGAGCCGAAGGTCGGATAGATACCGGCAGCATAAAAGCGGCCGTCAATCACCCGGCGAACCAGGTTCATGGCGAAGTCATATATCTCGAGCGTTACGTTTCCGGCTTCGGGTACGGCAAAGTGGAAATCCACATAGTTATCGTTGGCATGACTGAACGGCACCGGGAAGGCATATACTTCATCGTCCGCGGCGGCCGAATCAATCACATAATAAGGTTTCTGATCCGTGAAATTACCCGAGGAGAGATTGATACGCACGGTTCGATCGGAGGTTGTCACCCACAAATAATCGCCGTCAACCTCGACTCCGTAAACCGCGGTTCCCTCGACCACCAGATCCTCGCCGTTTTCATCACGGAGCGGAATCGTATCCCAGGCCGTTTCGTCGTTGGCTCTGAACAACAGACCGTCGTTGGTGGCGGCGAATACGGAATCACCCTTGAACGCATAATTCCAGGCGAATTCATCACGCAACGACAGCTTCCAGCGATGAGCGTAACCGACCGTATCAGCGGGATTGTCTTCATCAATCTCATCGCCGTTGTCGTCGATCGGCACCACATAGCCAACGGTAATGGCATTGGTGTCGGGCCAGTAAGAAGTGCTGCGATTGGAAACCCATATCCGGGCCAATCGGCCATCGTCAAAATACTGCACATCAATTGCCGGGATAAAATCACCGAGCAGCTTCTGCCAGGCGTTTATTGAAGTATGAGCGACCACGACATCAGCTTTCAGGTCGTCCAGATTGGGACGATACACCCGGTAATTGTCGCCTCGGTCGGTCGAAATTCCATATCCGTTGGAGGAACCGACAATGATCGTATCTCCGGAAACCTTCATGCTGTAGAGTGTTTCCTGGGTAAGCGAGTCGACCCGGGTGGAATTGCGAACATCGATGATGCGATATATTGTCGAGGGGTTCCCGCCGCTGGTCGTAAAACGAGCTCCGGCCTCTCCGACAGCAAAAGCGGTATCGGACCAGAAAGCGACATCGTTGGTGCGTACGCCTACCTGAAGATTCTGCCATTCCGTACCCAGGGCGGTTTTACGACCGACCATCGGACGTCCCAGAGCAGTCAACGGCCGGTTGATAGTCCAATAAGCAACGGAGTCATAGACAAGGACATCTTCCGTGCCTGAGCTATCGATGTGCGTGAACTCCTGAATTCGAACCCCGATAACGCGCGTACAGGAGGAATCTCCCTCCGGGAACGGCATATACTCGGTGGAATCGATGTCGCCGGCGGGAGTCATATAGAGCTTGGCCAAGCCGGTGTCGGTCCCAACGAACAGGGTATCGCCGTATGCCGTCACGGCATTGACGGTGTTGCGAATACTGTACTCGTCGGAGGAGTCAACCAGAATCCGTTCCCAGTTATCCCCCACATCGTAGGAAACGAATAAACCGGCATCAGATGCCGCCATGTAAAGGCGGTCTTCCATATTAGCGAGCTCGCGAACATGGTTGTCGCCGCCGGCATAGCCGGTATTGAAACCTGTCACCGGCCAATAGGTATCACCGAAATCATCGCTGACAGCCAGACCGGTGCTGTTACCGTCCCGCTCATCCTCGGTGCCTACGAACAACCGTCCGCCGTACTGGTAGATGGCTGTCACCGACGGTCCGGGTAGGCCATCGCTCTCAAAGCGTGAGATGAACGGCGCTCCGTCTTCCAGACCGCGAGTAATTCCGTTTTCACCGCCAACGTAGAAAAAGACCGAATCGACACAATCGGGACAGAAGGATACATGCGACACATAGCGCGAGGACAACTTCTCGGTAATCGGCGCATAAACATACTGGTACAATCCGCCGGCAGTGCCGGTCCAGACCATAAGCGTATCGCCGTGAGAACTGTCGGCCGCAGCCGAGAAATAGCGATTGTTCTCAGTTGGCTGGCTCGATGTTACGTATTGAGCCGAATCCTCAGCCGTTGGGAATATCCGACGCCAGTTGAGGCCGTTGTCGTTGGAGGATAGCAGACCTGACGCAAAAGACGCAAAGAACACCCAGTCTTCATGACCGGTAATGTCGTAAACTGTGCGATATCCCCCATAAACGTTGCTGATATTCTGCCCCGAGCTTGAAAAATCAATCTGCTCCCAAGTGAATCCGTCGTCGTCGGAATATGAGACACCGTCACTGATGCTGAATTTGTAACCGTCAATCACCTCGCTGTGACTAGTCCCAACCCACAAACGGGAGCCGTTGGAATAGAGAGCCGAAGCAATGTCGCTGACCAGGCCGTTGCTCGCGTTATAGCTGGCCCAGGTGAGACCATCGTCATAGGTAAATAAAACTCCCTCACCGGTCACGAGCCAGATGCCGCCATCGTGCCTGATAACATCGGTTGCGGCGTTTGACGAATATCCTTCGTCGGGCGTTCCCTGCATCTTTGGCAACGCCGCTTGTGGGTATGCCGCACTGATACAAATCATCAGCAGCAAACCTGTCATTGTCAGGATACTAAGTAATGAATACTTCACCAAAATCTCCCAAAAAGAAAAGCCGCCCCCCGGCCTCAATGCCATAAGGATAAACGGCTGCTTAGTTTTTCGCCATAATTCAAGGTCTCGGACCCGGATATTTAGAATCATCAACTACTTAGCGAATTCAAAGGTCGATAATAGTCAAAATCCTCCTTAGGGGCAAGATAATTTGAAGACTGTCAAAGAGATATCTGTATCTGTTCTACGCTGAAAAACCAAGAGCGGTTCCCGAAGATCGGATCAATCGACCACGTTTTTTTCGAACGTAACCGATTGCAGGACAGAATCCACGAAAAAATAACTCTCAGGATGAAACGGAGCGAAAAACAACTCACAGGTCAATGGCTGGAAATCTTCAGGCTTGACGGAACCGGTCACCCCCCGGGTAAGCTCCGCGCGATAAATCATTACCTGAGCCATAAGTTGCGCCTCCGCCAAGCTGATATCAACGGGTCGGAAACGGGGATCGAAACCATCGACCGCATCGAATTCCAACTGCGGCTGGGCAGCCGACATACGTTTGGATAAGCGGTAGGAAGCCTCAAAACTTCCCAACCTGAAGGCCGGTATTACCAATCGGTCGGAATTGTAAATCCCCCCAAAAAGACGCCGCAAACGCTGGTGATCCTCGGGACCGACCTGTAACGACCAGAAGGGAAAGAGACTGTCGTTGTCGTCAAGATTGGCGGCTACTCGGGTAATATGTTGAACTTCACGAGCGTGGCCGTCCAGAACAGTCATTTCATGGCAATTGTCACAAATGTAGACATAGGACTGGCGTGACGGCAGATCACACCCGCAATTACCGCAACGGTGGAAGTCTACGCCCAGTTGACCGAACTCCACCAGTGAAGGTGGTTCATCGAGGTTGTCGGCCTCGGGAGGATCCTCAAGATGTTCCAGCACTCGCCCGGTGACACCATCGACGATATACCGGTTATAGTCTCCGCCGTCATAGCTTTCCGCCAGGAGAAACGGGAAATAAATCAACGAACCGATTGGTCGGAAAAGTTCTGTACGATTGGCTCCAAAATCGGCTATGTCCATCTCCCCCAGCCCACGAACATGGTTTTGAATCGAATCCCAGACCTGGCTCCAGTTTATCGTTACCGGGACGGAATAGAAATCATCCTGGGTGTTATCGCGAGAATAAGCAGTTAGTTTGAGATAATCGGCCCTGAGCCCGATCGCTTCGGGAATCCCTGCAATCGTTCTGCCGGCAGCCACCGTCACCCGGTATGGCGCCAGATTTATCTCGGTTTTCTGGTGATCGAATCCGACTTCGGTCTGACCGTCGTTATTCAGAACCAGTTCTCGTCGCTCTATCTTGTTACGTAACTTAAGGATGACAGCATCAACCTTCCAGTACGGATAATACAGATGCTTGAACTGCAAACCAGATCCGGTTAAGGGATGCTTGATCTGCTTAAGGTGCCGGTCGATCCGCACCCGCGCTTCCTGGTCGGAAATTTTAGCCTGAGCCAGAAAAGCGGGCGGAATCTCAGGCATAGTAATCCGTAACACCGAGCCGCAATGTTTGCAGCCGATTACGAATAAATCGGAGTCGACAGTTAACTCACCGCCACAGCCGGGACAGCCGACTCCGATAAAAAAGCCGCTTTGGTTCTTACTTGTCGCTGTCGTTTGCGTCATCTTCCGTCACCGAACGACCACACTCACCACAGAAACGTGAACCGGGAATCAATTCCGCCGAGCAATGCGGACATTTCGGGCGGGCATCGAGTTTCTGACCGCAGGCATGGCAGAACTTGGCATCGGTCGCCAACTGAGTCTGGCAATGCGGGCAAACGTTCTGGAGAACCATCTGATGACCGCAGCGATAGCAGAACCGTGACTGAACCGGAGTCTGCGCATGACAACTGGGACAGGCCACGGTCTCAACCGACGACCCGGCCAGGTCCGTTTGTTCGGGAGAAAACACTTTGGACATCATGCTCGGCATCATCAGACCGACCCCGGCCGCCATCCCCATACCGGAACCGGTCGCAGCCGGACCGCCGGAGACACCCAAACCACGAGCCATTTCGAATTTCAGGAACTTGTCGAGATCGCCGACCGCTTCCATTCCGGCGCGCTGGTCGATCATCTTGGAGACTTCGTCGGGCGGTGTAATCGAAGAGATATAAAAATCGACCAATTCCAGGCCGTATTTCTCGAATTCGATTTTAACCACATCTTTGAATTGCTCGGCCAGTTCGGTGTAAATAGCAGGCAGTTCCAGAATCGAATCCAGATTTTCACCAAGCATGTCGTTCATACGGGCAATAATGACATCGCGCAGGTAACTTTGAATGTCAGCCGTGGTATAACGAGCCTGCCGTCCCACGATCGAGTTCAGGAACAGGGAGGGTTTATCGATTCGGAACGTGTACGCCCCATGACCGCGCAACCGAATCAAACCGAGCTTGCTGTCCTTGAAAGTAACCGGGTGCTTGGTGCCCCATTTCAAATCGGTGAACACCTTGAGGTTGACGAAATAAACTTCCGCTCTAAACGGTGATTTGAATCCCCAGGGAAGACTCAGCATCCGAGTCAATAACGGCATGTTGAGTGACGATAGAGTGTGGCGACCGGTATAGAAAACATCGGCAGCATGGCCGGACTTGAAAAAGATAGCCATTTGCGAGTCGCGCACGATTAACTGAGCACCCATTTTAATGTCGGTCGAGCCCTGTTGTGGGATACGATAGATCATCTCATCACCGGTCGGGTCAACCCATTCCAGTACTTCCATTAGAACTGACATAGTTTCTCCTTAGAAAAGGGCGTACTTATCCTTTTGTATCTTTTTCGTCATGAAGAGAGAAATCTTAACCGAAACTGATACTGTAGAGACAGCCGTTAACGGGAACGAACCGTTCCCGCCGGGAGTACAAAACCAATAAATGTTTGACTCTTCTTCCGGCCGTGCCTACAATACAAGCAGTAATGACGTCAACAACAGGGAAGCCTTATGAGGTTTTGGAGAGTTCTACCTTTAGTGGCCGTGGCGCTTGTCGCAGCCGTTTTTATTATCCTTGGTTGCGATGATCTCATAACCGAGACCACCAACATCACTCAAGTCGATACCACCCTCGGTCTCGAGTGCAGCCGCTGTCACACCGATGGCAACAACCGTTACCTGAGACCACAGGAGCAATGGCGCAATTCAGCTCATGCTTCCGACGACCTGCTCAACGGCAAGGTTAACCTTAACGGAGATCTGCTCAGTGTAGCCACTTGCGGTCCCGAGTGTCATACTCACGAGGGCTATCTTTATTGGATGGAAAACGGAACGAGGCAGACACAGTCAGCCCCCAACGTAATCGGCTGTTTCACCTGCCATTCGCCTCATACGGGTGATTTTGGGACATGGTCCGACACCATCCTGCGCGACGTCAACAGCGACAATGAGGATTACGTCAATCTCGTAACCGGCATCTATGATATCGGCCGCTCTAATCTATGTGCTCAGTGCCACCAGGCGACAGAAGCTCACCCCCGCGCCGATACTAATAAAATCACCATCGACTCAGATTTCGGCCCGCACTTCTCCTGTCAGGCCGATGTGATAATAGGCGAAGGCGGTTATTTGTTCGGATATGCAGCCCCTTCGAATACTCACAAATCGAACAAGAACGGCTGTCTTTCATGCCATTTCGGAACCGGCCAGGCTTATCAATTCGGTGAACACACTTTCGAGCTCGAGGATAAAACGACCGGCGCCCAGTATCTTACTAACTGTAACGTATCCGGCTGCCACAGCAGTAATGCCTTGACGAATCTATATGAGTTCAGCGACTACGATTCGATCCCCATTCTGGCCGACAGCCTCGAATCGCTGCTGCGGATTTGGGGATACCTCGATCCCGACGATGAAGAGGGTGTTGAGTTCACCACTAATGTTACTGTCTCCAGTACCGTGGCCAACATCATTAATAATTACTTGTTGTTCAAAATGGATGGCTCCAACGGAGTTCATAATCCCGCGTATTTCGAGAAGTTGCTTTCGGTTTCCGTTGAGAAATGGAACAGCATACCGCCGGCGGTTAACTTCGGCGCATCACAGACCGAGATCTGTGTCGGCGATACCGTCTGGTTCAGCGACAGTTCCGTATCGCTGACCACGGTCGTCAGATGGGAGTGGGATTTTGGCGACGGCGGCAGTTCATCCGATCAGAATCCATTCCATGTTTATATCGAATCCGGAGCGTTCGATGTTACCCTCACCGCGACCGACAACTACGGTTCAACCTCGAAACAAAAGGACGGTTACATTGCGGCCGACGGAGTAACGGCTGTGTTCGACACTGATACGACCGAAGGTTTCGCCGACCTGACGATAACGTTTACCGATGCTTCCTCGTGTGTCGTAGGTGAAGATGCCCGCTGGTACTGGGACTTCGGTGACGGCGATACGACCTCGTTCTCGGTCGACTCAGCCGGTGATCCGGTTGTGCATACCTATACCAGTGTCGGGACCTATTCCCCCACACTTACGATTAAAACCGCAATCGATACTTCCAGCTATGAAACGACAATTACGGCGATCGGCCCGATTGCGGATTTCGAAGCCTCCCGTAAGTTCGGCTTCCCCGATGAATCCGGTTTACCGGTAGAATTCTATGATCGTTCGGAATCACCCGACAATCTTATCTACCACTGGGATTTCGGCGTACCGGACACCACCGGGGACACTTCCAGTCTGCAGAATCCGACCTGGGTATACACCGAACCGGGCAACTACGACGTAACCTTGACCGTAACGAGTGAGAATCCTCTTCACGGAGGAGATACCGCCACCAAGTCGAAATATATCAAAGTCTTCTCCCCGGTCGCTTTGTTCACGGTCGACATCGATGCGGGCTGTGCTCCATTGGATGTTCAGTTTACCAATCAGTCGCTGGGTACTTACAACATCGACTCGGTTACCTGGTATTTCGGAGACGCCGGTCAGGATAGTGCTTTGACCGTAATCTCTCCTGAAAGTACCGTCGTGCTCCACACCTACGATACCGCGGCCCTGTTCACGTGCAGCCTCACCGTGTTCAGCGAATACGGCAACAATACTCGCGTCGAGACTGGACTGATCTCAGCCCGCGGTCCGGGCGGCACGATCACCGCCAGCGCCGATACCGTTTGCGCGGCGGAGGATACCGTATCGTTCACGTTCGAAGTGGATTGTCCGGTGGATACCTATTCCTGGGATTTCGGTGACGGAGAAACCAGCGATGAACAAAATCCTAGTCATGCCTGGGCTTCCGCGGGCGACTACGATATTGCATTAACCGTTTCGAGTGCGTATGGATCGAAAGTCCTCAACCAGAGCCTGACCGTACTCGGACCGGCCACGATGCTTGCCATCAGTGGTCCGATTGAAAACTGCGCTCCGTTCGAAGCCAAGTTCGTAACCTTCGACCAGTGTACCATCGACTCGTTCGTCTTCGATTTCGGTGACGGCGCCGTTGAAACACTATACAGCTTCGATACGGTATCACACAACTATACCGTTATTGGTTCGTATCAGGTGTCGGTGGAAGTCTACGGTCCGGGCGGCAGTTCCGCCGATACGTTAACCGACTCCATCGAAGTAACCGGTCCAACCGCCGACTTTGAGGTGAACGTCGACACTGTCTGTATTAATCAGGACGTTCAGTTCACCGAAACGAGTGGTTGTAATGTGACCGGTTGGGGATGGAATTTCGGTGATGGTGTTACCTCCAACGATGAATCGCCGGTTCACCAATACGCAGCTGCCGGAACTTATTACATCAGTCTCACCGTAACCGACGACGCGGGCAATTCCGACACGCGTACGAACGCCGATACGGTGGTGGTAATTGACGAATTGCCCGATCCCAGCTTCACCTATGTTGTAGCAGAATCAGGTGGGCTTGTCATGATCTCATGGGAGTCGGGGAATTGGGGCACCGGTTACATATACTGGGGTGATGACGATGAAGATGAAGTTTCGGGTAGTGCTTCAGCCGCTTCACATACATATAAGGCATCCGGCGATTACACCATAACTCTGATGGTCCAAAATGTCTGCGGCACTGATACTAAACAAGCGGATATTACAGTAGAATTATAGACTGTCGTCCAATCACGATTATGAAAAGGCCCGCGGCGCTGAGCACTGCGGGCTTTCTTAATTCCGTTAATTGCGAGAGAGAATCAGCCTTGCGCGGCCTTCACCTTGGCCGTCAGGGCCGGGACAACCTCGAACAAATCGCCGACGATTCCATAATTTGCGACGTTGAAGATCGGAGCATCCTTATCTTTATTGATCGCCACGATCGTACCCGAGGAGCGCATTCCAACGAGGTGCTGGATTGCACCGGAGATACCTACCGCGAAGTAGAGCTTCGGGTTGACCGTTTTACCGGTCTGCCCTACCTGCATCGAATACGGCGCCCAACCGGCGTCAACGATGGCGCGTGAGGCGCCCGTTGCCCCACCGAGAGCTTTTGCCAGATCCTCGATTAACGCCAGATGTTCGGCCCCTTTGATACCGCGACCGGCTGACACGATCACATCCGCTTCATTGAGCGTTACCGCTCCGCCGGAACCGGAAGCTATTTCCTTAACTGTCGTTCCGGACTCGAAACAGGACGCATCGACCGTTTCTGTGACAACTTCACCGGAACCTTCCTTCGATTCGTTGAATGACTTGCCGCGCACCGAAACGAACAGCGGACCGGCCCCTGTTTTGACCATCTCGGAAACCACCGAGCCGCCGTAACCGGGGCGTGTTACGACCACGTTGTCGCCGTCGGTTTTCAATCCGGTAGCGTCGGAGATCATGTTTCCTGAAGTTTTTGCGGCCAGACGGCTCATCAGAGCGCTGCCGTAGAAAGTGGCCGGACCGAGGATCAGATCCGGGCTGTACTTAGCGATCAATTCACCCAGCGTTTTGGCATAAACCTGATCGTTGTAATCTTTGAGAGCGGCATTGGAGACGGCCAGAACTTTGCCGCCGCCTCGTTGCGCCAGCTCGTTGGCCAACGGCTCGGCGTTTTCGGCCAGGATCGCCGTCATCATCTCACCGCCCAAGGATTTGGCGGCTTCGATAAGCTCAAACGACGGACCGATCAGCGATCCGTTTTTCTGAAGTGCAATGCTCAGTATCTTCATTTGCAAAACCTTATATCAAAACGCTCTTTTTTGCCGAATTATTGACGGTCAATATACCAATCATGTTGCTCGTCGGCAACCTTTTAGCCACCGTTGTTGCGGATTTTGAAGTTAATCGTCAACAGCGCGACGGGAAAGCGGTCCACTCAGGTATTCTTTGAAAATTCTCACGATATCAGCCGTCGATTCCACCTGAAAAAGCAACGGCCGAAGACTGGAAGCTCCGGGGAAACCCTTTACATACCAACCCAGATATTTCCGCATTTTTATCGCACCGCGCTCCTGACCGTATTCATCGGCCAGCAGTTCGGCATGACGACAGGCCATATCGATCCGTTCCTCAAGACCGGGTTCGGGCTGCAGTTCGCCCGTTTCTACATAATGATGCATCGCCTCGTACAAGTAGGGATTACCCATCGCCGCCCGCCCCACCATAACCAGATCACAGCCGGTTTCATCGAGCATCCGACGAGCATCTTGCGGTGTTACCACATCTCCGTTACCGATCACAGTAATGCCCACCGCCTCTTTCAGGCGAGCGATAGCCGACCAATCCGCCGCTCCCGCGAAACCTCGTGACCGACTCCGGGCATGGAGTGTCACGGCTTTGGCCCCGGCCGCTTCCGCCAAACGTCCGGCTTCCAGATAGACCGAATTAGCTTCATCCCAACCGGTCCGGATTTTTATAGTAACCGGGATTTTCTCGGCTCCCTCGACCACGGCCCGGATAATCTCAGCCGTCAATATCAGGTCCTTGAGCACCGCCGCTCCCCCGTTTTTATTGACAACTTTTTTTACCGGGCAGCCGAAGTTGATATCGATCAGATCAGGTTGATACTTTTCGGCTGTTATTCGAGCCGCCTGCTGCATCGAATCAGGGTTGGCTCCAAAAAGCTGCACCCCGATAGGACGCTCGTCATCGCCGAACCGAACCATCTCCTCGGTACGCTTTTGATACCTTATAAGTCCTTCGGCTGAAATCATTTCCGTGTATACAAGGGCAGCCCGATGGGCCAGCGCCATGAGTCGAAAAGGCCGGTTCGATACCCCCGCAAGCGGCGCCGAGATAACCCGGCCTTTCAGGTTTAGATTTCCTATCTGCATGCCGACAATATAAGCATGCCATAGTATGTCAACAAGGGCTTGTGTCGCAAGTAGTTGATGCCGGGCCCTGCGGAAATCGTAAACATATAGGTCTTCCGTCAGCACGAAAGGGTTGACCAATGCCAGAAATAATCGTCAAGTACGAAGACAAGGTTATCGAGCGGATCGTCACGGAGAAAAGACGTATATCGATCGGTCGTACCAACGACAATGATATCGTGCTCGAAAACCGCGGAGTCTCGCGCAAACACGCTCTGATCGAATTCAACGCCAACGCTGCCGTCATTATTGATAACGAGTCGCTTAACGGCACGTTCGTAAACAACCGTAAAATCTCCGAGGAAGTCCTCCGAGAAAAGGACATCATCACGATCGGAAAATACTCGCTGCTATACAACGCCGATGTCCAGCGCGAGCCCGATAGCGATGCCTCTTTCGACGGTACCATGGTGCTGAATACCAAGCGTCAGCGGGAATTGCTCCAGCAGGATCAGATCGATCGCAAGATCGTTGAGAAGTACGGTGGATCGGTATTGCTGGGGGTAGAAAATACGGAGTTCTCCGAGTTCCGAATCGATCGCGACGTGGTGACGATCGGCAAGGCTAAATTCGTGCATGTGAAGGCCAAGGGATTCTGGATCAGCGGCATCCAGGCTAAAATCGTCAAGGAAGACAACTACTACACCCTGACCAACCTCGGTAAAGCCGGCAAAACAAAAGTTAACGGCGAAGTCATCACCAACCATCTTCTGAAGAACGGTGATATCGTTGAAGTCGGTAAAACCATCTTCAAGTTCGTCGAGGGGAACCAGTGAAAACAGCCCTGATCTCGGATATTCACGGCAACCTCGAAGCCCTCACCGCAGTTCTCCGCGACATCGAGATTCAGCGGGTAGATAATATCCACTGTCTGGGTGATGTCATCGGTTACGGCGCCGACCCGGGAGCCTGCTTAAAATTGGTGTCGTCTAACTGTGACGTAATCCTCATGGGCAATCACGAATACACTGCCCTGGGATTACAAAGTACGTCACATTATAACGAAGCCGCCCGCCAGGCTATCGAGTGGACCCAGACCATGCTTTCGGAAACTGATTTCGCTACTATGGCAGATTTTGAATTGGATCGGTTGCTTGACGGTTTCTATATCGTACATGCCTCTCCGTTCGAACCGGAACGGTGGCATTACGTATTCTCAGAAACGGAAGCAGCCCTGGCGATAAAGCATCTCAAATCACGACTTGGTTTTCACGGACATTCACATGTTCCGGTGATTAACAGTCGAACCGGGGATGGCCCGATCAGAACACGAGCCGCCCATACCCTTAATCCGGCCGAGGATACTCATTACCTGATTAATGTCGGTTCGGTCGGACAGCCGCGGGATCACGATCCCCGAGCCTGTTATGTGATTTATGATGATGACGAGCAGGAGATTGTCTACCAGCGCGTCGAGTATGACATTGAGACTACTCAGAAGAAGATGACGGCAGTGACCTTGCCTGAGATTCTGGTCAGCCGTCTTGCAGCGGGAGTGTAAACAGAGGATCACATGAGCAAGTATTCATCATACGTTCTGTTTCTGCTGATATCGGTACTGGTCGTTATCCTTTACGCCAACGCCTTCGGTCCCCTGGCCGGTTTGCAGCAGGATGTCAACGACATGGTCAATCGCCTCACGGCTCCGGACGGCAATCGTCCCAACGTTGTGCTCGTGACCATCGACCGGAAAGCTCAGAATACTTACGGAGACTGGCCCTGGAATCGGGATTTGATCGCCGATCTGATGGCCGCCGTGGCATCAGCGGAACCGAAGTCCATGCTGGTCGATATCGACTTCCAGGAAGATGTCAGTCAGGACTCAGCCGGTTATACAAAAATACTGGCCGAGCAAATGAGCTGGATGAGCCAGGTGGTGATTCCATACGATATCGCACTCTCTACCTATCGCTCGGGAAGAACCGACAATCCCGACCATCTCTTCAACTATTCCATCGCTGTTGACAATCCGCTCGGACTCATGTCCGAGGATGCCAGCCTGCAAGTTCGGAAAATATTCATGCCGGCGGAGAAAATTCTTCGGGCGGAGCCCTGGCTCGGCTTCGATTATAACATGCCCGATGACGACCGCGTTCTGAGATATCAACCCCTGGTCATGAACTACGAAGGATATTATTATCCGTCAACAGCCCTGGCGTCCGCGGCACTGTTCCTGGGGGTGTCACCTTCAGAAATACAGATCGTTGAAGGCCAAGAAATTCGACTCGGAGATAAGCGAACCATACCGATCAGTCGCGATGGGGATTACTACATCCGTCTCTGCCCCCTGAACAAATTGCTGCATTACTCGGCGGCGACGGTACTTGAAGACGGATTCCGTTTCGACCTGCTCAAGGGCAAACTGGTTGTCATCGCCCTGGACGATTTCGGCGAAACGGAAACATTCAAGACCTCAATGCAGGCGGATACTCCGGAATATCTGATTAAGGCCTCGGTTGCCGAAAATATCATCAATGACGATATGTTGACCGTGAAGGAAAGCGGTTCGGCCACAGATATGGCCATTCTGTTCGCCATCGGTGCTCTTTGCGCCTTTATTTTACCGCAGGTCAATAAGCTCTATCGGTTCCTTATCCTGCTTCTGGGCATAGTTGTCCTGGTCAATGTCAACTACTTCATGGTCTCAGTCTATAAGACTTTGCCTCAGACCGTCTATGTTCTGCTCGAACTGGTCATGTTCACAATCGCGGCTCCTTTCCTCGATGCGATCCTGGTGCAGCGCGACACAGAGAAAGCTGAACGGCAACGGCCTCAGAAACCGAATAAGCGGCCGAAGATCAAAGTCGATGAAACCGATCTCGATGAATTAAAAGCCGCCCCGGTACGCGAGATAGCATCGAGTGCCTCCGATCCCGAAAATATCAAAACCAGCGCCATGTCCCAATCAGATTTGGGTTCATCACCTCTCCGTGAGAAACCCTCAGTTGATTCGACATCGGCGGCGCCGGTCGGTACCGGGAGCAACGGATTCGACCACCAGGCCATTGATATCGACATGGATCTGTCGGAGCCGTCCGACACTACCGCGGCGCCGAGAGATGCAATCAGAGAAGCTCCTATTCATCAGATGGGCGGTAGTGTATCACCGAATATCATTTCGCCCAACGATTCCGGTCCGTTTGGCTCCGGTCCGGAACCGGGTATAACTCCCGACATAATTTCGCTCGATGACGATGACTCGGCACCGATCGCATCAAGCACTGAAGCCCCGGTACAAGAACTCACCTTGAATGACTCGGGACCTTTAACGCAGACGTTCGATTCCGGCAAGCTCAACCAATCAGGTGAAATCAGGAACCTGGGCCGCTATCAGGTCATCGATGTTCTGGGCAAGGGTGCTATGGGTCTGGTTTATCGCGGTGTCGATCCGGCCATCAACCGGCCGGTAGCATTGAAAACCATCCGGCTGGATTTCGTGAATGATCCCGAGGAAATGGAGGAACTCAAGGAGCGCCTCCACCGCGAGGCTCAGGCCGCCGGGAAGTTGTCCCATCCTAACATTGTGACGATCTACGACGTCGGCAGTGAGGGGCACCTGCAATATATCGCGATGGAATACCTCGAAGGACAAACCCTTGAGGATATGATCAAAAAGAAGGTGCAGTTCAACTATCGGATCATTGCCCAGATCATAACGCAGATTTGTTCCGCCCTCGAATATGCCCATGAGCAAGGAATCGTACACCGCGACATCAAGCCGGCCAACATCATGGTCCTGGGAGATTATCGCGTGAAGGTCATGGACTACGGTATCGCCCGTGTCGATTCCACGTCAATGACCAAGACCGGTATCGCGATGGGCACCCCGAACTATATTTCCCCGGAGCAACTCCAGGGTAAAGCCATCGACCGCCGGGCCGACCTGTTCTCCCTCGGTGTGGTCATGTACGAGTTACTACTCGGCAAACGTCCGTTCCGAGGTGAGAATATAACATCTCTGATCTACTCCGTGTTGAATCATAACCCGGAGAAGCCATCGGATGTTAACCCGCAAATTCCTTTGCTGTTCGACCATATTATCGGGCGGGCACTCAAGAAAGATCCGAGAGAACGCTATCAGAAGGCTTCCGAAATCACCGCCGATTTGAAGGATTTCGTCAGCGCTTTCTCAACCAAACACTAGCTTCCGATTTGATGAAAAAAGCCGCTGCCCAAGGCAGCGGCTTTTTAATTTATAAAGTTGAGGATCGACTAATCTTCTTCAGATGGTTCCTCGGTTTCGTCCGACTGCGACAGAATATCCTCCGCGAGTGAAAGCGCCACTCCCGACAACATAACCTCAACTCCCAACTGGGTGAAGTCAGACGAGATTAAATCGCGCTCCAGGGCCGCGTAAAGAGAACAGGAAGCACCACGCTCCACAACCAGACCGGAGAGACTGACCGAAGTTTCCGACACAAACGTTACCTCACCCAACTCATCCGAAACTACATAACCGGTACAGTTATGCAGTTGCAGGTGGGAATTTCCGGTGTAAACTACTATCAAGACGCCGTGTCCCTTGCCAAGCGCCACTTCGGGATAAATCTGCAACAACAAGCGCCGCCGTTCATCATCGTTAACCAACTCCAGACGATAATGATCAGCTTCTTTGGTCACCAGCCTGGTATGAAGCATACCGGCGATCTTATCAGCATCTTGTTGTGAGAAAGTATAACTCATAAGGACAACAGGGGATCTAATCCTGCTTATCGTTGCTTTTCTGGTTTGAGTCGGATCCGGGCGGCGTCGGTGGTTTCGTATCCGTATCCTCCATTCCGCTCTTGAGCTGCTCGGTAGTCTCTTTCATGGCTCCTTTGAATTCCTTAATCCCTTTGCCGAGACCTTTAGCTATCTCAGGCAGTCGCTTTGCTCCAAATAGAAGCAATGCGATTACCAGGATTATCAGTAGTTCCCATGGACCGATTCCAAAAGGCATTAAGCACCTCGTCCGAAACAGATTAACTTACAGGTACCACCACCGGAAATATATTATTACCAGTAGTACGACCAGTACCGACATGAAGTTGATTTTCAACGTCAGACCGAAAATAAACGATATGGCATAGAAATCAACCTTAATGGTGTCGAAGCCGATCTCGATCGACTTGGTAAACACCGTTTTCGGCGCTCCCGGCGGCAGGAAAGTGCCGATGATGTCGCCAATTAAACCGCCAACCACCGCTCCCAGAATGAGAGCCGTAACGATAAAGGTTACTTCGCGAGCCTTCATGAAGCGCTTGCTCCTGCCAATTTATTATAAGCCGCCCGCAACGATTCAAACAGCTTAAGGCCGTCGGCTGATCCCAGAATCGTTTCAACCGCTCTCTCCGGATGGGGCATCATACCTAGAACGTTACCTTCAGCGTTGATGATTCCGGCAATATTGTTAATAGAACCGTTGGGATTGGCTCCATCTGTCACCTTCCCGTCAGGCGTCGTATACCTAAACAGTACGCGGCCGGAATCTTCGAGTTTCTTGATTTCTTCGTCGTAGAAATAGAAATTGCCGTCGCCGTGAGCAATCGGGATTTTAAGGATTTCACCCTGACGACATTGGTTGGTATAGACCGTATCGTTATTTTCAACCCGCAGATAGACATATTTACAGGAAAAACGAAGATGACGATTGCGCATCAGGGCTCCGGGCAGGAGACCGCTTTCGGTCAACACCTGGAAACCGTTACAGATACCGATTACCTGTCCTCCGGTATGAGCGAACTTAATAACCTGGTCCATAATAGGCGAAAAACGGGCAATGGCGCCGGAGCGCAGGTAATCACCGTAAGAGAAACCACCCGGAAGAATCACTACATCGCTGCCGCACAGATCCTCGGATTTATGCCAAAGGAACTCCACCTCTTCCTTGAGGATGTGCTTTACTGCCGCGTAAGCATCATAGTCACAATTGGATCCGGGAAATGTTACCACCCCGAACTTCATGAGGCTTTCTCCACCTGATAGGACTCGATCACCGGGTTGGTCAGCAGCTTACGGCAGACTTCATCGATCCTGGCATCCAGATCGCCGCCGTCCGACTCGACTTCGAGTTCGAAAAAGCGTCCGGACCGCACCGAAGTGAACTCGTTGTAGCCCATCTGGTGCAGCGCCTTGCGAATAGTTTCTCCCTGAGGATCGAGAACGCCGTCCTTTAATCGCACATAGACGGTCGCCTTACTCTTCTGAGCCATTTGGCTTATTCCTGCCTTTCTTTCGTCTTACGTTGCGCTGGTCCGCGTTTCCGCTGACTCTTCGATAGAACAGTCGATAGAAATCGCGAGCCATTCCCCACAATATATAGGCGGCACAAAACGGAAACAACAAGAGTCTTGGACGGAACAGAATAGCTGCCCCCGCGACAATCGCAACAATCAATTTCACTCGGTTCGTCGGCGTATGGAAGTTATCCGGCATAGCGTCATAGGTAACCTGTGAAACCATCAGAACCGACAACAACACGATCATTGACACCAACAACTGACCATAGCGCACGTCTCCCCAGATTTCATGGGAGAAAATAATATAGGCCACCAGCGGTACGGCCGCCATCGGCACCGGCAGACCCACGAAATCTTTCTTCTCATCCGTAGCCGCGAGCAGATTGAACCGGGCCAGCCGATAAGATGCCGCCATGATATATACGGCTGAAATCAACCAACCCCATTTGCCGAGCTGATTGACGTGAACCGCATACACAACCACGGCCGGGGCTACTCCGAACGAAAGGAAATCCGCCAGGGAATCGAGTTCAACCCCGAACTGGGAAGAACCACCCGACAGCCGAGCGATCTTCCCGTCGAGCACATCGAGAAATGCCGCCAGGATAATCAGCCAGCAGGCAGTGATAACATTCCCCTCAAACGCCGAGAGAATGGCCAGAAATCCGCAGACCACATTCCCCATGGTAAAAGTGCCGGGGAATATGCCTCTATTGATCGACACGGCTTTCTCCCCTGGTCGAATCGGCCGTCCAGTCGGCATCGGCCTCCTGCGGCAGATAGCCGATTATCGTTTTTGATCCGGTAACATGGTCACCCGGTTTTACCTGAATGTCACTGGCCGCCGGAACGAACAACTCGGTTCGCGAACCGAAACGAATCATCCCGAACCGTTCTCCGGCCGTGACGCTGTCGCCCGGCTTCAGTTTGCAGACAATGCGACGAGCTAAAATTCCGGCGATCTGTTTGAAAAAGACCCGGTGACCATCCGGTGAAATCATACCGATTTCGGTCCGCTCGTTTAATGTCGAAGCCTTATCGCGAAAAGCCATATTGAACTGACCGGGGAAATAGTCGACACAGTCGATGATACCGTCGGTCGGCACCCGGTTGATATGCACATCCAGCACCGAAAGGAAGATAGATATCTGCAGAGCCGGTCCATCGATATAATCGTGGAAATCCAGATGCTCGACGGCCAGGACTTCTCCATCGGCGGGAGAAACCAGAATGCCCGGTCGGTGCTCGAACGAACGGTCCGGATCACGAAAGAAGAAGATCGTGAAAACAGTCAGGATAGAAAGGATCCCGGCCAAAATGGCCAGGGCAAGGTTATCCCATCGAACCGCCGACCAGAGCAGCACAGCGGTAAGGCTCACAGCAATCAGAATGAGTACCAGGCCTTCGCGTGCGATCATTTACCGAATACTCTCTTGAATATCTTATCCACGTTTTTCGTGTAATAAGCCAAATCGAACGAGGCATCGATTTCAGCCTCGTTCAAATACGCCCTGATATCGCGATCGTTCAACACCAGTTCACGGAACGAGCCTTTACCGTCGGCGGCTTCCATGGCATTGCGCTGCACCATGCGATAGGCTTTATCGCGCGACCCCACGGGACCGGTCAATTTCAACAACAGACGCTGCGAAAAAACTAGTCCACCGCGATAGAAAACATTCTCCATCATTCGTTTTTCATTGACCACCAGACCGTTCAACAATCCGATGAATTTCTCCAGACCGTAGTCCAGGATAATCAGCGAATCGGGAATAATCACCCGCTCGACCGATGAGTGAGCGATGTCGCGTTCTCCCCAGAGAGGGATATTCTCCATCGCCGAAAGGGCATAGCCGCGCAGTAGCCGGGCGATGCCGGTCAGGCGTTCGGCCGTAATCGGATTCTTCTTGTGCGGCATAGCCGAAGAGCCCTTTTGCCCTTTAGTGAAACCCTCGGCCATTTCGCCGATTTCGGTCCGTTGCAACGAACGAATCTCCGTGGCGAATTTTTCTATCGATGAACCCATCAGGGCCATCGAGGTCAACAACTCGGCATGACGATCACGCTGCACCACCTGCGTGGAGACCTCAGCCGGTTTCAGCCCCATGCGACGACAAACTGCCGCTTCGATTTTAGGATCGAGATTGGCGAAATTCCCCACCGCGCCGGAAATCTTCCCCACCGCGACACCTTCGGCGGCAGCCTTAAATGTCTGGTAGCGGCGAGTCAATTCGGTATACCACATGGCGAATTTGAGCCCGGCTGTGGTCGGCTCGGCCAAAACGCCGTGCGTCCGCCCCATACAGGGAGTCTTACGGTACTTCATGGCCAGCGCTTTGATTTTCTTCAGCGCGGTGACCACTTTTTTATCGATCAGGGCCGTCGCTTGCTTGATGTTGTACGAAAGGGCGGTATCGAGCATATCCGATGAAGTCATCCCGAAATGCAGATACTTGGCCTCCTCGCCGACAAATTCGGCTACCGAGGTCAGGAATGCGATGACATCGTGATTGACTTCCGCTTCGATCTCGTTAATACGATCGACACGGAAATCAGCTTTCTTCTCGATTACCTTAAACGCTTTGGCCGGAATGATCTTGTACCGAGCCATGGCTCGGGCCGCTTCAATCTCAACCTTGAGCCATGTGCGGAACTTATTCTCATCCGTCCAGAGCGCTCCCATCTCCGGCAGGGTATAGCGCTCGATCATTACTTCTTAGGTGCCTTTTTATAATCGGCCAGGAACTTCTCCAGTCCGATATCGGTCAACGGGTGCTTGAGCAGCTTGGTAATCACGTTGTACGGCAGCGTAATCACATCGGCGCCCATCATGGCCGACTCGACCAGGTGCATGGGATGACGCGTCGAGGCCACCAGCACTTCCGTCTCATAATCATAGTTACGATAGATCGTGATAATCCGGCTAATCAAATCCATGCCGTCTGAGGCAATATCATCCAGCCGTCCGACGAACGGCGAGACATAGGCCGCTCCGGCTTTGGCTACCATCAGTGCCTGCGAGGGTGAAAATACCAGGGTGGCGTTGGTCTTGATACCATCTTCGGTGAGTGTCTTAATCGCCTTGAGGCCTTCGAGAATGGTCGGGATCTTGACGACGATATTATCGGCGATCTTAACCAGGTCGTGCGCTTCCTTAACCATCTTCTTGTGGTCGGTAGCGAGAACCTCGGCCGAAACCGGTCCCGAGACGATCTTGCAGATTTCTACCAGGAGTTCCCGGTACGGCAGCGATTCTTTGGCCGCCAGGGACGGATTGGTGGTCACGCCGTCGAGGATACCCATTTCGGCGGCGGATTTAATCTCGTCCAGATTAGCTGTATCGATGAAGAATTTCACTCTTCAATCCTTTCTCAATATCTGACCGAGACTAGATAAAGACCTCGGGCAGGAGCAGTAAACACATTTCTTTCGTTTTCAGGAGAAGTAATAATATCGGCAAACCTCTCAATAGTCAAGTTATCCCTGTTGTTGTCTTGGTCGATCTCGGCCAGGTTGACCATCCCCCCCACCAGCGATCGGACCATGTGGTGCAGGAAGCGGTTACCCCGAATTTCGTAGATCAACAGGTCTCCGTACCGAAACCAGCGAGAGAACCTTATTCGGCAGTGGTTGTCCTCCTTGAGCGAACCGGTAACGCAAAAAGCGCTGAAATCATGTTCTCCCGACACCAGTCCGGCGGCCTGCTGAAGCCTGTCAAAATCCACCGGATCGGACATAAACCAGCGCTGGTTGCGGAATACCGCCGATTGCCTGCGCCCGATCAGATAGCGATACCGCTTTTCCTTAGCATCAAAACGTGCGTGAAAATCGAGTGAAACCTCAGTCGATTCCAGCACCCTGATATCATCATCGAGATAGCTGTTAACAGCCGGTTCGAAACGTTCGGCCGGGAGGCTGTGTTCGATTCGGAAATTGGCTACCTGCCCGAGAGCGTGTACGCCGGCATCGGTTCGACCGGCCGCCAGCAGGTTTACATCGTTACCGGTTACGCGTTTAATCGCCCGGCACAGCTCTCCCTGGACGGTACGCTGGTCCGGCTGATACTGCCAACCGGCGAAGGCGGTGCCGTCGTAATTGACAATAATCCTGATATTGCGTTCGGATGGATTCACGGCAGTATCCTGAATAAAAGAACGATCAATATCGAAGTTCCGGTTGCGAAAAGCCACTCCTGCAAGCCAAATCGGGAACGGCTATACATCGTGCGTTTGGGACTGGCCCGATAGCCGCGGGACTCGATCGCCAGAGCGAGATCATCGGCCCTTTGCAGCGCCGATACGAATACCGGGATGACAATCACAATCGACTTCCGCATGCGCGAAATAAGCGACCCGCCGAAATCCACACCTCGCATTATCTGAGCGTTACGGATCGCCTTGAATTCTTCATAGAGAATCGGGATAAAGCGAATGGCAATGAATACGATCATCGCCAGGTCTTGTATAGGCACTTTGATCCAGCTCAGGGGACGAAGCAACTTAACGAATGCTTCGGCTAAATCGGACGGTGAGTTGGTCAAGGTCACAAGGAACGCAACCGATATGAACAACACCAAACGAGCCGAGAAAAACGCCGCGGATTGGACCGCTCCTTCGGTTATCCTGATCCAGTGAAACTGGAATATAACGGCACTGTCGCGGGAGGAGAAAAGGAGATGGTACAGAGCCGTGATCACCACCAGGATAAGCACCGCCCGCAGGTTCGCCGCCAGGACCGAAGGCCGCACACCGGACAACAACAACGCCAGTATCAGCGCAGCCAGAATGATCAGATAAAACAGAATGGAATCGGCAAACAGGGACAGAATCAAAACTAGGGTGATAGGAATGATTTTACTGCGTGCATCGAGGCGATGCAGATAAGAATCGAGCGGACGATACTGTCCGAGCATTATCGGGCCGTATTGGAACATATTCATTCACCGTTTGGGAGCAATATATCCCTCGGCCCGGTCAGAGTCAATCCGGTTAACCGCTTAACGCGGGATATGATCGGGGCGACGCTTTGCACAATCGCAGTTGGAACAGCCGGATTCCTTACGCTTGTTGCGAATCCAGAAGATAGACAGATAGGTCATGGCTGCCAGAATCGCGATAATTATCCCGATATCCTGCCAGGAGAAATCCATGTCATAACCTCAATAATGAAGCGATTTGAAAAGTACAAAAAGCCAGCACATAGGCCAGCACCGTCATATAAAGAAACAATCCGGCTGCATACATCCAGCTTCGTGTTTCCTGACGGACCGTTACCACCGTTGCTCCGCATTGACAGCAGAGCGCAAAAAATACCATAATCGACAGGGCTACCGGCACGGTAAAAACCCGGGCCCCTCGCCATTCTCCCTCTTCCCAGGTCGCCTGACGCATTTTGTCGACCAGCGTCACCGATTCTTCGTCGACATCCGTTCCCAGATTATAAATTGTCCCGAGAGTAGCGATAATCACTTCCCGCGCCGGGAACGAAGCCAGCACCGCCATAGTAATACGCCAGTCCCAGCCGAGAGGCCGGAACGCCGGTTCAACTGTGCGCCCGATACGGCCGAAATACGAGTTCCTAAGTAACTCCCCGGACTGCTCGTTGGAAAGCCGCGTCAAACGTGCCTGGTGCTCCAATAAGGATCGTCGTTGCTGAACGACAAGGTCAACTACAGCCGGATCCAGGTCAGGTGTTGCCTCGCGTGACATGGTATTGAGTTCATCGATATTCTCCGCCGATTGCACCTGCTCCGAAAGCATTTGTAGCTGTTCCCGAGCCGGATCGGACAAACCTGCCGTAAGACCGTAAACTCGTTCTTCCATATTCGTCTGTTCGGCCATCATGTCTTCATTGACAACCGCCTCTTTTTCGGCGAATTCCGCAAGCTGTTCTTTCGGTCGCGGATAATAACTGAGCGCCCAGATGAGGATCGTAATGGCGAAAATCACCGTGCCCGCACGGGCTACGAACGATTTGGAGCGATTGACCACCCGAATGAAAACCGAACGAAAGGTCGGGAGCTTGTACGAGGGCATCTCCATGATAAACGTCCCCCGCTCGGCTTTGAACAGCACCTTCTGCATAATGAACGAAACCAGCACGGCCACCACGATTCCCAGCATATACAAAGCCGTCAGCACCAGTCCCTGAAGTTTGATTATCCCCAGGTAAGTCCTGGCCGGAACGAACGCCGCTATCATGATGGCATAAACCGGCAGACGCGCCGAACACGGCATGAGCGGAGCCACCATAATCGTGATAAAACGCAACTTGCGGTCTTCAATAGTACGTGTGGCCATAATACCCGGCACCGAACATGCGAAAGATGACAGCATCGGAATAAACGATTTACCCGACAGACCGCACCAGCGGAACATTCGATCCACCAGAAACGCCGCACGCGACATATAACCGGAATCTTCAAGGAGAGCGATAAACAAAAACAGGATGATGATCTGGGGCAAAAAGACCAGCACCGATCCAACGCCGCCGATCACTCCGTCGGTCAGAAGCGAACGCAACGGTCCGTCGGCCATGTGGTTTTCAACCAGTCCCGCCAGGATGCCGAAACCTGAATCGATCAAATCCATGAACGGCTCCGCCCAGGTAAAAATCGATTGAAACACGAGACTCATCATGATTAAAAGAAAGATCGGTCCGAAAAACGGATTGAGCAGGAATTTATCCAGGAGCTCCGAGCGAGTTTTACGCCTGACCGCCAGACTGGTAACGGCGGCATGGTATATCGCCGAGGCTTGTCCCGTCAGCTTTTGAGACTCCGCTACGTGCAGTGCGCCGTATTTTTCCTTGATACGCAGCCGGCCGGCCCGAAGCCGATCGAGAGCGACCGCGTTGTCTCCATCGGCGGCTTTTACATCGTCCAGGAAATGTTTTTCAGCGGGACCACCTTCATCGAACAATACCCTTATCAACTCTGCCCGGTTGGGAGATGAATGGTGGCCGATGCTGTCCAACTCATCGAGAACTCCCTCGGTGGTTTCATCGAAACAACGGTCGGGCTTATGGCGGCCCTTTTCGGTCAACTCAACCGCGACCTTCTTCAGCTCGGCGATTCCCTCACTTTTAGTGCCGATCACCGGCACAACCGGCATCCCGCCCAACTCAGCGGAGAGCTTTTCGAAATCAATTTTAAGACCGCGCTTACGCGCCAGGTCGATCATGTTCAGAGCCATCACCACCGGCCGCCCGATCTGGAGCGTCTGGAGAACGAAATACAGACCACGTTCGAGATTGGTGGCATCAACGACACAAATGAGCGCATCCGGCTCAGGAACATCCTTAACACTGCCGCAAAGAGCTGCAACGGCGATATATTCATCAGGTGAAAAAGCTGCGAGTGAGTATGTGCCGGGGATATCGACTAACTCGAACCGGCGGGGATCATCTTTCCCCAATGAAAACATCCCGCTGACTTTGTCGACGGTTACCCCGGGATAATTACCGACCTTCTGACTGAGGCCGGTTATGGCGTTGAAAATGGTTGTCTTACCACTGTTGGGATTGCCGCAGATGGCAATCGTATGGGTGGCCTTTACGGCCGAATGGGCCTGAAGCATCGACACCGGTGGAATCAGTCCTCGATTTCGATATTAACCAACGATGCCTCCGCTCTACGCAGAGAAAGGAATGAATCCCCTATTTGAAACTCCAGCGGGTCACGTAACGGAGCGTGACGCAGGTATAAAACCGAACGGCCGGGAACCAGTCCCAGCTCTATCAAACGGCGGGCTATCGGGTTATCTACGGTAAAACCCAGTACTCTCCCCTTCTGGCCCGGTGTCATTTTGTCTAAGTTCGTCATATCAGTCCACAATAACAGCGTTCACGCCTGCAAGTTCCCGAGTTCAGTGTTTCTTTCCGGCGCCCTTACGAGCTTCAGCAGATGATCGTTTAGCCGCGCATTTCCGGCAAAGCCCTTGCACTTCAATCTTATAACCTTCGGCTACGAAACCCTTACGGCGAATCAGTCGGTTGAGATCACCAATCACATGTTCAGCATTGAATTCGATGAATTCCTTACACTCACGGCAATAGAGATGCCCGTGCGGGGCATCGGTAACCCGGTCATAACGTGTAACTCCATCGCCGATATTGACCTCTTCCGCCAGGCCAACTTCACAGATCATCTTGAGATTGCGCCAAACCGTGCTGTAACCGATCGAACTGTCCCTTTCGGCTACTTTGCGGTACAACTCATCGACCGAAACGTGCTCACCCAACTCCAGAAACGACCTTAAGATCAACTCGCGTTGCGGCGTGACCTTGAATCCTTTTGTTCTTAACAACTCTCTCATATTCATTTATACGCTTTCATCTAAATGAAAACGAATATCAATTTCAATTATATATGTATCATCGGAACTGTCAAGAAGATTAGTGATGTTTTTCACAAAAAAAAGAGCCCCTCAACCTCCTTCCCTACAAGCATATAGCCACCGTTAAGCGGTGGCTATTCGCTGTATCGGACAATGTATTTCTGTTCGTTATTTGAGCAGAACCATCTTCCTGGTTTCAGTATTGTCGCCGTGAGTCAAACGATAGAAATAAACTCCTGTCGCAACCGGAGCTCCGGCCTCAGTTGTTCCATCCCAGACAACCTCATAATGTCCGGGTATCTGACGACCGTTCACCAGCGTCGTAACCTTCTGCCCCAACATATTATAAACCGACAGATCCACCACCGGGGCAGTACCGCCGGTCGGGCGAATGGTATAGGCGATAGTCGTGACAGGATTGAACGGATTAGGATAATTCTGACTGAGACTGAAACTTCCCGGAAGGGCAACCGTTCGGTTTTCGTCTTCAATATCGGTAGGAATACCGCCGAAGAATTCCAGGACACGACCAATTAAATCGTCGCAGGTATTGTAACCGGAGCGGTTGTCATTGATATACTCCATCGGGAAACCCAGGAAAACCGTATTATAGGACCCGAGACGGGAAACACCACAGGTATGCACCGGCGGCAGATAACTGTTAAAAGCCGCCTCACCACCGTTTACCGGCGTTACGAACTGCACCGCACCGTAGGAGGGAAGTCCGGACTCATACATAAACTTCATACCATCGCCGACCGTATTGCCGCTGACACCGGCGAAAGCTGGTGTCATATAAGCCGTATCTCGCTGGATTCCAAGGTAGTCGTTGAGAAAATCAGCATCTATACTCTCGATATCGGCAGCGCCGGAAATCGACGACAGGAACAGGTTCCCGTTGCTATTCAAATAATCCGTCATCGCCTGAACATCCGTAGCATTGAGAGCCCCGATAGTTGAATCTCCGGTGTGCCAGAAAACCATCGGATAGCCGATCAGATCACTGCCGGTGGGCGATCCGGCATCATCCTTATGCCACACCTCATAAGGTATACAGCGGTCGTGAACGATATCGGAGTAACGCTCATCGTAATCATCACCACGGTCGTCATCGACAATCAATATCTGCGGTAAGCCAAGACTGAACTCAACCGCCAGGGTTTTGGAAAATTCGTTCGATCCGGGAGTGTCCGACAACGAATCGGAGGTAATAGTCAGGTAGAATGAATCGATAACCGGTACGAAAGATGAAGCCAGAGTAAATTCAATGGCATCCAGATTCGAGGCTTCGAAGCCGTTGAAGACCGATGCAAGCTGGACCTCATCGGTTACGAAATTAACCTCTGGACGATTAGTACTGGCTGAGAGGCGAGCATTATAAGTAACCCGCATCTCATTGATGAAGCTACCGTAGAATCGGATCGTCTCGCCCGGCTCAAGATAACCGTTGCCGTTGCCGTTCGGACCGGAGTCATCGAAGCTGAAAGCATCGCTTCCCGAGAACAATTCCCACGGACGCGAATACGTAATATCCAGATCGGCATACATCAGTGAGTCGGAATCGGAGATGTCCCAGACTGAAATCGTGGAAACCTCGCCGAAGTTCAATCCGGTTTCGTTCGTGTTGGAATTCGGGTTGCTGAATTCATTGAAATTTCTGTTGTTAGTTGCACCGGGCCATGGATCACCGCTGTCGCCGCCGTTATTATCCGTCAGGGCCAGATCATTTTTACCATCGGCTTGTTCCAGAGCAACCATATATCTCAAGTAGTTATTGTTGTTGCCGGCGGCCAGATCGATGTGGTAGATAAACAATCCCCATCCCGGTAAAGCGGCATCGAAACCGTAGGGTTGGCGGTTTTCCACAAGCCAGTACTCGCCCTGTCCCGTAATGGCATTCCGCAAGCGATAAACTGAATTTTGGTTGTATTCACTTGCCGGGATTTCCACATGCTTCATGTTTTCAGTAACTTCAATCATGGAAGTCCAGCCAAGAACGACGCGGGAATAGGCATCCAGACAGGAGGGGGTCCGGCTGTTACCGTTATAATTGCCGCTGGCCATTAACGACCACGAACCGAGGCCGTCGGATGTCGAGGGAGTATAATCCGTATCATAGTAATCGATCAAACCAAGCTGGTGGCCATATTCATGACAGAAGACCCCAATGCCTGAGATACCGCTGCCAAACTCTTCGGGATTCATTGTATACTCGGAGATAACTACACCATCATATTCAATTGGTGTAGCCAGCCCCCCCTGATGTGACCAGATCCCCTCAACTCCTTCTTCCGCACCTCTTCCGGCATGGATAACAACCACACCGTCACAAAAACCGTCCGAGTTGTTGTCATAGCGAGAGAAATCCGCACCGCCGAAGACCTTGGCATAAACGATGGCATCGCGGGCAAGCTCGCGACCTCGCGTTAAGCCATTATCATAACCGGTATAGTAATCGTAGGTTGACGGCATTTCGAACCAGCCAAAAATGTCGCCTTCAATCAAAACCTGACCGTAGGAGTTTTCCCAATAGTAATCGGTCATAGAACCGGTAGTATTGGTTATGACATCGATGCCTTTCTGCGAAAACAGGAGCGAGTCAAACGACGAGGAATCAGTGCTGACAAAACCATCTTCAGAAGCGTTGTCGGTGAAATCGACCAAAATTACACAAACGCGCAATGTGTCTACCTCATCCGCAGTTGCCATCGAAGGCGGCAGGTGCGATTTATCCAGCGGAGAATGTTCGGGAGGCTGATTACCGCCGGCGGCATTAAACGCTCGTAAGGCATCGACCTTCTGCTTCCACACCCCTTCAGCGACCCACTTTTCTATCGCTTCGCGAGTTGGTGCTACCGCTGATACCGACTGTACTAACAGAAGCAGTATCATAATCATCAACAAAGATGCTATACTTAATTTAACAGGGCGGTTCATTCGCTTACCTTTCATATCCATTCTTCTAAGACACCTGCTATGCGGTCAATGTTCCTGATATTATACATCTCAGGATTCTATTTCAAAAGCACCATTTTACGCGTTAATGTAGTCGTTTCCGTTTGAAGGCGATAAAAATACACACCGCTGGCGACCTCGTCTCCTCGTCCGGAACGACCATCCCATTCTACCTCGTAGTAACCGGCAGACAGACGTTCCGCTGTCAGGGTGCGAACCTTCTGACCGACGCTGTTAAACACTTCCAAGGCGACATCCTGAGCCTGGTCGATTTCAAAGGCAATGGTCGTGGTCGGATTAAACGGATTAGGATAATTCTGACTCAGACGGCAATCCGTCGGAAGTGTTTGATCGGTAAAATCGTCGACATCGGTAGCGATATCGTACCGCTGGCGAGCTTCCGTTATATTGGCATACAATTCGGCTTCCGAAGAACCAGCTACCAGAGCAAACGCGACAACAGCGGTATCGTAGGGAGCCAGGTCGAACTGTCGAGACGACGCCATGAACATATAGTCACCGTAGCCGACAGCGGTACAGGAATCAACTCCCGATGAAAGCAAACCATACAACTCACTACTGGTAAAACCGCCCTTTCCGGATTCATTGGCAATCACCTGATACGCTTCCAGATTCTTCAGACCCACGATTCCAACCAGAAGACCATCGGAGTTACGATGATAGAGCATATTCATATCTGCATCAATGACGCATGACTCACCCGAAAGGGACAAATCAAAATCGGCAAAAAAGCCAAAGAAGAGGTTGCTGACCGACTCGATCGCGTAATTTTCAAGCACATACTCGCAGATCACATAATCCCCGGCTCCATCGTAACCAACGATCGACTGGCGTATGGAGATCGGAATCGGGATATCGGAGTTTGTATCAACAAACCGTGAAACGAGTTCCTGTTCACCCGACGTTGCGTTGTTGGAGTAAAGGTCTACTGTCGGGGCAAAATCGGAAGAAGCATACTGCCCAAGGCTGTCGCGAACAGAACGTGAGAGCTGCAGGGCGTTACGACCAACCACCAAACCGGCTTCATAGAGCAGGTTGTCACTGCCGTCAAAACGGAAACCGAGACCGCCGGCCTGATAAATTGAACCTTCGGCCAAACCGTACTGACCGAAGTCTGAAACGGTATATTCGATACGCCCGGCGTTTATATCGGCGATACTGCCGACATAGGCATAGCCAACCGAGAGTTGGATCGAAAGGCTGTCAAGGTAGTTATTATCGATATCATAAAGCTTGAGGCCAAATTCGATTTTTGCCCCGTGCGACACCGTGCTGTCGATAGAAATCGTATACGGATAGACATTGGTAGCGGTGGTGCCAAGTGAACCAAAATTGAAATTGGCGGAGTTGTTTACGATTGTAGCTCGGGCGTCGTCACAGCTCAAACGCCCCGTAACCAGATTGATATTCCCCTGAGGATTTATCAGACTTACTCTCAATCCAACTGTCTCACCCGGAAGAGCGATACCGTCGTCGGTGATACTCTGTCCGGAAAGTGAGAATTCCGGAGCAGCGGGCGAAGGCAGCAACTGGAGCATAAGTTCGGCGTCCGGCAGACCATAACCGTAGGTGTTGTCTTCACCGGTAGCACCAAGATCCTCGGCCGACTGCATCAAAGCCGTCTTAATTTCAGTCACGGTCGCTTCCGGATTATACTGCCGGGCTAAAGCTACCATACCGGCGATATAAGGAGCCGCCATTGAAGTACCGCTCATTATCGCAAAACCTCCACCCTTCTGGGAGGAACGAATCTGGTAACCACAGGCAACCACTTCCGGCTTTATCGAGGTCTGGTCGCAAGAGGACGGGCCGCGGCTGGAAAAGCTGGTAATAACCTTGTCGTTGTTGATCGCGCCGACAGAAAAGCTATTCAGCGGGGTGGTCGCCAGATCGGCTGGAGAGCGCATAGTCATCGAATCCGGGCCCTCGTTGCCGGCAGCGAAAACAGTAACGATACCGGCGGCTTCGGCCACGGCGATAACCTCCGAAAAGGTCTCGTCGCAAGGAGTGAACATACCCTTGGGGATACCCCAGCTATTGAGGATGACATCCGGGACGTCGTCAGTGGTGGTTTCATCATCGTCAGGATTGAGTGCCCATTGATAAGCATCGATAATATCGGCAAAGGTAGTTTGCAGCGGTAAACCCTGGTCGATGACACCGGCGGTAATCCATTCAGCGTCAGGAGCCACGCCGAAGCTATCGGCTTCCATCGCTCCGACCATGATTCCCATAGTATGGGTGCCATGGCCGCGAGCGTCGTAAGGAAGCGTATCAGGAGCAACCGAGGAGAACCAGGCGGCGCTCAGATCGGTGTGATTGCCGCGCCACTTGTCGGCCAGCGCCGGATGACTCTGTTCAACACCGGTATCAAAAGAACAAACCAACCGACCGGAGCCCTTGATTCCACGGTTCCAGACCGCCGGGACATTCATAAGCTGAAGCTGGTCGGATATTCCCACGGACAATTCACTCGAAGCAGAAATCTCGACCGGTTCGTTATATTCCAGCGGCGCATCCTGGACAATGAAACGGACACCGTCGATCGCCGCCAGGCGGTCAAGCTGATTCAGCGGCAAGGTCACAGCATAAGCCGGAACCACCCAGAACCGCTTCATCTGAGTTATAGAATGCTCGGCCAGGAAGTTTTCAACCTCGGTGTAATTACGGCCGTGCTGACCCTTTAACCGTCCCAGGAGACCTACAATACGCTCATGGCGATTAGTTTCAGAGACAGCGGGAGCAATTCTCTCCGGCTGGTCACTGTTAAGAAAAATCACCACGGAGACACTGGAATCAGCGTCATAACCGGTGTTGTTTAATATCTCAGACAGACCGGGAGACAGCACCTGGGTTTGGGCTGTTCCGTGGATGAGGCTTATCGCCAACAGAGTCGCTATTATTGTGAGAGTCTTTTTCACCGGTTCTCCTTACGCCGTAGGTTACAGACTCCCTTTGAGCAAAGGTTATGCCGCAGTTTTTGACTATAATATGTCCGCAGCCGGTTGCATTGGTCCCTGAGAAAGACCCCTTCGTCACATTTAAGTATTTGTAAATCATGGAATTACCAGACCAGAAAAGTGCTGTTTGATAATTGAGCAGGAAGTTTCGCCTCCCGCAGCTTTGCATATTGTGACCCTGATTGCCTATCTAGGCAAAGATTTATCAAATGTACTATTGAAACCATGACTCGACAAGACCATATTAGTCAAATGGATGCACAGCGACACAACAACGGATGGCTCAAGTACTCCCCTGCTTTAGTTCTGACTATAGCTCTGATGGTCCGTCTGGTCTATCTGATTTACTACTCCGGCCAGCCTGATTGGGGACACCTGACTGTCGACAACTGCTACCATCACAACTGGGCTATGGCTCTCGATGAACGTGGCTGGATCGGCGGCACGACATTCTTTCGCGCCCCGCTGTACATCTACAGCCTGGCTTTTCTGTATCTCCTGTTCGGTTCATCTTTGTGGGTCGGCCGGATATTCGGCCTTCTCGTAGGTCTGGCATCGGTAAACATGACTCGGTTGATAGGCCAACAGGTTGGCGGTCATCGAGTTGGTTTCATCGCCGGTCTCCTCCATGCCCTTTATCCGATAGCGATATATTTCGATGCCGAACTCCTTCTTGATCCAATGTTCACACTCCTGTTCGAGATTTCCGTGTGGTTCTGGATCAGGTGGATGCAAGAGGGATCACGCCGGACTGCTTGGCTATGCGGATTATGGTTAGGCCTGGCCTGTATCACAAGGCCAACCGGTCTGGTGTTGGCGCCGGTCATACTCTTATTCTGGCTTGTTTCGAGCGACAGAAAAAAGCTGCTCCATACCATGCTGCCGGCGGTTATCGGGCTCCTTCTTCCCCTGAGCTTAACCCTGGTGCGTAATCTGGCTGTTGCCGATGATCCGGTTCTGATTTCATCACAAGGAGGGATCAATTTCTATATCGGAAACAATCCCAACGCTACCGGAACTACCGCCGAACTGCCCGAGCCATACGGCGCTAATTGGCGTATCAAGCAAATCACTTATGAAGCGGAACAGGCTGCCGGCCACCCTCTCAGACCGGGACAAGTAAGCTCTTATTGGTACGATAAGGCTTATGACTGGATCAAGACTGAGCCTCTGGATTTCATCACCCTCTACTTGAAGAAACTCTATTACTCCGTTAGTAATCAAGAGCTTTCCAATAACCGTAATCTGGCTCGCATCCTCGGGTCTTTCACCCTCTTTCGTTTCATGCCGCTTAATTTCTCCGTCCTTTTCGCTCTGGCCATAATCGGATTATTCATGGCCGGACAGTCTAAAATCAACGCCGTCAGATTAGCCGTTCTCATAGCAGTATACCTGGCCGGAACCGCATTGTTTTTCTGCAGTAGTCGCTTTCGTTTGCCGGTGGTGCCGTTTCTGGCAGTTTTAGCCGGGCTGGGCGTAGTTCGTCTCATCGACATAACCAAAGCAAACAGGAATAAATTAGCGGCATCATTGGCGGCAGGTTTGTTTGTCGGCTTAATAACGTTCTTTCCCATAATCGCATTGCCTGCCTCAGGATCTGCCAGTGACGCCATCTCCCGAGGTCTCTACCAATATCAACAGGAACATTATCAGGAAGCTCTGGGCTTTTTCAGAATAGCTCGTACTTCGGATTTAAAATATCCCGAGGTGAACCTCAACATCGGCGCGACCTTTTTACGCCTGGGACAAGTCGATTCAGCCCAGCATTACTTCCTGGCCGAAACGTTTTACAATCCTCAGCGATGGAAAGCCTGGTCCAACCTTGCCTCGATCGCTCTGCTGCGTGACTCGTTGACACGAGCGGAGGAATTCTCCCTGAGGGCTTTATCCATCGCTCCCTGGGATGTCCGCGCCAACAAAGCCCTGTTGCGGGCAACGGTCGACCAGCCGGATGTTGACATTGAGACGATTCGAGAAACGGCTGTAAACGGAGCAGCCAAAACCGACAACGACCTGTCTTATCTTAACGAAGCGGCTATCCTTTTAACTAGTCGCCAGGATTACAGCATCGCTCAGGATCTACTTAATCGAGCGATTACAGCCCTTCCGCCACCGATCGAAACCGACGACGGTGCCTTTGAGCCGTTCTTCCCCAATGCCGCGGCAAATCGACGCATTGAGAAAGCTCATGCTCACTATCAATTAGGTTACATCCTGGGCTTGAACGGTATGCTTTCAGAGGCGGCCTCAGAGAGTCGTAAAGCTATCTCACTGGATCCCGATCTTCAGGCGGCCTATATCAACCTCACCACGGCACTTCGCTCATTGGGGCGCACAGTCGAAGCAGATTCCATCGCGACGCTAGCCCAAAAGCGCTTTCCTACTCAATAGCGTCGTTGCCATCTTTCATAAAAAGAGGAAGCCGGAGCCGACTGCTGTCGACTCCGGCCGTTATCTACCGGACTGAAAAACGTAATTGCTTAACGGAAGTCCTGAACTTCCACCGAACGTCCTTCGCGAGCTTCAATCTCACGCGTACGTTGATCGGCATTTTCACGGGCTTCATCGGCTGAGATCATGACCGGGGCGTTATTATAACGCGGTGCACCATTGACCTGCTGGTTGCCGGTGCCCAAAGTCGGATCATACAGCCAATCGAATATCATACCTGAGACAGAATCAAGGATAGCACTGTCCATACCAGGCGTAGTGAAATTGAAATGTACGGTTCTGAAAAGGCTGGTCTCGTAACGATGCGCTACCGGTCGGCCCTGGAAAGCCAACTGATTGTTGGCTGGATGGGACTGACCATAGCAGGAACGGTACAAGTAGAGCACTTCCGTACCATAAGCCGTTTGGCTCCAGTTCACTTCAGGAAGAGCTTTATTCTCATCCGACCACAGTTCCAGAATAGCACCACCCGACAGTGCACGAGTCCAGGTATAACGCTGGTGAAGGAGGGTTGTGTCAACCGGGAAGTCAGGCCAAACCGATTCATCGAGCGAGATACCGCCGATGAAATCCTGGAATAAACCACCTATCTCGCATTCTACATCCAGGCTGCCGACAGCAGCCATACATACCCAACCGGTGAAAGCGGTACGCTCTACACCGAAGTACCAGGTATATTCAGCAGATGGTACGATATCCAGAATACCAGCTTCCTGACCGCCGCCATCAACAGGCAGACGCATTGTAGCCCAGACGTTGATACCGGCGTCAATAGCCTTATAGATGTTGTCATAGTACTGCTCCTGGACATTGGAGCCAACGTCGTCATTGTAAAGAATAAGCATTTTATGCTTCAACAACTCCGACACCGGGAGGCCTTCCTCAGTATTATCATACATACGTTTTACGAGGAAGTAATCCGGAGCAGAAAAACTCTGTGACAGGATACCCTGGGAAGCTCTTATCGTATCAAACACGATTTCATAAGAGGGATGCTTGGCCGACCAATGATTTACGAGGCTCTGGAAGTGCATTTTCTTCGAGAACTCGGGGTATACTCCACCAGGACTTACTTCGTATGGCTCATTCCACTTCTTGGTACGAGCGGTCGTGTTGAATTCGAGCACGGCAATGTCACGCTCATAACGCGGATCAATTACCTGGAATTCTTTATACGCCGGGACCAGATCCGGCACCGAAGCATCGTCTCGACTGCGAACCCAGAATACGAAGTTCATGAGCACCGTAGTATCCATATCACCGGGATCGAAATTATCGTAGACATTATACAGGGTATCGGATTCCGCCAACACCCATACTGAATCATCATCAGAGCTGCCGTTATTAGATTCCGACGCTATCATGTCCAATCCGGCAGCGATGAATTCAGGATCGGTCACATTGAAACGACTCTGGATACTTCCGTAGGCCGATTCACCGAGATCGGCTGTTACGATGATCGTATCGCATTCTTCGACAAAATCTTCTTCCTGGTAAACCGTATCACAACTAATGATAGTGTCACCTACTTCATAGATTAAACCATCATTAGTAACATACACTTTATCAAAATAATCAGAGTTGATCAAAGCTATCTGATCATCAGTATACGGTCCATACAACCGCCAATGGTATTCAAATGCCGGAGGATCAGACGGATAGTCGATAGGATCCTCTCCATACCAGCGCAGCTTGACACCGGTAATGGCTCCACCTGAAACCTTGGCATTGATGAACGGCAGATCGGCCGTGGCGATACCGTAGATCAACGTATTCGGCGGATTGTCGTTTCGCGAAAACATACGATAGACGATATCCGATCCAAGGCCCTCTTCATCGAACGCCTGCAGGAATACGTATTGATCGATATAGGTACGCACCGGGTCACTCAAATCAGCAGACATCGAAACCACGTTCGTCGTCTGTGGATCCGGCCCCTTCGGTTCGACATCGAGGCGAATCCAGGAATCTGCCGGAATCGTTTCTGCAAACGAGGCCAGAGGCGTAGTACCTATCTCAGCGGCGGTGGCTACATAGTAGCGGAAGTAAGAAATCAAACCGTCGCGGTCGGTACCGACCCAATAAATGACCGGGTTACGCGAAAATTCCTGGCCTTCCGGAGGGATATTCACGAAATAAACAATCGGCTTCTGATTGGCGTTGACGTCGCCGTCAACCGTCTTGGTACAGCCAGCCAGAATAGCGAGACCGATCATCGTGGCTGCAATCAGAATCACAACCACAAGCAGTGTCATTTTCTTGTTCAACTTCATATTCATAATCTGTCTGCTCCCCTCCTTAGAATGCCAGCGACATCGAGAAACGATGCACCTGGGTAAGAATTCCAAAGTCCTGGAAAGCATAGTCGACACTGATCTCGCGGTCATTACCGAACGGAATCGAGAGTCCGCCGCCGGCCGTAAAACCGTCTTCATCGTAGTTGAACCGGTGTCCGGCGCGGAGGCTGAACATACCCTTGTAGATGTATTCAAGACCCGTGTTGTATTTTTCCAGGTTGTCTGAGGGGTGAGCGCCTTCGGCTGCCAGGGTCACAACGTGATCGACACCGTCGATGATGTTGATTGCGCCACCGAACTTGAAGTTGATCGGCAACGGATAGGAATTCGAGATCATCGTCATGTCCGGTCCGAAGTTGGTAATCGCCATGGCGATTTTGAATCCACGGTGACCGGTATCATAAACGGTACCGACATCGACCGACCAACCGTTGGCGCTGTAATCATGAACGAATTCACCGATATACTTCACCGAGAAACCGATCGAGAAACGATCCGTCAAGTAACGGCCGTAACTGACCGACACGGCCAGATCGTTCCAACCGAATGTGCGCCCGGTTCCTTCGTAAGTACCCCTTGACATGGTCCGCTCGATCATCTCACCCGAGGAGAGACCATAGGCGCCTATTCCGAGCACACCCCCGATCGACTCCAGAGGGATGCCGAAGCCGACAAAGCCATAGTTGATGTCGGCGGGCAGATTGATGTAGGTAAACGCGACCTCGCGGCCATACAGCGAAGTGAGTCCGGCCGGGTTGTAGTACAGCGCTGAGATATCATCGGCTACGGCAGTGAATGCTTCTGCCATACCCATCGCTCTCGCCGATACCCCCAGTTCCAGGAACTGCGCTCCGGTGGTGCCTACTTTGGCCTGCGCTCCCACTGTCGCAGGCAGACACCATAGCACCGCGCAGATCAACACTGCCCCCAGCAGTGGGATCATCCGGCCGGCCCTGCGTCCGACAGTTGAACTGTTATTGGTAGATAACATGGCTTCCTCTATGTCTACTTTCTCTATATTATTCTAAATTTAATCTGCATCCTTACAGGTTCAACTCAAGACCGACTCTTATCTGACGGCCGTAATCCCAGTTCTCAGGATTCTGGTCATAGGGCGTACCACCCTTGATGACCTGGTTCACGTTCTGCTGTGTGTCGGCGCGACCTGTATTAGAGTAGACGTCGACAACGTTACGGCTGTCAAAGATATTCTCGACCCAAATAATGAAACTGTAATCGAGACCGACAAAACGGAAGTCCTTCGTAAAACGAACGTCGAATGTCATATTCGCGGGCATTCTCAGAGCATTGGTCTGGACATCCTCACCGGACACCAGGTCGAGATTGGGATAAGAACTCGACGGGGTGAACGGTTCACCGGATTCGATAACGGATTCAATAGCCAGCGACCAGCCGTTCAGAATGGGAACACCGAACAGGCGCGGCTTAACCGAGGAAGGAACAAAAACCTGGATCGATCCGACCAAACGATGGCGGATATCGTTGTCCAGTGGTGCTTCCGACAGCGGCTCGCGCGAAAGTTCGAAGTCGCTCATGTAGTTCTCGTTGGTCTGCGAAGCTTTACCGTAGGCAAATGCGTAAGTATAACTGAGCTGACCGTTGACATAACCACCGCCGCGCTTCTCGATAGTGACCTCGAAACCGCGGCTGCGACCATAGTCTGAGTTCTGATACTGCTGATAAGTCTGACGTTCCACGGTTACCTGGCGTGAGTTGATCTTATCGAACTCGTCCTTGAAGTAACCGCTGATATCGACCGAATAGTTCTCGCTCATAGCGTACTTGACACCGAACGAGTACTGAATAGTCTTTTGATAATCGAGGTTGTAGTTACCGATCGGGATATCCTGGTCAACCGAAATGGTATTACGACGATACATCCACAACAGCGACGGCAACTGGAAGAAGTGACCGTAGTTAAAGTGAATCTTCGCCTTATCCGAAATCGGGTAGGAGAAACCGATACGCGGCGAGAATTTCTGACGATCGCCGAGAATCACGCCTGAACCAAGGTCATCCTGCTCCGCCACTTCAACCAGGTCATACTTATCCTGGATGAAGAAGTCCCAGCGGAATCCCAACGATGCGATCATCGAACCGTATTCCAGCTTATCGCGGAAATAAACGGTTCCGCGCCATGGTTGATAATCGAACATATCGCGCAAAGCACCGCGATCCGAATACGGACCGCCGTCTTCACGGCCTGAGTACGGATAGTACGGTTTCTGAATTTCCCTATAGGTTAATTCCTCACGAGTGAAAGCCGCACCGGACTTCAACTCGTGCGAACCGAGCTGCCAGAACAGTTTGACTTCAGCACGATAGGTATCGGTGTTACGATAGTGCCAGGTTGCATCCTCGTCATAATTCCCCGTATTGAGGAAGCTCGAGGCGCCGCCATAGTCGTAGGTGCCGTTGCCGTTTTCATCGGTAAAGGGTTCACCTACATCGTACTGGCTGTTAGGCATATCATAGACGCCGTTGCCGTTCCGATCCAGATACGGAATACCCGGCACCCATTCGTTCGGTTCAACGTTGTCCGGTCCGTCGTGACGACCGTTGTGGTTGTAATCCATGTTGTCGTCGCCGGCGGAACGAATGAAAATATCGATACCATCATCGTAAGTGTCGTTACCGTTGACGTCGATAAAAGGTTCGCCGATGATCGAATCACCGTCGATATAAGGCTCAGGATCGCGATTGTTGATCGTACTCACCCGGTCAGCATCGAGGATACCGTTCCCGTTCTGATCGTGGAGATAGTCACCCTCATCCCAGACACCGTTACCGTTCAGATCAATGAAGGGCTCACCTTCGAGGTTGTCGACGATGTCGTTGGAATTGAAACGGAAGGTCGATACCGAATACTCGCTGGCCTGAACGTTCTCATCATAGTTCGACTCGCCAAAGGTGTAAGCCGGACCGGTATATCCATAGCCGTAGTCGGCCGTATCCGGATACAGATTGATAATCGGTTCGGGAGCGTCATAGACACCGTTGCCGTTATTATCTTCGTAAGTCTCCCATTCGGAGTTGAGAACGAATTCATCGGGGTCCAGACCACCCGGCTTTTGCGTAACACTTGTCCGTGAGAACGAGAAAAGCGCCTCATAGTTCAGATTCTTCGAAATCGCCTGAGAGATTTCAAGAGAAGCCGACTTCCACTGATCGTTGTAAACCGGAGCGGTGTTCGCAGAATAACGATAGTTCCAATCGAACAGAGTGATGAAACGCTGACGATCTTTATAAGAGAAGATGAATTTCAGATTGTTCTTCGGACGGAACTTGAGGTTGGTCATCCAGTAATAGTTATTCTCCGCCCGTTCAGGAATATCGAGACCGAAGAATGAAAATGACTCGTAGTTACGAGCCGTCAGGTCGGTATCATAATCCTCATATTGATGAATACCGTCATGCTTCTCGACCTCAGCATAGAAGTAATAAGTCAGTTCCTTATCCTCGAGGTAGTGGAGACCAAGAGCCGGAAGAACCTTATTTTTGAAAATGGGATCCGGACCTGACAGAGTGAAACGCACATAATCGTAGTTGCGTGAATACTCATTCAAATCCGAATTGCCGAGATCATCGGTCATATACTGCAGGTTGAGACGGGTATTGTCCTTAGAACCGGTCTGAGTCGTGATCTTCACGATACCGGACAGGGCGTTACCGTACTCAGGATCGAAGCCGTCTTTAATAACGGTAAATTCCTGAATCGAACCCGACACCAGCGACAGGTTGGCGCCGGCCTGACCCAAACCGCCGAGCGGATCGCCGATCGGCACACCGTCCACGATGTACGACACCTCACCGGCACGACCACCGCGGATGAATACTTCACCGGAAGCATTCTGCACGACACCGGCCACCTGCGTAAGGAGTTCTTCCACCGAAGTCACCGGCTGCGTCTTAATCGCGTCCGCCGTTATGACGACCTGGTTGGAAACCTGGAACTTGTCGATAACATCCTGTTCAGCGGTCACCTTAATCGTTTTACCGATATCCGTGACCTTCTTTTCCAGGGCTTGATTCACCTCGGTCGTCAAGTCCGATTGCACCTGGACATCGGACACTTCAACCGTGTGGTGGTCCAGATCCGAAATCTTGATCACGTACGTTCCCGGTTCGAGACGGGCGATAATATAGGTGCCGTCAAGCCCGGTCATGGCGCCGAATTTCGTCCCGACAACGAGAACTGACGCTCCGATTACCGGATCTCCCGTTTCCTTGTCAGTGATGGTCCCTTTTATCTGACCAACCCCTGCCGCATACACGAACGATGGAGCCAAAGCCAGAACAAGCAGCAGCATCACTGCGATGTTCATTACCTTAAAGTGCCTTACGGGCATTACCAAAACCTCCATATCCTAGCCGAATATTCTTTTTATCACATTGGAACACGCAAAACGATTGGTTTCGCGCAAGGCGGAAGGCCAGCTTCGAAGCAGATAACCGATGATTAAGCAACCATGATCGAGGAACATTCAGTACGCCGGACTCCAACCCATTCTCACGTCAAATGCATCCATTCCAAAGGCTTCCGAACACTTAACGGAAGCCCATTAAGGTGTTAAAGTAGGCACCATACACCGGGGAAGTCAAGCGGTTTTTTGCCCATGAAAACCATCCCCGATCTAAGCTATAGACTGTAACTGACGGTGCTGTGTTTAAAACTTATCACGCGTACTAAACGGGTAACGATAAATAGTTTCGCGGCGTTTCTTGAGAGCCTGAAAATCTTCCGGAGCAATGTCTCCATGGTCGAATGCGACGACAAAATGCTTCCCCAGGCACTGTCTGAAACGTTCCGCAGCCGACGCAAACTCTGCGCTTGTTACAACCTTTGACTTACTCCCGTCACCGACTCCCGTTAGCGCCGGATGTGATACAATCCCTCCGATTTTAATCGATCCGTGCTGCAAAATCGTTGAGCCGCTTCTATATGCAGCCGAGGCTACGATTTTCCCCGAAGTTGCTACAATTTCACTGCGGGCGCGTGATGCAAAGCATGGCGCGGTATGAAAAAAATTACGGTCAGCGTGCCGTTTTGAAGATTGGCGAACGTAGTCAGAGTCAATACCTGCTTCCAAAAGGAAAGCAACCAGTCCCTCCGCAATGCGATCTCCCAACTTCGCCCCCGTATTTTCAAGGACAGAAGGTATCGAAGCATCCTGATTGACAGTGATACAATAGGTTAACTCGGAAGGATCGTGATACAAGGCACGTCCTCCGGTGATTCTCCGAATGGCTGGAGTATCACCCAATGCGGAGTGATTAAAAGCTTTTTCCAGACGCTGGTTGCGACCGAATGTCAGTGCTCCCGGTCGCCAGGTATAGAGCCTGAGATATATGGAACCGGGATTTTTCGAAGCGCGGCTGAAAAGGTACTCATCAAACGCCATATTGAAATACGGATCAGCGCCGTAATGACTGAAAAAAAGATATTCCGACATGCGGACAAGATATACTCGCAAGCGGATCAGGGCAAGGCGGACAATAAAAAACGGGAAGGATAAACCTGCCGCTTTTCATATTCATTCATGTCTTCGGGAGGATCGGTTGAAAAACTTATACTATGTATGATATTTGACAGGACACAGACATAACATGGACTATATATGGTCGTCAATACGCTATATTGAGGGGATTATAAATTGTGTCACCCGAGACTTGTCATCCGGGTGAACAAGAGTGACTCCGGGGAGTAAACGGAGTTCAGTTGAGACGATCCAGATCGATATCGTACTGTTTGATTTTGAGGCGCAATGTCGATTCCGGAATGTTCAGTAAAGCGGCTGCATGCTTCTTCACTCCGTGCTTCTCCCTTAACGCCTGAACGATATATTTCTTTTCGTGTTCGGCCAGATAGTCGTACAGAGAATACTGAGCATCAAATACCGGTTCGGCCGCTACCGAATCCGACATTGTTTCCTGATCTGAGGCCACCCCCGAAACACGAGATGAAACCACCTCTTCACCGATCACTTCATTATCGGCACTGAGGAGCGACATTTTCTTGATTTCATTCTCCAACTCACGCACGTTGCCGGGCCAGTCATAAGCCATCAGCATACGAAGGACCTCACCGCCGACACGCTTGCCCGTGCCTTCGAGGAAATGATTAATCAACAGGGGGATGTCTTCCTTGCGTTCACGCAACGGCGGCAAGCGGAAACTCATCGCTGAGAGACGATAGTAAAGGTCCTGTCGGAATTGACCGGAATCCATCATAATCCGGAGGTCCTTGTTGGTAGCCGAAACGATTCGTACATCCACCTTGCGCGGGATCGTCTCACCGAGACGAACCACTTCTTTCTCTTCGAGAATTCTCAACACCTTAGCTTGAATCGAAAGCGGCATATCAGCGATTTCATCGAGGAAGAATGTCCCGCCGTCGGCCTCCTCGAATAGTCCGGCCTTATCGCGATCGGCTCCCGTGAAAGCACCGCGCTTGTATCCAAACAATTCGGATTCAAGTAATGATTCCGGTAATGCGGCACAATTGACCGAAATAAAACGCTTGTCGCGGCGAACTGAATTATAATGAATCGCCCGAGCCAGGACATCCTTGCCGGAACCGGTCTCCCCCTCGACCGAGATCGTTATATTAGAATCGATCACCTGACGCACCTGCGCCAGCATCCTCAACATCGCGGCGCTATGGGTGATCAGATTGGGGAAAGAGGCTTCCTTTTGAAGCTGGCTCTTCAACCGCTGGTTATCCTGCAACAACTGGTTCTTGATCAACTCAGTCCATTTGAATCCGACTAAGTCGGCATAACCGACGGTAAAATTCAACTCGCTCTGATTGAACGGATCAATGCCGTTGTCCCGAGAGAGTCGATCAACATAAAGATAACCGGTAACTCCACCCGATGTCTTAAACGGTACGACAACGACACTGCAGATAACATCGGGACTATCGCTGAAAAGACCGTTGATAAACGGATCACGACGACAGTCAAGCACCAGAGTCGGACGCGTTTTCGAAATTTCCTGGCCCAACAGATTGGAGAATCCCTCCTCGAAACGCCGAGTATGAGCTTCATCCAGAGGGACCGACGAAACAAGGCTGGGTTCTTCATGACCAGGCACCAGAATCAAAGCACGGTGGCCGTTCAATCGACGAGAGAGTGTTTCCAGCACTCCCTGCAACTCCAGCGAGTGCAGATCGGTGTCCTCACCCGGCATGGCCAGACGTCCGAACACCTTATATTCATTCTTGTCCGAGGTCGACAGCGCGACGGCCTGGTCGGAAAGCGACCGAAGGAAGCGACTAACCGCCCGCACCCGGACGTTCTCTTTCAAATGACGGAAAGACCTTTCGGCCCGACTGAGTTTTTTGAAACCGCGAGCCAGATCACCCCACTGACAGGCGAAAACACCGGCCTTGAATTCGGTTTCGGCGACCCAGTACTCAGACTTGAGACGACGGAACAAACGACGAGCCTGGTCGAGCGCAGCACGTACCCGTTCGTATTCAACCGCTTCGGCTGCCATGCCGACCTCGGCCAGACTAAGCAGCGTACGTCCCAGTTCGTAAGGATCACCCACCTCGCGCAGGATATCAACCGCCTGCGCAATGTGTTCTTCGGCAGCAGCACCGTCGCCACGCGCCAGGAACACCCGAGCGATAACCGAACGGGACAGCCCGATCTCAATCTTCTCCCCTAATTGCAGGGATGTTTCAAGAGATTTTTGGGCAAATTTCATTGCTTCATCGAAATTATCCAGCGCCAACTCGACTTCGGCAAGTCGACGAGCCGACTGTGAAACCAAGGCCGAGGACGGCGCCAACATGATACCCTTATGATAGGCATCAGTAAGAATCGCCTTGGCTTTGAACAAGTCACCCTTTTCGAGAGCCAGTTCTCCGGCATACTCGGCATAAATCACACGTTCGCGCTTGAGATCGAGACGACTGATAATTTCGAGAGCATCATCCAGACTGCGCTGCGCCAAGGTAAACTGGCGACGGCGCGTTTGCAGCATTCCCAGGGAAAGGCGGTTCATCGCCTGCGACATTTCCGCTCCATACTCGTTATTGCCGATGATCGCAGACTTCAGGTTTTCCTCGGCTAGCTCCCATTGACCGGTACGAATCTGCGTACGAGCCAGGTTACCGGAAAGCTGCGCCACTTTTCGGGGGTCTTCCGCAACTCCCGAGATTGCCTCTTCGAGGCAAGACGCCGCTTCAGCATAGCCGCATCGCAGGTAGGTTATACCGGCTAATTGGTTGAGAGCATCAATCTGACCGTTGCTGTCGGACGCACGGCGATAAGCTGCCAGCGAATCGCGGGCACGAATCTCGGCGTTCTTCATGTCACCCACAGCATAGTATGCCTTGGACAACAGAAGCTGAATGCGTCCATAGCGACGGTTCACCGGGTAATCCGCAAGAATTCGAGCCGCCTTAAGGCCGTGCTCGACAGCGCGCTGGTAATTACCCTGATGATTCTCGCAATCGGTTTGGAGGGAGTGATATAGGCCGAGTTCATGTTGGCGTCCTGCCAACTCGGTCGCGTCTATCTCCGCCAGTGCCTTCGCGGCATCGGCAAAACGACGCTGGCGGAGAAGGTCCTCAATCGACTCGAGGCGATGATCGAATACAATCTGTGGTGAGGAAAGATCCATCTACAACTTACTTTCCTATGTGTGGCAGACTACGTATTACAAGGAACCGCAAATTACCTTGCGGACGTACCGCTGCCCATATCCGCACTTACCTGGTACACCGCGGCATTACTGCCGAGGATCAACTGCTTCGCGATCGTGAGAGTGATGTCAATCCAGACCCAACCGGTGGTACTGCTCGAAGTACCCCCATTGAATGGGAGAGGATCCTCTAACACTGTTTCAGACGTGTCGGGCAACCACTGATCACCGAAGCTACCCATGCCGCCCTCATGATTATTGTCGCCATCGACATCCCAAGGATCCTCGATGGAGAGGGCTGGTGCGGAGATAAAGCATATCAAGGCAAGCGATAGCAACGATAGCACCGCTATTTGTCTTGGGCCTTTCATGTGCCTTGCCTCCTAAGAGAAAAAGTTACGTATTTTAAGGACGAGTATTAATCCCTATGCTTACAGCAAAGAACGCAGACTTTGCCACTTGAAGTTAATAATAATGCTATTTAATTGTCAAGCAGTATTTTAGGTGGCGCAATAATTGCGCTATCTCCCCCATATAACAGAATCTACACATTAATATGATAACTTATTGCCCCGCTTGGACAAACCTCATAACAACGGAAACAGGATTGGCACAGAGTCCTGTTAATGGACGGTTTTTCATTGTCATTGCGGGCTTTAATCGCTCGGGTTGGGCAGGTTGACAGACAAATCCCGCAGTCGACACACAGGGCCGGGTTTATCATCGGACGGTAATGATCAACTATCCTCTGTCTTACAGACCAACGAGCAGCCATCCGGTTGATCGAATGGTGTTTCGGGAATCCGGCAAGACCATTTATCTCTCTATTCCCCAAGCACTTAACAGCTTCTATATAACCTATTCCAAGACCAGCCCCGGCTGCTGCTTTAATAAGTGGAGAATCGAAACCGACAATATCATACTGCTCGGCAAGAACCGCATCGGCAGCAACAGCGTCGGTTGCAACCAACACCACATCACATGTTAACTCGTTGCGGTACAATAGCACATTAAGATCAGGAGGAATTATACTGAGAATATCAGCCACTCTCTCCCCTGCTTCAATGGCATTGGTGCGAGCAAGAAATTCCAAACGGTTCCGCATTCCCGGCACCGCTCCGCCAAGATTACTTAAAGCTCCACGAACTCCTAACTCCCGTGAGGGACTCGCATTGGCTATATTAATGATTAGATCAGCTTCAAGCACGTCCCGTGGGATCATGTATAAACGTGATTCAACCAACCTGAAATCCAGATGACTCAGTCCGAAATTAACCAGGCGGAAGCCATTCTTTCGAGCTGTTTCAGGCAGTCCTAACCGCTTAAACAATCCTCCCGTCTTGAGTCCGTTGACAACCGGAGCATCCCCCACAACAATCTGAGCCCCTCCGCTTTTCAACAGATTTACCACCTCGGTCAGAAGAGGTAAATACGAATCCGCCTGAGTTGAGTATAAAAGCGGCCCGAAATCGGCGATAATCACCACTCGCGCTCCCGCGACATCCAAACCCGCCAATCTCTTCCGAGAAGGTAGGGCTTCAGTGATTAAGCGCCTTATGCAATCGGTCGTGTCGCCGTCCGGGAGCCGTTTAACCGCTACTGTGGATATAAAATCGGCGTCCATATCATCTTATACGATCCGATTGTCAGTTTTTGTTGGAGGAGATAAAGCGGAAGAATCGCGACCTCAGCCCGGTCTTACCCCAGCGCCAGGACCTCATCAATTGCCGACGAAACCATGTCGACCGTTATCCGGCGCATGCATTGCATCCTGCGATCATCCTTAAGCGGACAGACATTTTTAACGCAACTGATACAATCCAGATCACTCAGGTACACGAGTTTCTTGCGATTGGAAACCGGCGAAGTCTCAGCCGGATCATCAGCTCCAGAAAGAACCACGATCGGGATACCGACCGAGGCTGCCAGATGTGCCGGTCCGGAGTCGTTGCCGACAAAGAACCGAGCTCGAGATAAAATTGCGGCCGCTTCACGCAGAGCGGTTTTGCCCGCAAGGTTGATCACCTCTCCCGGGCCGGTAGCCGCCATTATCTCATCGCCGACAGCCTTGTCGCCGGCGCCACCAATGAGGACCACCTTGAGTCCGCGATCGGTTACAATCTCCTTGATAAGAGAGATATAGTTTTCAGTTCCCCACCGCCTCGACTCAGCGACCGCCTGGAAAGCTATTGCCGCATACGGAGTGTTCTCATTAATCCCAAGACGTCCCAGAATCTCAGCCGCACGCCCGATATCATTCTCATTTAGAAACAATTTAGGCGCCACGTATTCAAGTTCCACGCCCGCTCCCCGGCGAAGGAGATTGAAATACGTCTCACTTCGATGGGTAGAGTTGAGCGGCATCGGCAACGGCAAAGGTTTGGTCAACAGCAGCCGGCGGCCGTCGGCAATATACCCGATTCGCTCCTTCACTCCGGCCAGCTTGAAACCACTGGCGGCGCCAAACGACGGCGGCAGAATATAGCCGACATCGAACCCGTACGGCTTGATCAATTCCTTGATCTTGAATACGGCAATCAAACCGTGGATATGCTCCGCTCGCAGCCGGATAAGCTCATCGATAGCGGGATTAAATTCGAACAAGTCGGCCAGATGATCCGGGACTAGAACCGTCAGCGTCGACCCCGGATGCGCCTCGCGGGCTTCATTAATCATGGGCAAAGCCATGAGACAGTCACCCAGATGATTGGGCGAACGGATCAGTATCTTTGTTGCCATCTACTAATTGAGGAACTTCCCTTCAAGCTCAACCTGTTTCTTGAAGAAGTCCTGCAACTCCTGATAAAACACATCTTTTGCTTCGAGGTAGGTAACACGGCTTTCGAGGAAGGTCAACATAGAAATCTCACCGTCAGTGAGACGACTTCGGGCAATATCCAGCCGATCTTCGGCCAAATCGACCTGCCTTTGAAGCACGAAAACTTTGCGATGGCTTATCCTGAGACCGTTGATCAGCAGTTCTATTTCAGCGCGCGCATTCTTTTGGGTTTTCTCGTATTCGAGACGCGACTGGTCGGCCGACAGTCGCGCGGCCTTAACCTGCGCCGCTGAAGCCCCTCCGTCCCAGATGGGATAACTGAATTCCAGCGACACACTCCAATTGTTGTTATCGAGATCGACTCGGTCGGAAGACACCAGGTCATCCTCGACCCGACCTCGTTCAAGACCGTAGGTCGCTTTAAGAGATCCCTGCAGGCCATGTCCACCGGAGGCGAAATCCGCTTCGCGCTGGGATTTGTCATAATTGAACCGAGCCTTTTGAATTTCCACACAATCGCCCCAGAGAACCAGGTACTCCTTTAAAAGCACTTCATCCAATGGTCCCGGCATTTCCGGCAACACCGGTTCCAGCGTCTTAACCTCATCCCAGTCAAGAGTCGTGGCCAGCGTTTTACGTTGCCCGGCTAATTCGTTCTCGGCATCGAACTTCTCCAGTTCGGCATCCAGCAGATCCGATTCCGAGGTCAACCAGTCCTCCTCGGAGATAATCCCGTCCTGGAGTTTGATCGAGTCGATCCCGGCCTGCAACCGGGCTGATTCGACCAGGTCCTGCTTGATATCGTCGGTAAGCTGAGCCCGAAGCACGCCGAAATAGGCGTCGATCACTTCCGTCTTAAGGGTGGCGATTTCCTCCACCCGATCGAGGCGGGCAATCATCAGGTCATCGTGTGAGTTGTGCAAATCATGGCGCGCCTGCGAGGGCTGCAAGATAGGTTGATCGAACGAGAAGTTAAACGTTCCCAGCCGCCAGGTTTCATTCACCGTAGTCAACCCCAGAGGATATTCCCGGTCACGGTCGATGAGATTCGCGGCCAGTTGCAACTCACCGCCGGTAATCAGATTTTGATTCAAGGTGATGTCGGCATCGAAGTCAAACCAGGTCCGCCGCCGCACCCCCTTTTGATCGAGAGTACCTTCGATGAAATCATACTCCTCAGTCACCCGGTAGGACGGCAGAGATCCGTTTAGTGACAGCTCCGGGACATAGAAGTTGATCTTTTCCGCGAAATAGCGCTGCTCGGCCACATCGAGATTGCCGTCGATAATGATCCCGCGACCGGTGTGACCAACAGCTTTATCTATCGCTTGTTCCAACGTAACCTCTTCGGCATGTGTCGCAGAACAGAATGGAGTGGAGAATAAAATACCGAGGGCTATGAACAGATGTATTATCGTCTTGCACAAAACCGCATACCTCCGAAACAGACTGCTATTCGTAGCGCAAGGCATCAATCACATTCAAGTGAGCGGCCTTACGTGCCGGATAAAGACCAAAAACGATTCCAACCGTAGCCGAGACACCGACCGCCAGCACAATGGAATATGGCGCCACAATGGTCGGCCAATCGGCATAATATGAGATTATCTTGGCCAGAATTAATCCCAGGGTAACTCCCAGCGCACAGCCAACCATACAGATCATGACCGCTTCCACCAGGAACTGTCGCATTATATCCAGTCGTCTGGCTCCAATCGCTCGTCGCACGCCGATTTCCCTCGTTCGCTCCAGCACCGTAGCCAGCATGATATTCATGATGCCGATTCCCCCGACCAGAAGCGAAATCCCGGCAATGGCCCCCATAACAATGTTGAAAATCCGCTGCGTCTTCTGGGACTGCCGCAGCAATGATTCCGGCACGACAACCTCATAGTCCTCGATACCGTGATGGCGACGGTTCAGCACTCGTTCCACCAGCGTCGAGACCACCGGCACTTCCGACAGATCCACCGCCGTTACGGTCAACTGGTCCACATCGGGTACGTTATACTTAATCCCTTCTCCATCATCGTCGGAGACGAATCCACCGCCACCGTACATGCGCATGCCGCTGAAAACCCGATCGAATTTCTTGAAAGCGGTTTTAATCGGGATATAAACATCCTCGTTGAAATTCTTCAGCTCGAATCCCTCGACCTTACCCCGGGCGATATACTTATCCGCCATCACCCCGACCACCGTAAAATCCTCCCCACTGATCCGGACTACCTTGCCTATGGGATCGGAAAAGGCGAACAGCGCCCGTTTGGCCTTTGCCCCAAGAACACAGACCTGCGCAAAAGTCTCATTGTCCAAATCAGTGATGAACCGTCCCCGCTCGACCTCAATCGAAGAACTATAAATGAACTCCGGTACGGTCGAAACCACTCGAACCGCCGCTTCATCGGAACCGTGATAAATAGTCTGGGCGGCTTCGTACCTTTGCGGTACAACGCGCAGAATGAGATCACTGAATTGTTCCAGGTTCGTGGCGTCATTGAGCGACAGGCCGGGAGAACGCGCGATATTGTTGGCTGAGCCACGGTCTTCCTGCGGTTCTCTCGCATTTACGATAACATTATTGATGCCCAAAATGGAGATTTGCTCCATCGCTTCCTGCTTGGCTCCCTCACCGATAGACAGCATGGAGATAACCGCTCCGACACCGAAAATGACTCCCAGCATGGTCAGGAGCGTTCGCATCTTATGCTCTTTCAGAGCATCGAACGAAATCTGATAAACTCTTGCATATTTCATCGGTCGCACTCACCGCCCCGACCGACGGCCGCGACCGCCACCGGATGACGGCTGGGTGCGTCCCTGATTCAGTTCCGGCTCGGTCGCTTTGTCGCCGGGTAAACCCTGTTCTTCGAGGGTGGGATCAACCAGACAAATCTCCTCGCCCGGTTCCAAACCCGACACGATCTGAACCGCCATTTCGTTACGGCGGCCCACCTCCACCTCATGTTCATGCTTGTTCTTGAGATAAACTACCGTGCGTCCTTCACGCTCGAAGACCGCCTCCATCGGCACCGACACGACATCCTTAAGCCTGTCTATTACGATCCTGGCGGAGGCCGACATCCCCGGCTTGAGGCCTTCATCATGATCCAGAACGGCGACCTCGACATCGAACACGTTAACTTCCGAGTTCTGATCTTTCTTACGCGCCAGGGCTCCTTTATTCACGACTATTCCGTGGTAGGTCTTGTCCGGAAAAGCATCAACGGTGATCATCACTTCCTGTGCGGAATCGACTTTACTGGCGTCCACCTCGGAAACGGCCGTTTTGATAATCATCTCGCCTAAATCCGGCAATTTTATCAATCCCATGCCCGGCCAGGGAGAGTCACCTTCCTGGACTTTGCTCATTCCGGAGCCTTTCCAAATTTCAAGATACACCACCAAACCCGGTATCGGGGCGTTAATGGTCATCTGATCGAGTTCACGCTGGGATTGATCACGGCGATCTTTGGCTCGTCGGACTTCAACTTCCGCCTTGTTGACATCAGCCTTGAGCTGTTCCAGTTTGGCATCGAAGTTCAACTCAGCCAGTTCCATTTCGAGCTTGGCCTCTTCAGCGATACGGGGAGCTTCGTGTTGCATTTCGAGATAATTTCGGCGGGCTTTCTCCAAATCGAGCGTCAATTGCTTCTCCTGGATGGTGTACTCCTTGCGAGCCCGCTCCAGCGCCGCTTCTTTGATCTTCAATTCCGATTCCTGATCGGCCAAATCGGCCAATTGCTCGCTGGCATCGAACCTGATAACCGGGTCGCCTTCCTTGACGGTTGATCCCTCAGGAGCCATCCAGGTGATCTGGAGTCCTCGCATACGCGGCGCGGAGAGCGTAAACGCACGCTTGGCGTCCACTGTTCCGTTGGTGTTAAGAGCGATCACGAATTCACCGAAATCAGCTTTCGCAACCGGGATCTCATAGTCGGGGGTAAAAATGGCGTTGACGGCATAGTAGCCAACAAAGATTAAAACGATGGCGACTATCACATATATATATTTCTTCATCTGCTCCCTCGGTCCAGACTGTTGTTGCACTTCCTCTCGCCGGCCGTGCCGGACATCTCACCCTATTTACTGACGTGAACTACTTTTAGTTGCAATCAAACGGTTAGATTTTCCAACGACGGTGAGTCCATAACCATTGCTCGGGATAAGCCCGAATGCGATCTTCGATAAAAGCCGTATAAGCCTCGGTTATTCTTACAATTTTTTCCTCGTTATTGCCCGATTCGGGCGGGTAGATCGGTTGGCCGGCTTCAATAATATGGCGATCGAAACGTTCGCGGTGTAACATGAACGGCAAGATAGGAGCCCCCGATCTCAATGAAAAAACCGCCGGGCCTTTTGCCACAGCTGCTTTACGACCGAAAAACTCTATCGGGATCCCGTTCGGGGCGTGCTGGTCGGCCAGCATAGCAACGATATGGTTGTCCTTGAGCGACCGGAACACATCACGAATACCAGTATCCACCCGGATCAGACCGACCCCGAGTTGTTTACGCCAGCCGTTGATCAAGCGATCGACTTTCTCGTTATGCTGGATGCCGACGATGATGTCGGTCGGGATTCCCCGGCTGGCGATCCAGGCCCCGAACAATTCATGACTGCCGAAATGAGCCGATACCGCGATGATTCCTTTACCCCGACGGTGAGCTTCTTCGATATTATCGAGACCGTCGCTCACACACAACCGATCGATACCGTATTCAAGGATGGTCGACATGCGGGAGAAATCGATCAGAGAACGCCCGGTGTTGCGAAAAACCGCTCGGACAAGCGCGTCTATCTGGTCCTCCGAGAAAGCCGACCCAAAGGCCTGGCGCAGGTTATCACGCGCGATCCGACGCCGCGAGCCGAGCAGCATGTGTGTCAATGAACCTAGCGCGGCGCCGAACCGATCAGCGGTCGGCATGGAAAGTGAGCGAGCCAGCCCCATCCCCAGTCGAGTAAAAAGATACTCGATTTCGTGCCTTAGCTTCGCCATGGCTCGTCGTCGTCATCGACTTGCTCGGGATCATCGGGATCACCGTAGTCGAAATCAGTCGACTGCAGGTGTTCTTCCTGATCCCATTTTTCATAATAGTGGCGGCGTTTGCGATAACGCAAGAACGCACCTATCACCACAATCACAGCCAGTCCTATCCAGAAAAACATGGTATCCATAAATAAAGTAACGAGGTTATATCTTTGCCCCAAATAATGACGATAGTCGGAATCGAATTCCATCATATTGGAACCGGTCGCAGCATTCATCGCGCCGTCAACGGAGACACCGTGCAGAAGACTATCCAAAAATACATTGAATTGCTCTCTTCCATAGATGTCGAGAAAATAGCTTACCGCCAGATAAGCCTCCGCGTAGGCCAAATGGGCTTTGCTTTCATTGAACAGGTTGACCTGATCGATGTCAGTCAAACCCAGGAAGTCCGAGGTCAAACCGGCTCGGCTCATCGCCACGTAATCCGACCAGTCCCATTCATGCGAAACGTACTGCGCTACTCCTTCTTCAACCCAGCGCGGCGCATCGTAAAAACCTGTACGCTTGTCCAAGACCATGTGGGCGTACTCATGAATCAGCAGGGTACTGAGCGGTTTCCCAATATTGAAATGCTCGGGCGATTTGATCACGATCGACTTCCGCACCGGTATCGCCGCCGCCGCTCCCCAATCCGGGAATTTGCCCCGAAGCAAATGGTCGAAATCACGCTGCGTTTCAGGTAAATAAACCTGAACCGTATAATTCAGGCTGTCCTGAAGTAATTCGGCCAGTCTGGCACGGGCTATCCTTAGCGACGAATCCGCAACCACTCGATAATGCGGGTTATCGAAATGCAACTTCCACGGCTCCGGTGTTGTTATGGTAGTGTCGGCAGCAACGACCCCGGCTGAGAAAAACAACAGCGCCAGGAGCACGAAAAATATGATTTTGATCCAACTCACCGAGGCAAGATAATGAATCATGACCGTTTAGCAAGTTTTCGATATCGCCCGCCTTAATGTCGTCCAGCCAATATAAAAAGCGGTTGATTCAGCCGCTGATTTGAAATTACTCAACGACTGGATATAAAAAAGGGACTAACATCGATTCGAATTAGGAGACAACATGGACGCTTTTGAGTTTGCCATGCAGATGGAATTGGACGGCAAGGCCATGTACGAAGAACACGCCGCCAAAGCCGACATTCCCGGGCTGAAGACTATCCTGCTCGACCTGGCCGCCGACGAGCAGAAACACTACAATATCTTCAAGGCGATGAAGGAAGGACGGTCGGTCGAATACGAAGAAGCCAAAGCGACCAAAATTGTTGATTCGGTCAGGAACGTTTTCCAGACTCTCAAGGCTCAGAATAAGGATTTTTCCTTCAGTGACGATGTCCGCACAGTTTGGGACAAGGCTCGTGATATCGAGAAAAAATCAGAGGCGTTCTATCGCCGAAAGGGTAACGAGGCCGGCGACGAAAAACAAAAGCATATCTTCAATCGCATTGCCGATGAAGAGCACAAACACTGGCAGATGATCGAGCACGTCATTCAATTCCTGGATCAACCCCGGAGTTATCTCGATGACGCCGAATGGAACAATCTCGATTCTCTGTAATCCATCCGGACACATAAAAAAAAGGCAGCCGGGCAGCTGCCTTTTTTCTTATCTCTCGGAATTAAACGGTAATTCCTACCAGTTTTTTCAGGTAGACAACTTCATCCTGTTTGAGTCGGCGCCATTTCCCGGGCTTGAGTGCGCCAATGGTAAATCCGGCAAACTCCAGTCTTTTCAACTCCAACACGGGATATCCGACCGCTTTGCAGAGTTGCTTCACCTCTCTCTTGCGTCCTTCGGTAAGCAATAGCCGCACCTTGCTGGATTTTTTACCCACTTCGATCTTGACCACCTGCGCTTTGCCGATAGCGCCGTCCTCCAGAGATATACCGTCGGCGATGCGAACGGCTGCTTCACGACCGAATTTCCCGGACACCCGCGCTTCATAAAGACGCGGGACCTGATATTTCGGATGAGTCAAACGATACGCCAGTTCTCCGTCGTTGGTAAGCAGCAACACCCCGGTAGTATCATAGTCGAGACGACCGACCGGATAGACGCGCAGTTTCAGACGCGTCAGCAGGTCGGCAATCGTGCGTCGTTTGAACGGATCGTGGAGTGTGGTCATGACCTGGGCCGGTTTGTTAAGCAGGATATAGACCTTTTCATCGGCCGGCGTTACCACCACTCCATCGACTTTGATCATATCGTTTTCAGGATCGATCATCTGTCCCGGGATATCGATCTTATGACCGTTAAGACTAACCTTGCCTTCGTCGATCAATTTCTCAGCACCGCGTCGTGAGGTAACGCCGCACATTGATAAGAATTTGTTGATTCTGATTTTGCCGGTATCTGCGGAGGTCAAAACTGACCCCTTACGTCGATAAAGTTGTCCATTCAAGCTGTCAGGATAAGAGCGATGGGGGACGGCTGAGGTTAATTGTCCGTTCGCGTGGTGTCCATATCAACCACGATTCCGTCCGAGGACTTTTCTTCGGCCGTTGTTTCACCGGATACCGACCCAACCAGTTCCGGTTCCCGCTCGTCGTCCGCAGCGTCTACCTCTCCGTCAGCAACGGTGCTCTCGTCGGGCCGGTCGTGCGGTGATACCGGTCCTTCTTCGTCATCTTCACGGCTGGCCGGGTCGTAAGTGCCATCGGCGACATTGAGCTTCTGAGCCGTGACATCTTCCCCGTTTTCTTCGGAAAAATCAAACTCGGTCTGATCCTGAGGTCCTTCCGCTTTAATCAGCTCCTCGATTTCGGACATACGCGGAAGATCGTGCAATCCGGCCAGACCGAAAAATTTCAGAAACTCGTCGGTAGTGCCGTATTGCAGCGGCTTGCCCACTGTCTCGGCACGACCGCGAATGGCAATCAGATTTCTTTCGAGAAGATTGTGAATGACTCCATCCGAAGCGACTCCACGTACATGCTCGACATCGGTCTTGGTAACCGGCTGGCGATAGGCCACGATTGCGAGCGTTTCGAGCGAGGCTCTTGTCAGGCGCATCTTGCGCCGACGCGTAAATAACTCCTGTACGTAACCGGCGAACTCCGGCACCACATAGAACTGAAAGCCGCCCGCCAATTGCCGGATACGGAACGAAGAGCCAATCTCCATATAACGCTGGTTCAATTCGGCCACAGCCTGACCGACTCGAGCCGGAGTGAGTTCCTCGACGACATCGGCAATTTTACGTCCGGGCAGCGGCTCCGGTGATGAAAGAATGAGAGCTTCTATAATAGAATGTTGGGTTATCTGTTCCATCTGTTAGCCAACCGTAACTTCCTGGGGGTTGTCGATATCGATCAGATCGGCGCCGTCGCGCGGGGCATCGAAACGCTCCCCCCGGTAAACCCGCATCTGCGCGAAAGGCATTGACTGCATGATAGTGATACGCCGATTGCGAGCTAGTTCGAGCAGAGCAATGAAGGTTACCACCGCTACGATACGCCGCGGAACATCCGCGAAAAGCTGCAGGAACGTGGCATACTCGGCGCTTCGTAATGATTTGAGAATCACCGTCATGCGCTCCTCGACCGACACATCCTCCGGTACAACCTCGTGCACCAGTTCGTCGCGGCGGGCTTTAAGGGCATCGTTAAAGGCCGAGATTAAATCCCAAAGCTGCACATCGGGTATTTCGTCGATATAGTTTTCAACAGTGCCAACCGGCGACGGCGGCACGTAGTTCTGTTCCTCGATAAGCGCCTTCTCGCGAAGAATCTCACCCGCTTCCTTGAACTTGCGATATTCGACCAGAGCCATGATCAGCTCATCGCGGAGATCCGGTTCCTCCGTGTCGTTCTCGTCGCGCGGCAGGAGCAACCGCGTCTTGATCCGGATCAAGGTCGCAGCCATCAAGATAAACTCCCCGGCCACTTCGAGATTGAGTGAGGTCATCAACTCGATATAGCGCAGGTATTGTCGCGTAATGCGGGCAATCGGAATGTCGTAAATGTCCACCTCTTCCTTCTTAATAAGGTACAGCAGCAGGTCCAGCGGACCATGGAATACGGCCAGATCGACCCGATAGTCGTTCTTGTCGGGATCTATTACGACATTCATCATTTCTTCTTGCCTCGGTAATTCATTTTCATCGCCGTACGGACCTTCTCCATAACATTGCCGGCGCGGGCGCGGGCGCGGTCACGACCGGTTGCGAGCACATCCCAGACATAATCAGGATTCTTGAGCAACTCATCCTGGCGCTCTCGAATCGGGGCCAGACTGGCGTTAAGGTTTTTCGCCAGTATCATTTTACAGTCGACACAACCAAGCTCGCCGGTCTTACAGGGCGGCGCAATCTGCTTGTCGGCGTTTTCGGTATAGATACGGTGCAGGAGAAAGATCGGGCAACCTTGCGGGTGCCCGGGATCCCCCTGATGAACCTTTTTGGGATCGGTATAAAACGATCGCAGCCGCTTTTCAGTCTGCTTCTCGGTAAATTCCAAAGGTATATGATTATCGTAAGACTTGGACATCTTGCGATTGTCCGAACCCAAGATCATCGGAATGTCCGTAAACAACGCCTCCGGTTCCCGGAACACCTTCTTATAAGTGGCGTTAAACCGCTTGGCTAAGTCGTTGGCCAGCCAGACATGCTTCTCCTGGTCCTTCCCGACCGGCACCTTATCGGCGTTGTAAAGACAGATATCGGCGGCCTGCAGCACCGGGTAGCCTAAGAAGCCGTACGAATCCAGATAGCTCTTTTTCTCCTGATAGGTAGGCAGGCGGGTCAAAGTCGGGACGGTTATCATCATGGAAAAGAGCAGGTGTAACTCGGCATGCTCAGGTACTTCGGACTGGACGAATATAGCGCAGTTTTCCGGATCGAGACCGGCTGAAAGAAACATGACCGCCATCCTGAAGACCTTGTCTTTCATGTCCTTAGGGTCTTTCCATTCGGCCGTCAGAGCATGCAGGTCAACGATGCAAAGATACATCCAGTAGTCTTCCTGCAAGCGGACCCAATTGCGAAGCGCTCCCTCGAGATTGCCGATATGAAGCGCCCCGGTAGGTTGCATACCGCTGAGGATAGTCTGTTTTTTCTTAGGCGGAGAATCCTGTTTCTCCGCACCGGTCTTAGTCTTTTCGTCCTTCATAGATGCACCACTCCAATCATAACGGGTCGATAGTAGCGCAAGCGAGTATTAAAATCAAATAAAACTTTGTTAATCGAAACGTTTGCCAAATAACGCGCATATAAGATGCGTAATTATTCTGAGGTGAAATGAGACGATTCATATCAGGTATATTGCCGTTAGTGATTCTCTGGGCTTCAATGGGCAAATGCAGCCTGTGTCTCCTTATGCCGGGGACTATCTGCCATGCCGGTATCGCTGATACCGGTTGCCCCACAACCGAACCCCAGGCATGTCAATTTAGCTGTTGCGATAAAGAACGCCTTTCCCCGGAGACCGAATACTCCTGCGAGCGGTGTTCATCCGACAGCGACCTCAGCTTATCGATTTCCAAGTGCGGCGCCGGTCATCCCTGCCATTGCCGTCCGCAATCCGACCATTTTTCAGCCATCATCCACACTGGTCAGGGAAATAACCATAAAATTCCGGTGAACGGGATTGTTCAACCGGTCCGGATAGAATCTCCTATAGCAACTCACAAGGCCCCCGGCCGATCACTCCCCGGCAGCGTGCATCCATCGGTGGAGACAACGGTTCTCAGGTGTTGATCTTCCGCGACGGCCATGAACTCGCGTGGCCCAGATCGATCAACTTAAATAAGAACCGCTCACTCTAAAAAGGAGATTTAAGATGTTGAGCAATAGATTCGTTGTGATTGCTGCAATGTTGTTGGTCATGGTTATGGCGGGCGGAGCGTTCGCCCTGATTGATACCCCTCAAGCCAAAGACAACACTACCTGTATAAATGGTTGTAATCCCTGCCAATGCCCGTCATGCGACAACGGCTGCGCCGGTGGATGCAACTATAATCAGTGCCCTTCATGCAATACCAACATGACGGCACCTTTCACTCAATGCGCCAACACAGCCAAAGACTGCTGCGGCCGCTAGCCGAACTGACATCCCATAACGAAAGAGAGGCTGCCCCTCGGGCAGCCTCTTCTTAGTTCATTATATTAAACAATAATCATTGCATGAACAGGTACGGCTTCCAAACGTCCGACACCGCCACCTTGCGCTGAAGGAAAGCGATCAACGTCGGTCGCGTCGGCGTGCGCCGCAGCTTCATGTCGGCCTGTTCCGGTGTGCGATCGGACTTACGATTGTTACAGCGGGTACAGGCACATACCAGATTCTCCCAGGTATCTCCCCCGCCCAAAGTTTTGGGAATCACATGGTCGACCGTCATCGGGCCGCGCGTCGTCCCGCAATACTGACAACGATGGCCGTCCCGCGTAAGGATATTCTTGCGCGTCAGCATGATCTTCTTATACGGAACCTTACAATACTGCCAGAGTCGAACAACCGATGGGACGGGATACGAGGTGGAAACGGTATGAATCTGAAGGCCGTCGGCGGTTTCGATCATTTCCGCCTTACCGGAGAACAGCAGTACTACCGCTCGCCGCGCCGAACAAACGGTCAGCGGTTCATAATTCTGATTCAACATCAGAACCGAGCGATTGATTACCGATGACTCCATACGATTATCATACTCCCCGTGGCACGCTCCGGAATTGCCGTGTTTGGTTGTATATCGGCGGCGTGCCGCGATTGGAACATTCATTGTCAAACCCAGGTCAGGTCGGACATAATCGTCAAAGGTACGGTACCGAGCGGGGCTTCGTCAAACGGTTTTTGCCGCTTTTACGGCCTCATTCCGGATTCTCCGCATCAAGTATCCCTTCGTCCGAACCGCGACAGAACCAATCTGGTTGAACGGTTTCTTTATCCGGCTTAAAATACAGGTAAAAAAACAAAGGCCGCCCGGGAGGTATGAGCGGCCTAAGTTACCCACGCAGTATTACCTCAAGCGTCTGCCTCATCCCCTTCGAGCTCGCGATCAATCCCGTATTTTTTGATCTTGTCGAACAGCGTGGTATAATCGATTTTCAGAATCCGGCTGGCCTTACGTTTGTTGCCGCGAGTTTCTTTGAGCACCCGCATTATCGCTCCCCGCTCCGCTTTGGCCTGAGCCGCGGCGCCTATTTCCTTGAGCCCGGCTCCTTCACGCAGGCGAATATCATCGGTGCGGCGAAGTCTGATAGCCAGATGGTCCGGCGTAATTTTCTTCCCTTCCGCCAGAATGATCGCACGCTCGATCGTATTCTCCAGCTCACGAACATTGCCGGGCCAATGGTATTTATCCAGAAGCGCGAGGGCATCTTTGGAAAGGCTCTTGAGCGGTTTGCTCATTTCACGACAATACTTGGCGATAAAATGACTGGCCAGTTCCGGAATATCTTCCGGGCGCTCGCGCAGCGGCGGGATATTTATCGGGAACACCGAGAGACGATAATAAAGATCCTCGCGGAATCGCTTGGCCGCGATCTGGTCCGGGAGATTCATGTTGGTCGCGGCGATTACCCGGACATCGACATCGACTGTCTTGGTGCCGCCCAGACGCTCGAAATTTTTCTGCTGAAGCACCCGCAGTAATTTCGCCTGGAGGGCAAAATCCATATCGCCGATTTCATCGAGGAAAATGGAACCGCCGTCGGCAATCTCGAACTTACCCATCTTGCGAGCGTGCGCTCCCGTGAAAGCTCCCTTCTCGGAACCGAACAACTCATTCTCGAGCAACTCCCCCGGAATAGCGGCGCAGTTGATCGCCACGAACGAGCGCTCTTTGCGCGGAGAAAGCATGTGAATTGCCCGTGCGAATAATTCCTTGCCGGTACCCGTCTCTCCGTTCAGCAGAACGGAAGCATCCGAGGCGGCCACCTTCTGCATGAGCTGACAGATCTCGACCATCTTTTGATTCTTGCCGATGATGTTGGTGAATCCGTCCTCGGGAAACAACTCCTGCCTCAGGAGACTGTTCTCGGCGATCAGACGACGGTTCTCCAGAGCGCGATTGACCAATACACAGAGATGCTCGGTATCGAACGGCTTGGTAAGAAAATCATAAGCCCCGAGCTTCATCGCCTTAACCGCTTCTTCGACCGTGCCGAAAGCGGTCATGACAATCACCGAGATGTCGGAGTCGATAGCCTTGACGCCGTCGAGTACCTGCAAACCGTCCGTCTCCGGCATTTTGAGATCGGTCACTACGACATCGTAGGACTTGTTCCGTACCAGATCGAGCGCCTTCTTGCCGTTCTCGGCGGAGTCAACGCGGTGCCCTTCCTCGACCAGTGTCTCGGTGAGCATATTGCGCATGGAATCCTTGTCGTCAACCACCAATATATTGGGCATTATTTACACCTCGAGATTCAGTAGTAAGCTCTTCCTGTCAAGGCGTCCATGCCAAAAAGCCTTCCGTTATCTTGTATCGGAATTTCCCCACTATCGAGTTAGGATGAGACCTGATCAATCTTTCAACATTATCAAGGAGACACGAAACGCGTCTCCAAAGAGGACATTAACCGGACGGGTACACAAACGGTTATTTGTTGGCGGTTGTATCAGGAGGATAAGTAGGATGGATCCGCCCCCCTTTGACACAATCTCCTACGGTCAGACGATACTCGAACCAGCCCCCGTATCCTCGTTTCGGCGGCGTCCAGGAAATGGCATGTCTGCCCTGAGAGAAAAGGGAGTCTTCAATGGGGCGATCTAAAACCGAGCCGCGCCGAGTCCTGATTTCAAACGAAACGACGGCGCTGTCGGTATCTGTAACGAGAATAAGCTCATTTTCCGGCAGAGAGTCGGATTTTGAGACAGAACTGTGTAACTCCCAGAAGCTGTAGCGTGCCTCTACCTTACCGGTCCTGGTAGAGCCACAATCGTCGATTCGATAGAGGTATTCACCGGCCGGCGCAACGCGACCGGAATCATCCCGTTTGTCCCAATACAGGTTGTAATAGCCGCGCCGGAGGAGTTCATCAAATAACCGGCGAATAACTACCCCGGAATCATCTACAATTTCAACCGTAACGCGGCAGTTCTGGTTGTGTTCAACCGGGAACCAGATTCTGACACGGTCGGCCTCATCAGGGTCCAGCGGCTCCTCCAAAATCGTAAGCTCACGCTCACCGGCAAAAACCGGTGGCAAGCCCAACAGAAAGCCGACCAAACCAAAAATCGCCGCAATAATGCGGATTTTGAGTTGGATGTCAGAATTCATAACTACAGAAAACGAACGCCTTGTCTGTTTGACAAGCAAAACATCATGACCTTTACACATCACATTGTATTTCAACTACATAACACATCTACAGCAAAGGTCGACAAAGCTGAAAACCAGCGCCGGGAGAGCCTTTTGCCCGTGCCGGTCGTGTGTTTTTGTGTTGACAAAAACCAGATATAGCCTATAATAACGCCAAATCGGACAATTAAGACTTTTTATAAAAGCCCTCCTAGGCCCTGTCTGTCCTCCCCGTGTGCTTGATCCTAAACAGACAGGGCTTCTCCTTTATATACTCCTCGAAATTCCCAGTTGCCAAATCTTCTGCCAACCGACGAGATTGTTAACAAACCTCAATCGCGGTAGAGACAAGCCCTGCAACTACGCGTTAAAATGAACCCAAACCTCGTGTAGCGGGCGGCCTTGTGTCGCCCGCGTTACAGTTATGTTTACCGAATATCCGAGCGTATGGCTTTTTTCAACAGCCCCCCGACGCACCTCTCCAGCCCAAATCTTCTGAACATAGTCCTTGGTACATGCGTTAGGACCATGTAAATTATCTATGTCAGACATCGTCGATTAACGCCACAAGCAACACACCAGGGTTAACCGGATCAGCCAGGGTCCTAATTACCGGGGGAAAACGTGTATACTTCACGTGGGATTTTTACCAATCACTTAGTCTTCGTAACGGTTGTTTTAATACTGACGGCAATCACCGTCAGTCAGGCCAGAGTGCCCGTTACGAATATAGACCAAAACACTGAACAACCGGCGTTGCTGTCACAAACAACGACCGGCGGAGACTGTAATTTCAGTCAATTCGGTGTACATGTAACAGCTGAGGCTCGTTCCAGCTTCAATTGCAACGGCACCTTTGGGAGCACATACGGTCTCAACGATAAAGCTAACTGGTCTTTTGAAACACCCTACCTCTCCGGGAATGATTATCTCTTTGGCGGCGCCATCTGGATCGGGGGCATTGTCAACGGCGACACGCTCGTTTCGGTCAGCGCCGACGGCTGGTCGTCCGGCCGCGAAATGTACCCCGACGGCGGCTATTACGATGCCTCGGTCAGAGCCGTCGACTACTTCAGCGGCACGACTTATCACAGCCACTTCTCGGACACCGTCATCTCCGCCGTAGAAACTTGTGCCTGTTGCCCACCCTATGTCCCTCTCAACCTGGACCTGTCACTGCGCAGCTACAGCTACGATATCACCGAGTACAGCGGCATCGTTATCTACGATCTCATCATTACTAACGTCGGTCAATCCGAAATCGAGCAGGGATACAGCGGGTTTCACATCGACGTCGACGCCGGCAGTTGGTCCGACGACATCCAGCCCAGTGCCGACGATGTCTCCGGCAGTTTGCCGGCACTGGGGATCGGCTATGCGATGGACAACGACGGAGACTTCGCCTACAGTCCCGCCACCGATCGTGCCCTGGCAAGCATGATCATCAAGAGTTCCACAGCTTACGAGCGAGTCAACTTCAACTGGTGGCTCAGCAATATAACCGCCAGTTATGACTTCGGCCCTCGATTGAAAGGGACCGTTGATGATCCTTATCGCGATTTCGGGACCGGCGGAACCGGGACACCGGTCGGAGACTCTAACAAGTACTACATCCTCTCTCATGAAGAATGGGATTACGACCAGGTGTTCACCGGTACCATCGAACCGGATGACTCTATCTGGATGTATCCTCTTGAAGACATTGCCGTCGACTTCGCCGATGGTTTCGACACCCGCTATTTGCTTTCGGCCGGGCCGTTCGACCTGTCTCCAGGTGAATCGGAAAGAGTGGTGTTGGCCATGTTCAGCGGCGGCGCGGTACACGTGGACACGACAAATGGAGATAACCTGTATGTAAATCCGGAGCTGTATTTGGCGGGGCTGAATCTAAGCGGCCTGGAATCCACAGCCTTGGCAGCCAGAGACCTCGTTGATACGGTTCTGAATCCCCTCCTGCCGGTTATGGGTACGCGGATTATCGAAAACAACACCGATGAGGTAATCGTCCAGTGGGATCCCTGGGTTTTCCCGGAAGTAACCGGCTATGCCGTCTATTTGAGAGAGATAGAGTCCTCATCCCTGACTCATCCCGGCGTGTTAGAGCCCTGGCTAACGATTGCGATTGACGACCTGTATACGACTGTGGCGGCAGGTCCCCGAAGCTACACCTTTACGGACCTCGATCAGAACAATGTCTACGCTGTGGCCGTTGCGAACATCTCCGACGAAGGTGTTGGTCTTCCGGGCGCACCCGTGGTATTCCGACCGGGCGGTAACCAACCCGGTCCGGCGGTTGATCAGCGATATGCTTTCTCAATTGAGGGATCGTCGGTCGAACTTACCTTTGCCGATACGACCGGGATGACCGTGGATCATTACAACATCTACAGATATACCGACTCCATGGCGGCTATCAACTGTTTCACTCCCTTCTACGACACTGGTTGTGCCTTGGAATCGTTGACACCGGTCGATGTCGTTATCGACCCTGCCACGGGAATAGAGTATTATTACTACGCTCAGACGCCTTACTCGACAGCCTTCGATAACAGTTTTGAGGACAACGCCTCCGTCGACGACAGTTGGTACAGCGTGACGGCGGTGGATATCTACGGTTTCGAGTCTTCACATTCTAGTCTGATTCCGTGCGATGTAATCGAAGAGCGCAATCGCGATATCCTGTTGATCACAGACAATGTCAGTACGCAATCAATGGTCTCCCCCGACACTATTATATCCTTCTACGACGGCGTTTTAGCCGGGTGGGATTACGACATCTATCACTACCTGGATTCCACCAGCACCATCGCTTGTCCCGATGATAACCCCGAATGCTTCGACTGGCACGATTTCATGCCTTACCGAACGATCATTCTCGACGACGACATTCGTGACCGCATCCTCGACGACGAATGGGAAACAAGTCAAGAAGGATTCGCCAGGTATCTGCTATCTGGAGGAAGGCTGATTTACTGCGGGGCAACGACCGCAACATTGGGGCTGTATATGTCCTCGGAGCCGGACACTGTCTTGTTGACGGACATCTTTCCGGTGCGACTGTTTGATGTAGACAGTCTGTACTTCGTCCCGTTCGGATATTGCCTGTTGACCGTGAATCCTCCCTGCTCGGATGAGGTATCGGGATTCGCATCGGCTGATCCGACTGATCCCGACTGGCCGACTCTCACCTACGACACCAGCCGCTATCCATACACGTCCAATCTGGAGATCCTTTGGGCTACGACCTCTCCCCCTAACCTCGTCGGTTTATGGCCGAGCGAAAGTGCTGAAGTGCTGTATACTGCATCTACGTTGTACCCCGCCATCTCACCTCTCGAGGACATGCCGGTCGGCGTCAAGTCGGTCGTTGGTCCCGGCGAATCATTCTGGTTCGGATTCCACCTCTGGTACATGCGCCCCGCCGAAGTCAGAAATCTTATTGAGAAGATCACCGGACTCTCGTGTTGCTGGACTCGAGGCGATGTCAATCATTCCGGCGGGAATCCGGACATTGTCGACATCGTGCATCTGGCGCTATGGTTGTTCCAAGGCGGGATAGAGCCAATATGCCCAGAATCGGCGGACGTCAACGGATCGGGCGGTTTGGCCGACCTGTCCGACCTCGTTTATCTGGTGGCATACGCCTTCCAGGGAGGTCCTCCGCCGATACCTTGCGATTGACCCGCAACCGGGTGAAAGTTATCACTATATTGGGGTGATTTCGACAAGGGATTGCCCCTTTTTACCGTAATGTTAAGCACCCACGGATATCTGCCGAAATGATGAAATGAACGGCAGGATATGCATGTAACAATCTGCCGTTAAGACTCGAAGGATGTAAAAGAGAACCCCCCGACCGCATATTTGTGGGCGTTCGTTCGATCGTTTACATATATGAGTCTTATCGCATCTTGACCGGTCTACAAGGAGGATGATCTATGTTTTCGACCAGGTTCGGTTGTTTGTTGTGTATCTGCTTTCTATTTTTCACCGCGAGTGCTTTCGGTCAGAATGCAGTTACGTTGGATCATGTCGACGGCCTTTCGGGCAACAACACCCTTGCGGTAGGCTCCGAGATCTCCTTCTATTTTCGCCTCACCAACAACACCGGTTTCGATATTATGGGCGCCACCAACGGCTTCCGGGTATATTCTCCCGACGGCGCTGAATGGCAGTCGTTGACCACCGACTCAGCCGCTATCGGTTGGGAAGAGATATTCGACGGAGGGCTGTTTTTCACCCCTCGGTCGGTAACGGGCAACGGCTCAGACACTGTCGGTTTCGGCGGTTTTCGTATCGAGCAACCCGGCATACCAAACGGCTTCAGTCAAATCGTCTATACCGTTACAACTCAGATCACTTCCGACTTCAAAGGTCGGACACTATGTATTGACTCGTGTTACTACCCTCCGTCAGGCTTCTGGTTCTGGTCTCATGCTGCCGACGGCAACACTGTCCCGGACTGGGACGGTCCTCACTGCTTTGAAATCAGTGGCTGTTGTCAGCATATCGGTGATATTAACCACAGCGGCACCGGTCCCGACATTAGCGATCTGGTTTATTTGGTAGCTTATATGTTCCAGGGTGGACCAGAGCCGGTTTGTTTCGAGCCAAACGGCGGTGAAGCAGACATCAACGGCAGCGGCAGCGGTCCCGATATATCGGACCTGGTCTATCTGGTCGCTTATATGTTCCAGGGTGGAGCCGCCCCCGCCAATTGTCTGTAAGACCGACTTCTGTCGGATAAAAGACTCAGGCCCGATCGGTGAACTCCGGTCGGGCCTTCTGCATTGATTCGCCGGATTGCCCGCTATTCCTTCTTAGGATTTTTCAGACCGGTAGTGAGCTTGTTGGTGACTTCGCGTACGACCCTTGCCGCCAGACGATCCCGATTTTCCTCAATAAAAGTCTTCACCGCCTGGGTGTCGGTCCTTGATAAAACCCGTAAAGCCCAGGAATAAGCCTTAACCACCATATCGTCGCGATCATCCATAAGCATCCGGCAAACGGCCAGGGTTCGCTTGGTATCTCCTTCACCTCCCTGGGCTTTGGCATTCAAGGGAACTGTCGCCACTAAAGCCGCACGCCGCCACCAGCGGTCGGAAGATCGAGCCCATCGGGCAATTTCCGCATCACCGATCCCCCCATGGCGCCAAACCTGCCCCGCCACGTATCCGCTGAACATATCAACCGCTCCCCAGGAATCGATCCCTTTGCCGAGTGCTCGAACCTGAGAGAGTTTGAGTTGCTGGATCGCTCCCGGATGACATTCCAGAAGCTCATAGGCGGCATACCTGCGCGGATGGGTCGGTTCCTCAATCAGTTTCAGAGCCAGTTTGACCATCTCTTTCACGGGACGCTGCTTCAAAATTCTGGAATACTTGCGACGGACAGCCCGAAGCGAAACGGCATCCTTCTTTGGCAGCGCCTCCAATTCGGCAATCAACCCATCCGCAATCTCTAAGATACCTCTCTCATCTTTCATGCCTCGTCTCCTCAACAACCATTATGGATCACGGACGACAACCCCGACAAGGCGACAATCCCTGTCGAAAGGCTTCCTCTCTGGTATCGTATCGAATCAACTTGTCGGCCGGGATGTTCCGGATATAACTGCAACCCGGTCGATGCAGACGAATGCCGTTGGTCGAGACATAGTACGGTTCCGGTTCATGTTCAAAAGCCCAGAGGCCCAGCTTTTTATCCAGGGCCTCTCGTTGCGCCGCGATTAATCGTCCCACCTCGGGTCGTTCGAATTCATCACGTGACAACAAGTATACATATCCAAGTCCCTGATGAATCATCCGGCAGCCGACGAAAACGGTGTCATCGACATAAACATAACCGACCAGACGGCCGTATTTATCCCGCGTCCGGTCCTTAAACTCAACGCGCACTTCCTTACCGGCAATCAGACGCTCCAGACCGACGGTGGCTTCTTCGAAACCCGGTTCTCCGAATTCAGGCGTATCGATATTAGCCAGACGGACTTTATCACCCGAGGCGATCATAAATGTGTCACCATCGATTATCTTCACCACTCGGAATCGTCCGCTGTTCGCAAGATCGGTCTCCCGGTGTCGACTGATTCTCACTATGACCAGGATCAACACCACCGCGATGATCACGATGGAAATAATCCTCCGGCCTGTCGGAGAATACAGTCTAAACGAGCTCGCCATTGACTCTCACCTCCGAATAACCGCGACCAGTGGGTTCCACCTCGATCAACTGCTCCACTCGCTGCTTTAACTCTTCCACATGGGTGATAAGAATAATCTGCGGGAATCGCTGTTTTAATCCCGTCAAGGCATCGATAATCAAATCTCGGCGTTCGACATCCTGCGATCCGAACACCTCATCCAAAATAACGAACGACCGATCCAGTCCGGCCGACTCGGTCAGAGACTGTGAGATAGCCAGACGGAGACAAAGATTCGCGAGGTCCTTTTCACCGCCTGAAAAACGTTCGATCCCGAAAAATTCACCCGAATCCATCAAGCGTAAGTTGTAGTCTTCATCCAGTTCCAGCAGACTGTACCGGCCGTTGGTCATCTCGGAGACAAGACGACTCGACAGCTCGGCCAGGGCCGGACGGATCGAAGCAACTAAATGTTGCTTATATGCCGCCATGAGATTGGCCAATTTTTCACCGTGATGCAAACTGATCCGGGATTCTTCCAGCTCCTCCCGCTCTCGCGCCTGAGTATCGAGTTTTTCCTGAAGACTCGCCAGGTCTTTCTCGGCCAGATGATATTCGTGTTCAGCCTTAGCAGCCTTCTCCCGGGCATCCATGAATTCATTCTGCAGTCGGTTATGATTCTCACTAATCCGGCGGAACTCCTCAGGTGAAAAGCCCAACTTAACCACAACCTGCTCGGCCTGTTGCAGCTCATTCTCCGCCCGAATTGTTTTTTCCGTCAATTTATCCAGTGATTCACGCAGTTCAGGAAGGCGTTCCAACTGCCCCGTTATCCGGTCGTACTCAGATCGGGTACGGCTGAGCTTTTTTTCCTTTTCGAGCAGTTGAGTGTATTCGTGCTCATCGAACGTCTGTTGCGGCAGTTCGGCCAAACGAGCGGCGGCTTCTTGATGCTGTTGCTCTATTTCTTTTCGCCGTTGTTCTAGTTTCTCTAATTCCTTACCGTCGGCCTGAGATGCCTGAGTTAACTCCCGAAAGCGCCTGAACTGAACTTGCGATCTTTTCTCCTGCTCAGCGAGCTTAATCCCGGTTTCTTTATCCTTGGCCAAATTCTCTGAGGCGTTTTTTCGGTCCTGCTCCAACTGGGCGATTTCTTCCGTAAGATGGGCCTTCATCCGGGGCAGATCATCACCCAACGGGCGCAGGCAACGATCACAGACCGAATCCGGTCCGAACTGCTCGATATTTCCCAGTTGCTTCCGTAAAAGGTCGATATCCCTGACCAGCCGCTCGAGCTCGGCCTTGCGAGTTCCATACTGCTCACGTGCTTTGTTCACGGCTGCAGCCGCTTCATTTGATAGAGACTCTATATTATGAGGAATTCCCTTGAGCTCGGTTATTGTCGCCTGATGCCGCTGCCGGGCCTGGTTATTTTCTTCGGTGTTCCGCTCTAAATCACAACCGTTTTTCTCCAGTTGCTTCTCCAGAGTCACCCGCAGTTGCTGTCGTGCCCGAGCTTGTTCCAAATCCTTAAGTTGACCCCGGAGAATTTCCAGAGGTTTGGTCTGCTCTTCCAGTTCCCGGTGTTTTTTCTTAAGTCCCTCCAATTGCTTCAATTCGTCGGCCAGATTCTTTTTTTGTTCTTTTAAATACTCGCTGGTCTGGCGTACCGCCTGAAGCTCTGATTGTGCCCGAGAATGCTTATCCTTGAGAGTCTGAGCTTGAGACAGCTTCTCAACCGCCTCCTTATATAGCTGGTCGAGCTTATCCATTTGTTGACGGAATTGATCTTTCTGATCAGCCAGACCGGCCAGACGCTCCTGATGGATTTTCATTTCGTCTTTTATCCGGCTCTCCGGTACGAGCCTTCGACTGATATACTCCGCCTGACCGGCATACCCCCGATTGTCTTCTTTGATCCGCGCCATGACCTTGTCCAGTCGATCGATCCCGAGCATCCCGGCCAACTGCGAACGCCGCCGCGCCGGCTGAAGGTCCGACAAAGCATTTAATTCCTGCTGACGCGCTAAAAAGGAGGTCTGAAATCCCTCATAATCTAGCCCGATCAACTGGGCAATATATCCCTGGGTCTCACGAATCCCCACCGATTCGGAGTTATTGCCGCGATACAGCTCTACCTCGGCCCGTTCCGATTTCCCCACCAGACGCCGAATCAGGCGATACTTCTCACCTTTGGATTCGAAATAAAGCTCAACCGAACAAGCCTTTCCGGGACTGGCTGTTTGGGTTTTTATTTCATTTTTGCCCGATCGGGCTGCCGGATTTCCATAAAGCGCCCACGCGACAGCCTCCACGAGCGTGGATTTCCCCGCGCCGTTGGGACCTACTATTCCAATAACGGCGTCCTCCAGTTCGATTCGGGCTGATTGAATCACCCGGAAATTGGCAATATCGACAGCAAAGAGTTTCATTTGAATTCGTTCAATCATCTGATTTTCGCACCGGAAGTCAAGCCAAATGCCTCAAGTAATGGGTCAATCAGGACGAAATGTGACTTTGTTGTCATAAAACAGGTGAGGGGAAAAGCCCATACCCGAATCCTGTAAAGGCCTGCCAATCAAGGAAAAATCAATGGTACATGCCTTTTTTCCCTTGACAAATCAGGGAAATGTGGTACTTTCCGTTCGAGCGTGTGTTAAGCTGCATTCTGGTACGAGAGCCAAACAGTTACCGGAGAGCGGCAGTTACTTCCTCTTTTTTTAGAGACTAAGACAGATAAAGACTCCCCGAATCGCTTTTTCGGAAGTGATTTAGTGTGCTTGTCAAATCAATGAAAAGGGTTTGTGTTGATTTGATCGGCTGGGTCAATCTTTAACGTCTGACGTCTTGCCTTTCCAATTTTCCGCTTACCTTACACTAACTTCAACCAACGTTGCTGTAAGTGTACCTTGCAAGCAATAGGAGGTGAGATTAGTAACCTGATCGAATTTTCTTGGCACAGATTGCTTGATAATGATCGCAACAATGGGTAAAGCCGGTTTTCCGGCTAAATCCGACTCCAAAGAATTGGAAGATAATGAATTCGTTAACTAAAGCTGTTATCCCACCTTCCCTAGACAAAAACGGGATCTGGCAAAATGCCTCATGGCTGCCGATAATTTTGGTATGCCCGGTAATTTGCCTACTGAAGTTAATGAATTTACAGTTTTTCCTTTTTAAGGAGGAATAAATGTTAAAAAGACTGATATTCGCAGTATTCGTTATGGGTTTGGTTTTGGCCCTAAGCGGTACGGCAATTTCAGACATTGGGAAAAAAGATGGGCTCAACCAGGTCGTGACGGCAAACCCGAACGCCCTGTTGCTCGGCCAGGAACAAACTGCTGGTCAGGCTCAACCCACCTTTAAGAAGCCCGCCAGCGCCTTGATAGAAGTTCAGTTGTCCGGCGTAGCACCCACTCCTCCGTCAAACTACTATTGTGAGTATGACGCTTACTACGACGACACCGCGACTTCTGTCTACGTCTGGACTATTCCGGACTCTTATGGCGACGACCTCTTCAACACCCGCTTTACGGTTGATGAGGGCGTGATCTGTTCCCTGAAGGTGGGTTGGTTACTCATGTATGGCGGCTATACTGCTGGTACGCCAGACTTGAGAATCTACCTCTGGGACGACGATGGCTTTGGATTCCCGGGTAACAAGCTCGACTCGGGCGATGTTGCTTATGCCGACCTGCCGGGTGGATTTGGTTGGGTGTCTGCAGACTTTACCGCTAACGGCAACGATTGGGTCTTCAATGAGCTGGAAGAGTATCACATTGGTTGGACGGTTTCTAACCAGGATGGTACCAACACCGCTGCTATAGTTTCCGATAAGGCCACTGGCTCATATGCCGGTGAAGAACGCAATATCGAGAACTATAGTGGTTCCTGGGGTTCCATGCTCAACGATTGGGGAGGCGATTATGCCTTCTTTATCGAGTCCGAGCGTTGCTGCTATGAGCTGCCTTTCTCCGATTGCTATTCTCAGAGCTATGATGAGGGTGTTGCCTACGTTTGGAGGGCTCCTCACGACATTTATGACATTTATGACTACGGCGAGCGGTTCAGCGTTTCCGGTCCGGAAACCCTGCAATCGGTCGACATGGCCATTTATGACTTCGAAGGTGCTTCCTGGCAAAACGCTGGTATAGTCGGAAACGACGATATCATTGCCACCGTCTGGGACGTGGATGGTGGTACTGGCATGCCGGGCACCGCGATTGCTCAGGTAACTATAACCGCCGGATCGTATCCATTCTATCCGACCTATACTACCTTTGATTTCTCCTCATTCAACCTGGTTATGACCGAGGATTTCTACGTCACCTTCAATTCGACCGGTGATTTTTCTGCCGGCGACTACGAAGTCCTGCTTTCGGATGATGAGACCACCCCGAACGGCAGAAGCGTCTGCTACTACGGTGGTGACTGGTACACTATGGGTGATCTGTGGGGTATAGACGTCGACATGAAAATGACGGCGAACCTCTGTATCGATCCATATTCCAACTGCGGTTCGTATTCATACTTCACCGGCCTGTCATACTACTGGAGTCTGCCGGATGCCTATGGCGACTACATGAACGCCCAGCGTATCAAAGCTATCGGCGAAGAATGTAAGGTTGGCGAAGTTTACTGGATGCTGTATAACGCCAGCGATGCCGGCGTTGACAGTTACCTCTACGACTCCAAGATCGCTGTCTACAGCGACGTGGCCGGCGCTCCGGGCACCGAGCTGGCTTCGATCACCGTTACTCCGGCTGAGTATGTTACTTACCCGGCCTGGCAGGTAGTTGACTTCCTGCCGCTCGATGTTAACGTGACCGAATACTACTGGATCGCGATCGAGTCTCAGGCTACGACTACCCTCGATATCTTCACCCTCACCGATAACGGTGGCGGCGGCTTCTCTTACAGTGCAGCCGAATACTGGGGTAGTTGGGGTTATATGTATGACGATTGGTCAGGCCTTGGCGGCGATGATATCGCCTTCGTGGCCGGCGCCGATCATTGCTGCATCCCGTTCGAAGAGCGTTGGTGCGGCGATCCGGCCGGTTCAATTGATCCGGGCTGGTCGACCTTTAACCACGATGCCGCCCGCAGTGGCGCTTCGCTGGTTCCGTTGAGCGATGCCTGGTGCGACCTGACTTTGACCTGGGACTACCAGCATCCGTCACAGCAGTCGTTGTTCACCCACCCGGTTATGTTTGACGGCAAACTTATCCAGTCGTTCAACAACGAATATCGGGTGTACTACTTCGACGGCACTCTTGCGTATACCATCTCCGGCTTCCCGCTCGGTGACAATATGCGCACAACCCCGACTGTCGTCGCGATGGATATCGCGAGCACTCCGACCAACGTCGTGTTCATCGGCGGTGGTACGCAGCAGTCGGTGGCCGCTTACAATTTCGATGACGGTTCTCTTATCTGGAGCCGTGACATCGGTACCGTGGGCCCGACCGGCCTGTTCGGTAACTTGATTTACTCTGCGATGATCTACGTCGACGGCGTCCTGTACTGGCCGACCGACGCCGGTAGCATCGTAGCAGCCGACGCCGAGACCGGCGATCTCTACACTGGTTGGACCACTAACCCGGTCGAACTGAGTGGCGACGTTGGTCAGTGGGGCGTGACCGATGGTAACAACCTGTACTTCGGTACCTACACTGCTTCCAACACCGATGGTGACCTGTTTGCTATTAGCTGCGCCACAGGCGATATCGTCTGGCAGTTGTCCTCCGCGGGCGGCATGCAGGGTAACACGGTCTTCCCGACCGAAGCCATCTCCGGTGAAGGTTTCAACGGTTCCGGCTCTTACGAGAACGGCATCCTGTATGCCAACGCTCGTATTTACAGCGGTGACCACCCGTCAGACGGTGTGCTGTACGCCATCAACGTTGCCGACGGCAGCATCAAGTATGCTGTTGCTTCAGCTCGTACGATCCGTACCTCGCCGATCATTGACGAGAATACTCTGTACATTCCTAACTACTCGCGTTGGGTCACTCCGCCGGTTGGCGGCGCCATTGCAGCCCATGCCAAGAATACTGGCTCCATTATTTGGGCTTACAAGGATCCCGATGCCGGTGGTTACTATTCGAACCCGGTGCTCTCCTGCGAGCCGGATGGTGCTCCTGACCTCCTGTTCTGCGGTGGCCACACCGGTTTGTTCGTCTGCTTGAGCACCGACGATGGTGACGAGATTTATCGTCGTCGTATCGATTACGGTCTCCCGTTCAACTCAATGTGGAACGGCGGCTGTATCGGCCCGAACGGCGAGATGGCTTTCTCGCACTACTACGGTGGTTTGAGCTTCATGGAGAAGGGTGTTGATCGTCCGCGTCTGGAAATCCAGACCTACAACCCGGCCGCTCCGGTCGAGTTCGGTTCTGCGACTTCCGTCCCGGTTACCTTCGACAACATCATCACCAACACCGGTTGTACTGACCTGAACATCAGCGCCATTACGACCGATGAATTCTGCGATAACCCGTACACCCCGGAATTCACTTCGGTGCGTCCCGATGTACTCGATAACGCTACAACGATTGCCGATCGTTTGACCAACGACTTCGCCAAAGCTCCGATTATGCGCGAAGAAGTCAACGAGCTTGCTTCAGTCCGTTACGACCGTGGTGAGCGCGTCCTGAACGCCGGCACTCGTGCCCGTCCGGCTTTCGTCCAGACTGCCACCAACACGGAAGGTATTCTGGCCCCGACTCTGCCGGCCGTGGTTGCTCCCGGCGACTCTCTGAGCATTACTGTCGACATCAACCAGTCCCTCATCCTTCGTGGCCCGCAGTACTTCTGCATGTACATCGATTCGGATGATCCCGACTTCTACCTGAATGCTTCGTTCGGCTACCTTGAGCTGCCGTGCATCCAGGCTACCATCGTCGGTGGCTGTTTGATCGACACGACTCAGTTGAGCTTTGGTTTGGGTGGAGCTAATACCCAGACCGTATACAACACCGGTCGTATTGCTACCGGTGACGACTGGGCGGAACCTTGGGGATTCGATATCGACGGCGACGCCGAATCGATGTTCCAGGGCTCGTACCTCTACGCGACCAGCACCTACGAGATTGCTATCAATACGCAGGCCTGGCACGGCGAGGGCGAAGAATCCTCCTATGTTTCCATGCAGCCGGATCCGAACTACTTCGATAACGATTGCCATGCCGCTCTCGAGATCGACGTTGCTCTCGGCAGCTACTCTACCGACGGTATCACCTATACCGACATCACTGGTGATATGGTCCACAAGAGCTACCTTGACTCCGTCCAGAACTTCGACGACGGCGGCGGTTGGGATTGGACCTGGTTCGAGGCCCCGTTTGATAACTCCTATACGATGGGTCTCTACGTCAATACTCGTACAACGGGTGCTTACGACTTCGAGCCTCTCAAAGACCTCACCGTTGAGATCTTCGAGATCACCGAGCGTAACGGCAACGCCGTGCCTAACTGGAAGTTCGGAGCTACCTTCGACTACGACCTGGGCACCGACGTTGTTGGCATTAACCAGGATGCCTCTGTTGTATACGACTATGACGAAGGTAGTGCCGATGTCGCCTGGGGTCAGATTAAGCTGCCGTTTGGCTGCGCTTCGACCCCGACCGCTGTTCTTGGCAAGGCCAAGAACGCTCGCGGTTTGCACGGCAACGGTGCCTGGTGGGAAGATATCTATCTTGATTCCGCATACACCTTCATGAGCATGCCTGCGGGCGCGACTCAGCAGGATGGTACTACCGATGCGGAATGCCACTTCACGCTGCTTGAGCACGACTTCACGGCTAACGAGACGATCTCGTTCGCTATCGTGAACTTTGCCTTGCACGGTCTGGCTGATGCAAGTCTTCCTGAGAACTACACTGACCTTGGCTACCTCTGCAACAAGTGGGTTGGCTTTGGTCGTGGTGATGTGAACAATGACGGCTTGATTAACCTTGCTGACATCGTTTACCTCAACAACTACGTCATGTTCGGTGGCCCGGGCCCGATTCCGTTCATGCATCTCGGTGATGTCGATGGCGTCACCGGTGTGGATGGTGCGGACGTTGCCTATATGCTGAATTGGTACTTCGGCAACGGCGACTGCCCGATCTCCGACTGGGCGTTCTAATTCGAGAGTTAATCTACTCGGATAGATTGGAGCGAGGACTTTGGTCCTCGCTCCTTTTTTTTATTCAATCCCCATTTGGCGTATAATCTCCCAAACCTTATATTGTCCGACGATGATGAAAAACGAAGACCTTATACGACTACGCCGGACACACCCGCTAATGGACCAGACCGAATGTGTCGGTTGTCCGCATGAATGCCATGCCGACCGCAGCGGGATAAAACCCGGGGTTTGTGGTTGCGATAATCGTTTGCGGGTAGCCTCGGTCTGCCGTCATCTGGGCGAAGAACCGGTTATCTCCGGTGAGACCGGTATCTGCAACATTTTTTTCGGGCACTGTAATCTGCAATGTCGATTCTGTCAAAATTACCAGATAAGCGACAATCATCGGCCTCTTAACTCGTTTGATGACTCCCTGAACCGGGTAGTTAACCGTATTGAAGCGGTCCTGAACGAGGGCGCACGCGGCGTCGGTTTTGTCTCTCCCTCACACTGCATTCCGCAGATGCTCGATATCATCATCGAACTGCAACGACGTAATATCTACGAGACCTGTGTATTTAACTCCAACGGCTACGACCGACCCGAAGTCGTAGCACTCCTGGAACCGATCATTCCGGTCTGGCTGCCTGACTTCAAATACAGTGACGACCACCTGTCCCGGGAATACTCAAACGCTCCCGACTATCTCAGGCATGCCGGCGCCGCGATCGTGCAGATGTACAACCAGGTCGGAGCGGATATCGAACTCGACGATGAGGGGAAAATCACCCGGGGGCTGGTCATTCGACACCTGGTCCTGCCCGGTCAGGTGGAAAACAGCCTCGGTGTCCTCAGATTCATCGCCGAACAACTTTCTCCCGACGTCCATATCTCATTGATGTCGCAATACCATCCGACTGAAAATGTACAATGTCATCCGGATCTTGGTCGTCCCTTGTACGAATATGAGTACGAGGCGGTATTGGATGAATTCGAACGTCTTGGATTTTATCGCGGCTGGATTCAGGAGTTATCCAGTTCGGAGAACTATCGACCCGATTTCGATCGTAAGGATCCTTTCAATGAATAGACTTACTCTGCCGTTTACGTATCTGGTACTTGCTATCGTAACCCTTATAATTGCTTCGACGGTGACCGCTCAATGTCCTGAAACAATAATCCTCAATTCCACCAGCTATGCCGTTCCGGAGCAATGGAGAGATATCTGCATCGATTCAACTCGTTTGGCCGATACTTCACGGCTGGTTAAACTTCCGGAAAAGTTCTGCTTCCAGGGATACCGGATTTTCGTAACACCTGAGACACGTCGGGCGTTCGAGGCCATGGCCGATGCGGCGAGAAAGGACAGCGTGATCTTCACGGTCAAATCGGGCTATCGCTCCTCTTCATACCAGAAAACGCTTCTGCGTAAACGCATGGATAAAGGCATGTCGTTTGCCGAGGCTTGCCGCTATGTGGCCCCTCCCGGTTTTTCAGAACATGAAACCGGCGCGGCGCTTGATCTGACCGTCACCAAAGGCACTTTTGCCGGATCGACGGCTTATCGCTGGCTGAAAGAAAACGGAGCACGTTTCGGATTTGTCGAGACGTATCCCGACGACTCCCTCGCTCAACTCCCCTGGGAACCCTGGCATTGGTGTTATAATCCGGAAGAGGCGACAGAACACGCGGGAGCGTCCTCGGTCAGCGCATCTTCCCCAAATTGAACCAGGCTTTGTCCTCCGGATTATCGGAAGCTCCGGCTCGGAGACGAAAACAAAGACTATCCGGACCTATCATTTGGGCCTCGATTAAATACATATTCTGATCCTTCCGGCGAGAGCCTTTAATCTGACTCCCCTCAACGACCCCGTAATAGGTAACGTAATGGCCGAACCCGTCCCAGATTTCCCAGGTGAGAGAATCGGTCGCATCATCGATCCATAAATGACCGCTGTCGGAATAATTGAACAGGAATTTCGAACCATGCAGAGACGTTTTGATAAACCCGCTGTCCGGCACATCTACGAATTCCGCAGTCCCTTCGATATCCAACCTGATTCCCGTTACCGGCATTAAGAATCCGCCACTCCCCTGCCAGACACCGATGAGATTATGTAAGTCCAGATTGTCGGCCGCCTGAGCAAAAACGGCAATAATGACTGACCAAAAGATAGCGATGAAGATGTTTCTCTTATGCATTGAAGACCTTTCCCAAATCATTATACACGATATCTACGACGATGTACGGCGTCACCTAAAAAATCCCCCGAACAACGCCACAACCACATGCAACACAATAAGATATAGTGGAAATTGGAGGCGTTTTTTAGTTGCTATCGGTGGCTTTTACATGTAGTTTTATTGATTGTAGATTAAGGTTCGTGAACTGCTTTCATGGAAGGATTCATCGTTTATGCCGCTTGAGCGTGAGAAGATAGAGCCCATATACCTCGAAGACGAAATGAAATCGTCTTATCTGGATTATTCGATGTCGGTCATCACCAATCGGGCCTTACCGGATATCCGTGATGGTCTTAAACCGTCCAATCGACGCATCCTGGTGGCGATGAACGACCTCAACCTTATTCCCGGCAAGGCACACCGCAAATGCGCCAAAATTGCCGGCGACACCTCGGGCAATTATCACCCTCACGGCGAGCAAGTAGTCTACCCGACACTGGTCCGAATGGCTCAGGATTTCAACATGCGCTACCCGCTGGTCGACGGTCAGGGGAACTTCGGCTCAGTCGACGGCGACGGCGCCGCGGCCATGCGATACACCGAAGCTCGCATGACTCCGCTGGCAGTAGAGATGCTGGCCGACCTTGACAAGGAAACGGTCAATTTCGTTGACAATTATGATGCCACCCGCCAGGAGCCGGTAGTTCTCCCGGGGAAATTCCCGAACTTGATTTGTAACGGCACAACCGGTATCGCGGTCGGTATGGCGACCTCGATCCCGCCGCACAACCTCACCGAGGTGGCCCAGGCCATTGAAGCGGTGATCGATGATCCCGACCTCAGCAACGAGGAACTGATGGAGCTGGTGCCGGGTCCCGACTTCCCGACCGGCGGTATTATCAACGGCCGTGAGGGCATCCGTGAGGCTTTCACTACCGGCAAAGGTCGTTTGCTGGTTCGCGCTCGCGCCGCCATCGAACGCCTTAAAAGCGGCAAAGAAATGATTGTCGTCACCGAGATCCCATATCAGGTCAACAAAGCCAATCTGCTCGAAAAAATAGCCGATCTCGTGAGAGACAAAGCGATTGAAGGTATCGCTGATCTGCGGGATGAATCCGATCGCGACGGCATGCGGATCGTCATCGAACTCAAGCGCGACCAGCAGGCCGATATCGTTCTCAACCAGCTCTACAAACACACCACCATGCAGGTGACATATTCGGTCATCATGCTCGGTCTGGACCACGGCGTACCGAAAACTCTCTCACTCAAGCAACTCATTCAGGCCTTCATCGACCACCGCCATGAAGTGGTCGTGCGCCGCACCAAATATGACCTGCGCAAAGCCGAAGAACGCGCTCATATCCTTGAAGGATATCGCATCGCTCTCGACAACATCGACGAGATCATCGCCCTGATTAAAGCATCCAAGGATACTCCCACGGCCAGGGCCGGCTTGATGAAAAAATTCAAGCTGAGCGAGATTCAGGCCACGGCCATCCTCGAAATGCGCCTGCAGCGTCTGACCGGCCTCGAACGCAAAAAAATCGAGGACGAATACCGCGAGCTGATCAAGCGAATCTCGCAGCTCAAGGCGATTCTCGAATCCAAGGCCCTCAGGATGAAGATCATCAAGGATGAAACCAGTGACCTGGCCAAACGTTTCGGCGACGATCGCCGCACCGAGATTCAGGACACGGCCGACGAGCTGACCGTCGAGGACCTGATCGCCGAAGAAGAAATGGCCATCACGATCTCACACCTCGGCTATATCAAGCGACTGAGCGTCTCTTCCTACCGTCGTCAGAACCGAGGCGGCAAGGGAGTGATCGGTATCGAAACCAAGGAAGACGATTTCGCCGAGCACCTCTTTATCGCTTCCACTCATGACTATATCCTGTTCTTCTCCGACCGCGGTCGCTGTTACTGGGTGAAAGTTCATACTATCCCGGTCGGCGGCAAACTGGCCAAGGGCAAACCGATCGTCAATATGTGTCAGCTTGAAAAAGGCGAGAAGATTTCGGCTTTCTGTCGCGTCCGGCAGTTCGTTTCGGATCAATACGTGGTGATGACCACCCGTAACGGCGTTATCAAAAAGACTCCGCTGGATGCTTTCTCCAACCCCCGTGTGACCGGCGTCAATGCCATGAATTTGCCGGTCGATGATGAGTTGATCGAGGTCGCCCTGTCCGACGGCACCAATGATGTCATCCTCGCTACCCGCAAAGGCATGGCGATTCGTTTTCCGGAAACGGCCGTTCGTCCGATGGGCCGCACCGCCTACGGCGTCAAAGGCATCAACCTCGGTAAAGGAGACTATTCCATCGGCATGGTAGTCGCCAAACGCGACTCATCGTTGCTGGTCGTGACCGAGAACGGCTACGGCAAACGGACCAACATCAACGATTACCGCATCACCAATCGCGGCGGCAAGGGTGTGATCAACGTGAAGACCTCCGAGCGTAACGGCGAGGTAGTCGCGGTGAAGGAAGTTCTCGACAACGATGAGTTGATCCTGATCACCCGGCACGGGATCGCCAATCGCCAGGCGGTTAAAGACATCAAGGTTATCGGGCGGAACACCCAGGGCGTAAGATTGATTACGCTCAAGGGGGACGACCTGGTTACAGATGTCGCCCATCTGGCCAAGGATGAGTGAAACGAACCGTTAAAACTCGAGTCGATAACCGATACTGGGGAGAATGCCGCTGTCGTACACATAGCCGTCGGCGGCATTGACGATGGCATTGGCATGATTGGTGGCGTTGGCCACGTTGAAGAAAAGCTGTGAACCGCCGAAGCTGTATGAAAGGTGCAGGTCGAGACTGACGTTGACCGGGAATCGTTCGCCGTTCTCTTCGGACAGGTAATTGCGGTAGTAATCATCACTATATCGATCCGCATCAGTCGTATAATTCGCAACCGTATATGACGTGTAGGCGTTACCGGATCGTACTGCCAGGTTGATCCCCGCCTGAAGTCGTTTGCTGAAACTGTAATCGGTCTGAATTACCAACCGGTGTGGAGCTGACAAATCGTAGGGCGTTTCGATACCATCCGTTCGCTGTACGGCATGAACGTAGTTATAAAACGCATAGATATCCAGTTTGCCGCCGACCAGACCGTTCCTCTCGTAAGTCACATCGGCTCCGACAAAACGCGCCTGTCCCGATGAAGTTACCCGAATGAATCCTTCACCCGCAACACCGGCCTCATCCACCGCGGAAAAATCCGGTCCCACCACCGGCAGTCCGTTAATAGCTTTGGCAAACAAACCCAGCTTCACTGAACGATAGCTGAACTGAGCCGACGCTAAACGACTATACACCGGCGTCAAACGGGACAACTGATCACGAACCAACACCTGATACGGCTGTAGGATACGATCTATCGGACTCGCGGCGAATGTCCCCGCGAACAATTCCAGCTTGCTCTGCTCCCCCGTCTTATAGCTGAAACGAGCCCTGAATGTGGCAGCAATACCATCAGACAGATTATCGAACCGTTCCAGCCTCCCGCCGACTTCATGACTGAACCGTTCGCCCTCGTGTTTCCGGCTGAGATATACCGCGACATCATGCCCGGTTATCGAGCCTTCGGCTTTCGCATAGAGGCTGTTCAACTCCTCCTGATACACGAACGGTACATCGCTGACGGCATCCGGCGGAGTGAAATTCCAATTAGCTTGTTTCATTTGGTAATCACGTCGCAGCGTATGGTTTGTCTGTACACCGACTACCCAGGTATCGTTTTCGTTAATCAGACTTCCCTGATAATCAATCTGAGCGAGGGTAGTATTTTCTTCCAGTCGCAACGAAAAATCGCTGATCGAAGCAGCCGTTCCGCGGGTGACCGGATCGGCATGATATTTCTCGACACCATCGCGCACTGCCGCCGACAGACGGTGCATTATCCGGTTTCCGAGATATTCGAATCGAGCCGAAACGAGATGTTCCCCGGCATGCTGCGCGACCGTGACCCCGTCGCTGTTCCGGGTAGAGCCATCCAGTTCGAACGACAGATAATCCCGCACATGGTACTGATCGACAACCAGGCGGGTACGGTCCGAGGGACGCCAGCCGGTGGAAATGAAAATATCCTGGAAATTGGTGGGAGGTATCGTGCGGCGGTCGGAACGCAGATCGAGATAATGCACCAGCTTGTCTAAAACCGATTTGCGTAACGAGCCCAAAGCGAAAAATCGCTCGTTTCCTATCGCCAGCGAACCGTTGGTCTCTATCAATGAAAGGCTGTAACTGCCGGTTAAGGGTTGCGCAAAAGACTCCGGGGTGCTGAGCGAAACGGCCGCAGGAAGACCGAACTCCGCTCCGGTGCCTCTCGGCTGGAGAATAATATCATCGACGACCGAAGCCGGGATGATGGAGAAAGTGCCGAAATGATTCGGATCGCGTCCGACATTGACACCATTGATGAAATAATCAGGGCTGGTGCCGTGAATACGAAGTTTGGAAGAATGCGCCGAACCGGCCCGCGCCACCGAAGGAGCGACAATGGCACTGGTGAGATTGGAGGGAATTGGTGATTGCACCGCGCGATGGTCGACTTCATCGGAAGACATCGATATTTCCGATGATTCCTCACCGGCAGCAACGGCTACCTTAATCGATTCCACCTGATATGTCACATTTTCCAATTTGACGGTAATGCTGTCGACAAAATCTCCGGATTTCACCGATAACCGCTCGGTCCGGTAACCTACCGCCGATACCACTAGCGTCAACTCACTGCTTTCAGCCGGGACATTCAGACTGAAGCAACCTGCCGTATCAGTCGCCTGTCCCCCGGCTATCACACCATCTTGCAACAACACCACTGATGCACTGACCAAAGGCCGACCATCCCGGTCAACAACCCTGCCGGTCATATCGCCGGTACCGGCCGAGGTCTTCATAACCACCAGCAATCCCGCAGCAAGCAAAACAATCCTGATTAGCCAGAGTCTCATAAATTTCTCCGGACATATTCAGGACAAGCCTCGTGCCTATTATATCACCCTTCCCCGACATTAAGTAACACGAAGGAACACTATGATTTACGGGGCATGCTCAGCGATTGAACATTATGCAATCAGACCACCGGTTTGCAATCGGGAGCACATACCTGATGCCGATTACACAGGCGGATTGTTATGACAGGTCAGGATTTCTAATCGTATAATCCCCTCCTTGGAACGTCTGCATTGAGAAGTTATATTGCTTCGATGTAATAACCGGGTTAACCGGCCGGTTGCTTTCGATATTCCGATATTGAGATAGTAATGAAGTATCTCGACTACAGCGTCATGCCTGACATACTGCATAGATTTTTCCCGGATAACGCAAGCAGATTGGTCGGCCCCGGTTATAAGGTCGATTCCGGTTATTACGATATCATCCGCTTTTTCAACTCTGGTCACCACCCGGACGAAATAAAAATCAACTGCCTGGAAAGCCAATTCCACTTTCGGGATGATCTTATTGACCGTTTCGCTCGCCGGACAGCCGATGGCATGAAGGCTGAAGGCCGCTTGTTTGACGGTCCTCCGGCGATGCACCTGGTTAAGGCGGATTTCACCTCGCCTCAATCCTGCCTGACCGTATGCCGATGCGATTACGGTCTTCAGGCCGGATCCTGTTTTGCTCTTGATATGCCGGATGAGTTGTTCATAGACAAAGGCGGCAGCTTGCGTGAATACTATCTCAGGATCGGTACCGATCGCACCGGTTACTCTCCCCTGCCCGCTTGCCTTGGTGTCTGCGGACTACTGCTCAATCGCTGGGAGAACCGGTATTCCCTCTGGGTGGCTCACCGTTCCCCACAACTGGCCTCATTGGAAGACAGCATCGGGCCTTCGGCGGCCGGTTCGGTCGACTATTCCATAACCAATGCCACTCTCGATCGACTGGCACATTCCGCCATGGTTACTGAGATCAGCGAAGAGTTAGGGCTGAACAAAAACGAATACCGTCTCACCTTGCTTGCTTTCGCCCGCGAGATTTTTCGTGGTGAAAAGCCACAGTTGTTTTTCCTGATCGAAACAAACCAGCCTGAACCAGATCTCTTCCATCTCCTGAAGGAAGCTGCGATACATTCCGGGGAAGCGGAGTCGATGCACCGAATGGATTGTGATCGGTACGGCAATGTTACCCCTGAGGATCTAGTTTGCCTTAACCACGAGGCGGCAGCTAATCTTCACCTGATTCGCGAGTATCTCAATAACAGATAAAAAAACCGCCCGGATTGAAACCGAGCGGTTAAATTTGTCTTGGTCGATAGCCGTTACAAATCGACCGAATCAGGATCGGTGGAAGGCTTGGTCAGAGCGTCCTTGGTCTCCACTATTTCCTCAGGTCGCCGTTCCTTGAGTTTCCCCTTGTACTTCTTGAGTTGTGCTTTAACCTTGTCGACAGCTACTCCGATTGAGTTGTACAAATCATCGGTATCCCCGGTGCCGGTAAGTGTATCCTTGTAAACCTTAACCCGCAGTTCTGCGGTGCGTCGATGTCGTTCTTTGTCGAGAATTAACTCTGCGGAGATGATATTGTCGAAATAGCGGGTCAAACCCTCAATCTCCCCCTCCGCATGGGCTTTCATCTCATCGGTGAGATCAAAATGGCGAGCAGTTATAATAGTCTGCATGGTTGAACGACTCCTTTCCATGCGATCATTATAGAAGTTTACTCTCTGTGACACTAGCTGCGCACCCCTTTGTTGTTTCGGTTTGAAATCATTAAATCCCCTGTCACCGGTACGCAGTTGTCACACCCCATGACTTCCGGAATCGGTTTGTGGCTGTATATGTGCTCCGTATACTCCGACTTGTAACCGCCTGTCGATTCCAAAATCATGGTTTCTACTCAATTCAAATATAAACGAAGGTGAAACGAAAAAAACATCAAAAACTTGGGGACATTTGTATGCTCTTTATCTGTTATACGAACCTGCCCTTCGGTTGGTTTAGCCAGACACCCCCAATATAAACAAAATGTCGAAAATCCGCTCCGGTTAAGCTTTTTGCCCAATTCCACGGTCTTCATCAGACGCAGTGTAACCGTCAACCGACTCGTTTACGAAGTCTCGCCGGAGGCAGCTTTAACTCCTCGCGATACTTGGTGACGGTTCTTCGAGCCAACTGGATTCCCTCGTCGTTGAGTCGACGATATATCTCCTGGTCGGAATAAGGCTTGTCCGGCGGCTCGGCTTTGATGATCTCATCGATCCGTTGCTTAACGGATCGTTTGGACATTTCCTCACCATCTTCTCGAGCAATACCGGAGTTGAAGAAATACTTGATTTCGTGTACGCCGTACGGCGTCTGGACGTATTTTCCACTGGAGACACGGCTGACGGTAGCCACATTCATATCGACCATCTGAGCTACGTCTTCCATTATCAACGGTTTAAGAAAAGCCGGGCCATGTTCAAAAAACTCATGCTGGCGTTGTATAATCGCCTCCATTACCCGGATCATGGTCGAACGACGCTGGTTAATCGCATTCAGCAGCCAACGCGCCTGCTCCAGCTTTTGCTTGATATAACTCTTAGTCTCTTTGGAAGAGCTGTTGCCGCGTTTCATCAGTGAACGATAACCGCTATTGATCCGCAGCCGCGGGACATGCGAGTCATTGTGCATAACCTCGTAATCATCGCCGAACCGTTCTACTATCAGATCAGGAACAACCGGCATCGCACCGGAGTCGAATCGTCCTTGAGCCGGAGTCGGCGACAAGCCCTTGATGGTGTTCATCGCCGCCTGAGCTTTCTCGACCGGTACGCTCATAAGCTTGGCTACCTGGAGAATGCTTTTCCGGTCGAGGTCTTTAAGATGCTCATCGACAATGCGATAGGCTAAGGTTCCGGTCATATCGCGGTCACGCAGTTGGATCAGGAGCGATTCCCTAAGATCACGAGCTCCGACACCAGGCGGATCGAATCGCTGAATCTGGTCTACCATCGCTTGAACCTTTTCAGGTTCGATCTCCAGTTCGCTGGCCATCTCAGCTACCGATATCGTCAGATAACCTTCGGGAGAGATGTTACCGATGACATACTCGCCTATCAGGCATTCCTCCTCGGACAATTTCAGCAACGAAAGCTGCTCCAATAAATGTGAATAGAGGTTTTCCTGCTGAGCAGCTGTTCCTTCGAATCGATCTTCAGGGTGCTCGCGCTGCTCGCGGACTTTGTAACCTTCTTCGTCGTCAAGCAACTCACCCCAATCAACATCCGACTCACTTTCACTCGAAGGTTCTTCTTTGGTCAGATCGAATTCATCCTCGCGTTCCTCTACCTCAGGCTCCTCGACTTCTTCGAGTAAGGGATTGGTGGCGAGTTCATGACGGATAGTCTGTTCGAGCTTGAGCACGGGCATCTGCAGCATCTTCAGGGACTGAATCAACTGCGGAGCAAGCGTCTGTTTGAGTTTAAGCTGAAGTCCGAGTTTCATATACTTAACTTACCTATGGTCTGAAAGCCTATTCCCGGGGCAGTTTATTCCCTGCCTTCAGTACCTATTGTCGGCCTGAAAAGCTTGCATATTAACAGGTTCCAGCCAATCGTTCACATATTAGACAGGGGTCCGGTTAGTTAAGCCGGAATTTCTCTCCTAAATAGATTTTTCTCGCTTCCGGATCGTTGGCCAGGAAATCGGAAGTCCCATCTTTCAGAATCGTTCCGTCACACATAATGTACGCCCGATTACAAATACTGAGTGTTTCACGGACGTTATGGTCGGTGATTAAAACCCCAAGCCCCTTCTCTACCAGGCGACTGATAATTTTCTGAATATCTTCAACTGCGATCGGGTCAATCCCGGCAAAAGGCTCATCCAGAAGAATATATTTCGGCTCATTAACCAGAGCCCGGGTGATCTCAACCCGGCGACGCTCGCCTCCCGAAAGAGTGTAAGCTTTGCTTTTGCGCAAGTGCGCAATATCCAACTCATTCAGGAGTTCTTCGAGACGAGCCTTGCGGGCTTTGCGAGACATACGGCGGAATTGTAAAATAGCCTTGATATTGTCCTCAACCGTCATTTTGCGAAAAACCGAAGCCTCCTGCGCCAGATAGCCGATCCCAAGACCAACCCGTTTGTACATCGGGAGTCGGGTAATTGCTTTTTTGCCTAGAAATACCCGTCCCTTATCCGGCTTGATGAAGCCGATAATCATGTAGAATGTGGTGGTTTTTCCGGCGCCGTTGGGGCCCAGGAGACCAACCACTTCACCCGGTTTTACCTGAATGGAAACACCGTTTACCACCGGACGGCGGTGGTAAAACTTACATAGGGCGTCTGACGATAATATGTCCATATCACTAATATACCGCTGGTGAAAATACGTTTCAACAAAATTCTAATCTCATTCGCACGATATTTGCTGTAACATCGCAAATTTGTTGGAAATAATGGGTTGCGGCGTTGTACAAGAAGCATTTACTTCAATCGCCGGGCTTTTTTATGCCCTGAATATCACTAATAGGAAGGAAGGTATGAAGTCTCTCTATTTATCTTTGATGATCGCAATTATCGCTATTATAGCGTTTGGTTGTGGGAGTGATTCCACCCCGGGATCCAGTGTAACCGACCAAATAACCCTGATCGATGATAAAGGCTTTGATAAAGCCAGCAAAGAGTACAGCGCTATGCTCGAGGCCAATCCAAGCGACGCTGCCGCAATTTGTGGATTGGGAACGATTGACGAGGCGCAATTACAGCTCTGGTCGGCAATGAATCGCTATGCCACGGCGCTGGAGATAGATGAGAACTTCGCCCCGGCCTGGGCCGGGATGTCTCGAATATACTCGCTTTTTGATGATCCTGATCTTGCCGCCGACCGTGCTGCCAAGTATTTAGAAAAATCGGACGGTGATTACCGGGCAGCCGTCATGCTGGCTCAAGCTATGCTGGATCGCGGCACCGGTCCTCAGATGCGTACGGAAATGAATAAATGGCCGGATATCCCGGCTCCCTTAAGTGGACTCCTTGAGGCCCGCTCTTTCGCTGTGGATGGAGATTTCGATCAAGCCCGGAACATCTATAACCGTACTCTCGAGACTCCGCTGGACTCTGTTTTATTCTGGGAACTGGCGGCTGATTGTATGGAAGAAATGGGCCAAATTGATTCAGCGATAGTCTTATCGAGAAAAACTTTAACCGCAGCCGGGAACACCCGTCTCTCATTCAATCGACACGTGTTACGGGCCCTCAAACACGGCTATTTCTACGAGGCTCGCCGTACTACCGCACCGATCGACAGCGCAGGCGAAACCCGCCTCTGGCGTGCCGCTCTCGATCTCGAATATGCCCTTGCCCGGCGTGATCGAACCGCGGTGATCGCTCAGGCCAACCGAGGCCTGGATATCAGTCCCGATGCGGTGGATGCTCAGTACAACTTTATGCGTGCCCATGCCAAGGTTCTTTTCGTGAGTCAGATCGATCAGGAAAGAAGTATGGCCAACGGCATGGTCGAGAGACAGAACTGGCCGGAAGAGATCATCAACTATATGGCCTATAAAACGGTTATTGTTCTGTTCCGTATCATTCCGGAACGGGAAACGATCTTTGACGTCAGTCGCGTACGCGGGATGCTCAGTAATCGGCGGGAAATTAAAGTAAGAAGCACATTCATCAAGCGCGAGGTCGGTCTGGATCAGGAGTTCGCCGAGGAAACCGAACAACTGATCAAATACCACACCACACAACCCGATTGGTTGTCCGATGTCGCAGAAATGATCTCCACCGCCGGTGGTCGCGATTTCAAACGCGCCGAAAGCCTTTACACCACCTCCCTCAACCTGGACCCGAGTTATGCTCCGGCCTTCATTCGCATGGTTAACCTCATGAGAAGCCGTAAGCAGTACAAAAGAGCATTGGAAGCGTTCGACAAATATCCGCAATTCAAAACCTTCCCGACAGAAACCGCTTTACTCTATCCCACCGTGTTGGTTGAAAATGATCGTTACACCGACGCCCGTGATGCTTTTATAGAAGCGTATCGCCCGATTTCGGGGGAGGTCAAATCATTCGATGATTTCAATCAACTTCTTTATCACCAGCAACAAAACGACGCGGTAGTCGAGTTGGTGAAACTTCTACAAACCGAGCAACCCGAGAATCCCGATGCTCTTACGTCGGCTTCGCTTTGGTTCTCGAAATTGGGACGAGCAGATGAGGCTTTAACCCTCGCAAACCAGGCTCTGGGAATTGAGTCTGATTTCATGGATGCGCGGGGAGCTAAAGCTCGTGCCTTGTACTTATCCGGTTCGGTCGATCAGGCCTTTGACCTGTTCGAAGAAACAGCCGGGCATAACCGCGACAATCTCACGAATAACCTGTTCTTTTCAATCTCCCTGTCGGATGAAAAGATTCGTCCGAGCGAAGCGCAAAATCTGGCTCGAAAGACGATGTATACCTCCATGGACGGTTTTGAACCGTGGATGGCTCTATGTTACGCATATCTTCAGGGGGGACGTTCGGACCTTTGTTTAGGAGATGCGAAACGCTCGTTGTCCGCCTATGCCGATAAAGGCGAACCTTATTTCTATCTAGGCCTGGCCCAGAAAGACCGCGGTGTCGCGGATTATAAAAAGAACCTTCAGAAAGCAATCGACCTCGGAATGGACGAGGAGAATATGAAAATAGCCCGTAAGGCTCTTAAATAGTACGGACAACCGCCAGACATAACGGTATGGTGCAAGGATCAGAGACAGTACTCATTACAGGCGGCGCCGGCTATATCGGTAGTCGCCTGATCGCTCCCCTACTCCGAGAGGGGTACCGGGTGCGAGTGATTGACTCATTCCTTTTCGGCGGTCGAAGCCTCCTGCCTTATCTTGGTGAAAAGAATTTCGATCTGCTTCACGGCGACATCAGGCGCGATCAGGATCTCGACCGCGCACTCGCCGATGTACACCATGTCGTACATCTGGCGGCTATTGTCGGTGATCCGGCTTGCGCTCGAGAACCGGAGCTTGCCCGGCAAACGAATCTCGAAGCCTCACGGCGACTGCTGGGCAAGGCGATAGAAAACGGCGTCGGTCGGCTCATCTTCGCTTCGACCTGTTCCAATTACGGCAAAATGAACGACCCCAACGGTTACGTCGATGAAACCTCACCGCTGCAACCGGTTTCTTACTATGCCGAGCTGAAGGTTGAGTTCGAACGAATTTTACTTAGTCTGGACTACCACGATTTCACTCCGACCGTACTTCGTTTCGCCACCGCTTACGGTCTTTCGCCACGCCCCCGGTTCGATCTGACCGTTAATGAATTCACTCGGGAGTTGACCCTTGGCCGTAAACTGGAAGTATTCGGTGAACAGTTCTGGCGACCCTATGCCCACACCCGCGATCTGGTGCGAGCGATTATGCTCACCTTGACCGGAGATCGCGCCATGTTGTCCGGGCAGGCTTTCAACATCGGCGACACCGTTGAGAATTACCAAAAAAAGACCATCGTCAGACTTATCCTCGAACAACTGCCGGGGGCTCGCGAGAATGTCTCCTACGTCAAACGCGATGAAGACCCCAGGGATTACCGTGTCAATTTCGATAAGGTTCGTACTCGACTCGGATTCGAGTTATCCCGAACCGTACCCGACGGTATCCGCGAGATTATCTATGCCATCCGCTCCGGTTTGATCCCCGACCCGGACTCACCCCTCTACCGAAACAGTTGTCCCGCATGACTGCCGCAACCGAGATAACCGCCGTGGTACTGGCCGGAGGTCAGGGTTCACGGCTCAAACCGCTAACCGCGGATATCCCCAAACCACTCGTGCCGGTCGGCGGGCGACCGATAATCCAATTACTGCTGACACGGCTGAAACGATGCGGTGTCGGTCGTGTCCATCTGGCTGTCAACCATTTGTCGCATTTGATCCGTGAATCGGTCGGAAACGGTGAAAAACTGGGATTGGAGATCCATTACAGCGAAGAACCCGAACCCCTCTCAACGGTGGCGCCGTTGAAATTGATTCCTGACCTGCCCGAGCATTTTCTGGTTGTCAACGGCGATATCCTTACCGATCTCGATTTCGTTGAATTCTATCGCTCTCACCTCGAATCAGATGCTCTCGTTTCAGTCGCGGCTCACGAACGTGAAGATTTCGTCGACTATGGCGTTCTCGAAACCGATGCTTCCAATCGCCTGATCGGATTCAAGGAAAAACCGACTTATCGACTAACGGTTTCAATGGGCGTTTACGTGTTCTCTCGATCAGTGCTGAAGTATGTACCGGATAGCGGTCCGTTTGGATTCGACGACCTGATGTATCAGGCACTCAAAAAAAACCTGCCGATCTCAGTTTATCCCTACAGGGGCTACTGGCTCGACATCGGCCGGATTGAGGATTACGAGCGAGCCCAGGAAGAATTCAGTCACATCAGCTCCTTTTTTGACTGACTTACGCACACTTAACACGTTGCCGGCCTTAGACTAACGCCGAAACAGCAAGCCCTTCCCCCATGATTTCAAAAAACGAGCTAAAAAATAAATGAGCCATTTGACAAATAACTGTAGGTTTCAGCCGATATGAACCATATACTATACCGTCACTCAAGTTTGAGTAGCCTTTATCGCAGGTTGGTTCAATAACACAACACTCCGCTAAAGCTAAATCTCAAATTGACGCGCAATGGTGCGCATTTTTCTCTGTTGCCTCGACATGACGCCTCGACGGCAAAATCGAAGCAACCAACTACGGAGTGTAGAATGAACATCTACATCGGTAACATGTCGTACGATACGACCGAAGACGCTCTTCGCCAGGCCTTTGAGGCTTACGGTGAAGTCTCCACCGTTAACATCATCACCGACCGTGACAGCGGCCGGCCGAAGGGTTTCGGCTTCGTCGAGATGCCTTCAAAGGATGAAGCAATGGCAGCCATCAGCGGGCTGAACGGTCAGGAGATGAACGGTCGCACGCTGAACGTCAACGAAGCCAAGCCGCGTAACAACAGCGGCGGTGGTAATCGTGGCGGCGGCGGACGTTATCGTCGGTCGTACTAAACGACACATAAACGAATCCCGGCGCCATCCACTGCGCGGAAGATTCTTAAGGGTGATCGATACATATCGATCACCCTTTTTGGTGGAAATTTGATTTGATTCCAATAGAAAAGGCGGGGACAATCGTCCCCGCCTTCAAAAACGGTATTACATTCAATCAATCATACGAGCAATTCAGTTCGGGCCCGCCCTGGAACATGTATTCAACCAGGTAGACCAAATCGGCGATATCGGCATATCCACCGGAGCCGTTCACGTCGATCGCGCCCCATTCGGTCGGCGCCGGTCCACCGTTGAACATCCAGTTGACGAAATAAACCAGGTCGGAGATATCCGGACCGGATCCGTTACCGTCGACATCACCGCAAACGAAGAGATCACAAGGATCACCCAAACCATCGTTGTCTTCATCGGCCTGAGTCGGATTGAACACGGTCGGACAGTTGTCACAAACATCACCGACCGCATCGGCATCGCCGTCTTCCTGGCCGGGATTGGCAATCGCCTCACAGTTATCGCAGGCATCACCGTAGGTGTCGCTGTCACTGTCGGTTTGATCGGTATTGTACATCTGCGGGCAATTGTCACAGTCATCGCCGAAACCATCGGTATCGGCATCCGCTTGTGACGGATTATAGAGACCGTCGCAGTTATCGCAGGCATCACCGGCACCGTCGGCGTCGGAGTCATCCTGGGTTGGATTGATCTTGTTGGGGCAATTGTCGCAGGCGTCGCCGAAATGGTCGTCGTCGGCATCACCCTGAGTCGTGTTGGCGACAGAAGGGCAATTATCACAAACGTCACCGACGCCGTCCGAGTCACCGTCCGCCTGATCATCATTGAAAATCTCGGAGCAGTTATCACAGGCATCGCCATAGCCATCGGCGTCGCCATCCGCCTGACCGGCGTTGGCTATGCCGGGACAATTGTCGCAGAGATCACCGACTCCGTCATTGTCGGCGTCGGTTTGATTCGTATTGGCGATATCGACGCAATTATCACACAGGTCTCCGACACCATCGTCGTCGGCATCTTCCTGATTGGGATTATAATTCTCGGGACAATTGTCGGCGGTGTTATCGATACCGTCCTCGTCGATATCGGACGAAGTAGGCGGGAACACGATATAATCGATCCAGCCGCAATCGCTGCCGCTGGTGGTGTTACCGTCCTTGGAATAGGTCCAGCGGAAAGTATGGTCGCCGGTCGTCGTGGAATAACTGGCTTGTGACCATCCCGCCGTTCCCGACCATTGGCCTTTCTGAACACCGTCGATATAGAACGTCAGATAATCATAACCGGACTCGGAAGACACCTTGTAGTAAAACGAAATAGTCCCCGATTCGAGACCGTTCAGGGTAACGCTCATAGTCGTACTTTGACTATGCGAAATTGAGCCCGACTTGGCGCAGTAACTGCCCTCGTACGGCGAAGTATTGATCGTCCAGCTCGCACTGCCGCTCATCTGCCACGGGAAAGCGGTAAAACCACCGGATTCGAAATCCTCGATCTTCTGCCCTACCGTAATCGCAAACGTCAGGGTATCCTCGTAGCTGTCGGCAGAAAGGTAAAGTTCGAACTGCACCTGGTGTTCTTCCGGACAGGCGGCATCGACACTGATGGAATAAGCACTGTTGGAGGTCCCCTGACCGCCCAACATGGCAATTACCGGATAAGTCGAATAATCCTGCGTTATCGTCACCAACGGATCGCTCGTGGCCAGAGTTCCGACCAGATTGACGGCATCGCCACCGCCGTCGTTGGTGAGTGTAATGCTAAAATTGCTGTTGTCCCCCGGATCCACCATTCCGGCATTCTGGCTCACGAAGCTCATCGCGGGATACGGTGGAATCTGGTTCATTTGCACATCGAGCGTTGTCGTCGCGCCATCAACGGCCGAGACACCGTAAATCGTCTGTGGTAAATAGCCCACCGCGGTAAACTGCAAATCCCAGGAACCGGCTTCGATCATACGATGGTAATCACCGACATCAGGATCGGTATAGACATACGAACTGTCTATGTCGTGGTTAAGCACTTCGATAGTTGCAGCCACCGGCAAACCGGTAGCGGCATCGGTCACTATTCCCCGGATGCCATACAGGGCTTCTTCGAGATACTTGAGCAGTGAGTGCCGCAACCATATCCAGTGCGATGGTAGCTGGCTGGCGGAGAGCAACTTGGTGTCGGAAATCTCCATCGTGACTTCACGGCAACCGCGGAAATAATTCATGTAATCCTGACGGCCGCCCGAGACGGTGTACCAGTCATAACCGTTGGTCACCCCGTCATCGAGATAGGTCATATATCCGGAAGTACTGTAAAGATGAACAGTGTCGGCAAAAGCGCGGCAGATATCATAGAACCAGGTATCATCGGCATGGCGATCACTCCAGGTATCCCAGGGGTAATTCAAAACCTCAGCGCCGCCGTGAAAATTGGCCGATATTACGAAACTATTGGCAATCGCCATATTCATCATATTGGTCGTTTCGATCTGGCGCGTCCCTCCCGGATAAGCGCCGTCCTCGGGATCCGGGAAGTTACGGTTCAGATCATAGTCGTTGGCATTATAGCGCTGGGCTCCGCTGACAGTGGCATCACCGCCGTGATAGGTCCCGTCCGGATTGGCCAGAGGATTGATCCATATCTCCATATTGTCGACCATGTCCGTGATGCGGGAGTCGGTTCCGTAAGCGACCAGTAACGAGTCAATCAACCGGAGAGTCATGATATAACCCGTGGTCTCGTCACCGTGTATGGTTCCGGTGTACATAACTTCGGGTTCATCTTCCTCAACGTTAACGTTGTCGGAAATCACCGCAAAAAGCAGTTCACGTCCTGCGACTGTAGTTCCGGCGTCGTAGATTCGACATATTGATGGATAATCCGTCGCGAATTGGTACATCATACTGACATAAGCGGGATAAGTAGGGTACGAATCCCAGTCTTTGAGAGCAGCTTTGTCGTCGGACATGCGGGGAATAATCAGGCTTGAAGGCGCCGGGAGAATTTCATAATGATAACCGAATGCTTCGAACTCGGCCATCTCACGATCGTTGGCATAAGCCTTAACCAGATCACCGTCGACTCGATCAATCGAGATTACCCGTGACAGTTTCTCCAGAATAGTCGGATCATCGATCCGGAATTCGAAGTAGTATTCTTCCCCCAAGGCGCTGGAGGCCAGTGTCAGAAGCATCAAAGCCAACAAAAGAGCATAGCGCATAGACAGTTACTCCCTGCACGAAGACGGTGATTCTTTCCTATCGCGATTCGGTCCGTACCAACGGCGCGGAAATCAGCTTTGGGACAGCAGGTCTTCGGAATACGTCTTGAAATTGTGGTATACCTCTTATTCATCATCGGGTCGGACCGCGTAGAACTGAACCTGCAATGCAGAGCTTCCAATAAGCGCCGTAAGTCATTCTGTACAAATAAATTATAAGGGTATTCCGGGAATTGTCAACATAATTCACCGAAGCCGATACAAAAAAAAGAGCCGCTCCCGCGAGCGGCTCTTAAATCAAAATAACTACCGGCTTATTCGTCGCTTCCGCCGCGCAGCGCCATAATACGGTTTTCCAACTGGATCAGGTGGTGCGGTCCCTTAGCCATTTTGACCAGGTCCAGCAACTCGGCCGTTGTCGCCACTTCTTCGACCTGCTCACTCACATACCAGGCCAAAAATTGCTCCGTGGCATAATCGTTTTTCGAGCGAGCCAGACCGACCAGTTCATGGATCCAGGCCGTTATTTTCTTTTCGTGCTCAAGAGCGGCGGCACAGACCTTTTCGACCGTTGAATAGTCATCGTCCGGCTTACCTATTTCACCGAGCATAACCTCTCCACCCTGGTCGAGCAGATAGTCAGCCATTTTTTCAGCATGCACGACTTCTTCTTTGGCCTGCTGGGTAAACCATTCGGCAAATACCCTCAGCCCCATGGCGCTCAACTTATAAGCCATCTGCTGGTAAATCCAGTAAGACTCGTATTCACGAGTAATCTGAGCATTGAGGCCGTCGGCCATTTCCTTCGGAATCATCATAATTTTGTCTCCTTCATCTACTCAAAAGCTGCAATTATCATTTTCCAAACATCATTCCTTGAAACCAATCATGGTTGCAATGGTTCCCAAATTTGAGACAAACAGGTCTCAAATCAAGTGAATTCTCTCACAGGATAAGATCAATTACGAGAGCCCCCATCAGGGATTGTTGAAAAACCTCTTGTGCGGTGAAAAAGCCCCCAATTACGAGGTTGAGGGCTCTATCCTCGCATAGCAGGTGGCCTTATGTTGCCCGCATTACGGTTGTAGTTTGCTGAATATCTGTGGGTACGGCTTTTTTCAACAGTCACCTCGATAGCTCCCACAAAAAACGGCCGGACCTTTGGTCCGACCGTATAAACTGATTCAGCTCAGATGAAAGGTTATCCCTCCATCAACAGCTTCTCCATTTCATCAACCAGTTCACCAAACAGGTCAAGTGTCCGCTTGACCGCCTCCGGCTGAGTCAGGTCAACGCCGGCCTTCTTGAGAATCTCCAGCGGATAATCTGATGTCCCGGTAGCCAGGAACTCATGATAGGCTTCAAGAGCCTGCTTGTCGCCCTCCATGATCTTCTGGGAGATCATCTGAGCAGCGGCATAGGCTGTAGCGTACTGGTAAACGTAGAACTCACGATAGAAATGCGAAATCTTCAAGCCACCCATGTCGTTGTCGGGACCAATCACCACATCCGGCCCCATATACTTCTGGAAAATCTCACGGTAGGTTTCCCGGAAATAGTCGGCAGAGAAAGCACCGCCCTCTTCAACATGCTGGTGCACTGCCTGCTCGAACTCGGAGAACATCACCTGGCTGAAAAAGGTCCCATCAATCTGCTTGATATAATAATACAACAGGGCCAGTTTCTCATCTTTATCTTTGGTGTTCTCGAGCAGATACTTCATCAGGATCGCTTCATTACAGGTTGAAGCGACCTCTGCAAGAAACAACGAATGGCCTGAGTTCTGATAGGTTTCATTTCGGTTGGTATAGAAACTGTGCATGGCATGACCCAGCTCATGGGCCAGGGTGAAGACATCGTCGATCTTATAGCCATAATTCAACAAAACATAGGGATGGGTGGTGTAAGTACCCCAATTGTAGGCACCCGAGCCCTTATTTTCGGTTTCGTAGACATCAATCCAACCGGAACTGAATCCTGCCTGCAAATCCTTGACATACTGCTTGCCCAGCGGTTTGAGTCCCTTGGTTACCATCTCAATCGCCTCTTCGTACGGAATTCTGCGATTGGAAGCCTCGGCCATTGATACCGAAAGATCGTAGGTGTACATCGTATCGAGCTTAAGGAACTTCTTTCGCAATGCGTACCACTTATAGCATGATTCCAAGTTGGCGTTAGTGGCTTCGATCAGATTAGTGAATACAGCCGTAGGTACGTTGTACCCGTCAAGTGATGATTCCAGACAGGAATTATAACCGCGAACCCTGGCCTGGAACCAGTCGGCCTTGAGTGATCCACCAAACGTCATGGCCAGTGTATTGAGATACTTCTTCCAGGACGTCTGAACACTGTCATTGGCGATACGTCGTGTCTCGCGATCTGCTTCACGCATAACATCGTAATAACGGCTGTTGGTTAACTCGATCGTGTCGCCGTCGGTGGTAACGATCCGGCCCATTTTGTGGTCGGCGTTGTCAATCATATTGAAAATATCACTCGGAGCCCGCAGAACCGGTGAAGCCGCAGCCAGGATCGCCTCTTCTTTGTCGGAAAGAATATGAGCCTGCTGGCGGAATTGATCTTCGAAATGATGGCGATACACACCCAGCGGTTCATAGGCATCGATCATCCCCATGACCTTTGCTTCGCCCAGGCTAATGATTTCCGGACTGATAAAGGCCTGTTGCTCACTGATGCGAGAGTTAAGACCGGCAACTTCACCGCTCATCGACTGGTACATGCTCTCTTGAGTGTTTTCGTCCAGCTTCATGTAAGCATAGACATAGAGACGACCGAGAATCATATCCAGACTGTCGGACATATGAAGGCAGTTATACAAAGTCTCCGGGGAATCGCCCAGGTGGCCACGGTAAGGATCGAAAGCGGTCAGACTGGCTTCGAGCAAATTGTAGTCGGCATACCAGGCAGCGCTGTCTTCATAGATATCTTCGAGACGCCATTTGTACTTGTCGTCGATATCTTCCCGCTTGGGAATCGTTGTGGCATCCTGATCCTGGGCTGCGACCACACCGGCCATAAGACCGAACAGCATCAAGGCCGCCAGGATGGACATGATCAGGGACTGTTGCTTCTTCATGGTTTTAGTTCTCCTCTTATCTACAGCAGTTTCTTCATTGCACAATATTCACAAACGGTTAATATAGTCTTAATGTTGCATGCAGAAAGTGAATTATTTCGCGAGAGGAGACCGATGTTCGAGACCAAAACCAACGTCAAGCTCCATGATACCGATGCTGCCGGGGTGGTTTTTTTCGCCAATTACTTCCGCATCGCCCACACCGCTTTCGAAGCGCTGATGACCTCTATCGGGGTAAGTCTGGACTATATCATCAGGGAAGCGGACTACCTGATCCTGATTGCGCATGCCGATGCCGACTACGATCGGCCCCTGCTTCTTGGCGAGAAAATCACTATTTCAATGAAGACGGAATCTATCGGAGAAAGCTCTTTCGTCCTGATTTATGATTTCCGCGACAGCGCCGGTAAAATCGCCGCAAAGGTTCGCACCGTTCACGTTGCCGTCGACAAGAACCGGGCGGAAAAAATCCCGCTTCCCGAAAAAGTCCGCATCGGCCTGGAAAGTCTCAAATAAGCTCCTCCAGTTCCCCGGCGCGGCAGCATTGTTCTATCGAACAGCGGTCCGGCTTCATAGCGCCGGCGCCGTCTTGCTTCGGCCAAAGATAAAACCGGTCGGGAATTTTGAACCTTTCGACTGCTTTCTCCAGATATCCGATCAGGGCATTGCGGTTAATCTCAAGCCCTGCTTCTATCGCAATTACAGCCCGCGGACGATGTCCGTATTCACGATCACCCTCAGCAAAAACCACCACCTCAACGATCCCCTTAATCGCAAGAAGCGCTCGTTCGATCTCCTCGGGATGAATGTTTTCTCCCCCTGAGATAAACATCCGATCCTTGCGACCGCACACCAACAGCCGACCGTTATCATCAAACCGACCGATATCCCCCGTCGCATACCAACCGTTGCGATCAAACGGGAGGGTGAGCTTGCCGTTGACCACAAATCCCTCACAGAGTGTCTTGCCGCGCACCAGTAACTCACCGTCGGTTGCGACCGATAACTCTCGGCCATTCAAAAGATACCCGCTGGTGGCCAGTTCATCGAGGTCCGCCCCCGGCCGGGTTGTGGTAATCTGTGAGGCCATTTCTGTTGATCCGTAAGACGTGTGCACCGGCAAACCCGCCTGTCGTGCCTGCTCGACCAGCCCCGAAGGAACAGCCGCCCCGCCGATCAACACCGCCTTAAGCTGAGTTTTAACTTCATCGGGTATGCCTGTTGACAGAAGTCTTCGGAGTTGTGTCGGCACGACGGATAAATGTGTCGGAGTGAAATGGATCAGGCTGTCGAGCAAAGACGCCCCCGGATTCGGGACTACGGCCGCCGCTCCGGCTAAAAAGCAGCGAAACAGAATTGATAGTCCGCCGACATGGTAGAGCGGCAGCGACAAGAGCCAGCGGTCGCCCGGCTCAAGGTTGATATTTTCATTCGATCCCGCCGCACTGGCCACATGCGCCGACCAGCGATGCCGGATAGCTTTCGCTACGGCACTGCTGCCGGAACTGTGAATAATCGTGGCCGCCTCATCCACCGGCGGTAATTCAGTACACAGGACGCCTTCCGCAACTAACGCCTTGACCAGCGAAATCACCTCGATCCGCTCGGACTGAATCCGGCCCGTCAGATCCTCCGCCACGATTACTCTGCGGCTACCGATATTGTCCAACTGATGTGCCAGCGCCTCACTCGGCAAGCGCACACTGAGCGGACAAATCGCGGCCCCAAGGCGCGCCAGAGCAAAGAGGATCGGGATATAGTAGAGATTCGTTTCCGATAGAATCGCGATTAGTCCCCCTGATTCAACTCCATGCGAATGAAGACTGTATTCAGCGACTTCAGTATAAAGATCGAGATCGGTATAACTGAGCGGGCCGCATTCGTCAATTAAGGCTGTCGCATCCGGAAAATGGCGGGCAGCCCGGGTGATCAGGCATTCACTCACAACTTAACCTCGGTCAGCCGATCCATCTGGATCGACTCGGCCGGGTCGGGAATATCAGCCCGAGCCACACGGGCATCTATCGGCAGGAGCGGTTTATCCAGCAGGTCGTGCGCGAAGATATCGGCGGTGGCGAGTCCCATCGCGATTTCGTGCCGAGTCACCACCAATGCCAGATGGGCCAGAATCGAAAGCCCGAGACTCGACTCGAACGAGGAGCTGATCACCGGCATGATCGACCGCGATGATGCGGCTCGAGCAAAACGCACGGTCCGTTCCAGGCCAAGCCGAGTCGGTTTCAGAAGCACGGCGATGACACCGGGACATGCCGCGGCCTCTTCCGGCTCGATCTCACCGACACTTTCATCGAGCGCCACCGGCAGCTTCCCGGCCTTGGCCCATTGAAGGTTCTCCGCCCGAGTCGGCAGCGGCTCCTCGATATACTCCACCCCGATACTCTTGATCGCCTCGACGAAACCGCCGATACTTTCGCAGGTATACTGCCGATTGGCATCGAGTCGTATAACCGTTCCATCCCCCAACGTCTGGCGCAACGAGGCAACCAGCGCTACGTCAATCGCCGGATCACCACGACCTATCTTCAGCTTGAAAGTCTTGAATCCCTCGGCCTGACGTTCCAGTGCTGCGGCCAGCACTTCCTCATCGGTGCCATGGGACAGCATACAATTGAACGTGACATGCTTGCGGGGGGAATCGCTAAGAAGACGACAAAGGGAAAGCCCGCGTTCCGAGGCCATCGCTCCCAACACCGCCGATTCGAATCCGAACCTGACCGAATAGGGCAGCCCCATACTGCTCAGCCATCGTTTGAAACCACCGGAAAGTTCTTCGAGATTTTCCGGCGTTTCGTTTCCGACCACGACAGCCTTGAGTTGTTTGATCGCCTCCGGTATTTCATCAATCGTTTCCCGGCTGAATCCCGGCAGCGGCGCGATTTCTCCATAGCCGACCTGACCCTCATCGCCGGTCACCTTCACCACGAAACCTTCCCGTTCCGTCACGGGACCGGTTACCAGCTTCAACGCCTTCTTTAAGGGAAGACTGAACCGGTAAATCGTCAACTCGCTAATGATCATACTAACCACCCCACCGAGAAAAGTACGGCATACAGCAACAGCAGTTTGCCGGTTGTTGCCAGGACTTCATTCAATACCCGTCCCTGTTTGGAATATACAGCCTTTATCGCTCCAACGCCAATCAATGGTACGAGCGCTGTCAGTATGGCCCAGATATGCTCGCCCGTTCGCAGCCATAACCAGACCGGCATCAAGCTGCCTATCACCAGACAGAGCAGATATTCCGAACGCGCAAAGGTTCGCCCGAAACGTACGGCCAGAGTTCGTTTTCCTGCCGCGCGGTCGTTGTCCAGATCGCGCAGGTTGTTGACCGTCAGAATCGCTATTGAGAACAAACCGGGAGCGAGTCCGGCAATGATCACATTGGGATTGATCGTGAGCGCCTGCACGAAAAAAGTTCCACCGACTGCCACCGGCCCGAAGAAAATCAGGACAAAGATGTCGGCTAAACCATGATAACCAAGCGGATACGGCCCCCCTGTGTACATCACCCCAAATAGAATCGAGAGCAAACCGATAATCACAATCGGCCATCCCGCGACATAAACCAGATAAACACCCGCCGCCGTGGCCAAAGCGAAGGTAATCACCGTCGCCGTAAGCATAGCTCGCGGGGTAACCAATCTCGCCTGAGTCAGTCGCATCGGGCCGAGTCTCTCCCCTTCGTCCGCTCCTGATTTAAAATCGTAATAATCGTTGGCGAAATTTGTCCCGACCTGAATCGCCAGCGCTCCGAACAATGCCGCCAGCGCCGGCCACAGCGCAAACACCCCGGCCTCAATCGCCAGCACCACCCCAATCACCACCGGAGCAGCGGCCGCCGGCAATGTTTTCGGGCGACTGGCCAGGAGCCAGATCCGCGCCGGTGAGTATGTAACATCCTTGTTCTTCATTTTCCGCCGTGCATCAAATCGCACCGACAGCCAATCGGATCAGGGCTGTCGGGAAAATTTTGAGAAATCAGGCTTCCGTTTCTCCACGAAAGCGTTCCGCCCCTCCTGGCCTTCCTCGGTCATATAAAACAACATCGTGGCATTTCCGGCCAACTCCTGAAGTCCGGCCTGGCCGTCGCAATCGGCGTTCAAGGCGGCCTTGAGACAACGAATCGCTATCGGTGAATTAGCCAGAATCTCACGACACCATTGCACCGTCTCTTCTTCCAGCCGCTCATAAGGCACCACCGTGTTGACCAATCCCATATCGAGTGCCTGGTGGGCATCGTACTGGCGACAGAGGAACCATATCTCCCGAGCTTTCTTCTGCCCCACGATCCGCGCCATATAACTGGCGCCGTAGCCACCGTCAAACGAACCGACCTTCGGCCCGGTCTGACCGAAAATCGCATTGTCGGCCGCAATGGTCAGATCGCACATCAGGTGCAGGACATGACCACCTCCGATTGCATACCCCGCCACCATCGCGATTATCGGCTTCGGGCAGGTACGCATCTGTCGCTGGAAATCCAGCACGTTGAGACGATGCACGCCGCTGTCGTCCTTGTAACCGGAGTCACCGCGGATCTTCTGGTCGCCGCCCGAGCAAAACGCCTTTTCGCCTTCACCGGTGAGAATCACCACCCCGATCTGCTGGTCCTCGCGGGCATCGGCCAGCGCTTGCGACATTTCGAACACTGTTTTCGGTCGAAAGGCGTTGCGCCGCTCGGGACGGTTGATCGTGATCTTGGCGATTCCCTCCGCCTTGTGATATTTGATGTCGGAGAACTCTCCGGCTTCTTTCCATGCCACGGCAGTCATCTTGTCACCCCTGTCGGCTAATGAGGAAATCCCGGACCAGCGCCAGGTAATCCTCAGGATATTCCCAATGAACGTTATGTCCCGCCCCTTTCACCACACGCAACGAAGCACGCGGACAACGGGCGGCCATCTCCCGGTTGATCTTCAGAAATTTATAGTCCTGCGCCCCGGCAATCAAGAGCAAGTCTGCCTCGATTCGCGGCAGATTCTCCCATAGTGATGGCTGCCGCCCGGTCCCCATATTACGCAACGAACGCGCTAATCCGGTTGGATCGTTCTCCAGGCGCTTCTGCTTGAGCAGTGCCTGCTTATCGGCATCGGCGGTCGTACCGTCGAACAGCGGCTGCGCGAACCAGTCATCGAGGAACTTCTCCAGCGGTTCCGACTCCAGATGCTTCGCCAGTGTTTCATCATGTTCGACTCGGGCCGCACGTTCTTCTTCAGTTTTCAGACCGGGTGAGGTCGACTCCAGCACGAATCGCCCGAACTTATCGGCGTAATGCACCGCCAGGTACAACGCGAGCCTTCCCCCCATCGAATAACCGATTACATGCGGCTTGTGCAGACCCAACTGCGCGATGAGCGAAACAATCATCAGCGCCGTTCGCTCCATGCGATACAACTCGTCTTCTTCGCACTGAGATTGTCCGTGCCCCGGCAGGTCGATTTTGATCAACCGCAAATGTTCCGTCAGCGAATCGGCAAAATCGAAATCATCCCCTCGTCCCAGGAAACCGTGCAGACAGATCACCGGACAGGAATTTTCGCTGCCGCTGTCCTGATAATGAATACAATCCATGAATTCACTCCGGCCAATCCATATCAAGCCACTCACTCACCCGAGCGATCAACTCTTCACGCCGCTTATGACTCAGCTTGCGGTCAAGTTTCACCTCCACCAGCGAGGGTCCCTTCTCCTTCATGGCCGCGCTTAGAGTCGTCACCAACTGCTCAGCCGTCGTCACGGAATGATATGCCAGTCCGAACTGCGTCGCCGCGCCGGAGAAATCCATCTCGTGCGCAGCGGCAAAATACCGGTCGATCACATCTTGATGGCGAGCGATCGGCAGCAGGTCAAAAATCCCGCCGCCGCCGTTGTTCAGCACGATCACGATCGAAGGCTGTGGCAGATTACGATACAACGCCAGCGAATTTATATCGTGCAGCAGGGTCAAATCCCCGACTACCGCCCATACCGGCCGGTCGTGCCCAGTCGCAAATCCCGCCGCCGTGGCCAGGTTGCCGTCGATGCCGCTCACCCCGCGATTGACCGCCACCAAAGGAGACACCTGCGTCGGTGCGCCAAAGGTATTCATATCTCGCACCGGCATGCTGTTACCGACAAACAATACCGCCTCCGGCGCCTGCATCTGCGTTATCACATTTATTGCCAACGCCTCGCCAAACGGCAGAGTGCTCGGATCCGTGCGTTCGAAAGCCCCGCGAATCTTCCGGCTCTGTGCGAACACAGACTCGGCCCACGAACTCAACTTCCGTCTCGACATCGAATCCCTTAGCTTCACACAAGCATCCAGGACTGACGTATGAATGTGTTTCGTCACCAGTCCGTCCGGATCAGTCTTCTCGGGTCGGCGATGCAAGTGGATCATTTCCAGCTTCTTGACGCGCTTAAGAAAGGAGGTCAACGCGGTTGAAACATAGCGTCCGCCTAAATAAAGCACCGTGAGTTCCTCCGGCACAGGCATCTTTCCGGTGCTCAGATGGAGGTCGTAATAAGTCCCAATAAAAGGCATACGAGCTGCTCTGCCAAGCCTCAGGCCCGAGGAAATGTCAGGGAAAATCAGCCATCCTGCTTGCATCGCCAGATGGACCACCTCCACGCTCTCATCTTCGCTCTCCAGGCGGCCCGCCACAATCAGACCTTCCCGGGAGGTCTTGATTTTCTCGACCAACTCGGCGATAGCATCCCGAGTTTCAGGTATATCCGGCGCTTTGCTCTTTCGAGAGTCAAGTTCCTCGGCATCACAATCTGTTTTTATTTCATCGCATTGCGGTTGGTTCTGTGCTGAATTCACCAGGACAGACTCAACCGGCGAATCACCCGGCTCGGGATACAGCGGTTTGCGGAAGCGGCAGTTGATATGCACCGGTCCGCCGTCGAACGCGACCGCCTTCGCCACCGCCTCGACTATTCTATCCGGTAATTGCGCATCGTCGGAATCATCCTCGGGGCAGGGCAAATCGACTTCATGCATGACATATTTCCCGTACAGCCCTGTCTGGTCAATCGTCTGATTGGCCCCCGTCCCCACTAACTCAGGCGGCCGGTCGGCCGTGAGCAGGATCATCGGGACGTTATCCATCGCCGCCTCGATCACCGCCGGGTAATAGTTGGCTGCGGCTGTGCCGGAAGTACAGATCAGCGCTGCCGGTCGTCCCGTAGCGCGCGCATGGCCAAGAGCAAAAAACGCCGCGCCGCGCTCATCGAAATGGACTACGTTGGAAACATTGGCCCGCGCTACCGCCATCGCCAGCGGCGTCGAGCGCGATCCCGGAGAAACCACGAAGCAGAGCACGCCCATACGGCGCAGCTCCGCGATTATCCGTTCCGCGCGGCAGCGGTTTAACCGGGCAACGTCCTCGTTCATAATTCGCCTAAAGCTGATTTGAAACTGCTTAACTTGTTTTCGATCTCGTCCCATTCTGACTCGGGGACAGAGCCCTCAACGATCCCCGCGCCGCTGTAGAGCCGCAGGCGCGATCCGCATAACAAACCGGAGCGAATCGCCACCGCAAATTCGGCCGCACGCGATCCCACCGTACCGATCGGACCGGCATACCAGCCGCGATCGAACGGCTCCAGTGCCTGAATCATCGCCACCGCCTCATCCCGCGGTGTCCCCCCGACCGCCGGAGTCGGATGCAACGCGCACAGCAACTCGCCGTCGCTTACTCCCTCGTTCAACTCCCCGGAAAAACGGGAACTGAGATGTTGCACTCGCGCCTGCTTGATAACTACCGGCCCGGGGCCGCCCGAGGGATTATCGTTCACCACCGAGCCGCAAAACCGTCTCAGGACGGTTCGGATATGATCCGCTACTAACTCGTGCTCGCGGCGTTCTTTGCCGTCGACCAGCAAACTGCTCGCGAACTGCTCATCCTGACGACTGTCGCTACCGCGCGGCCGCGTCCCCGCCACCGCCTCAACCTGAAGTGAGCGACCGTTACGGTAGAAAATTCTCTCCGGTGTGGCTCCGATCCAGGCCTCACCGCTGCGGAACTGCAATCCGAATCCGAAACAGTCCTTGGAAATCGCTCGCAGTCGCCCCAGCAGGACGTTCATCGCGAGCGGACCGTTAAAACGCATTTCCGCTTCACGTGCGAGGACTACCTTCTGCACTTTATTCACCTTGATCTCGTGCAGGACCTTTTCGATCATCGCCCGCCATTGCTCGTAATCGGGACGGTCGATCCGTTCTTGTAACGACGGCAGATCATCGGTATTCATCTCATCGGGCCAACGCAACAGAGCCAGTTGTTCGAGTGTTCGTTCACGCTCGGCCGAACTCTCTTCCCGTATCAGATTAACATGCAGGCGGCATCCTTCGACTGTGCGTACGATCTCAAATCTTGGGAGGACAAAACGATACTGCGGCAATCCCTGCCACAGACTCGGGCGCATCGCCGGAACGCCGACCAGGAAGTTGAATCCGCCGTAGAAGCGAATTGTCGGGTCGGCATCTTTCAGAAGCGTCGTCATTTGATCGAACAGCTTACTCGCCTCGACCGGCCCGGTCCCCTGGATTTCGTGAAGAATCCCCAGTCCGACCGTCTCACGTTGTTCCCCGCGCCGCGACCAGTACAGCGCCTCACCGACCGCCGCTTGATTCATGACACTCAGCGGATCCAGCAACGGCAGATCGGTCGATATTCGAATCACCGACGCACTGGTTTGGTTGACGGTTTTCGTTATCGCCTGTCGGATGCGTTCGAGACAGTCTTGTTCGATCAAACCACGGTGCGTTTTGACCCGGGCCATTTTACTCCTTGCCTCCCTTGATCGTCGCCGTAGCGGTGTAGATCGTGGCCACCCCGAACGTGAGCGGGCGAGCTTTCGGTTGCACGAAACCGACCTCGGTCAACAGCTTGCAAAACTCCTCGCCGTAAGGAAAAGTCTCGACGGTGCGATTGAGATATTGATAGGCGGCCCGGTCGCCGGAAATGACGCCGCCGAGCCAGGGGAGAATATGTCTGAAGTACAAAAGATAGCTCCAGCGAATGAAACGATTACGCGGCAGCGAAAATTCGAGGATCATCACCTGCCCGCCCGGTCGAAGAACTCGCGCCATTTCACTGAGACCTTTGCGAAGATCGGCGAAATTACGGACGCCGAAAGCGATCGTGACGAGGTCGAAACAGTCGTCTACGAACGGCATGTTCTGGGCGTCGCCGTGGACGAGGTTGAGCATCCGCGTCAGGCCTTCCGCCCCGATTTTGACCTGGCCGAGTTTGAGCATTTCTCCGGCCATATCGAGACCGGTTCCGCGCGTGATGTTCTGATTGCGGCGGGTCAGGGTTAGGAGGAGATCGCACGTCCCGCAGGCGACATCAAGCAGATGAAGCGGCTTTTGCGCGGGAACCATGTCGGAGAGCTTGCGCCGCCAGGCAACGTCACGCCCGAAGGACAGCAGCCGGTTGAGCAGGTCATAGCGATGCGCGATCCGGTCGAACATGCGCCAGACCTCACGCCGCGACGGCTCGTTCGGCGCCCCCTCGGTGCCCCACCCCTCGGGTGGGATTCCGTGGGCGGCAGACGTCCCCGTCTGCCCCTCGTCTGCTATATGTCCGCGTTCTTCTTTCAACAACAACGTCTCACATTACGTCGCTCCTGCGAAAGCAGGAGCCCATCTTCTCTTCTCGTTCCGGCGCTCTGCGGCGGAACGGGTGTCGCACGGCGACGCATAGTCCAGGGCTCAACCTTGTCCCACCTTATACGGCCGCCTTCCGCGGCAGGCCCAATATACCGATTTTGTGGATCAATTCAAGCGGGGAGTGCGAGGGCGTCCGCCAGACCAGACTGCTTATCAAGGGTGGCCCAGGGCTTGCCCTGGGTTTCCAGTGGAACTATGTACTTCGCATAGCAACGCTATCAAATCACTACAATCTCGCCATAAGTGCCCGTACCGACGGGCAGATGGGGACTGGACTGATCATCCTATCTATTACCTAGTTGGTGGTAGTACCACTGGCACTAGCTTCCCTCAATTCATCATTCTCGTATACACTCAGTCCGAGAAATTCGATCTTGCCAAACCTCTCTCTCGTGTAAAACCATGGCCCACTTTCAACCCATGCACTCATTTGCTGACATGCGTCTTCAGCGGGGTAGACAAGCAAACCTATTGTTGTCCCGTCGGGCTTCCCAAGAGCAGCTATATATGATGTCATCTGATAGAGATCTTCCCGTTGGGGACGCGAGCGAAACGGTAGTGGCATTGCAACAGGTTTATACTTGGCATCAACAATGTAATCCAGGTCTGAAGAGCCAATGTGGCTAATGCATATGTCTGGGAATAAACTGCCGAGTGATAGACCTGTGTTATTTGATCCAAGCAGACTCCCGACAGGTTTTGCATCCCGACCGGTATGTATCACCTTGTGCTCTGCGAATCGAGCCTGAGTGCGTAGTTCGTGAAACACATAGTGCTCCCAAATCTCCGCGATGTCGAGCAACACTCCGTAGACCTGGTGTTTACCCATTCGAGTCCCAGAGATTGGCTGATGCTTGACAATTTTCTTGGACAATTCCACAATGGGTCGGTACAACTCGGTAATAGGGGAAAAATGAATCTTCTGGTCCCTGGTACGTACCAACCTGAGATCAGACGGACTCACAAACGATTTCAATCGAGTGATGATATCTTGCGCTCGCACCGTCAACCATCTTGATTTGTTGCTAAATCTCCGCAGGTTTGCTTCTATGATGTCATGCGCTGCAACCAGTATGCTGGAGATCGCAGGATCGACAGATCTCTCTCGGTAGGTGCTGACAACAACACCCGACCTACGAGCGATCTCGAGACTGGTGTCTCGCACCCTCAACCGCCCCCGCACCAATCGGCCTTGGGATATTCTCTGGACCCTTGCGGTAGGCAAACCATGGCGTGCAGAAGAGATTAGGCGAGTCGACCAAAGATAGGCTAATAGCAACCACAGCCAAGTATCACCGCGAGTTATCTCACCATCCATGGGAAGAAGCTTGATGCCCCATATTCGTGAAAGCCACCTCTTCAAAGTCGGCATACCAAACCGAGGTACTATTTGCAGAGTTCTCCCCTTATAACTAATCTCGCCGACATATCGACCCGCGTACCATAGTTTGTTCAAGGAATCGAAGTACGCTAGTGGTTCCGGCTCATCATCAAGATGTTCGCTGAGCCTAATGGTCAACTCAGTGGCGTCAGTAGCAGCACAAACATCGCGGAGCCACTGGTCTTCCTCACTACCTGATTTGATATCGGTTATTGGTGAACAGTCTTCAGCAAATATGTGAGTCGAGTTGCTCATTTATCTGTGCCTGTTCTTAAAACATCTTCAACTCTCTTAAGAAATTCATCCCGGTCGTTCGGATCTGTTCCTGAGAGATACTGGTTCAACAGCGGCTTCAAGGAGTGTGTCCAGAGTTGCTGAACCGGCACATGCCATTCGCCCTTCATAGTGAAAAGCATCTTCCCTTTCTGTTTCCTGTGTGCAATTTTCAATTTCAACAGGTCTACAATGTCAGCGAAATACGTGTGCCCTATCTCATACTGATCTCCCAAGTCATGATATTCCCTAATCATGCTGTTGATCATGGTGGCGCGCTCGGCCAGCATGTGAAACTCCGGGGCGAGAAAATCGAAGGACCACCTCGGCAAAACCTGTTTGGCTTCAATAATCTTCCTCCACCGATACTCGCAGATGCTAATAAACTCATCGGATGAGTAGTCCTTAAGAAACCAGATGAACCTGCGTCGCAGGGCGAAATCAACTTGCTCCAGCGACTGATCGATCAGGTTCATGGTGCCAATGATAAAGAGGTTTTTCGGAAGAGTGACCGGTTTGCTGTCAGATCCAGCTAGGATCAGGGATTGGCCACGGTCCTCAATGAGAGAAAAGCACTCACCCAATACTCGGCTCAGATCCGCTCTATTCATTTCATCCAGGATCAGTACAAATGGCAAGTCCTGCTCGTCATTTGTCTCACTTAAGAGTTTCTCTAAGATATCTAGAAGAACACCGTTTCGATATTCGGTCTTGCCACCATCAGTTAGTTGCATCCCACGGATGAAGTCCTCGTATCCAAAGGCTGGATGAAACTGAACCTTTTTGTATCTCTCAGCACAGAGCTGCTTCACTTCCTCGTAGTTTTGGAAATACTTCGCGGCACCCCATTTACCTAAAATACCCTGCCGAATCAGTTTCTCAGATAGTTCTCGTGCTCCAAATGTCTTCCCCGTACCAGGGGGACCATAGAATACAATCTGTTTCTTGCTTTTGAGTCCTAAAATAGGATCAAGCTCGGTTGGCAGAGCAGACTTTGTCCACCAGACCTCAGATAGCGGGGATTTATAGAAATCCAGAGCTTGAGGATCCTTTCCCAATAGACCTTGTAACATCTGCCTCAAGGCATACAGCCTATCGTCCACATGCGCTTCTGGCTCCTCCTCAATAAGTCCGGAAAACGCGATCAGGATAGATTCTTTATGGCTTGAACTTGCCATTCGCTCGTAGTAGTCAGGAAACAGCAGGTGAAGTAGAATTGATGGCGTTTGCGCACTTGAGAGATGCTCTAATCCCTTATAGTTGTCTTCACCTCGTTTACACACATCCTCGATGAAGTTTCTCGTTTGCCTGTGGTCAGACAGAGTATCAACGCGCTCGGACTCATTCTGCTGCAGAAGATTGAGGGCTATTAGTGTGATAGCCGACATCTCTTCCCAACGCCCCATGTTGTAGGCGCCACCTGGATTTGCGATTCCACCGTTCAGTGCCTTCAGCAGCGGTTTATCTGTTGGCAGGGTAAGATCAGAATGCCATCCGGCGATTTTCTTCAGCCACTCCAGTTTGGTGGGACCAAGAATGGCATCGGTGAAAAGAAAATGAACATAGAGAACCTCTATTGCCAACCTGTAGAGATTGGGGACGCCACCTTCCAATTGCTTCTTGAACTTAACAGCGAAGTTCTCTCCTGATGTGTCCGGTTGCTCAACAAACCTCCTTTTGAAATCACTTAGATTATCTCTTGTCCAAACTTGCTCGCCATCCCAGAGAAGAGAACCGTTACTTAGAAGGCATTTATCTTTCCACGCTTTGGCGGCACCGTAGATGTCTTCTGTGTACATACCAACAAACCGTGCCATATAGTGTTCCTTCGTTAATTGTTGTATGTTTTGGGGGAAGTGTAATCGGGTAATGAAGCAAACGGCGCAACTCACCTGTATTTGATTCGCTACACATTGTTCCTGACTACCCCACTTGCAATCTCCTTGATTCAGCACCCATAATACCCCCCTCTCCTATCTCGGTCAAGCGTAACCAATCTCTTGCCAGTATTACCCTCCCAATTCCCCACATATTCAATGCAATTTCTTCATTCGCGCTCAGTAGTAAAGACAGCGTAGAAACCGTGCGTTGGCATTCTCGGGAAAATGAACTGCTCCAAAACAAAAAATAACAAAACGAACCCAATTCGCCATAACTCCATCGGGGGAATACAATACGGGGAATCAAAGGCGGTGCAAACGGCGGCGCGGGCACGGCGAGGCTGGGACAAAGACTCCTCTGAACCCGGTTGCGGTCGGCGGTGTTATGTTGTAAAATAGATCAACCTTCCATCCTGTCGATGCCTCGATCCTATTGAAGACTCGATCCTGTCGAAGGCTCGATCCGATGGAAAACTCGACAGGAGCACATAATGAAATATCGCCGCATCGGTAAAAGCGGTCTCAAAATCTCCGAAATCTCCCTCGGCGCCTGGCTGACCTACGGCGGCACGGTCCAGCAGGAAACGACGACCGACATCGTCGCGGCCGCGATCGACCACGGCGTCAACTTCATCGACATCGCCGACATCTACTCCAAAGGCGCGGCCGAGGAGCAAATCGGCCAGGCGATCCAGGGCCGCCAACGCTCCGACCTCGTGATCTCCTCCAAGCTCTTCTGGCCCATGTCCAAAAACGTCAACGACCGCGGCCTCAGCCGCAAACATATCATGGAATCGGTCGAAAAATCGCTCCGGCGGATAGGCACCGACTATCTCGATATCTATTTCTGCCATCGCTTCGACCCGCATACCGAGGTCGAAGAAACCGTCCGCGCCATAGACGACCTGATCCGCCAGGGGAAAATTCTCTACTGGGGCACCTCCGTCTGGAGCTCGGCCCAGATCGAACGGGCCGTCGGCCTGGCCGACCGCTTCGGGGCCTATCGCCCGATTGTCGAGCAGCCCCGCTATAATGTGATTGACCGGCACATCGAAGAAGACGTTCTTGGCACCTGCGAGCATTACGGCCTGGGTCTGACGGTCTGGTCGCCACTCGCCCAGGGCCTGTTGACCGGCAAATACCGCAACGGCGCTCCCGAGGGATCCCGGGGGGCGACTTCGGAATGGCTCAAAGAGGACCTGAAGCCGGAGAATATCGAGCGCGTCAATCGCCTGGAGGCGGTCGCCCGGGACCTCGGCGTCAGCCTCAGTCAGCTCGCCCTGGCCTGGGTCCTGCGCCTCGATCAAGTTTCCTGCGCCATAACCGGCGCCACCAAAGTCGAGCACGTGCTTGACAATGTCAAAGCCTCCGAGATCGAGTTGACCGCCGAGACGATCAAGGCAATTGACCGGGCGCTCGCTCACAAAGAATGACATAAGTTAATTTATTACTTTAACGGAGTTGACCGATGTTTACTACTCTCAAAGAGTTCGAGGAAGACTGGAATCACGAGTCCACCTCGACATTGAAGATGCTGAACGCTCTCACCGATACTTCCCTGAGTCAGCCGGTGGTCGACGGCCACCGCACGCTCGGTCGCATTGCCTGGCATATCGTCACCACCATTCCCGAAATGGCCGACAAGATGGGCATTCCGCTCGACTCGGTCAAAGAGGACGCCCCGGTCCCGGCTACGGCCAAAGAGATCACCGACGCCTATCTGAAGGTCTCCAAAGAACTGATCGACCGCATCAAGCTGGATTGGGACGACGACACCCTCCAGACCGAAGTGGACATGTACGGCGAGCGCTGGAAACGGACCTTCGGCCTCAAGGCTTGTATCGAACACCAGATTCACCATCGCGGCCAGATGACCGTGCTGATGCGCCAGGCCGGCGTGCGCGTCCCCGGAACCTATGGTCCGGCTAAGGAGGACTGGGAAGAAAACGGTATGGAGCCGCCGCAGGTATAATCGTACTTGCATCCGGAGTTTTTAACAGCATAGATTTAGGCGAGCGAGCACACCGCTCGCCTTTGTCAATACGGGGAATATAATAACCATGAATGAAGAGAAAGATTGGCACGAACAGGATGAGTTCTGGGAACTCTACGAGGAGGTCTTTTTCAATCCTGACCGGGTTGAGGCTGCCACCGATGAGGCGGCGAAGATTATCGCCCTGACCGAAGTCCTACCCGGGGCGCGAGTGCTCGACCTCTGCTGTGGTATCGGGCGGCATTCCATCGAGTTTGCCCGGCGCGGTTTCAAAGTAACCGCAGTCGACCGCACTAAACGTTATCTCGAGCGGGCTCATCGTTCGGCTGATGAGGCCGGTGTCGATATCGAGTTTATCGAGTCCGACATGCGCGAGTTCGTACGGCCGAACGAATTCGACCTGGTCCTGAACATGTTTACCTCGTTCGGGTATTTCGAGGACGCTACCGACGACACCCAGGTCGCCGGTCAGATTATGGCGTCGCTCAAGCCGGGCGGTGCGCTCATACTCGATTCGATGGGCAAAGAGATCCTCGCTCGTATTTTCCAACCCCGATCATGGGAACGGATCGGCAACACCACCGTTATCGAAGAGCGCTGGGTTACTCAAAACTGGGGCTGGATCGAAAACCGCTGGATGTTGATTCGCGACGACAAAATCTACCATCACGCCATCTCCCACCGTTTGTACGCCGCGAGCGAATATATCCGGCTCTTCAAGGACGCCGGAGCTTCGGAAGCCGTATGCTACGGCAACCTGGACGGGGAGTCCTACGACCATAAAGCACGAAGACTGGTGCTGCTGGCCCGGAAATAACGGCCTACGGCAAAGACCGTTCGCCCAGGGTATTCAGCCCCCAATCGGGCGACACCAGGCCGCCCGCCACGCGAAAGGCAGGCCTTTCAACACGTCGTGGAGGAGGATTTGTCTCCGCCGCGGATAGCGGGAATGTCGGATGTCCCGGAGGGATCGGCGCATTGGCCGGGGAAACCGTCGGAGTAGTTCCAATATACTCTTAACATCGGTCAAATACTCTGCTAACCGGCGGCGTATATATACTCCGGACCGGGATCATGAGGGATTTAGATTCCGAACCCGGCAGTCGATTGTATAAGTATAGAAGATTCGGTGCCTGGCACCGTAACAAGGAGGTCATTATGACCAGGAATATCAGGCGCAAGGATTGGGCCGGTTTCTGCCGAGAATTCAACGATCGGAACCGGTTCCGTATGGTTAAAGCGGGCGACCCGCGCAAAAAGGGAGTCGCCGAAGCCCTTTTTATTGGGGTACGTTTGCTCAAGAAGGGTCGGAAAATCGAAGGATTGGGGCTTTATGCCGGATGTGACCGTGCCGACCAGCCGGCCGAACTGCTGGCTAAAGTGATTAAGCCCGAAGAGATTATCCTTCAACAGGATGCTTCCGGAACGGACCGGAAATTAGAAGTCGTCGCCGAAAATGGAGCGACCCTGGCAATGGAACTGACCGGCAAGGCCGATATCTCGTCCGCCGAGCCGCTCCTCCAGCGCCTCGCGCACTCTATATATGAATCACGGGGACGGACCGACGGCGGTGATCAGAATGACTGGTTCGAGGCTCGGAAAAGACTCGAGCAAGTCGCCGAGGAAATTAGCTGATCCGAGCGCTCTAAAACTCAGCCCTTAATTACACCAAGCGGACGCATGCGCGCCACCCGGCGGGCTATACCCGACCGGCAGGCTACCTCTACGACCTCGTCGATATCTTTATAAGCTTCAGGCGCTTCTTCAGATATCAGGCGTTGGTTCTTGGCTCGCAAGTAGATACCTTTGTCGCGTATTTCTGCAGCCACCTGGCCGTGCGGTAGTCGTTTGATTGCCGCCTGCCGCGACATGGCGCGCCCCGCTCCGTGACAGGTCGAGCCGAAAGTCTCTTTCATGGCGGTTTCGGTGCCGGCCAGCAGATAGCTGGCCGAGCCCATATCCCCCGGGATAATTACCGGCTGTCCGATAGTCCGATAAGGCTCCGGAATATCCTTATGACCCGGCCCGAACGCTCGGGTGGCTCCTTTGCGATGAACGTACACCTGCCGCTCGACGCCCTCATATATATGCGTTTCTAGCTTGGCGATATTGTGAGCGATATCATATACCTGCCGCAAACATAGATTTTCAGCCTGGTCGCCGAATACCGCCTCGAACGACTCTCGCACCCAATGAGTGATCACCTGGCGGTTGGCCCAGGCGAAATTGGCCCCGCACTTCATGGCCGTGAAATACTGCCGGGCCTCGTCCGAATCGGCGGGCGCCGAGGTTAATTCCCTGTCCACCAAAGGCATGTGGTATTTCTTCGAGGCTCGACGCATCAATTCCAGATAATCGGTGCATATCTGATGGCCGCAGCCCCGCGAACCGGTATGAATCATCACCAGCACCTGTCCCTCGTGGCTGAGACCGAACACCCGAGCCGCTTCAGGCTCATAAATTCGGTCGACTGTCTGGACCTCAATGAAATGGTTGCCGGCCCCGAGCGTTCCCAGTTGCGGCCCGCCCCGTTTTTTTGCGGCGGCGCTCACCAGTTCGGGATCGGCGCCGGAGAAACTGCCGGATTCCTCGGTCACGGTCAGATCCTCGGGAAGACCGTACCCGTGTTCGACCGCCCAACGCGCCCCTGAGGCGAGCACCTCGTCGACCTGCGCCGGAGACAACCGCAAGCGGCCGGTTGAACCAACTCCGGTGGGGATATTCTCGAACAGCTTGTCGGTCAAAGCGGCAATGCGAGAGCGGATATCGGAAAGCGACAGATCCGAACGGATCAACCGCACACCGCAGTTGATATCATACCCGACTCCTCCCGGCGAAATGATCCCGGTCCTCGCATCGAACGCCGCTACGCCGCCGATCGGGAAACCATAGCCGTGGTGGATATCCGGCATAGCCATGGAATAACCGACAATCCCGGGCAGGGTGGCCACGTTGACTACCTGCTCGGGAGAATCATCGCGGGTAATCGCCGGGATCATTTTCGCACCGGCGTAGATCATTCCGGGAGCCTGCATCGACACCCCGGCTTTCTCCATGGCGGGACTGCGATAAGACTGGGAAATTTCCCAGCGGCACGAGTCAATCTGTTGGAGCGGACCTTTCCAGCCCATTACAGCCACCTTTCACCTGCATAAGAGGACTACACATCGAGCACAACCTTCACATGGGCCTGATTGTCGTCGGTCGCCTCAGCTATCTCCATCATGTGATACGAAACACCCTTGACATGATAACCCTCTATATTAGTCGATTCGGTGAGCCTCTCCCCCATTACTTCCGCCCTGAGTCCGGTATCGCCAACCAGTTGAACCTTGGCTCTTTGTCCAACGAACCGCTCCGTTTCGAAGAGGAACAACAATTGTGATAAGAAACCGACCAGGAGGCCCTCACGATCCACCGATTCGATTTCGAAGACAATGTGATCGGAGTCGGCGCATTCCATCTCCCCGGTGATAACATCCCAAAGCGCGACGGCGGCACACGAGAACGCCTCATCCAGAGTAGCCCCGCGTGCGATGAAACCGATATCGGCGGTATGTTCGAACATTTCATAGCATCGCATTGAATTATCCCGGTTTTGGACGGTAACAGGTATACATGATAGGATGCGATGACTGTATCCGTCAACCGCAAAGAGACCAACGGAGAGGAGATAAAGCCGTTTATTGAGAAGCTAAGACGTGTATAAAACGGAATGCGAACCGAGTAGCGCCATTTTCCCGTTGACAGATCGCACGATACACGTTTTATTTATCGAACGTTTCCAATGGGGACATGAGGATCGCGCAACTTTGGAAGAGAGCATTCCCCAATGCAGGGATTATATGGTACTGGGAGAGCATTGAGAGGGCAACTCCGAGCTAATGTATATGTCTTACTTTTATAACCCGCCAAGTTGATGAAATCACACGGGAGGAGGCATCCAGTTTCGTAATGATCTATAGAGAATTCTATCGCCGGTTGTTGCTTCCGGCGTTATTCATTGGACTCTGGTTATCAGCATCTATCGTTCAGGCGCAGATCTGTGATATACCCGAAGTCGGCTCACTTCCGACCTACCAGTCGGGGACGGCAGTCACTGTTCAGATGATCCCGGCGGAAAACGCCGACCTGACCGAGGTTTGCTATTTCGATCAGGCCGATGGCATCATCAGGGGTTGCTACAATCCGGACAAGTTGCTGAGTCAGGCGGTTGATACTACGGCGGTAGTGTTTGAGAATCTCCTCGATGGACACACCTACGGCTTTTTTGCCAAAGCCTATTGCCCGGATCTTGCCGATACAAGCTTTTCCGACACCGTTTTCACGACGCTGGACAACAGCCCTCCCGATAGCGTTAAGTTTGATTCTACCGGCGCCGGACCGGTTCGGGCCCGAGCCTCTTACGGGGGCGTGGTCTCAGTTGACTGGCTTGGAGCTGTCGATGCGATCAGCGGTGTTGTGGAGTATGAGCTTCAGCGAAAAATCGGATCGAACGATTGGTCCGTGATCGACACTGTCAGCGACACTTCCCCGGACAATACTTATCTCTACCAGGAAACACTGGCCGGCGACGTCGGACTGATTGAGGGCGTTACCACTTTCTATGAAATGATCGCCATCGATGCCGTCGGCAACCGGCGCGGCGGTCGAGCCACAGCCGGCGTCATGCCTGATTCTTCAGCGCCTCCCACTCCAACTCTGACAGTCGGTTATGATTACGACAACGGTTCCACTCGCTTTATCAAGGGACTCAATATAGAGATGACGGGAGCCTCCAACGCCGTCGCACCAGCCGAAAAAGCCGATTCAATCAGGTTTGAGATCGCTCGCGACAGCCTGAAGTATTTTACGACCGGCGACTCCGCCTGGAGCTTTTTTACCACCGGATGGATAACCTACACGCCCTCGTCCATTTCGCGGACACTGAGCATGCTTCCCCCCGACCACGACTCGGCCTATGTCAACGGCCATACCTATTACGTGCGTTGTAAGGCCAAAGATAAGCTAGGTCATGAAAGCGACTGGTCCGACGCACTGTCGGTGGTGATGGACCCGTTTCCGCCCGGAGATATATCCAACCTGGCGGTCACGCCCAATCCTTATATAGAGGGTGTCGACAGCGCGGCCATGCTCGTAACCTGGGATGCGGCTTTTGAAGCGGTCAGCGGACTCGACTGGTATTATGTGTACCGCTCAACGACGGCTGGAAACTGGGGCGCTCCAGTCGATTCCGTTCCCGGGGATCAGGTCGTGTATCGTGATTATTATTGGGATGTCGACGGTCTGGTTCGGACTCGTTATTATTATCGCATTCTGTCGAAGGACAAAGCGGGTAACTACCGCACAACCACTAGTTGGACCGGCGATGACTTCCCGCATCTTCCTCCGGAACTCATTTCACTCAGTTGCGATACGATCGTAGATGGACGCTGCTATCGCGGTCAGTCCACTTTCTGGGCATATTGGAATGTTCTCAACGATACAACTAATGCCGCTCGCTATAATTTACAATGGAACGGCAACGATGTCGCTATCGATGATCTGACAACGGATGATATTGAGATTGACACCGAAGAGGACTCTTCTCGCGTGCGTGTGCGCATCCAGACGGTGTTCAACGACAGCACCCGCAGTCGCTGGTCGGCCGACCAAATGGTTACGATCTGGGCGGTTGATCCGCCTCAATTGGCTGATCTCACTGTCACGAACCAGCATGCGACTGAGTCCTACCTTGGCAATATCTATGTCAACTGGGAAAAACCTGACCGGCCGGACATATACGCCTACCATATATTTCGAAGAAATACCCCCGATGTCTGGCTCTCGGTTACGACACAATCGGCGGTGCCGTTTGATAGTTCCGACTACACCGACCACTACGACGCAGGTCCTTTGACCACTTACGAGTGGTACGTCTATTGCGTGGTTCCGGTCAACTGGGTCGGCCGCGAAGCACCGCTCAAGCTGCCGATCGATTCGGCCTTCTGTAATCGTGCGCCGGTTATCGACAGCACCATCACCGGGGCCGACAGTATCAAGATTTTCTGGACTCGCCCTACACCCAACCTGGCCGAAAGCTGGGGCAACCGGATTGAAATAACCTATCTCAGAGAAGATGCCGATCCTGAGGTCTGGTTGGACAGCAACTATATGCGGTCTTTCTATACTCTTCCGAATCTCAGCGCCGTCAATGATACCGGCCGCTATGTTTTCCGCGTGCAGGAATACGAACGCGAGGCTGACTTGATTGAAAACGCGACGGACTCTATTATGGAGACGGCCTGGTCGCAACCCTGCACCGTTCCTTATATGACACTCCCGGCATCACCGCAAGCTCTCACGACGGTACCGCAACCGCTCGATCCCGATTTGATCGGAACGAGTGCCGCAAGCATATATGTGAGTTGGGATTTCGTGCGCCCGAGTCTTATCGATTCATTTCGGGTCAGCCGAACCGGTCTCGACACGACGATCACAGCCGATGATCTGCAAACCAGCTACGGCTTCATGGACAGCGGCCTGAACGAAGGCGTGGACTACCGCTATACGGTTCGGGCAATCGATAAATTCAGCCAACCCGGTAATGCGGTCGAGACTACGGCGCGGGTACAGCCGATTTGGGCCTACACACCGCAAGTCGTTCCGATCTCACCCCGATATTTCAATGCCTCGTCGTTGACTTTTCGCTGGTATTGGCTCGACGAAAACTACGCCCCGGCCCAGAATTTCACTTACGGTGCTGATTCCGTGGTAATCCAAGTCAGTCTCTGGCCGGGATTCGATGCCTTACCGATGCTGGAGACACGAGCAGCCGCTCTTGATACTCCTCTCACGGTCAATTTGGGGCCAACCGGCGTCAACAACGATAACAACATGCTTTATTTCAGAATCCGGGGGATCGATCGGTTCGGTCATCAGTCCGCATCGTTGTGGTCAACCGATTATTTCACGGATACGGTGAGTGCTTTCCTTGACGCCCGTCCGCCGGAAGCAGTAACGAATTTGTCGCTTGACAGTTCGCGGGCAGTGATAACTCCCGATGAGGATTCAATCGCCGTCTACCTCACCTGGCCGCAGGTAGCCGATCGCGGCGGCAGCGGACTGCAACATTACAATATCTATCGGACCGATCCCGATCGGAGCGAGTTCCACCTGTATGCCATAACGGAGGATACGGTATTTATCGACGGTGTCCGCGTCGGGAATGCCTCCAATTGTGACTACAACTATCGTATTCAGGCGGTCGATTCGGTCGGCAACGAGCAAACGGTGGACAATAATGAGGTCTGTCTGGAGGTGCTTACATGCCCGAGTGTTCTGTCGGACAGCCTGAGTGTAAGTTCTCGCAAGTTGACGGTTTTCTGGCACCACAATGATGCCTTACCCGCCGACAGCTTCCGACTGGAGGCCGCTTCGCACCCGAACCATTTCTCGTTGGGTATCCCGGAAGAGGCCGGCAACTTCGGAGTCGTACCCGGTACGGATACCAGTTTCACGTTCCCTAACGCCTGGGATCCTTCCATCACAACGGTCTATTACCGCATTAAAGCAATCCGCGGTATCAACGAGAGCGGTTGGACCGACAGTGCATGGACCATTGCGACGGATGTTACAGAGAATGAGAACACACCGATCCCGACCACATGGACTCTCGATCAAAACTATCCCAATCCATTCAACCCGGTAACCGACATACCTTTCGGCTTGCCGTCACGCTGTCACGTAAATCTGACAGTATATAACATTCTCGGCATGACGGTAACCTGTCTGGTTGACGAGGAATTACCGGCCGGTAATTACATTGCCACCTGGGACGGTACGAATACTGAAGGTTGCCAGGTTGCCAGTGGAATTTATTTCTATCGACTGGAATACGGGTTGGGGGCTATCAACAAGAAGATGGTGTTGATTCGATGAAGAACTTGCTAAAGCTGCTGTTCATATTTACGCTTATCCTGACGGTGTCAGCGGACTTCGCTATAGCCCAATTGCCCCAGGTAGAACCTCTCCCGGACTACACCAAGGGTGACTATCAAATAGTAACCTGGCACCCGGGGAGTTGGATCGATTCCAGTGATGTCAGCGCATTTCTCTTAGAATGGTCGCGCAAAGCAACCTTCTCCCCTCTCCTGGATGCCGCTAAGAATATCGACCTCTCAGAAACGGTGATCATCCGTATACCTGAGGACGCCGAGGGGATCCTGCTGCCGGAGGATACGATCTGGTATCGCGTGGTTGCCGTGAAAGGGGTCAACACACGGATATACTCAGAGCCTCGTGCCTCCGTTCAGGACCAAACTCCACCCATCCTTAGCACAATAGAACTGCTCGCAGACGGTCAGCCGGTTGGGGAGATGACGAACAACAGCAACCTCACCGCGTCTTTCAGCCTCGAAGAACCGGCCGGACTCGATACGGTCGGCCTCTATTACCGTATCGTGGGGATGACGACCTGGAGCTTGCTTACGTCCTGGCCCACTCCCGGCACATTGGATTTCGAATACGATCTATCAAATCTTATTATCTCAACCGGCGACAACTTTTATCAATTCGCAGTCGGCGCGATGGATTTGGCCCGGCCTGCAGGCTGGCCGGATTCCACCGGACCGGGCAACGAATTGACACCTTCCGATTCTGATATTTCTGTTGGATTCGACCGAACTTCGCCCACAGCTTCAATAGACATCACCCGACTGGACAGCCTCTATGCGGTCGACAGCGTCATGTTGTACTGGAGTGCAAGCGACCTGAACACACCGTACTACTCCGGTCTGGACGAAGTTACGTTGATATGGTCGGCGTATGACTCCCCTTCCGATGAGTTAATACACACCGATACTTTGCCGCTAGGCACCGGCGGCGGGGCGGCGGCGCTGGCTGATTCGGCGATTTTCGATTTCGATTACGATAACGCTTATTATGTATTCAGGATTGAAGCAAAGGACCGGGTTGGTAATATCTATACGTCAACTCCGTACGATTCAGTTCGAGTGCAAAAGGGACTACAAGCCGGTTTAACCTTGTATGATCGGTTAGATCCCAACGACACTGAGTATGTTGACTCACGCACGGTTGGCGTGACTGTTGCCGTTCCGGGTGCATCACGGGCCGATTCACTTTATCTGTGCACCAGCCTTGATCCGGGCAGTATCAATACATGTAGAAGATATCACGATGTACCCTTGCCGTTCGATACGGTTTATACCTTCGCGGGAGACTCGACTCAGGGTTTGTATCTCCAGGCCTGGGTCGGGGGAGCGTTGTTGACCGACCATGCGGAAATCACAGTTGACCCGTTTGCTCCCGAAGACGTTTCCATTGTACTGTTGACTACATCCGGTTCCGGCTCTGTGATTCAAATGCGTTTTGAAGGAATCGAGCGACCATTCGGAGAATTGCAGGCGGCGATTGTCTGGGAAGAAGGTCTTCAATACGATCCGCAGGTATTGCCGCTCTCATCGTTCAATGAAACGGTAACTTTTCGTCTCAGCGAAGGCTTCGATGAAAAGATTATTCTTGCCCGGTTGGAAGATCGCGCCGAAAACAGGAGTGAGATCGCTCAAACGAAATTCCTGAGGATTGACAAACCACACAGTTTCCCGAATCCGTTCAATCCCGACGAAGGGCAATCGGCACAGCTGGTTTTCCTGGCCGAGGACAATACCGACATCACCATCTCGATATATGATCTGCTCGGCAATCTCGTGCTCGAGCGAACAGTTCCGGCCGGTACGGCCGGTATTAAATCCGGAGAAAGTGATCCCAATTTTCGCTGGGACGGGCATAACGGCCGGGGTGAAGCGGTTGCCGGGGGAGGTTATATCTGCGTTCTGGAACAGAACGGATCGCAGATTGGCACTATCAAGATTGCGGTGGTGCGATAATGGGAAGGCACACACTGCTCAACAACATGATAAAACGACCGACGCTGGTTGTTCTTACACTGAGCTTCCTGATCGGTATTATTTTCATTCCGATGGTATCGGCTGAAGACGGTGACGCCGGGCAGGCCGGTGAGTTCCTTCGTTACGGTGTCTCGGTTCGTTCGCTTGGCATGGGGCGAGCCTATGTCGCTCTGTCGGACGACGCCGGAGGTTTGTTCTACAACGCCGCCGGGCTGCTTCGCGCACCACGAAAGCTCGACGGGTATTTCATGTACTCACGACCGATGGGGCTGAGCACCTACGACTTCGTAGCTTTTGCTCTTCCCCGCCCCAACGTCGCGGCGACCGGCGGATTGGGCTGGCTGTACGGTCCGGAAACTGCCTGGGGAATCGCCGGGATCAATCTTTCCTCCGATGAATTCGACTTGCGTGATGAGAACAACAATTTAATCGGCGACGGTGAATTCGGGCTTTATCAGCAGGCTTTACTGGTTGGCTATGCCCGTGAGTTCACCGGTCCTGCGGGTGTGCTCGGATTGGGTATGACTTTCAAGATGATCAGCCAGGGCATTCGCGACGCCGGGGATCGCGACGACTCGGATTTCGGTTTTGGTCTTGACCTCGGGGCACAGGTGCAACTGTTGAGCCCGCCGTTGATCAAGGATATCGCATCGTTGAAATTCCTGATCCCGTTGCGGCTCGGGATCAACGTTCAGAATTTAGTTCCCCCAAGCGTCGGTTTCGGCGGTGTCGATGACGACTACCCCACCTCGTTGCGTTTCGGCTGGAGCTATGCGATACAAGGACTTTTCGGGAACGACAGCCTCGGCCTGACGCTGGCAAACGATTACGAGAAGATTCTCGATGCTGAGCGCGGTATCGGCGTATTCGCCGGTTTCGAACTGGCCTGGCGTCTCGATAACGCGGTAATCGCTCCTCGAGCCGGACTTAACAAAGTCGGCGACGATGAAGTCGAACCGGCCCTGGGAGCCGGCATCACCTGGCGCAAGGAGAAATTCGATCTGCGACTGGATGCCGCCTGGGGACACCATGATCGACTCGATGATGATTTCCGCATCTCTTTGACAGCTCAATTCGGCAAACGTCGCGACAGCCGATTCTTCGATGACGACTGTGATCCAACCCTGTCTTCACGCAATCGTCACTTGCATGTCGTAGCCAACTATCCCGTTGCGATGGATATCATTGACAAGGCCGCCACTAAACTCGCGACTGAAGAAGATGTCCCCAACAAGCGGCGCTACTACGATCTGATCAAGGGCTACGGGCTGGCGTATGAATTAGCCGCAGATGCACAGAAGTTGTTCCAACAAGCTGTGAACACAAATGACTCAACTACAGCGCATAACAAAGCTCAGGAAGCGGTCAGAGAATACGACAAGGCAAGGTCAAAAAACGAGCATACCGAAGCACAGATGGGCTCCCATAACATTCTGGCCTGCGGTGAATCATGGTTGATTATCGGTGCGGTTGCGGGACAACGAGACACCTCTGACGCTCTGACTAACGCCGAACGGCTGTTGAAACTCGCCGACGTTACGGATGAATCACAGTTCCTGCTGGGTACGGCGCTATCCATGCAGGGCAAGTACGATGAAGCCGCCGGGTATTTTGCGTCAGTGTCCGGGCTATCGGGGAAGAACAGCACCTTAACCGACCTGTCACACCTGAAGCTGGCTGAGTGTCAGGTCATGGGATCGACTGATAATTCGGCCCTGGAACGGACTCTGGCCGTATTGAAGAAAATGACGGAGGGGTATCATCTCGCTCTCGACAGCGAATACCCCAGATATAAAGTATATACCGACATGGAGCTGGCCGATGACGCTCAGCTCTGGTCGGCGCGTGTGCTCATGGAACTCGGCCGCGAGGAGGAAGCTTTACGTGCGGTCGCATCGGTCTGCCGTTTCTATTCGGACAAGGATGCGTGTGGCTATGCGGAAACGACGGAATTGATGCAAAGACTCATACAAAAGCTTCGTCGCTGAGGATTCGGGAAAGGATATGAACAGACTGTTCGGAGGACAGATGAAGACTACATTACAAAAAAAGTCAGCCCTGTTAAATCTGGTTATGGCAGGGATCGTGTTGGCAATCGCCGGGACGGCTCTCACCCAGGGAGATATTACCGGTACACACCCGGATATCGCTGTCTGTATAAGCGATGTACATTTTGCCGAAATCAACGATGACGGCGACACACGAGATCAATTGATAGTGAAATGGAAGGTGCAGACGGTACTCGACGGTGATTCAGCACAGCTGGATTTGAGCTATATCGACCATTCCGAGGTTCTTTACTCGACCACCGACAGCACTTTCACCAACCCGGCCAACTATCAAGTATTCAATGCCGGTGATACGGCTACGAAGTTCACAATCAGCAGCGGAATAGATCGCGACCTTGACTACCATTACATTCAGGTGCTGGTTTATTGGGGTGACAGCGTATACAAGAGTGAACCTTTCCGTAAGCTGGGACGGGAGTTCATCCCCCCCGACCGTTATACCCCGGCTGCTATCGTTTTTTGGTTGTTCTCCAGAGCCGGGTGGAACGATCCGCTCGATGTACTAAACAAATCGGGATTTCTCGGCCGCCGTGCGTTCGATGCTCTCGTGTTGTTTCTTTTCATCGGCTGTGTGCTCTTGCTCCCCCGCACCTGGTGGCTGTTCCGTTCCACACGATTGTTCGTGGTTAACCGCGACATCTCAGGATACAATGAATGCCAAACAGTTGCCGATAACGAAGCAAAACGACTGGACAATCCGGCTTACCGAGAGCCGTATAAAAATGCTATCGTCAATCATCTGTCCCGCTCGGCTTTCCACGGGCGCGTTCTCCGTTCCATCGCCGACCGTGTCCCTTCTTTCCTCGAAATAGCAGCTAGTAATAAACGGAAAACCGATGATATCCCCTCGGTCAAGCTGGTGCATTCGCTCTCGAATGCGATCAACAGCAAGCAAAATCTCGACGATGCCATCGATTTGCGTGTTTCGGCCGAATATGAAGACTTACGCAAACGAAGTCTCCTCGATGTCCTCTGGGCGCTCGGCGCTACCGCTCCATTGCTTGGGCTATTCGGTACCGTCACCGGTATCAGTTCAGCCTTCATGGAGATCAGTCATGGAGGAATCAGAGCGACACAGATTATGCAGAAACTGGGCGGCGGGATTTACGAGGCGCTCTGGACGACTATTTTCGGTTTGGTCTGTGGTATTTTGTTCATGATCCATTACTACTACTACAGCTATAAACTGGACCGCATTTACTCGGTCTGGACCAGTTTCGGCGCCGACGTGTGGGATACCATTAAAATACAGCCGGGCAACGATGTGAAACCGGCTGTCGAGAACAAGAATGTAACCGGTCAATAGGGATAAGTCGATGCCTCTGCAAAAACCAATGACTGCCAAAGAGTGGGAAATTGTCGGTTTGATCGACATCATATTTCTGCTCATCGTTTTCGGCGTGGTAATTGCGGTATTTGTCGGTACGACCTCGGAGGAACAGGTGCCTACGACAGTACCTCCCTTCCCCTATCTGACCCTGGCAATCGAACCCGCTCCGGACATAACCCAAGGCAGTGAGAACGATCACATGTTGTTGCGGGTGCTCAACGCTCCATTCGAAACCAGAGACACCATTTCATTCCAGCCGAACAGTAGTCTGGCGGCCATGTCGATGGAGGAATTCGCGACAACACCGGCAGGACGTTATATCGATTCCTGTCTGACCGAGTATGCCTACCATGTTGAGGAAGGTCGCGAAGGACTTCCCGGAAAAATCCGAGTGCGAGCTCATCCGGATACCAAGATGCGGATCATCAATTACATCTTTGAGGCTTGTTCCCAAAGGTATCCTTACATCGAGAACGTCAGCCTGGTCGCCTACGGCACCGGTGAGGAAGGGCAAATATGAGTTCCGCACTCAGACATCGTCGAGAACGACGCAAATGGATGCTCTTCCCTCTCATGGACCTGTTTTTCATTATTCTGTTGTTCTTCCTGGTGCTGACCTCGGGCGGTACGGGACAACAGTTCGAGGAAGAGCTCGGTAAAATGAACCGGGTACCCAAAACCGACTATGGCCGCGCACAGTTGTTGATCCAGCTTAAGGCCGGGGATTCCCTCCTCTGGATCGACAATCTTACCTTCCTGCAAATGGATTGGCGTTCCAACTGGAACCGCACAATCGGTAACAGCTCATACGGCCTGAGTGACTCGCTCGGGCTTTCGGAACGACTCGAAGAATTGATCGATGGTTCCAACTGTCTGAAGAAAGAGATAACAGCCGTTCTGCGCTGTCCGCCCGATGTCGATCTGAGCACAGTGATCAATCTGGAGAAACAATTCGATGCCATGGTGGCGCAGGCCAACAGCCGTGACACTTTGGGCATACAGCATAGTTTCCACGTCTGCCTGCAGGAGGGTTTTCCACAGGATATCAGTCTTGATCGGATCGATGAAGGCCAAAATGACGAGGTCAGGCTGTCATGGTAACCCTTAAGAATAAAACAAACGGGATACTCCCGGTCGTAATCATTTTAGGCTTGTTGCTTCTCGGTGGGATAGGATGCGAGCAGAAACTTCCCGAGACAGTATCCAGTTGTCAGCCCGAATTCGGAAGCGACACAACCTACACCGGCGGTCTGGCAGGGATCGTCTTAACACCGGGCGGAGAATGTACATTCCAGATCGACCAGGAGAACAGCCGCCGTTTTAACTTCCGAGGCTGGCTGTCGACCGCGAACAATCAAACGGTTGAATTCAGGATATATGTCGATCAACTGGCGATGGTGGACAAAGTTGAATTGCTCAACGGCAACGATTTACAAAACTGGGGCTCATTTTTCGAAATCGAGGATTTCGTTCTGAGTAATTGGAAGTTCAAGGACCCCTGCTATTACGGCTGGATCCGGTATGTTTTCGATCCTATCGGACAGCGAGTATTGATCGACCGAAGCGGACTGGTGGAAATCCCTTCCGGTTGGGAAGGCTGCGATCGCGGGATCGGCAACCTTCTGTGTTTCATTCGCAGCTACCGAGACGACTACGGTCACTGGCGACCTTCGATCCAGGTGGTAAACTGAGTCGAGCGTCTCGATGATAACGCTTATTGGGAGCTTTTGATGACAAGAGCACGGACAATACTTTTCGGCATTACTATTATTCTCCTGACCATGACCGTCACGGTTACGGCACAGGAACAGCCTCAAAGTAACATCAAGCCGGTGGACACTCTTCTGGCGGCACGGCAGACTTATGATTCGGCCCTGACCAGAAACGACAGCGATCAATTCGCTCGTGTGGCCCATCTGTACCTGCGTATGTATCGCCTGCTGGCTCCCAACAATCCATCCGGTCTTTCCGCTCATTATCCGACCTTGCAGGATAAATGTGCTTACCGTCGCGGCTGGTGTTTCTATCGCATGGCCGAGTTGGAGAGCAATCCCGTTTTATTCGACTCCGCTCGTACCTGGTTCGAGCGTGTACCGCGTGACGCCCAGGATACTGTTTATTGGTGGTCTCAAATCATGACCGCTGAGATCCTCGGTCAACAGGCGGTAACGGAAAAATACTATCTGCTGGATTCACTCGGCACATTGCCGTCCGAACAGGCCACGGAGATCGGAAAGACTCTCGATCAAACCGACGCTGTTTATGCCGGCATACTCGACCCTTATCAAACACCTTCCGACTCCGCAGGTGAACGTGTTCTTCTCGCGGCACAACTGCGGCGACTCGATCTCGCTTACGAGCGCGCCCGTTTGAAACTGGCGATCGGTGATACTGCCGGTGCCGCAGCAATCGTGCGTGATCTTGATTATCTGTCCGTGAAAACAGGAGAAACCGTTCAGGATCGCGATTTCGAGTCGATGACATCCTACGAAAATGCCTCACGTCTTGCCCTGCTTCGCCTGCTCAGCCCCAGCGATCAGGTTGCCGAGATGCGTTTCCGTGATGCCCGCAAAGGTCTTGGAGCCGATTCTCTGTTTTGGGATGCTACCGGTCGTTTCCTCAAAGAGGATTATCGCAATGCGCATAAACTCTTCGGTGTTGCCCGTGGGTTGGATGAATACAGCTATTGGCGAAGTTTCGCCGCTTTGCTTCTGGTCAACGCCCGTGAGTTCGAACATGCCCGTGACAGCTTCCAGACTTTCTACAGTCGTACCGAACGTCCTTCGGATTATAACAGCCGTCTGTCGGCATTACGTAACAGCGCCGCTCACAAACATCTTGTATTACAGGCAGCCTCTTTGCGCCGCAACGACAAGGCTTTACCCGATGAGAATCTACAGCGGTTGACGGCTGAGGATGTCAAATTCCTTTTGCGGGTAGGAGCATCGTTTACCAATTGGCTCGATAACTGCCTGTACCGGCTGGACACCTATCTCGATCATTATGCCGCCGAAGCCATGGATAACGACGCCGTTAACTTCTACGCCGGCATGGCTCGAACCCTCGAGGGACATCGCGATCTCGACTCGAGCACCTATGCCGACGCCGCTCGTATTCTCGAGAAAGTAGGGGGCAATAAGTATGCTCTGGAGGCACGCTATGTCGCGGCCCTGGACTGGGTGCCGGGACGAAATCTGGATCGAGCCATGGAGTTGCTCGAACCACTCGTGGAAGATAATCATTCCTGTCGAGCGCTGTTCGAGATAGGTCATATCCTGAACGTGAGAGCGATGGATGATCGCGGCGACTGTTGTCGCGCCGCCGCCATATTCACCTATCTGCGGGATTCCGTTTTCACCACCAATCCCGAGTACGTTTCGTTTTATAACGCTATCGACGGCTATACGAATTACCTCTCACGTCGCTGCAGTGATTGCGTGCAGATCGTCGACTTCGACCGCATCGACCTGGACAACTACAGCGCTGTGATTTGCCCCGACAGTCTGTTGATTGATACTATCGGAGGGATCGAGCAGATAGTGCTGTACGAGTCATTGGCCAAACCGGATCAAATCCCGCTGGCCTTTCGGCAGGAGTTCATTCGCATGATGCGGGTGTACGGTATGCCGAAAAAGTCAGTGTACATTGCAGCCGAGGACCGTGTCCTTACCGATTCCCGGTTCCCGGAACGGCGTTATGACGGCTTCGCGCTCGGCATTCCCGACGAGCCGTATATCGATGCTAACTGGCATCCGGTTATCGAACCGGTTGCCTCGGAGGGTGAACTCATTGCGGGACTGGCCCCATCGTTCGAGGCTCGCACCGTCGGCAAAGCGTCACCGCCCGTTACCGATCTGATCGAACTCCCCTGGATATCCGGTGGCGCTGAGTATAGCGGTGAAACAGTCCCGGTCAACCTGATCGACTCATCCGGCTACATTATCACTCACGACTCCATCCAGGTCCAGAAAGTGGTTGAGCTCACCGCCCATGCGTCAGGGTTCTATCCGACTCTCAGGCGAATAAGTTGCCCCGATCCACGACTCGCACCGTTCGCTTTCGCTCTGTCGCATCGTATTGAGTTATCCGAAAGCAAGGCCGACCGGGGTGATCGTTTTAACTCCTGGACCGGCCATAGGGATTACCTGGCCGTGCTGCAGGACAAAGAGATCGAAGCACCGACACCTCATAAGACACTTGTCGAAAAACTTAAAACCTTACCGAACTGGCGTGATTTCGCTTTCGATAAAATTCATAACCGCTATCTGGTCATTGACTGTGAGAAAACCGACCGTTTGATCGTATATGAAGGCGGCTCGCAATCCGAACTGCGGCTCTCCCCCGATCCGACTTCAAATATAAATGAACACCTGTTGTCAAGTCCTGAGGGCATCGCCGTGGACGAGGTCGGCAATATCTATGTGGCCGACTGGGGCAACAACCGCATTGCCGTCTTTAACGACTCCGGGATGTTTATTTGTGCCGTCACTAAAGGCGGTAACGACGGACAATCGCCGCTCCTTTTACCAACCAGGGTGGCAATTCAAGTCGACCGGAAGGGAGTCCCGATCGATCAAGAGAGATACGGGATCAACCGCACCTATCGCGACCGGTACATTATCGTTGCGGATCACAACGGCGTCTATCGCTATGACTCACACGGTAATTTTGTCGAGCGCATCATTGCCCCCGATTCGTTTAGTCCGAGCGGTTATCGAGCTTTGGGAGTGAGCGGTTACGGCTCAGCCACTACAATGGTCCTAAACGATCCGCGCATGACTGAACCGGTTGTCTATACAGCGAAATAGTCCGGGAGAAAATCCCGTGAAATTCCTTTCGATCATCACCCGCCACCGACTTGTATTGTCTGTGGCGGTATTGTTGGTTGGTGTCGGGACGTTGATATACGGCGCCTGCGACATGATTTGCGCCGGTTGCGGCAAACCCATTATCGGCGATTACATCGAAGTGGACGGCCGCGTGTATCACCCGGAGCATTTCGTCTGCGCCTATTGCGGTAAACCGATAGGCCGAGATCAATTCATTAAAATCGACAGTCTTTATTACCATAGCGACTGCTATCTCCAGAACCTCGCTCCCCGTTGTGTTGTCTGCAACAAGGTCATCGAGGGTGAATACTACGAAATCGACGGTAAACTTTATCACGCTTTGTGTTATGCCGAGAAAATCGCTCCTCGTTGTGCCGTGTGCGGCAAACCTATTCTTGACAGCCTCCAACGAGTAGACAGCCTGACGTATCATTACAACTGCTATTGGGATAGTGTGGTCGGCACATGCGCCTATTGCGGCGGAAGTATCAGGGATAGCTTTTATACCGACTATTGGGGTAATCGGTATCACGCCCGCCATCAGCATGATGCCATCGCCTGTGACTACTGTGGTCGATTGATCTCCGATAAGCTGACCGGCGGCGGAGTTCAGTACAGCGACGGTCGCAATGTATGCAACCTTTGCGCTAGTACTTCCATTACCGATCGCACCGAGGCTTATCGCCTGATGCTCGAAGTAGCCGACAGCCTGGCTCGGGACAACATCATAGTCAATACCGAGGATATTATCGTTAACCTGCTCGATCGCGACAACCTGCAAAAGAAAGGCGGCGGTATTGCTGAAATGAATTTCGGCATAACTCATGCGGAATATCATGAGTCAGATAAGAACAGAGAACTGGTTCAATTACAAATTGAAATACTATATGGTCTTCCTCGTACACTAGCCTATACCACCCTCGCTCATGAATTGATGCATGCCCGTTTATTTCAGAATCTTCACAGCCCCGCGAGTGATACTCTTACCGAAGGCTCCTGTCATTATGCCGCGTATTTAGCCCTTCACCGTCTTGACAGTGAGGACCGGGATTTCTACTCCGGCTGGATAGCGGATGATATAAATGCCGTGTATGGCGGGGGTTTTCGTCGTGTCAGAGAATTAGTCCGGGAAAAAGGATTCGATTTCTGGCTGGACTGGATTGACTCCTGCGATCAATTCCCGAATAGTTTCTGAACCTGCTATTCCTTCAGATATATCTCATGAGCACGGGAGAGCGCCAGACGTGTCAGGAACGGGCCGACACCTTCATAGACAATAACGGACGACAGAATCACTGTCCCGATCACTCTTCCAAGATCGGGATTCACCTCTGAAACCGTCAGGACCATCCCAATCGCCACTCCGGCTTGAGGCAGCAGTGCCATCCCCATCAAATTGGTAACCGCATCGGGAGCGCCCAGTTTACGCCCGGCCAGATAAGCTCCCAGATATTTCCCGAGCGGGCGAGTCACTAAATAAGCTATACCGAGTAAACCCAGATGCGCCATTGAATTCAGATGTAATGAAGCTCCCGAAAGTACGAAGAAAGCTATGTAGAACGGCATCTCGGTCTGGCGCAGTTCGGCATAGACGAGGCGATGCATCATTGAAAGATTGTTGGTTACGGCGCCGATAATCAGGCACACGATCAGGTAGGAAATCCCAAACGTTTTGGAAAGCCCGATCCCCAGTAAAAGACCGCCGATAATCACCAGAAGTAATTCAGAGAGATCATCGATCTTCTGCTCCCAGTAGGTGATCATCGCTCCAATCGTACCGCCGATGATGATCGAACCGGCCATTTCCTTGGCCAGCGATGCCAGAGTCACGAATCCCGGCTCACCGTGCAGATAAGAATACAACGCAAAGAACAGCCGGAACACGACCAGGCAAAAGATGTTGTTAAGCGCCACAACGGCGAGCAGATGTTCGGTTAAAGTTCCGCGCGTCCGGTACTCGCGAACTACCAGAAGCGTCACCCCGGGAGCGGTAGCGATACTGATCGATCCCAGGAGAACCGCTAGGCCATAGTCGCCGGTAATGGCCAGCACGATCAGGAACACCAGAGTCATCGCCCCAAGGCTTTCGGCTGCGGCGATGAGAATAACCTGGCGACCGACCGCTCGCATTCGATTCAAGTCAACCTCTCCCCCGATGGCGAACAGGATCATCCCCAAAGCGATATCGTTAATCATGTGAATGTCGCTGAGGGTAGTATCGGAAATCAATCCTATGACCGAGGGACCAAAAACAAGCCCGACAATCATATAACCGGTAACCTTGGGTATTCCGACCCGGTGGGAGAGTTTTCCCCCCAACAACCCCAGGAGAATGACCATGCCTACACTGAAGAGCTCGTCAATTTCCATTATTCATGATCCTGATTTCGCTTGACGATTTGAGGATAGAGAGAGCTCGTAACAAAGTCAACTTAAGACATAGGTCGTAAACACCCCGATCATGAACCGGCGCCGGGGCGATTGTGATAGAAAGTGCTTGCCCGCCAAGCAGAACCCTGCTTATCTTTGCGGCCAAACCGATAAATAAGCCAAAATTCCGGCTACCCGTTTCAGTTCGAATGCGACAACCAAGTGGCCGATACGGCAACAAACCTTAAAGGCTGTCCCGAGGAGACACTAATGACCGACAAGTTGGCAGAGGATATCATGATCCCTCTGGAGAAATATCCGCACATTCCCCATTGGTTCACACTACGTCAGGCGATTGCGGAAATCGAGAACGCCGAGATCGAAATCAACGGCCGCAAGAGCCTTCCGCGCGCCCTCCTGGTTTTCGATGAGCGTTATCAACTGCTGGGAATCGTTCGGCGACGCGATATTCTGCGCGGGCTGGAGCCGACGTTCGCACATGAATCGGCCAAGACTCAGCGTAAGTTGTTCGATGTCGATGTTGATCCCGACTTGCTGGAACTGTCTTATACTCAGGATCCCGAAGCCTTTCGTAAACAAGCCGAGCAACCGATTAGTGTCGTGACCAAACCGATTGCCGCAACCGTGTCTTATGACAGCCATTTGGCGAAGATAATTCACATCATGGTCAACGAGGATTTGCATTTACTGCCGGTCGTGAAAGACAACCGTGTTGTCGGTGTAGTCCGCAGTGCTGATGTATTTCATGAGGTCGGCAAACTGCTTCTGTAAACGATATAGCATGATCATAAGCTGACGGAGTTGTAAGCAAGGTTATGAACGAAACCCCAAAAGGCCCCCCGTCCATGCCCCCCGGCGGCGCCAGTCTTCCTCCCAAACCGACAGATATCCACCTGGCTGAGGTCAAATCCGCTATCGACTGGAAGCGAATCTGTATGATGGCTCTCGGTCTGGTTCTGTTTTTTGCCGTTTATCTGTCGCCGGCCTGGCCGAACGCCGTTGATCCCGAGGGTAAAGAATTCGTCCTTTCACCGGAAGCTAAAGCCGCTCTCGGACTGTTTCTTTTGGCCGCCACCTGGTGGGTGTTCGAGGTTGTCCCTATCGGTATCACCTCGATCGTTATCGGAGTCGTTCAGGCCATGTTCCTGATTCGCCCGGCTCAGAAGGCTTTCACTGATTTTATGGTTCCTTCGGTCTGGTTCATTATCGGATCGATCGTCATCGGGATGGCTTTCACACGTACCGGTCTGACCAAACGGATGGCATATTCCATGCTCATGCTGGTAGGTGAACGGACTTCGATGATTTACCTTGGCTGCTTCATCATGACTGCCGGCCTGACCCTGATCATGGCTCATACTGCTGTAGCCGCGGCAGTTTATCCTTTGCTCATGGCTGTCTATGCCCTTTACGAACGCGGCAGTACCCCGACGAAATTCGGCAAAGGCTTGTTTATCGGCATGGCCTTCGTTGCCGGAGCAGGCAGCGTTATCACTCTCCTGGGAGCAGCTCGCGGAGCTGTGGCTATCGGCTTCTTCAACGACATTGTCGGTCGTGAGATATCATTCTTCGAGCTTTCGTACTACATGGCTCCAATCGGTATTGTCATGGTATTCATCCTCTGGGGATTGATGATGGTCCTGTTCAAACCGGAGCGAAGCAGGATCGACGGCTTGAGACATCGGGTCAAATCACTCAGCGAAAATCTGGGGAAGATCAGTCGAACTGAAATCGTTACTCTCGCAACTGTCGTTATCGTTATCCTGATGCTTAGTTTTCGGAAGTTCATTCCAGGTCTGGAGAACGTTGAAAAAAGCGCCATCATTCTGTTGAGTACGATCGTATTCTTCGCAACTCGTATCCTGAAAATCGACGACCTCGAAAACATCCCGTGGAATATCATTCTGCTGTTTGGCGGCGCCATGTCGATCGGTTTCTGCCTCTGGGAAACCGGGGCGGCCGAATGGCTCGCTATTATCTGGCTCGGTTTACTCAAGAACGCCGGGTGGCTGCTGTTTATTCTCGGAGTATCGCTGTTCGTTCTGATCATGACCAACTTCATCATGAACGTGGCGGCTATAGCCATATCATTGCCGGTAGCCCTGGTTATAGCCCCTTATCTCAACGTCGCTCCCGAAGTTATTCTGTTTTCATCTTTAACGGTGGCAGGTATGCCGTTCCTGCTCCTCGTTGGAGCTGCTCCAAACGCTATTGCGTATGAGTCAAGGCAGTTCACCAGTGGAGAGTTCCTTCGCGCCGGACTTCCGGCATCGGCAATCCTGATGGTGGTACTGGCCATCTTCGTGAGATTTATCTGGCCCTGGATGGGTATGCCGGTCACCATGTAAGGTGAGGTAATTATTGCGATATTAAAGACGCTCGCAATTGCGAGCGTTTTTGTTTATATTTCGTTAGGAAAAGCTAAGTTCTTGACTTAATTTCTTTTCCTTTGCATAATCAAAGGCTTGGATTAACTGATACAGCGATACGGCACATGGGAATCATAACCAAAATCGCGATCGGGGCTCTTGTTCTCATCGTTGCAGCGACTTCAACACCAGGTCAGCCTCCATATTCGGCGGAAGAGTTTTTAAGCTTTTTGAAGGCAACTTATGAACGCCACGAGAAGGATCTGGCTCCTTATCTTATTTCGCAACTGACTTTGTTCATTGATCTCTATCCTGATTCCGAGTTGTTGCCAGAGGCATATTTCTACCGGGCTCAAACCTGGCTGGATCGCAAAGACGAGTACCGTGCTTTTACTGATTTGATGCGCATCATGTTTATCTATTCCGAGTCGGATATCCGTGAATCAGCCAACTACAGCCTCAACTCCATCGTACAACGCGAGAAAGATTTCCAGACCATGCTTCCGGAGATTCGAGAGATACTCGACTCCTCACCTATCGTGCACGAAGAAGAACCTCAGTTTCTCGCTTATATTGAGTTCCTTTATTCCCTTGGCATCCCCAAACTGGTGCCCGCTCTGACCGATGTCGCCCACGAGTTCATTGCTCGCTATCCAAACAACAAAGCGGTAGGACAAATACACATCTGGCTGGCCCAATCCTGTGAAATCGGCAGTAATAATGCTTCTGCCGATGCCTCTTATCGCAAATATATTGCACTCTTCCCGGGAAGTGATTCACTGCCGATGATGAAGGTTCGCTGGGCGAATCATCTCTACTCTGCGATGAAACGCTCCGACACGGCGGTGATTATTCTGACCGATGTCATCAACCAACACCGGGATGTATCCGATGCCGGTGATGCTCTCTACCTGAGAGCACGCATACAAACGGACGAATATCGTAATTACGATGCGGCTATAGATGATGCTCGACGACTGGCTGATGAATATCCCGATCACATACGTGTTTATGACGCTCTGATGCTGATAGCTGATTTATATTCGGATCGGCTGCGTCGTTACCGTGAAGCGGTCAATACTTATGAGGAAGTGGTCCGTCGTTTTCCGCGAGATGAACGAGCGGTCACGGCCCTGATCAAGTCGGCCAAACTTTGTACGGACCGGCTGGAGTTGTTCGAAGACGCCGCGGAACGATATACCGCCGTTGCGGCAATGTTTCCGCACACACCTCGTGCAGCCGATTGCGCCTACGAAGCGGCTGAAATTTACGAGAAAGAGCTTGAGGATTGCCGGCGAGCATTGGTGGCCTATCAGTCGGTCGTTCGTCAGTTCTCCGGCACCCGTCAGGCTGAATCCGCCGGTAAGAAAGCCGAAAAGATCAAAGAGAGAATCGCCGACGGTGATTGTTGAACCATAGCTTCGCCCTATTAACGACGGACGCCTTTGTCCCCCTCCAACGGATAGACTAAACAAATTACCGTCTGCCCCGGTTGTGGTTCGAGTTCTGACTCGCTGGTGTTGACTCGCAGTCGTCCGGGCTCCGGGATAACGAAAGCCAGCACGACCTGTTCACCGTATAAAGCGCGGAAATCTTCCCAGGTGAATTCCTCACTTAGCTGCGTCTTCTTGACCACCGCCCCTGAGGATAACATCGAGCGCAACATCGTATAATTGGCATCATCTCCGAACAGGTACCTTCCCCGCAGATAACCGGCCATTTGTCGACGGGTATCACGGCGAGGACGACTCATTTCTACCGGCGGCAGTTGGTATATTTGAGAACGTCCGAACAAGTCAATGAAATGTAACCCGGCAAGGGCGTTGACTTCGTCGTTGGGTGTCATTGAAAGCAAGCGACCGATCCCCTCCAGCGGGACATCGTAATGAAGGTCTTCGGCCAGGATGTTGGTTATATACGCCTTAAGGTCATTTTGCCGCGCTTCGGTAACATTGGCGAAGTTGGTATCGACCAGTACGGTCGGGAATCCTTCAGCCTTGAGAGCCAAAGCCAACTGCTGAGCCAACGGGTGTGCCCCGGCAAAAAGAACACCCTGCGGATCGGGTCGGGCTACTCCTAATCTACGCGCCAGCACCGGTGCGGTCAGACCGTAAACCGCCACCGTCCCCAGAATGACCTTGAAAATGAGCGAGACCAGACGGTCGGTTTCCGGAAAACCTATTTCGGCCAGATGGATGGCAAAAACAGAAACCACCGCAGCCGCTACGATACCTCGAGGCGCCATCCAGGACAGAAAGAGTTTTTCGCGCCAGTTGAGCTTGCTGCCCACACTGGAAATCAAGACGGTAAGCGGCCGCACGATCAGGATTAAAAAAGCAACGAACATCCAGCCACCAAGGTCGTTTACGGCCAAATCAGCGAGAGTAAGACGCGCCGCAAGAATAATGAACAGACTGGAGATGAGAATCACTCGAAGGTTTTCTTTGAACTCGACAATTTGCCGGATTGATACGAAGTGCTGATTTGCCAGAGCAATCCCCATGACCGTTACGGCCGCCAGTCCAGTTTCCGGCTGGACATAGTCAGCAGCTACGTATATCGCTACCACCAGCATAAGCGACATCGGATTCTGGAGATAATCCGGAATGGAATAGGTCTTGAGCAGTAACACCATCACCGCCGCGGCGAGAATACCGAAAACAGCTCCCACAACCAGGGACAGCAGCACTCCCTTAATGACTATCCCGGCGCCGTTTTCCATTGTCCCGGCCGCCAGTACGTTAAATACCACCACCGCTAAGATGGCGCCGATCGGATCGTTAACGATTCCCTCCCATTTTGCAATCGACGCAACCGATCCGATTGGCCTGATCTGGCGCAGGAGCGGCACGATCACGGTAGGGCCTGAAACGGTCAGAATGGCTCCCCCCAGTGCGGCCATTCTCAAATCGACTCCGGCAAGCCAATGGGCCGCCAGAGCTGCCGCCAGCCAGGTAAAAATCAATCCGTATGAAGTCAAACTGAGAATCACTCGACCGACCGACCGCAGTTCTCGAAAATGCAGACTTAGCCCGCCCTCGAACAAAATCAGCGCGACCGATACCGAAACAATGGGAAACAACAACTCGCCGAACAAAGCATCGGGGCGAAGAATCCCTCCTATCGGACCGGCCAGCAATCCCGATACAAGCAGGAGAAGAATCGCCGGCAAATGAAAACGCCAGGCCAACCATTGCGAACAGATACCCAGAACGATAATGCTGGCCAGACCGAGGATCATTTCATGAGACATGCCATATCCTTTCCGCCGCATATTGCATCGATAACGCTATCATGTCGATTAAAACATCGGAAGAGAAACAAGGTTCTTATCAAGAGGCAGTGTATAAGTTATTGAATTCTTGACCTGTCTGCCGACGGACTTTAATTGCGGTAATATGTCTAGCGGAAAAACATATCGGATCCGGCCATTAGTAAAACGGATTTGGGACAGCATCCTGGAGTTAGGACGGGTGGTGTGGTACTACCTGTACGGGCTCTATAGCCGGATCGATGAACATCACATTTTTCTGCTCGCCGGCGGGCTAGCTTTCAGTCTCTTTATCTGCGTAATCCCCCTGGTGTTGATTATTTTTTCTGTAACCGGAGTAGTGCTGGAACAACCGACCATCAGACATGAAATCGAGTTGTTCATTGAGCATACCGTCCCGTATCCGGAACATGCCGAGTTTGTCAAAGATATTGTCTTTAACCGGGTGGAAGAGTTCCGTCATTATAAAAGCGTTGCCGGTTTGATCGGTGTGATCGGAATCCTCCTGGCTTCTTCCAGTCTATTTTCCAGTTTGCGTACTATTCTTAACTCGGTTTATAAAGTCAGGCGACCGGAATCCATTATCTATGGTAAAATCCGTGACCTGGGATTTATTGTACTCGTCCTGGTATTTTTCCTGGTGTCCACCGCTACGGTAACCCTGATCGATATCATCTCCAATTTTATCTCCAATATCCCCTTCTTCTCGACCGAAGGAAATGGGCTGTTAGGTGAAATATGGATGTCTATTTTATCGCTGGTCATCGGCTGGACCGGTTTCTTCCTGGTATATTTTGTGGTCCCGCTAAAGCGCCCGCGCCTAAAAGTAATTCTGGTCTCTGCCACCACAGCCGCTATTCTCTGGCATGTCACAGGTTTTGCCTTCGAACAATACGTAACGAGTTATGTTACGCTCAAACATATCTACGGGGCCTATGCTTTTCTGCTCGCAATCGGCTTCTGGATATACTACACCGCCGTAATCTTCATTGTAGCAGCCGTAATCGGCCAATTGTATCGAGAGCGTTCGAATCGCCTGTTAGCGTTGGAAGCTGAAGAAGCACAATCGGTTGAAGCGTCATTGTCGAATCCCGATGAGATCGAAAACAACGCTGAGTAGCGAAAGAATCCGACCATTAAGTCGATAATAAAAGCAGTATATAGTCAATAATAGTCGACTTCCGGGGCGTAGTAACTGTAGGTCGCGTTCCGGTTGTTATCGAGTATTCATTGTCTCGGTTGCGGTATCGGTCCGACTACGGATCGCAAGCTCTGTATGCTGGAAAGTGGTTGGTTTTATGATTAAGAGCAGGATTTTCTCATCGGCCGTTTTTATCTTTTTTGTGCTGTTTTTCGTGCTTGCATCCCCTACAAGTCATGCTGACGATGCGGTAACCAACATGGCTTCCATGATTACTAAACTGGCCTCTTTCGTCGGTTGGCCTGAAAGCCGAGCGTCCGAAGGAGACGGCAATCTGTTCGTTATCTCAGTGGTAGGCGACTCTCCCCTGCTCCAGAAACTCAAAGAATACAACAAGCAGGAAATCACACCGGGCGTAATGATCAAGGTACGCAAGGTGCCTTCGGATATGATCCCCTCTAATTCTCATGTGCTGGTGATTGGCAATACCGATGCTCTTAGCCTCAAGAAAATGGTAGCACGAGTCGCCGGTACGAGCACTGTCACGGTCAGCTCCGGCTATAACCTTGGCGGCAAGGGAGCAATAATGAATATCTACGAAGAACCGGTCACTTCCAAGGTCGTTGTCGAAATCGATGCCGCGGCCGCCAGATCCGAGCATATCGAAATCAAACCCCAGTTTCTCAAGATTGCTCGCATCCTGAACGCTGAAGATTGATTATCGGTTTACGATTTTTCTCCAGTCGCCACGATTGTAAGTTGAACTATCGCATCCATCCTGACTATAATCGTATATGCCGTTTACCACTTCACATCCAGCGATAGTGCTGCCCCTGAAGCGGTATTTCCCCAAATGCGTTTCACTGTCCGGCCTCATGGCGGGGGCGATGTCTCCCGACTTGATCTACTTCCTGATGGCTGACACCTCCCATCGCGGACTCAGTCATAGCTGGCCCGGCCTGTTCCAGTTTTGTCTCCCGGCCGGGATACTCTTTACCCTGGCTTTTCAATGGCTCGTCAAACGTCCGCTCATTCTTAATTGCCCGCACGCTATTGTCTATCGTATTGGAAATCTGGTAGAGAATCATTTCCGTCTGGTCTCCGGCCGCGACTGGCTGATATTGATCTCATCTGTCCTCATTGGCGCACTGAGTCATTTTTTCTGGGATGCTGCGACTCACGGCAGCGGAGAAATTGTCCGGATGTTCCCGGTGCTAACCACACCTGTTGACTTATTCGGTTTCAATCGTCCCGTATATCGCCTGTTACAACATCTCAGTTCCCTCTTTGGGTTGATTTTCATTCCCTGGTATCTGCTTAAAACCGGACTTGTCAGACCTGCCACGAGAGCTGTACCGGAGCCCAACACGTATACAAAATTGATATTCTGGGGAACCGGATTGGTCTGCGGGCTGGTGGTAGCTACAATTGCTTTAGAGTTATACGAACATAACGTCAGCGACCTGGCCACTTTCGGCCTTGGCGTATGGGCTGGTTTTTTCTGGTGGTCATGCTTGTATTCGCTGGTCGGGGTACGTTTCCGTATAAGACATTTGATTCAAGACCCGTACAGGCAGGAGTAGAGGTTCCGGGCCATATCGGTTTTCCTTGACAAATACAACAAACGATTTTTATTAGATGCGTAAGAAGTGAACTTGATGTTGAAGAAAGGAGGCGTATTCCGTATGACAGCCGTAGCGAAAAAAGTCTCGGTCGTAGTGCGCCTCGGAGGCAACATCCGGTAGATCAACTATCCGATCTGCTCGTTTCAGCCTTCCTCCGGGAAGGTTTCTTTTTGCCTGCCGCGGCGCAGAGCCTAGACTCACCAGAGATCATAACTATCCTCATCCGAACAGATGGATATAATGTAAGGAATATACTGCAATGAGTTTGATAGATTTGGGCTGGAGTCCGTTCTTCGAGGCAACCTTCGCCGAATATGCCGCAATCGGATTACAACCGGCGCGGGTTACCTGTCGGCAAAGGACCGGCTATGACCTGCAGACCGAGCAGGCCGAGTTACAGGCTGATGTCACCGGCGGCTTCCGTCATAAAGCAACCGGACCGGAAACTTACCCGACCGTAGGTGACTGGGTTGCCGTCGAACCGATCGACCATGAGCGCAGCCTTATCCATGCCGTTCTTCCTCGTCGAACCGCCTTCATCCGTAAAGCTACGGCATCGGGCGGCGCCAAGAGCGGCCTGGGACGTCCCGAACAGCAGGTACTGGCAGCCAATGTAGACATTGCTTTGCTGGTTACGGGCCTTGACAATGATTACAACGTACGTCGTATCGAACGTTATTTATCGATTGCCTGGGACAGCGGCGCCGAACCGATCGTGGTGCTCAACAAGGCGGATCTGTGCGATGATGTCGAAGGTCGAGTGGCGGAAATACAAGCCGTCTGTTTCGGCGTTCCGGTCATTGCCGCCAGTGCCGTCACCGAGGTGGGGATTGGCCAACTCAAGGAACGCATAAAACCGGGCCTTACCCTGGTCCTGTTAGGTTCATCAGGTGTCGGGAAATCATCGATCATCAACACCCTGCTCGGCAGTGAACGGCAAGAGGTGGGCCGAGTTCGTCACGGCGACGGACGCGGACGACATACTACTACCTATCGTGAACTGATCCGCTTCCCCGACGGCGGGATGGTTATCGATACTCCCGGAATGCGTGAGATTCATGCCTGGGAAGATCAAGAGGGACTCCGCAAGACTTTTGCCGATATTGAAGAACTGGCCGTGAACTGTCGTTTCGCCGATTGCAGCCATCGCGGCGAACCGGGTTGCGCCGTTATGTCCGCAATCGAATCAGGCGACCTGACGGAAGAGAGGTATCAGTCTTACCTGCGTCTCGAAAAAGAGATGAATCATCTCCGACAAAGGCAGAACGAACGTGAACGGCGTGCTGCGGATCGCGCCTTTGGGAAAAAAATCAAGCGATATAAAGAAGAACATGAACGACTGAAACGTCGCGGGATGAAATAACCGGATACAAAACGGGGTTGTTCGATTCAGACAACCCCGTAAGTAAGTTACATCGTATCGCTCAGAAGCTGACCGAGCAAACGATCCAAACCGAGTCGGGTTAACCGAGCTTGATACTCGGCGCTGATCAATGAAGTCTGCGCCTGAACCAAAGCGGTCTGCGCATCACGGAATTCCAGCGAAGATACCCCACCGACCTCAAGCCGATCCCGCTGGAGCTGCAATTGCTGTTCAGCGGCCTTAACGTTCTGTCGTTCCAGCTCGACCAATTCCAATTGACGACGGAAATCGTCCATCGCCTGAAGCACGTCGCCGCGAAGCTGGTTCTCCGCATCACGAAGTGATAGTCGTTCGTTGTTGAGGGTAATGCGGGCATTTTGAGCCGCGATCCGGTCACGGCGTCCGTTGAATATATTCCAGGCAGCCGAAAGACCGAATGTGGAACTGGAAGTCTCCGTGGAATACCCGCCACCGGCATCGGGAGTCACGGTCCGATCGGTATAGCTGTAGGAAGCGTTGAAATAAACCTTCGGCATGAACGGTGAATGGCTGGCTCGAAGGGACATAAGCGCTGCCTGGGCGTTGCTGCGTTGCAGCTTAAGCCCGCTGTTGCTTTCCATCGCGAGACTGATAGCCGAATCGGTCACCAGACTGAACGGAGGAATATCGATTTCGGGGACAACCTGTAACAGCTCGTCCGCTCCCCTACCGAGCAACAAATTCAACGCCTTAACCGCTTCTTCACGACTCAATTCCTGATTCAGCAGGCTGGCAGCATCGCGATTGTACGATACCTGGGCATTGAGAAAATCGGTCGAGGAAGCTCCGCCGATTTCGTGGCGCACCTCGCTCTGATGCAAACGATCGGCTGAGATGTCCCTCGTTTGGCGAGCTACATCGAGAAGCAGATCCTGTTGCACCAGGTTGAAGAAGGCCGTACCGATCTCCATGACGGTGCCCTCAATGGTTGCTCGTGCCTGAGCCTCTCCCAACCGGGCAAGTTCGCGATACCGACGGTTATCGGCAAACATCTGGAAACCGTCGAATAAGGTCCATTGCAACGCTATCTGAGCCGTGCTGTTGTCGGTTTTACTGTCGCCGACACTGCTTGGTGAGGTCGATGATTCATCGGCATCAGTTTTAGTGGTACTGCCGCTCAAATCCACTTTGGGAAGAAATCCGGCCGTGCCCAGACCGCGGTTGTTCTCGGTGACTCGGGCTTCGTTGCGAGCGATGCGAATGCTGTAGTTTTGCTGCAAACCGATCTCAACCGCTTTCTCGAAAGTGAGCGGTTCTTGTGCAGCGACTACTCCCGTCAACAAGACTAAAACCGCCACCGATCCGACTATAGCGAATGCTTTCCTTATGGTCTTCCTCATTCAGCCAACTCCTCGTGCAATTCCTTGACCGCCGGTTCCAGATTCTCCGGCACCACATTCGTCTCACCTAAAACCGATACATGCCATTTCACCCGCAGCTTGTTTAGTGTCACGAAAGCTGCCGGAAGAATCAACAACAGCACCATGGTGCCAAACACTAAGCCGTAGGCTACGGATATTGCCATTGGTATCAGGAATTTCGCCTGGCGACTCGTTTCCAAAATCAACGGCGCCAATCCCAGGGCCGTAGTCAGAGTAGTGAGCAGAATGGGACGCAAACGGTCGATCCCACCCTTGAAAACCGCGTCCTCAACCTTCATCCCCTGTCTTAGATAACGATTGACCTGTGATACTAAAACGATACTGTCATTGATAACGATTCCGGACAAAGCGATGATACCGATAACCGACAGCATGTTCACATCCAATCCCTGGATTCCGTGCCCCCAAATTGCTCCAAGGACACCGATCGGAATCAACGAGAAAATCAGCATTGCCTGGGCATAAGACCTGAACACCAGAATTACGAGAATCAGCATCCCGAAAAAAGCTATCGGGAACACTCTAGCGATCGATCCGGACATTTTATCCTGATCACGGGACTGACCTTCGAACGAAGCGGTTACACCATTAACCTGACTCATCACACGCGGGAGAACATCGATCTCGATCTCTTCGAGAATCGGCGGCAGACTGGCGGTGGCATCGGTCAGGTTAGCCTCCACGCGTACCTCCCGTTTACGATCGAGATGGGATATCTGCGTAATACCCCGGGCAATCTGATAAGACGCCAGTTCATTGAAAGGGTATTCTTCACCGCCGGGTGTCCGGATGCGCATCTGATCGAGAAAGCCAAGGGCGCTACGATCTTCGTCGCGATATCGCACCCAGACTTTGATCTCATCACGCCCGCGCTGGATTCGTTGAATCTCCTGGCCATAGAAGGCCTGCCGCACTTGTCCGACTATGTCATGCACCGTTAAACCGAGCGCGTGAGCACGCGGCTTAAGGGAAATAGACAACTCACGCCGTCCCCTCTGGTCAGTGTCGGTTACATCCTTAAGTGCGCTGAAATCGCTGATCTCTTTTCTCATGAGCTGCCGGGCGATTTCCAACTGGCCCGCATCTTTACCGAGCAGACTTATCGAAACCGGTTTGCCGAAGAAACTCGTACGACCGAACGTAATCTGCTCCGCTTCGGGAACCGGTCCGACCTGATCGCTTATCATATTGGAGATCACGTAACTGTCCATATCGCGTCGTTCACCATCCAGTAGCTGAATAGTAAGCTGACCGGTATGACTGCCGCTCTCTCCCAATGAGTTGGCGCCGATATTGCGCTTGATACCGGTGATTACATCAAGGCTGTCGGGACGATCTTCTTTCAATTTCCGAGCCACTTCCCAGGTAGCTTTTTCTATTCTACTGAGAACGGCGTTAGTCTCCGCTTCCTGGCTGCCGGCTACCAGAGATAAATTAACCGGCACGGTGTCGCCGTCGACATACGGGAAAAACGTAAAACCAATTATACGCCCGCCCATCAAGCCGATCGTTATCAACACCATGGCTGCGGGAATCATAAGCGTCACCGTCGGATTACGTAGTGACCAGCGCAACATGGGCGCATAAACCTTGTGTGTCATGGCACTGATAATACGCTCGATTCGCACCCTGATCGCCGAGGTTTCACGACTACGATCAAGAGCTTTGGAGTGAGCCAAATGTGACGGCAAAATGAAAAACGCCTCGAGCAACGAGAACAACAAAGATGCAATAACCACCAGTGCCATTTGCCAGATGAACTTGCCAAGCATGCCGTCTAAAAAGAAGAAAGGCAGAAAAGCGATGACGGTAGAAATAACCGAACTTCCAACCGGTGCAATGACCTCCATCGTTCCGTCAATTGCAGCTTTTACCGCCGGCACCCCCTGTTCCCATTTGGCAAAGATATTTTCTCCGACCACGATGGCATCATCTACCAGGATACCGACCACCAGAATCATGCCGAAGAGGGAGATGGCATTAATCGTGATTCCCCAGGCAGAAACAACCAGAAACATGCCCGCGAACGAAAGAGGAATACCCATTGCCACCCAGAACGATAATCGCAGATTAAGGAAGAAACCCAACGATCCGACCACCAACAGCAAACCAATCAAGCCGTTGCGCACCAGCATATCAAGACGTTGCCGAAGCAGCACGGTACGATCGTCCCAGACAATGGCATGCACCGAGGGATTGGCGTCATTGAAAGCATTTACCATAGTATAGGTGGTGTCTGCAATGAAGAGAATATCCTCACTGGAGGTCTGGTCAATGTTCAGAATAAGCGCATTCTGACCATTATAAAACCGCCGTACCGGATTGTCTTCCCAGCGTTCAACCACCTCGGCAACATCCGCGAGCCGTACAACTGAACCGTCGGAATTACCACGGATCGGTATCGCCAACAAGTCAGACACATAATACCCGCGGCCCCAGGCGCGGATGAGAATTTCTTCGTTCCGAGTATCGAACTTACCGCCGGAGATATTGATATTGGCTTCCTGCACAGCTGTTGCGATTTCATCAAATCGTAGACCATACCGTTCCAGATCGGCTTCTGAAACCTGAATCGCAAATTCCAGATCGGGAAGACCTTCGATTTCAACCTGTGATAGCCCGTCAATGGCCAATAAGTCATCACGGAAATCTTCAACGATATACTTGAGCTGATAGAGATCGGTCTCCCCATAAATCAACACCGACAAAGAACGTGACCGGAACTTCTCTTCCTGAATCACCGGCTCTTCAGCATCGTCGGGGAAAGTATTGATACCGTCCACGGCATTTTTAATATCGGCCAGCACTTTATCCATGTTGTAGTCCTGGACTACTTCCACCGTGACAACGCCGACATTCTCGCTGGAGACCGATGTTACCCGCTCGACTCCGTCAAGTCCTTCGAGGTTTTCTTCAACTTTGAGAACTACTCCCTCGGCCACCTCTTCCGGTGAAGCCCCGGGATAAGGCAATTGGATCGTAATTCGATCGGGGCGCGTCTCAGGGAAAAACGAATAACGCATGTTGGCCAGACCGATCAGACCAAAGACCAGAAGTGAGAACATGAGAACCGTTACCCATACCGGGTAGCGGACAAAGTAACGGATGAGTTTACCCATCAAATGCCCTCCTGCCCGATATTCTGTCTCGGCCGGGCAGGATCACCCGGAGCTACTCCCTGCAGCATCTGTATGACGAGACTATCACCGTTCTTCAAACCGCCGTTGACCAATGCTATCTCAGTCTCCTTACGAGCGATCTCGATCGACTGCAATTGCAGAGCGCCGTCACGAATCAAATAAACATAGTGGTCGTCATAAATCGCCGAACGAGGTACGGCAATGGCTGAAGCAAGCTCTTGACCCGGGATCTGCCCTTCAACGAAAGTTCCGTCGATTATCGCATCCCCGGCATTTTCCAAACGTACATAAGCTTTAATCGTCTGGGTGTTCTTATCGATACTCTGCCCTATTCGAACCACCCGGCCATTGAAATCCTTGTCCAATTCCCGTGAATGCAGCGTCACGACAGCCCCGATTTTGAGCCAGGGGACATCGTTGATACTTACGGGAAACTCTACCTCCATCGCCTCCAGATTAACGATTGAACCGATCACACTACCCGCACGAGCGGCCGATCCGGCTCGGAGACTCGCCGAAACCACACTGGCATCGAAAGGCGCCACAAAATGGTGTTTCTCCAGAGTGACCTCCTGCTCCAGAGCCTGAAAATATAGCTGGTAAACATTGTAGCGCGAAAGATACAGCTTCATTTTAGCATTGGCCGCTTCCGGCATCGAGGGTAACGGCTCATCAAAATTACAGGCTTCGAAATAGCCCTGCCAAACTTTGTATTGATCGGGGAAGTCGATCTTTATTTCCGGTAAAACCGAGGCCAGAGCATTCAGGAGTTGACTCTCGGTAGCATTCAGACTATAGGTCGCCTGTCGATCATCAACCTTGATCATCATTTCACCGCGCCGAAACAACGCACCCGGCCGGAAGTTGTGATCGCCGTCAACCAGCACACCGGCGACCTCACTTACCAGATCGATCGGCTGGGCGCTGACGATTCGACCATATACTTCGATCTGCGAAACGATATCTTCCAGCACCACTTCCTCCACCTCAACGGTACGGGTTCTCGGGGGCGGAGTCCGCTTGGACTCAGTTCCGCGAAAACTGAGGAAGAGAAACATCAAACCGATTCCTGCCACCAGGATAACTACCGGGAATACTATTTTTGCGGCACGTGTCATGTAACACCTTTCCTGTTATTCTAATTCGATCCCAGGTTCTGTCGGGATCGGAACAACCTTCTTTTCAATCAGCGATCTCGCTATCCCTCAACGCATCCAGTCGACGAAAGCACCTGAGACAGGTTCTCCCGAACGCTCTTAAGAACTTTTTCCACACACGTTTTGTCACGAGCTCCGATCCCCTTCAAGGCACACCGGTGCGCTTCATCGAGGGCATCCTGAATCGGTCCACGAAGTTTCTCTCCGCGAGCGGTCAACGAAACGAGCTTGTGGCGTCGATCCTCCCGTGCGGTTTTCCGCTTGACCAGGCCGCGTTTCTCCAGATCATCAAGCCAGCGAGTCGTACTGGTCTTATCCCGAGCAAGACAGGCGACAATCTCATGCTGAGGTAATTCCCCGGCATCCCCCGTCTTCAGAATGACTACAGCGTGATCGAATGATAAGGCAAGGCCGGCTTCATCGAGTAATTGCTGGGTATAACGCCGAAGCAGCCAAGCTGTCATACCGAGAGACTTACCAAAAACCTGCCTTCGATCGTCGGGATGCTTTATCATAATAGAGTTATTACATCCATTTTATGGTTGTTGATCACAATAGTTGTGAATGTAAACTATCCTAGCAGGATGTCAAGGACAATCGCTCTATCGAGACGCGGTCCGTATGAGTTTATTGTACCAGAAGAGAAACGGCCAGATTCATAGCTCTCTCACGCACCAGAGCGTATTCCAGACTGCCCGGCTGGTTGTATTCGGAGACTTCCTTGAACAGCTTGCGGGCATTATCCAACTCGCCTCTCCCCTGCAATGCCAGCCCCATTTGAAATAAGGCATAGGGACTCTGTCGATCGGTCTGACTGAGTTCCTTGACCGCCTTATCGTAATCACGTTCATACAAAGCGATTATCCCGGCCAGAAGGTGCACCGTGCGAATTTCAGCCGGCACTTTGCGTGCCATAATCTGTTCGGAATAAGAAGCGAACCGCGCCTGGGCCGTAGCGAGGTCTTTGCGGGCCAAAGCGACTCTAGCCATGTTGAACAGATAGCGCCGCTCGACACCTTCCTGCAAGGGCTTGGACAGATCCGATCGGCGGGACAGTCTCGAAGCCTCCTGGAAAGTTTTGGCCGCCTCGGTAACCTGGCCCGATTCGAGCAGTACCGTTCCGATAGTGAACAAGTCGTTTATCTGAGCCGGGTAATCCTGGGTTTCTTCGGTTATCTCATACCGTTGATGCAGAGTTTTTATGGCGTCCGTATAATTTTGCTGATCAATGTATGTGACCGCAATCATACGTAGAGCCTCACGTTTATAAGCACTCATATCGGATCGATCAAATAAAACGCTCGCCTCCGCCCGGGCATCATCATATCTGCCCAGCAGCATCAGGTTGCTGGCGACACCGGTGTACGAGGCGGAAAAGCTCGAATCGACTTCAAGCGCTCGGCTATAATAGACGATTGAGCTATCGAATTGCCCCATTTTCATCAACAGATCGGCATAGGAATCATAGGGATTGGGGTCGTCGGGGATCAATTCGATATAACGTTGCAAGGCTTTTTCCGCTTTGTTAAAATTGCCCAAAGCTCGTTCGGCGTAACCCTCCATATTGTAGGCTTGAGAGAAGGACGGCGCTAATTCATGTACTTTTTCGAATTGATCAATAGCTTTACGGTATTCCTGCTGGGAATAATAATAATTGCCGAGTAATTCCTGGACACGTTCATCCTTAGGATACATCTCGACCAGCTTGTCAAGGGCGCTGTATTGCCCGGCGACATCGTTGTTCGATCCGGCAACGAAGAAATCGATCAGCAGCCGTTCGCCGGGGCTGACTTTATCTCGGAGGGCCGCAGCCTCGCGGATATGCTCCAGCGCACGGCGCGAGTTCTGCATGACCTGAGTAATCTCCAGGTGGGCGCGAGCGAAATCGGGGTCTTCCTCCAGGGCAAGATTGAGATAATGCTGTGCTTCCGAAATCCGTAACCGTTCGCCATAATCACGCCCTTTAAGATAATTCTCCAGAGCTTCGTCAGAAGTTGTGGTTATCGGCAGTTTTTCACTGATGTCAGAGCGGCATCCCACCAGCCAAACTACCAGGATTGCAATTACCGTCGTAATTATCAGATTGCGAATGAGCAGATTCATTCAAATCCTTTCGTCCCATATAACCACACTTTATTTAGATGGGTTACATGAACAGTAAAATCAAGCTAAAACGCGGGGTTTCCACAGCCCGGCATTATCTCTTCAACATGTATCTCAGCCCAGAGTTTCTCAGTTCTATTCTCTAATATATCTTACTGGTAATTACGCAAAGATTCTGTGGAGGGTTTAGATTGAATGTAAATGGGGACAAAAGAAAAGCTGGGAGACAGGGATTCGAACCCCGATACTACGGTCCAGAGCCGCATGTCCTACCGTTGGACGATCTCCCAGTAACATAAGTCACTATCGGTATTTGATCGGCTATTCTGTAGCAGCTTCCGATCAACTAAGTCCCGAATATATGTGTTAAGCACAGCTTGTCAAGACGGTAAATCAACAATTTATCATATCTCCCGATCATAGTTCGACACCACCGAAAGCGTGATATACCAGAGCCTTCCCCTTCACCGTAACGGCAGCTCGCCCTGTCGCCAGACGGTTTCTCAAACTATGACTCTCCCCTCTTCGGACTCTCAGATCGCAGACGTCATAATCCGTCCCGGTCAATGTAAGTCGGATATTTGCCCCGACCGGTATTACCGACAAACGGTCACCCCGACAACGCCTGAAAACAAGGGAATCATCCTGTATGGCGAATATCTCGAACCGGTGGTTGATCAACCGCAGTCGCTCCAGGTAATTGAGCCTCCTTGAGGGTGACCCAAATCGCAGGAGCTCAACAACACCCAGAAAATGGTCGACTTCACCGATTACAGGCATGGCTATATCAATCCTCTTTGCCCCCCGCTGAAGACAGAGGTCAAGAGCCAGTTCCAGATCTGTCTTGCTTTTGTTTATGGGATAAGAGATGATCTCCGTTTTATCGAGCAGTTTGCGGGGAGGCTTGCCAACCGAGTCCATGTCTCCGATAAGCAGGTCGGGAGGCAAATCGCTCTTAATGAAAAAACGGAGACCTCCATCCACCGCAACACGGAAAGCCCTCTTTGAAAGCTGTTGATAAAAATCGAGAAAATTCGAAGGGTATCTTCCCGGCAGATAGAAAACAAAGGATTTCATGCTACATCGTCAGTGCCATCGCTGCGGCTCCGGTAAGAGCTGTGCGACCATCGAGAGAAACTTTAATTGGGATCCCGGCCAGCACCTGATCCATCTTCCCCATACGGATCATACGATCGACAAAACGCGCTTTGTCAATAAGCGTAATAATCTGTGGTTCAATCAGTCCAACCAGATAAATACCGCCGAGGGTTAAGCCTTTCAGGGCCAAATTGGCCACTTCAGTAGCCAGACAGTCAACGAACATGTCCACAGTCTGGACTGCCACCGGATCGTTCCCGGCAAGACCATGCTCGATCACCGAGGAGACTTTATCCGAAGCTTTCTTAAACCAATCAGGCGTTACCGCCCGCTCTCGCTCTATCAGAAAGCGGTAAATTCGCTCCAGTCCGCTGGTGCTGATAACATCTTCGGCCTCGACATAACCCTGCTGCGAATAGATATACTCCCATAATTCCATTTCAAGTTGATTCCCGGGAGTGAAACCAGAATGCCCTCCCTCAGAAGCGAATGGGATATATTTATCGCCGCTATACATGATCAGGGCCTGCCCCAGACCGCTCCCGGCGGCAATCAGACCAATGTTTCCCTGACGAGTGCTGACCCCCTCGTTAATCGTAAAAAATTTGTTTTCATCAAGCAGAAACAGACCACGAGCCGTAGCCACCAGATCGTTGATCAAGCGACAACGTTCCAAAGAAAACTCCCGGGCAAGCCCTTTGCCTTTCAGATGCCAGGGGATATTGGTTGTGCGAACTTCGTTATCAATAACCGGTCCGGCCACCCCCAAACACATAGCTCTTATATTCACCCCAACTCGTGAGATATAAACAGCCATAATCGACTGGAAATCGGAGAAATCCTTATTGATAAAGGTGACTCGGTCCTGAAGTTGAACTTGACCTCGCTGTTCTTTAACAATGGCCAACTCGACTGTCTTAGCTGTTATATATCCCGCGACAATACCCATATTATTCCTTAACCGAACCGTGTGTGTGCAACCACTGTCGGCGTGCGCAGCATAAGCAGTCTATCCATGATTTTCAAGGAAAATCGGGATAGACATTCGAACGAGACTTTCGTAGAAATACTATCTACTACTGTCACTTAATGTTATGAACAAGATCAACTAGCGCCGAACGGTCTGTAGCACTGAAAAAAGCCGTTCCCATGACTAGAATATCGGCTCCGGCAGCTACTACTTTGGCGGCATTTCCTGCATCTACGCCGCCATCTACCATGATTTTAGTTGGAAGACCATCAGCGTCGATTCTGGCCCGAGCGGCCGCTACAGTGTCAAGAGTTGACTCAATGAAGCTTTGACCGCCAAAACCCGGGAATACCGACATTACCAGCAATAGCTCGAATTGATCCAGATACGGTAAAACCAGGTCGGCTTTTTTATCCGGATTAAGTGAAATACCGGCCTGGACACCCAGGTCATGGAGCTGTTTAGCGAACGGACGAGGATCGGGATGGACTTCAATATGGAAAGTGATCGAATCGGACCCGGCTTTAACGAACGCCTCAAAGTACTTCTCAGGCTCGGAAAGCATCAGATGCGTGTCAAGAAACAGATCGGTGGTCTTATTAATGGTTTTCACGACTGCCGGACCAAAAGAGATGTTCGGCACGAAATGGCCGTCCATGATATCGAGATGAAGCATATCCGCACCGGCAGCGGCGGCGTCAAGGATTTCGTTGTTCAATCGACCGAAATCCGCACCTAATACAGAGGGAGCGATTTTTGCCATGACCAAAGATGTACGATTCCGCTCCTCAAGGCAAGTCCTGTCTACGTTCATTCCTCGGTTCTGTTTTGGACTACAATCCGGGCATTGCGAACAAGTCCCTTAAGCTTGGGACGTGTGAGCGGTGTTCCGGCCGTTAAAGCGAGGAATTCCTCATCGCTCTCCATATTCGATACCCGCTCAAGATCAAGAAACTCACCGACACCGGCTTCTACCTTGAATTCCTTGTGGTTGGCAGGTTTGGCACGATGCTGATTGTGCGGGCAAACTTCCTGACATATATCGCAGCCGAATACGTTTTCATTCATCGTGCGGGCGATGTCGAAGGGAATATCGTCGCTGGTTTCGATGGTCCAATATGACAGACAACGGTTGGCGTCCACGACACGGTCGGACACGATTGCCCCCGTGGGGCAGGCATCGATGCAGCGCCGACAAGTCCCACAACGACCGTGCTCCCCAATCCAGGTTTGATCCGGCTTCAAATCCAGATCCGTCACGATTTCAGCCAGAAAGAACCAACTACCGTACTGCTTATTAATCAGGAGACCATGTTTACCGACATAACCTAATCCGGCCTTCTCGGCGTAAGCTTTTTCCATAAACGGGCCATAATCGACCCAGAATTTGAACCGAGGCGGATTCGTTAAAACAGCGTCACGGTTCAATTCATCTTCGATCCGTGCGATCAATTCCTGGCAGAGTTTTGACAGGACTTTATGATAGTCCCGCCCTCGGGCATAGCGTGCGACACGCCCCTTACCCGGTGGAATTACTTCCGAGTTTGGCTGATAATAGTTGAGACCAAGCATTATTACCGAGCGAACGTTGTCCATCAGGCTACGGGGATCCAGACGGCGACTCAGACTGGTCTTAAGCCAGTCCATGTCGGCATGGTAACCGGCATCGAGCCATCTATGAATGCGTTGGATCGCCTCGGGAATCGGGTCCGGCCGTGTAATGCCACATAGATCGAAGCCACACGCGGCGGCCAATTGCTTGATCAGGGAGCTGTCGATTTTCATATCTTCAATATAATCGCACAAAAAAGGCGGGTTATCAACCCGCCTTATCATCAAAGCCCGAAGGCTATTTCTTTTCCATAATGTACTTATGGATAGCCCGTGCCGCCTTCTTCCCGGCTCCGGCCGCCAGAATAACAGTCGCGCCGCCGGTAACAATATCACCACCGGCAAACACACCCGGCCGCGAGGTTTCCATCGTTTCCTCGTTAACCGTGATGTTCCCCCAGCGGTTAACATCGAGCCCCGGAGTCGTACGGGGAATGAGCGGGTTGGAGGAGTTGCCGATCGCAACCACGACCAGATCCACATCCATAATGTAGTTGGAGCCCTCGATAGGAACCGGCCGACGACGCCCCGAGGCATCCGGCTCGCCGAGTTCCATCTTGAGCAGTTCCATCGCCTTCACCTTACCCTGATCGTCACCGATAAATCTGATCGGTGTCGTCAACAGGTGGAACTGAACCCCTTCCTGCCTGGCATGGTGAACTTCCTCGATCCTGGCCGGCATTTCCGCTTCAGATCGACGATAGACGATGTAAGCGTTATCCGCACCGAGTCTCAGAGATGTACGTACGGAATCCATGGCCGTGTTGCCGCCGCCCAACACCGCTACGTTCTTACCGTGAATGATCGGCGTATCGTTGTTCGGGAAATCATAAGCCCGCATCAGGTTCGAACGGGTCAGGTATTCGTTGGAGGAATATACCCCGATCAGGTTCTCACCCGGGATCCCCATGAAATTCGGCAGTCCGGCCCCGGTACCGATGAAAACGGCATCGAATCCCTGTTCGAATAATTCGTCGATGGTGTCCATTTTACCGATGACAGTCGAATTCTCGAATTCTACACCGGTATCGGCCATAGCATCACATTCCGCTTGTACGATTTTCTTCGGCAAACGGAATTCTGGGATACCGTATACGAGCACGCCACCCGGCTTATGCAATGCTTCGAAAATGGTCACTTTATGGCCCAGTTTAATAAGGTCGCCGGCAACGGTCAAACCGGCCGGTCCGGAACCAACAATGGCCACCTTCTTACCGGTTGCCGGAGCAACTTTCGGCGCCTGGACCAGGTTATTCTCACGCTCGTAGTCCGCTACGAAGCGCTCCAGATAACCGATAGCCACCGGCTTGAACTTCTTGCCCAGCGTGCAGAGCATTTCGCATTGTTCTTCCTGCGGACATACTCGACCACAGACTGCGGGAAGCGCGTTGGTTTCTTTGATTTTGCGGGCTGCGCCGGCAAAATCTTTGTCGAGGATTAACTTGATAAAACCCGGGATGTCCACTTCGACCGGACAGCCGCTTACGCACGGTTGCTTCTTGCATTCGATACAGCGGGCGGCTTCCAACATGGCCTGTTCCTCGTTCAGACCACACGGGACTTCCCTGAAATTATGTATGCGCTCGGTTGGATCCTGCTCGGGCATCTTCACCCGAGGGATCTCCATGCGCTCTTTTTTCGGCAAATTTTTAAGATCTTTGGTCACGTCCAACTCCGTCAGTTGTCGATCGACTCAACTGTTTCCTCTAGATACGTTTCGACGATTACTTTTCGTCGGGGTATTTGAAGCCCTCCACCGCCGGCGCCAACCGACAACCGGGCTCAGCAATGAAATGTTTCATAGCCGCACGTTCCTGTTCCTTATAGGCCCCCAGGCGCTTCGTAAGCGTATCGAAATCTACCTTGTGACCGTCAAAGTCGGGACCATCGACACAAGCGAATTTGGTCTCATCGCCGACCTGCACGCGGCAACCACCGCACATGCCGGTGCCATCGATCATCAACGGATTCAGCGATACCCATGTCGGCACCTTGTAGTCCCGCGTCAGATTGGCCACAACACGCATCATCGGAACCGGTCCGATCGCCATGATCATGCCCACCTTCTCACCGCTGTCAAGAATCTGCTTAAGAACATCCGACACGAAACCGTGATGGCCGTAGGAACCGTCATCAGTGCAAATATGCAACTCATCCGCCACACCCTTGTGTTCATCTTCGTAGAAGATGAACTCTTTGGAGCGTGCACCGATGATCGTAATAACTTTATTGCCGGCTTCTTTGTATGCCTGGGCAATAGGATAGATCGGAGCAATTCCGATTCCTCCACCCACCAGGATAGCCGTCCCCCAATTGTCTACGTGAGACGGTACTCCCAATGGGCCAACTGTATCAGATATCTCACCGCCATCCGGAATGGTCGTCATGAGAGCCGAGGTCTTTCCTACAACCTGATAAATGATCGTAAGGAGTCCATTCTCGCGGTCAAGACCGGCGATCGACATAGGTACACGCTCACCTGTCTCATTGACTCGCAGAATTACAAACTGACCGGCTTTCGCTTTCTTAACCAGGCGCGGGATTTCGACCCGCATTTTCCAGACCATCGGTCCAATCTGGATATTATCAACAACTTTAGGCATCTATCTCCTCCGCAATGGTTACAAACGCCGGATGATAAGCATTTAACCTGAGAAATCAAGCCAAATCAGCCCCCTAATCCACCTTGGATGAAAATAGTTAGTGAGCACTAACCCCAAGCGACATATTGAGAAATACAGAAAAAAGACGCCCTGCTTGTCCTCATTTGAAATGTTAAAAACAGGCTCAAAAGAAATCAACCGGCCAATCCTGAATACACCAATTCACAATTTCAGGATGGCTTGAATTTGTTCGATCGGGTCTCGTAAGGTCGATTGTATACCTGAATTGCACCTGTCGTTGACTTGCTGCTTATGACCGAAAGTTCACTCACAGAGCCAACTTACAGAGTTGTTTTATCCAATAAAGTCCCCCTTGCCTTTTAAATTTAAAGTGTTATCTTCCCGCGGCTATTGATTTTACATTCGTTTCTATTCTGATGATCTGAAAGAGGTGATACCATGGCAGATACCAAGACATTGAACTCATCCAGAGTCGGATTTTCGGATATTCCGAACGACAAGATTCTGGAGTACGAACACACTTTTGGCGCCAATCATTATGGTCGTCTTGAGGTGATTGTACGCAAGGCCGAGGGCGTCTGGTTAACCGATATCAATAACAATAAGTATCTGGACTGTCTGGCAGCCTACTCTGCCGCCAACCAGGGTCACTGCCATCCGAAAATCGTGGCGGCTCTGGTTAATGCACTCCAGAATCACTATGCATCGGTCATTTCCAACGTCGTGTTCACCGACTCCCTGGCATTATTCTTGAGGAAACTTGCCACCACTTGCCCACAATTGGGTCCGCGCTTCGGCAATGACGGGAATAAAGTGCTTCCCAAGAACGGTGGTGTCGAATCAGTCGAGACAGCCATTAAGATGGCTCGTTATTATGGTTATAAAGTGAAGGGCATTCCGGACGGTAAACAGGAGATTATTGTTTTCGGGAACAATTTCCACGGACGCATGATAACTGTGGTCTCGTTCTCCTCGTCGAAGAAATATCGCGAAGGATTCGGTCCCCTTACACCCGGATTTGTATCAGTTGATTACGGCAGGCTCGATCAGGTCGAGAAGATCATCAACAAAAACACCTGCGGTATCCTCGTTGAGCCGATGCAGGGTGAAGGCGGCATGTACGATCCCGGCACGGGCTTCCTCAAAGGTTTGCGTGAATTGTCGGACAAACATGACTTGTTCCTGCTTTTCGATGAAATCCAGGTTGGTCTCGGACGAACCGGCAAGATGTTCTGTTTCGAACACGAGAACGTTGTCCCCGACGGCGTCATTCTGGGCAAAGCGCTATCCGGCGGTCTGGTTCCGCTCTCAGCGTTCGTAACCAACACCAAGATGATGGATATGGTCTTTACGCCGGGTTCCGATGGCTCCACCTTCGGCGGTTACCCGCTGGCTTCCGTTGCCGGTAATACCGCCCTCGATGTGATCAAAGAAGAGAAGCTCTGCGAGCGCTCCGCCGAGATGGGCAAAAAGCTCAAGGCTCGAATTGAAGAGATAGCGTCCCGTTCTTCGCACGTCAAGGAAGTACGCGGTAAGGGTCTCTTTATCGGTATCGAAGTCAAGAGCGGTGATGCTATGGTCTACTGCCGCAAGCTGCTCGATCTGGGTATGCTGGCCAATGACAGTCACGGTCATACCATCCGCATTTCTCCGCCGCTGATCATCGACGACAGCCACATCGACTACATCTGCGATCGACTGGAGAAAGTTCTCATCGACTAAGCGACTTCCTCTGACTGGAAACAACAACGGGCGGCTCATCAGAGCCGCCCGTTTTCGTCGGTGTAACTTCTCAGTATGTTACGTTCCGGTCCTTCTACGAATCGATCCGGCATAAATAGCCACAATCGTAATAGTCGCGCCGACAAACTGCAACGGCGTGAACTGCTCGGAGAAAAACAGAATCCCCCACAAAGTTGCCATAGTCGGTTGAATGAGCAACGTCAGACCGCTACGTGAGGCATCGAGTTTGGGGAGGTTGCTCGCGATCAGCCACCAGGCGAAAGCCTGCACGACCACCGCCAGCGATACCAGAATTGCCAGAGATCGGAGATCGGGAGGCATCAACGTGGAGCCCTCGAGCAGGGTGACGGCAAAAAGAAAGACCGCGGTAAAAAGTGACGTCCAGGCCATTAACACTACGAAATTCGGATGTTCCCATCGATGACCGACCGATTTCATTATGATCAGATATGAAGCATAAACGAAACCGGTGAGAAGTCCGAACACCAGTCCAATAATATATTCACGGTCGAAATGGATGTCGCTTCCGGCGCCCGACAACAAAGTCACCCCGACAATCGCACTCACGGCCGCAACGAAGAATCCCAATCGCAAGTGTTCCTTGAAAATCAACGCGCTCAGCGCAGCTGTAATGAATACCTGGATATTGGCCAGGATGGTCGCCATACCGGCCCCGACGTAATTAATCGAACGGTGCCAGAAATAAAGATCGAGGAAAAAGATGAACCCGGCCAGAATCGATAATTTCATGACAGGCCGGGGAATTCGTAATGAACTGCGCTGCATCAGCGCCATGAGAAACAAAGCCGCACTTCCGAAAAAAGTCCGCCAGAAACCAATGACAGTCGGCCCCAGCACTCCCCCTTTTAGCATTTTCACGAACACGGCGGCGAAGCTCACGCAGACGGCTCCGAGGCCAAGAAGAACGATCGGCGGTATCCCGGATCCCTTTAATAGCGTTCTCCCCTGTTCCGTCCGGGATAGGGACATCAGTATTCCTGCCAGTGATAATCCGCAAGAACGGCCATACCGATGAGTGTCCATGACAGCACTAATGAAGTGCCGCCATAACTCAGGAAAGGCAGGGCAAGACCGGTGACCGGCATGAATCCCAGCGTCATACCGATATTGATAAACAACTGAAACACCAAAACAACTGCGGCCCCAAAGGCTATGTTGGAAGCGAAACGGGATCGACAACGCCCGGCAATGCGAATGATGCGATAGATCACATATCCGAACAAGCCCAGCACCAGCAAGGTGCCCCAAAGACCAAATTCCTCACCCAGCACCGAGAAAACGAAGTCAGTATGCCGCTCCGGTAAAAATTCCAGCTTGGTCTGCGAGCCCGCAAATATCCCTTTGCCCCATATTCCCCCCGATCCGATGGCGATCTTGGACTGAATAATCTGATATCCCGCACCGCGAGCATCAGTACTGGGATCGAGAAAGGTTAAAATACGCTGTTTTTGATAGTCGGCCATACGGTTCCACAAAAACGGCATGACGATACCGGTTGCCAGATTAGCCACAACAACCACAATGCTGAAACTTAATCCCGGACGAAACATGAACAAGAATACCAACAAAGCCATGAAATAAAGGGTCCAGGCCAGCCAGTGTGCAGCCGTGACCAGCGAAACAATCGGCGATAGAATCAAGATCAAGTACAAAGGCGACAGACCGGACCAGAACCAAAGGCCGAACAGAATTACCCAGAACACCAATGATGTGCCAAGGTCGGGTTGCTTTAAAATCAGCGCCACCGGCAATAAAATCAGAATCGCTGATATGGCCAGTCGTCGTTTGGATGCGGGTGGAAGTTTGGTATATGCAAAAAACCTGGCGAGCGCCAGAAGTACCGCCAATTTGGCAATATCACTGGGAGCAAGATTGAGCGGGCCAAGCGAAAACCATCGTGTCGCGCCCATACGCGTGGAACCGACAACCAGAACGAGCCCCAGTAATATAATGGATACCGCATAGACGGGATAAGCGGAGAAATCCAATAAACGCATAGGCAAATGAATGACTACTGCGAAAACAATCATCGCAATAAACAGCCAGAGCAACTGACGCAACCAATAGGTCTGTCGATAGGTCGATTCTGCGCTATACTGCGCCGACATAATCAGGACAATGCCAAACAACGACAGCAATAACACCGCCGTAATCAAGCGCCAGTCCAGTTCGCGATAATCCAGCATAAGCCTATTTCTTCCCCGCCAACCCGGCAATACCATCGTCCGCCATCTTCTTCTCCATATAAGAGTGGATAATCTTGCCTACCACCGGGGCGGCGATCTCAGAACCGTGTCCGGCATTTTCCACTATTGCGCAAACCACTATCTCAGGCTTTTCGAGAGGCGCGACACCGACGAACCAACTGTGGTTTTCTCCGTGCGGATTTTCGGCGGTGCCGGTCTTGCCGCCGATCGAATACAGCTTATTACGGAGTCTTCGCGCCGTACCGTGCTCACCCTCGACCACCCGCCTTATCCCCTCCATGAGGTAATCACGAGTCTTTTTCGAAAACGGCAGTTCGAAAGAGAGCTTCGGTGCAATCCGTTCTACTCGGCCATCGGAATATCTGATCTGCTTGAGAATGTGAGGACAAAGGACTTTGCCGTCGTTGGCCAGACCGCAATAGAACTGAGCCAGTTGCAGCGGCGTTGCCAAAATTTCTCCCTGTCCGATAGAAAGATTCAACACAACACCCTGGGACCATTTATTCTTTCCGAACCGATTATTGTAGTATTCTTCACTGGGGCTCAATCCGACCGCCTCGCTGGGCAAATCGATATGGGTCGGCCGACCGAATCCGCAGGCAGACAAATAGCGCCCAAGATTGTCTACCCCTAGTTTCAAGCCTACCTGATACAGATAGACATCGCAGGACTGCTCAATTGCCCCCAGGCCGTCAAGCTGGCCGTGACCGCTAAGGTCCCAGCAGTGGAAAACACGATTACCGAAACGATACCCGCCGGTACAGGGACGCAACAGGGTGTGTTCGCCGATCAGCCCCTCTTCCAGCCCGGCGCCAATGGCCACCAGTTTCGTGGTTGATCCGGGGGGATAGAGACCGTCAAGAGGCCGATTAAGCAGCGGATGAGTCGAGTCACGCGTGATTTCGGTCCAGAGACTTTCGGGAATGACTGACGAGAAGATATTGGCATCATAACTGGGATAAGAGGTCATGGCCAGAATTTCTCCGGTACGCGGATCCATCGCCACTACCGCCCCGCAACAGAAGGTATCCAGAACCTCGACACAAGTGCGCTGGAGGTCGATGTCGATACTGATGGTCAGGTCCGCTCCGGCTTCGGCAGGGATCGGCAGCTTACCGGAGTAAGGCCCCAGAGTCTGACCGGTGGCGGTAACTTCGATATAGGCCGTTCCTTCATGACCACGCAGCAGACTGTCGTATTCTTTTTCCAGGCCCTTTTTGCCGATGACGCTACCCAGGCGATAATTGGCGCCATCCTCACGACGGATCTCCTCTTGTGAGACTTCACCGACATAACCCGAGATACACTCAGCGCCAAGCTCCGTTGTATAACGGCGGACCTCCTCCATCTGCATCATGACGCCGGGGAAACGATCCGCCTGCTCCTCCACCACCGCCACGATATCAAAAGATACATCTCGCTTGATCGGGGCCGGTTGATAGCGGCTCACGAGATTTTTTCGCAGCCTTCGCTCGACCTGCTCTTCATCCAATCCCAGCAACCGGGCCACCGACGGGATCGTTACCGCCTGGTCCATTTCCGCAGCGACAATACAAAGGGTGTAGGAAGGACGATTGTCGATCACGATTCGATGTTCGCGGTCGAGCACCACACCGCGTCGCGGGACCAGAGGTTGTACGCGAATACGGTTCTGTTCGGATTGCGCCAGTAATTCTCCATGGTCTACAACCTGGAGCTTGAGCAAGCCGATTATCAGCACCAACAAGAGAACGCCAACAAAAGCCAGCGCCAATTTTTCGCGTGCCTGTATCGAGAGTGTCGATTGAGCCATCGTCTCAGTAAAGAGCTTTTATCTTCTGAAACGTTATACGTTTCTCTTTGAACAGGAAGAACAGCCAAGCGACGATTACCGTATATATCATGCTGGGAATAGCTCGCACTCCCAGTTGATAGAAGAAATCGTAGCCCCCGTCGATCAGAATAGATGCAATACAATGCAGTAAAACACCGCCGCCTATAAAACCCAGCCGCGCCAGAAGTGAGTCAAGGTTAAGTCTTCCCCGAACATGATATCCAACAAGGCCGATCCCGGCCAACACGAGGGCTTGCCACCCCAACGTATAAGCCGGTCCCGCGGCGGCCCCAAACAATCCGGCAACGAAACCAAACCAGAGCGCTGTGAACTCACCCTTGTATAAAGCCACTATAAGCGTCAACAGGGCGGCCAAATCGATACTGGCGGTATAGATCGAAGTCAAATCGGCTGTGATAACGCAATGTAATGACAACAGCAACAAATAAGATAGAAACGGCAGCACTCTCATCGCCCTGCCTCCGGCAACAGAATAAAAAGCTGTTCAATCGAGTGGAAATTAGCCGCCGGTTGCAAGCTGATTTCCGCATCGGGACGGTTTTCGGGACGAGTCACTTCGGTCACATAACCGACCATTAAGCCCGGTGGATAGACGCCCCCGAGACCGGATGAAACAACCGTATCCCCCACTGCGATCTCACCCTGATTGGGGAAATTGGTCAGAAGCATCCCTTCCGACGGTAAATATCGAACGATGCCCATTTCACGGCTTGAAGCAACCCGGGTGGCTACTCGATTACGTGGGTCGGTCAATAACTGGACCAGGCAATGGTCCGGGGTAACATCCTCCACTCGACCGACTAATCCCTCGCGGCTTATAACCGGAAGGTTCACCTCGACCGAATCCAGAATACCTCGATTTACCAGCGCCGACACCGGGATATCGGAGCCGGTCACCGAGACTACCTTGGCCTGAAGGAGGCGGTAACCGGGCGGTGGTTCGAACCCCAGCATTTCGCGGATGCGTTCGTTTTCATGTGCGATTTCCTGGTAGAAGGCCAATTGCTCTGAAGTTTCAGCCAACTCCAGGCTGAGCCGTTCGCGTTCGATATTGACGTTCGCTAGTTCCGTTACGTAGGTACGAAGTTTGAAAAATGGTAGAAAGAAACTGCCGCCAATCAACTCACTCACAAGCGGCGCTACCTGAACACGGCCTATTATCAAGGCCGTTGCCAGCAGAACCACCAGAATCAGATGAATAACCCGCCAATTCTTATGCGAGAGATTGGAGATAAGATTCATCAAAGAGCGGCATCCTTGCCGGATAGGCAACTAACTATTCAACGGCATCCATAAGCACCAGCACGTCTCCCGGAGAGGAAGCGGCCATGAGCTTCTCGCGATTCTCGGCGGACTTCATCAGGTACGACAGCCGCGCCATGACATTGAGGTGCGCACCGATCGCATCCTCGGGAGCGGCTATCAGAAAGAACATCTTCACCGGCTTGTGATCCATAGCATCGAAATCAACACCGCTCTTGGAGCGGCCGAAAGCAATCACGATACCTTTCACGGAGCGGGTTTTTGCATGCGGGAAAGCGACACCGTAACCGACACCGGTCGTTACCAGGTCTTCACGTTCCTTGATGTCGGCCAGAAGCTGATCCTGGTCTTTTACCATGTTGGACCTTGAGACCAACTCGACCAATTCCTCGATAACGCCGTCCTTATCGGTTGCCTTGAGATCAAAGGTTACCAGCGTCTCGTCACAAAATTTAGAAAGCTTCAAAGCCTCATTCCTTACTTTAAATTTTCAGCTTCGTCAACCAGGAGCACAGGAATATCATCAACAATACGATAGGCCAAGCGGCAATTCGCACAAACCAGCCGTTCATTTTCCGGCTGGTACTCCAGTTTGCTTCGACATTTCGGGCAAACGAGTTTTTCGAGTAGTTTGTCCGGAAGCGTCATAGCCTGCCTCACATCATTCCGTAAATTCGCCCATACGGCGATATTTATCCAGTCGTTCGGCTAACAGCTGATCGACCGGTTTTTCTTTTAATTCAGCGAAGGCCTTCTTGATTGCTGCTTTGACCAGCTCTGCGGCGGCCTCATGATCGGTGTGAGCACCGCCGGGTGGTTCCGGGATCACGCTGTCGACGATTTTCAGATCGATCAAATCCGGGGCGGTCACTTTCAGCGCCTCGGCTGCTTCCGATGCCATAGCGGCATCACGCCATAAGATCGCAGCACAGCCCTCCGGTGAAATCACCGAATACCATGAATACTGAAGCATCATCACCCGGTCGCCGACACCGACCCCAAGAGCTCCTCCCGAGGCGCCTTCGCCGATTATCACCACTACGATCGGGACTTTTAATCGCGACATCTCGCGGATATTGCGAGCGATCGCCTCGGCTTGTCCCCGTTCTTCCGCCCCGATTCCCGGATAAGCCCCCGGCGTATCCACCAGTACCAGAATCGGGATATCGAACTTCTCCGCCATATAGAACAGCCGGAGCGCTTTACGATAGCCTTCAGGGTGTGCCATGCCGAAATTACGTTCGAGTTTCTGCTTGGTGTCACGTCCCTTTTGCTGACCGACCACCATGATCGGCTCACCGTCGAGTTCCGCGAATCCGCCAATCATGGCTTTGTCGTCGGCGAATCCGCGATCGCCGTGCAACTCGATAAAATCAGTGCACATGAGCTTAATATAGTCGAGTGTGTAGGGACGACGCGGATGACGCGAGAGCTGGACCATCTGCCAGCGGGTAAGTCCGCTGTAGATGTCTTTCCGAAGATGTTCGAGTTTCTCCTGAAGCGAGACAATCTCACCTTCAAGCTCGATATTAGCTCCGAGTGAGAAATCCTTCATGTCGGAGATTTTCTTCTCCAACTCCACAAGAGGACGTTCAAACTCGAGATATGTTCGTTCAGCCATAGGCTTTCCTAGCGCCTGTTCTTGCCCACTCTCTTCCGTAACTCGGCCGGATCGCTTCGAAATCGACGCGATAAGCCGGTGACTAAGATAAAGAATACAGCGAAAATAACAACCATAAAAACGACCAGAAGACTCAACACCAAGACACGGTCCCACAAATACATAGCCACAGCAAAGAGACCAAACACTACCCCCAGGCCATAGAATACGGCCACAGTCCGGCGTGGTCCCAAACCAAGTAAACCAAGGTAATGAAACAGGTGGCGGCGGTCGGCCTGCATCACACTTTTACCGGTCACGAGCCGTCTGATAGTCGAACTAATCGCCTCGGTCAACGGCACGCCCAGGGTTAGCAACGGTACGAACAAAGCCGACAGTGTGAACGATTTTACCCGCAGCATCAGCGAAAATACCGCGAAGTAGTACCCTATTTGCATGGAGCCGGAGTCACCCAAAAAAATCCGAGCCGGATAACGGTTAAAAAACAAAAATGGCACGAGGAATCCAAGCAGAGCGACAATAAGCAGCAACTCCCAACCAGCGGCAAAAAAACGTGCAATAACAGCCATAGTTACCGCAGCAATAAGACTGACCCCACCCGCGAGGCCGTCAAGACCGTCAATCAGGTTTACAGCATTGGTTAAACCAACTACCCAGACAATAGTCAGTACCGCCGACCAACTACCCAACTCGATGGAACCGCCGGGTGTCGAAAGCAAATCAATACCAACGCCTCCCCAAAATAACAACAGGCCGATACCGATTTGAACCAGCAGCTTAACCCAGGCCGACAGAGGGTGGATATCATCGATCAAACCCAGTACGAAAATCACCGCGGCTCCGCCAAAAACTACCGCCAGACCGGTTAAATCATCGAATAAACTATGATCGAACAAATACAGAACAGCAATGGTTAACCAGGTCGAAACGAACAGCACCGCTCCGCCCAGATATGGAGTTGGTTGTGCATGTTGTTTATGACGACCGGGGCGGTCCAACCAACCGAAATGCTTCGACAACTTAATGACCATCGGCAATAAAGCCAGGGATAACAACAGCGACAGGACCAGAGCCATGATCTCGGTCTTGCTCACCGCTTCTTCTCCCCTGACCGGCTAAAGAGACTACGAACATTCAGAGAAAGGATCGTAGCGATCAGATTAGCCACCAATAATACCGGCAATACTATGAGAGAAAAACCGTTAGGCAGGTGTTTGAGGAAATACTTCCACATCGAGCTGTGATGTTGAACCGCTCTCCGTATACCACCGACTCTGCTACCTTGTCCCCAGAGATGAACCCCGCCGGCTGCCGGCACAAAAATGTTTTTATAGCCCGCCTGCTTTACCCGCCAACAGAGATCGGTGTCTTCGAGGTACATGAAGAAACGCGGATCGAATCCCTCGATCCGCTCGAACAAACTGCGCCGAATCATCAGCATGGTCCCGGCTATTGCCGGAACGGCGGTCGTGGTCTCGTAATCCGGGAGTGTATACCGAGTCGAGGAACCGAACCATCGTCCCAGCACCGATCCGCGAGAGAACAACACGTTCCCGACCGAGGGGTAACGGCGGCAAGTCGGTTGAAATGAGTCATCAGCATTGCGTAAACGTCCTCCCAGAGCACCGACTCTGATATTGGTAGTAGCTGCTTCCAGCAGCCTTTTTATCGCGTATTTGTCGAGTATGACATCGGGATTCAAAAAGAGCAGGAAATCTCCATCCGCCTCACGGGCCCCCCGATTACAAGCCGCGGCAAAACCCTCGTTGCGCTTGTTCTCAATAATCGTCGCCCCTGGCCGGATATTTCCGACACAATCAAGCGAACCGTCATCGGACCCGTTGTCGACAACGACCAATGCCCAATCCACTCCCTCACCTCCGTAATCGAGCGAAGTCAGGCAATCGCCCAGCGCAGGCATAGAGTTATAAGTGACAATGATGATCGTGACGCGATTTGCAGCGGAGCGTTCCAAGCCGTCTTAGCCTAGTTTTCCGAACATCGACTTAATCCGTAACCACCAGACCATCCAGATCGCCTCACGCATGATCTTTTTCGACATCTTGGATTCGCCGGCAGTGCGGTCGACGAAAATGATCGGGATTTCCTTGATGCGGAAGCCTTTTTTCCAGGCTCGCATTGACATCTCAATCTGAAAAACATAACCGGATGATTGCGCCTCGTTGAGATTGATCGCTTCGAGCACTTCACGACGGAAGCATTTGAAGCCGCCGGTAGCGTCCTTGAGTGGTAAGCCGGTTACTATGCGAGTATACAAATTGGCGAAGTATGAAAGCAACAGACGCGACATGGGCCAGTTGATAACATTGACACCTCGAATATAGCGAGAGCCGATCACGACGTCGTATTCCTGGATTTCGCGCAGGAAGTCTCGGAGATATTCCGGACCGTGAGAGAAGTCGGCATCCATCTCGAAGATGAAGTCGTATTGATGCTCTATCGCCCAACGGAATCCGGCTATATAAGCCTTCCCCAGCCCTTCCTTGTTCGGGCGGTGCATTACGTTGACCTTTTTCTCAGAGGCTGCCAGAACATCGGCAATCTCACCGGTGCCGTCAGGTGAGCTGTCGTCAACAATCAGAATGTTTATTCGCGGGTCCATCGGCAGGACAGCGTGAACGATCTTCTCGATATTATCCCGTTCGTTGTAGGTCGGGAAGATAATCAGGGCGCGTTGTGACGGGCTCATGCGTTTTCGGAAGTCTCCTCTGCTTGTTCCGGTCTCTTGCGATAGGTCATTACGCCGAATCCGGCGATGACCAGGATAAGATAGATTGCGGTCAGGGTGGTAACCAGCTTGCCGGTTGCATACACTTGGGAATTATACCGGAAGACAACCTCCTGCGTTCCGGCAGGTAAGGCTACGGCGCGGAAGGTCCCGTAAGCCCGTAACAATTCTGCGGATTGTCCATCGACCGTTACTTGCCAGGCCGGGTAATAGTTATCAGTCATTACCAGCAGGCGATTACTCGAACAAATCATATTTACGGTGACGGAGTCCATGGCCCATTGGCTGATCCAGGCGGAATCGATCGCACCCGAATCGGCGCCGGGCGCTATTGAGATCGGAGGCTCTTGTTCGAGATAGACCACCTTACGGAAGTCAATCGCGCCATCGAGTATCAGCGGGTATATCAGATCCCGGTTATTTACTATCTCAAAAGAATCAACCAGGTAAACCGGCGGCAGGGCATTAAGGTTCTCGCTAACGGTGATACTGCCAAAACTTGCAGCCTGTAACACGGGTTGGTCGCCGAAATATCCAGGTGGAATTTGTGCATTGGAGGGATAAACCAGGAACCGTGCCGAAGCCAGATTGAGCAGGTACGGATTGGTTTCGTTGGGAGCGCCCGGACCACCTAAAAGAGCATCGAACCAGCGTAATTGGTTACCATGATAACCGGTGACCACTTCAATCTCGTGGAACGGCAGCATATCGGCCGGGAGAGCGCCGAGGTTCATCGTGCGATAATGTCCCGGTTGTTTTTCCAGAAAATCAGAAACCGGATTCGCGGACCAATAACGAGCCGGATCAATCGTATCTATAAAACGACTGTCGAATCTGATGCCGTCGATCATCGGTAATAAAATCAAACCGATCAATATCGCCGGACCGGCTTTGCGCTCGCGATACAACCAGATCAAAGCGGCCGTGAGAGCCGTAAAAATGAACGCCATCCAGGCGCCGGACTGAATATGCGGCAACTGATGCAGCGCCAGGTCGAACTTGCTGATCCCCTGCGCGACCATCGTGGTGGATGCCTCGCTGTAGAAAATAGAGGCCCATAATGAAAGCATGCCTCGGCCTGCAGCGGAAAATGCCAGAGCAATCAGCAGCAGGAGACCTGGGAAACCGAACAGGATATAATCGAACCATTTGCTGTCACGTCGTTCCTCTTTCGGAATCTTGCCGTCGACCCAGTCACGCACATACTGAATAGCCATGCCGGCCAACAGTGCTCCCGAGAATGAAAAAAGGAACATGATCATTGACGGCGCCCGGAGTGATTTGACTTTTGGGATGATCCAATAAAACAGATAATAAATCGGTGTCGTAGCACCGAGAGCATAGATCAAGGCAAAGAGCGCCAATCCTCCCCAAAAATACGCCGACTTGCGGCGGCTGAAAAACAAACCAAGCAGAGCTAAAAACAACGTGATGACACCGACTGATTCACAATTGTCCTTAAAAGCATTCCGTCCCCAGTAATACAGATCTTTCTCCTGGGCCTGTGTCCCGGCGAACTCGGGAATAATGAGACCAAACGCTTCTTCCTCATGCAGCGACCAAGATGTCGACCATTGCCAACCGGACTTGGAGTCGGCGCGAGGGGAATAATTTGTCGTATACAAGAAACCGGGATAGAACTGGATCGCCGAAAGCAATAATCCTATCACCACCGCATAAACTGTCAGTAATGCGGGATTAATAATGGAAATAATCGGGCGTTTCGCTCGCAACATCAGAATCAACCGATAAGCAGCGTAAAACGCCACGGCCCAGAGAGTGTAATAGGACATCTGAGGATGGGGAGATAAAATAATGCAGCCGATCACGAGACCGAGCATAGAAAACTGAAAGAACGACTTGAGACCGCTGAAATCAAAACCACCCTTGAGGAAAAAGACTGCCAGCGGGAACAACGCCGTCACAAAAATTTTACCGTCGTGCCCCGGCGCTACCATTGATACCAGATAAGCTGCAAACATATAGCAGGCGGCTGAGATCAGGGCTGCGATTTTGGAGAGCTTGAACCGCCGCGCCGCCAGGTACATAAACACTCCGGCCAGGAAGATATGCAACACCAGGTTCATACCCAGCATGCGGTAGAAATTGCCTAAATACTTGAGTGACGATAAGGGGTAGAAAATGTCGCCGTGGAAGGCTTCGATATACGGCATACCACAGAAAATATAGGGATTCCATTGCGGTACTGTGCCGAATTCTTTGACATGGTTAACCAGCATTGCCCGGAAAAAGACACCGGCCTGAATCGTGTCGGAGCCATAGAGCATCTTGTCCGAGAAGATAAAATCGCTGAAGAGCACGAGGATGCCGATCAGGAACAGGACAAATATGGCCGGGGCAAACCAGGGAGATTGTTCCAGATCAAACCGGATGGTACGTCCGGAGGGAGTTCTTTTCATTCTCTCTTTTTTCGCCAAATCGGTCTCCGCTCTACTTTCTAATCATCAAAGCGATCAACGCTGCCGTCACTTCCACGATAATGGCCCACAAACGAGCCATGATAGCTATTGCCGGCGCCACTGGTCCCAGAAAAGGCGCCAGCATGAAGCCCATTACCAACTCTCGCGGGCCGAATCCTCCCGGTGCGAACAAGGCCAGATACCCGATTTGATAGGCGGCATTAAACACACCAACAGCCGCAATCAGGCGTATGTCTGCCTCGGGCGCAAAGGCTTCAAGGAAAAGATAGAAGGCCAGCCCGTACATGAACCAGCCCAAAGAATAACGAACAAACAGTTGCAGGGCAACCTTTTTGTCCAGTTCGAAGACTATCTCAGGACGGCTAAATCGCCGCAGTACAACATTTAACAGCGATAGAAGGCGCTTCGGCCAAAGCACCAGCACAACCACCCCAATCAGCAAACAAGCAGTAAACAACCAGGCGGACCATTCCCCTAACAGGGCTACCTGATCCACGAGAATCCGTGGTTCGAACTGGACGGCCAGTGCAAACAACAAAAACGAAGCCGGTATGGCAAACAGTTGGATCAGCACAAATGAGGCCGTTGCCTGCTCCGGCGGTACGCCCTCCTTTTTGGTCATATAGAGAATACCCATCAACGGCCAGATTTTGCCAGGGATATAACGACCCATATCCGACAGGTAGAATATCCGGAATGACTTGAGAAGGCTGATGCGATGCCCGAATCCGGCAATCAGGCTCTGCCAGTTAGAAGCCATAATTAGAAAAGTAGCCAGCCCGACCAGAATTGAACCAATCAATGGCAGCCATGAGATCTCCCAATCGAAATCCTTGATCTCCTGCCAGTGGTGTGAAATCTGTCGGAAGAGAAAGAAAACAATAACAGCGGTCAGCAGAAGTTTCAGAACGAGACCGACCGCCTTTTTGAACGACATGGCCGATTGCTTGCCGATAACCAGGTCCTCTCGCTAAGACTGCTCGCGATCCGAGTTATCTTTGAGTTGTCGCTGCACCTTTCGCCGCAGATCGGAAAGTTCTTCTTTAATGGCTGTCTGGCCTTCGGCCATGAAACCCATCATAAAGAGCGCCATACCTATTCCGACCAGCAGAATTACCAGATATAGAAGCGGTCTCTGTCCTTCGCCCACGACATAGCGCAAGTAGACCGCCCAGAGTCCAACCAATACTCCCAGGAAGAGGATAACGCTGCCAACCATACCAAAGAAGAGAAGCGGTTTACGCAGGAACGTAAGTTGAAACTTCACGGCCAGCATATCCAGCACACCGACGGGAATGCGCCAGATCGACGAGAATTTGGAACTGCCCCAGTTGCGATCATAGAGCGGAACTTTAACTTCGGCAATTCGGTATCCCTCGGCCGCCGCCAGGACCACGATATAACGATGCCAATCGCGGCGCATAAAAATGCTCTCGACCACTTCACGGCGAAAAGCTTTACAGGAGTTCAGGTCGTGCACTTTCAGGTTGAAAATCTTGCGTGAGATCCAGTTGTAGACAGACGATACGAACCGTTTTTTGTATTTTCCGTGTTTCCACCCGGTGCAGACATCGGCACCGTCGAGAATCGGCTTGACCAGTGAGGGAATATCCTCCGGTAAAAACTGTAAATCGGCCGGATAAAAAACAAATATCTCTCCCCTGGCAGCACTAAATCCGGTTTGGAGAGCCTCTGTCAATCCTCGATTACGGGCATGAACAGCATAGCGAACGAAATCGTATTTCTGTGCCGCTTCTTTGATAGCCGCCAGGGTTCCATCGGTAGAGCCATCATCGATATACACCAATTCCAGCTCATACTCCCTGACCTGTTGTCGCATCTTATCGAATTGAGCACAAAATTCGGCGATATTTCCCTCTTCGTTCATCGCCGGAACAATGGTTGACACAATCAGTCGGGCTGTTTGTTCAGGGGGCAAGATCGACATCCTCTAGTTCGAGACGCTCTTCCTGAACCTTTTTGACGGTCGGGGCGAGCTTCTCAGCAATTTCGAAATACTCCAATCCCAATGACTTATACCGGGTATCGGCAGTTTCCTCGTATCTCTCCTTATAGAAAACCGCAAGCGTCGCATTAAGATTGTAGTTGGTCGGTGAAAACTCAATAGCTTTTTTCAGCAACGCTTCGGCATCTTCGTAGAAACCACCAGCCTTGGCCATTTCGTACATCATCAGGTAACCGGAGATGTTCTGTGGGTGCCCCTTGATAAAATCGATTAAGAGGCGATTGGCTAAAACCAGGCTTCCTTCGTTATACAAATCGACCGCCCTTTCGAACGCCGAGCGCTTGTATTGGGTGGTCTGCGGATTATCCGTCTGATAGGCGATACGATAAAGACGCACCCGTTTCTTACCAACGTAATAAGTAACTACATGGGTAGCGCCACTCATGATATGAGAATAGTCATCACGAGCTCGGTTTTCATTTGCTTCATCCACTAACAGATGCGTCACCGGGAAACGTTTGAAAAGATTACTGTCGGCCTGAGCCACACCGAACATGTGAATTACCGTTCCCAGATCGTTGGACAATGAGAATTGGGGAGCGAAGGGTCCGGATAAAACCGCATCAGGAGGGAGAATCATCGCGATATCATGCGAGTTGTCACGAAGAGTGAAAGTGGGATTACTCCACCAGGCGGCATAGCTGCTGCCCCCGGCAATCAGAACCCCGACCACGATGCATACCATCACTACTCGCCAAATAATCGGGATATATGGGATCTTCCCTTTTTTGTGAATGTTCACTAAAACACCTGTCAGAACCGTAAGTATTAGCGAGAGGACTCCCAGCATATACTTATTCTCATCGAATGTAAAATTATAATCGAGCCGACGAGAGAGGCCTGAAAAGGTCTGGCTCAACGTCACCATCACTGCCGGATAGAACAGAACATAGAACAACCAGGGCGTTTTTTCCGCCTTCGGTTCCGACCATGTTTGCCATAAAGTCGACAGAACCACCGCCGCGCCGCCGCAGAATGGAAAAATCAACACCAGTTCATAGCGTAACGGTCGATAATTCCAGATAGCCATAGAGCCGAAAAAAGCAACAATCATCGCGGCCATGAACAGATGGCCGCTGTTGAAACGTCCGAATCCCTCTCGCCAGCTTACTTTGCGGCCAACATGATAAAAAATCATCCCGAGAAAGATCACGCCGAGCAAAGCGATAGTCGACATACGCGGAAACAAATTTGACCGCACCCCGAACGAGACCATTTTCCACACGAAGTCATCGAACGACTGAAGTCCCTCAGGAGCACCGTAAAGCTCAACTGCCTGCTCCTGGATATATCCCCCCACTTGCGACTGAGCCGGGATATAACTGAAAAACAACCAGAACACCACAACTACAGCGAATCCCGCCACAAAAGCACCCGGCCTCACCAGGCGCGATTTAAGCGTTTCTCCTCGGTAGTCGAGCCAGAATTGATAAAATAAAAGACAGGCAAACGGAAACAGAAACACCGTGCCGACCACTTTACCGAAGAATATACCAACTGCAAGTGCGGCGCCGGCCAACAGATGCGCCAACATGCTCTTTCGGTAAACCAGCAATACCGCCGCAAGTATGGCGAAAAACGACATGGCATGTTCCAGAAACGGCAACCGGCCATAAAAAAGCTGGTTGTAATTCAGTCCGACCAAAAGGAGAAAGAGCAGCCCGGCCAGAGAACCTGATATTTTTCGAACAAATAAAAAGAACAGGAGAAGTGAACCGAACGAAAGAAGCAATCCGACAAAATTAGATTGCCATAATCCCACCCCGATGATTTTAAAAACAACCACGGCTAAAGCTGTAACCACGGATTTAACGAAAAACACCCGGCGGTCATCGTGAAACGGATTCAACTCACCGGATTGCACATACTGCTTGGCAAACAAGGTATATTGAGGAGGATCAGTATAAACATCAGATGATCCGGAAAGATCACCCGGCGGATCGGCATCGAGATTCCATAAACGAAAAACCAGCAACACGACAAGCAACGCCAGACAAGCCCAGTCGAGGCGTGATAATCTGAAATGTCGGAGGTTAATGCGCGCCAAAGAACGACTTCACCTTCCCCGCCACAAAGGTTACCTGCTCGTCGGTTATTTCCGGATAGATCGGCAGCGACAGAACCTGATCGGCCAGCCGTTCAGTCACCGGGAATTCGCCTTTTCGATAGTTCAGGTAATCGAAAGCCTTCTGGAGATGTATGGGAATCGGATAATGAATAAGGCTGGGCACGCCTTCCTTAGCGAGGAAAGCCTGAAGTTCATCACGACGATCGGTCTCGATAACATAGACATGAAAAACTTGTTCGATATCATCGTCAGCCATATTCGGGAGGGTGATCGGGAGATCAGACAGCAGTTGGTTATAAAGCGCCGCCACCCGGTTGCGTTCGCGATTCCATTTTTCGAGATAACGGAGTTTAACGTTCAACACCGCACCCTGGATTCCTTCCATCCGGGCGTTGTATCCTAATAGTTCGTGGACATATTTTTGTTTGGAGCCGTGATCGCGCAACATCCGCACGGTTTCATCGAGTTTCTGATCGTCGGTTGTTATCGCCCCCGCTTCACCGTATGCTCCGAGGTTTTTCCCGGGATAAAATGAAAAAGCGGCGATATGTCCCATACTACCGGTGCGCAGCCCGCGATAGCGAGCTCCCTGAGCTTGAGCGGCATCTTCTATCACGGAAAGACCGTAACGACCGGCCAATTTCAGAATGGAATTCATGTCGGCCGGACAACCGTAGAGATGGACCGGGATAATCGCTCGGGTTCTTGATGAAATGGCCATGGAAACCAGTTCCGGATCGATATTACGGCTGACCGGATCGACATCGACCAGCACCGGTTGTGCTCCAGCATGAACGATAGCCGCGGCAGTAGCCACAAAGGTGTTTGCAGCCGTTATTACCTCATCTCCGGGGCCGATATCAAGCGCTCGCAGCGCCAGCAACAACGCCGAAGTTCCGCTGTTCACGCCGGCACAGTAAGAGACATCACAGAAATTGGCGAATTCTCCTTCGAAATCAGCCACTGCTTGTCCCAAGACATAGGCCGATTTATCCAAAACAGCCTGAATCGCCTGATCGATTTCCGTTTTGATTGATTGATATTGAGCGGGAAGGTCCAGGTAGTTGATTTTCATAGTTTTTCCTTTGCCGCCAACAAGATAGAAGCACACCTGCAATGTGTCAAGCCTGCCGTCTTTCGCAAACGGCCAACTTAAAAAACTCCGGGGAAGACAATGGGGGATGTCAAAATGACATCCCCCATTGTGCAAAACGATATCTAAGATTGGAAGGTAATACGACCACCCATGATGGTCATGTGAGCCCGTCCTGACAGTTTCCATCCGATAAAAGGCGAATTAAACGACTGGGACAGGAACTTGGCGGCGTTGACCGTCCATTTCTTGTCCGGGTCGATGATCGTAATATCAGCCGGAGCACCGTCGGCCAAAGTACCTCCCGGAAGACCAAGAATCCTGGCCGGGTTGATTGTCAGCTTGCGAACAGCATCAGCCCAGCTCAGGTAACCCTTGTCGATCAAGAAGGTTTTAACCAATCCCAAGGTGGTTTCCAGACCGATCATCCCAGCCGGCGCCTGGTCGAACTCGCAGTCTTTGTCCTCCTGCGGATGCGGGGCATGATCCGAAGCGATACAGTCTATCGTACCGTCAATCAAACCTTCAACCACCCCATCCCGATCCTCAGCACTGCGCAAAGGAGGATTGACCCGCAGCGAAGTTGAGAAGGTCTTACCAATCTCATCGTCGGTCAGAATCAGGTGATGAGGTGTCGCTTCGGCCGTAATCGGGAGTCCTTCAGCCTTGGCTTTGCGGATAGCCTCCACCGCCCCGCGTGTCGACACATGCTGAATATGCAAACGAGCACCGGTCAGACGAGCCAACGCGATATCTCGCAAAACGGCGATTTCCTCGGCCACCGGAGGCGTTCCTTTCATGCCAAGGCGAGTAGATTGGAACGACTCGTTCATAACGGTTCCCTCAGAGAGGAACTGGTCTTCGGCATGTTCCATGACCGGGATGTTGAACATAGTCGAGTATTCGAGCGCACGGCGCATGATCGCCGGGTTCTGGACATAATTGCCGTCGTCGGTAATTGCAACGGCTCCCATCTTGACCAGGTCGCCAATTTCAGCCAGTTCCTTGCCCTCGATCCCTTTGGTGATCGCTCCGACAACGTAAACGCGGGCATCAGCCGACTGGGCTCGAGCCTGTACGAACTTGACCGTTTCCTGATTGTCAATTCTCGGATTAGTGTTCGGCATACAGCAAATCGAAGTAAACCCGCCGGCTGCAGCCGCCCGGCAACCGGACTCAATCGTCTCGGCATCCTCACGCCCCGGCTCTCGCAAGTGTACATGCATGTCGATCAGTCCCGGCACCACGAGCATATTGGTCGCATCGATGATGTTTTCGGGAGCGAGGGTCTTGATCTCCCTTTCCTTGACCTTGTCATCCGACTCTACCTTGGCAATCAGACCATCCTTGATAAACACCGAGGCATCCTTACCAAATCCAAGGGCGGGATCGATAACCCGGCCGCCGCGAATTACCAGATCGTATTTGTTACCGGCCATCAGTTACCTCCTTCCTCTTTACGTCCGGAAAGCAGATAGAGAACCGCCATCCTGACCGCCTGACCGTTGGTTACCTGATCGAGGATTACGGAGCGGTCGCCATCGGCCACTTCACTGGTTATTTCCACGCCGCGATTGATCGGCCCGGGATGCATGATCGTGTAGTTTTTGTTGAGCCGTTTGAGACGGTCGCGGTTGATCCCGAACAAGTTGGTATATTCCCTCAGCGAAGGGAACAACCCGGCCTGCTGCCGTTCGAGCTGGATGCGCATAATGTTGACCACATCGGCCCCTTCCAGCGCCTCATCCAGATTGGTATAGACATCGCAGCCGAACTTCTCGACTTCGACCGGCATCAGTGTCGCCGGCCCGCAGAGCGCCACCGACGCTCCCATGGTCTTGAGACCGAAGATGTTGGAGCGAATCACTCGAGAGTGTTTGACGTCGCCGAGCAACACCACGCGGAGTCCCTCGAATGATTTGTAGCGTTTCCAGATCGTATACATATCCAGCAACGCCTGGGTGGGATGCTCATGAGCGCCATCGCCGGCGTTGATGATATTGGCATCCATGCACTGAGTGAGAAAATACGGCACTCCGGTCGAGCTGTGACGAACAACAGCCATGTCAATCTTCATCGCTTCGATATTCTGAACCGTATCCCGCAGTGTCTCTCCTTTTTTCACGCTTGATATCGCCTTGGAGAAATTGACGGTATCGGCTGAAAGCCTCTTCTCTGCCAATTCGAATGAAATCCTGGTGCGGGTCGAGGGCTCATAAAAGAGGTTCAACACCGTGATACCACGCAGTGTCGGGACTTTCTTGATCGTGCGATCGAGCACCTCGCGGAAGGTGTTGGTCGTTTCGAGGATTTTTTGAATATCCTCGCGCGGGACATCTTCCAGACCCAGCAAATGACGTGAACTGAGGCGACTCATTTCGCGCTTCCCCCTTTCCCGGCTTTTTTCGCCGCCGGTTTACGCTTTTGCGTCTCCTTCTTGCCGCGTTCCACGACCACGCTGTCTTCGTTGTCGCGCTCCTTAAGGCGAACGACCACCTGGTCCGACTTGGCTGTGGGGATATTGACTCCGACATAATCCGGCTTGATCGGCAATTCGCGATGACCGCGATCTACCAGCACAGCCAGTTGGATCGTTCTTGGACGACCGAAATCGACGATCTGATCGAGTGCCGCCCTGATCGTTCGGCCGGTGAACAGAACATCATCAACCAGGATTACATTCCGGTCGACGATATCGAACAGAATCTCGGTACGCTGGACCACCGGCTGGTCCAGTTTGGAATGGACATCATCGCGATACAACGAGATATCCATCAAACCGACCGGGACCTCCGCTCCTTCGAGTTCTTTGATAGTCGCCGCGATGCGCCGCGCCAGCGTCGCCCCACGCGTAATGATACCGATAATGACCAGCGACTCGGCTCCGGAGTTGTGTTCCAGAATCTCATGGGCTATCCTCGTCAGAGCCCGGCTGATCTGCTTATCGCTCAGGATAGTATCTGGTTTAACAGGCAAACCTACCTCCATTGGAGATAAAACATATATAGATTGATTGTAATTGATCGTGTTCGTGCAGGGCGCCTCTATGGCGCTGAGTCACTTTCAATCTGAGTTCCTTTCGTGACCTCCCGGGTCACATTAAAAGGTTCAGGGTAACGGGCGGCGGGAAAGATCCGGTCGCTTTTGAGGGGGATAATAGCAGGAAAAATTACCGTGTCAAGCTAGCACTATAAGAAATCCGGATTATTGCAGCAAATCGGAGTTACCAAGTGTCACCGGCGAAACGAACGAGGCTAAATCGGGATTCCCAAAGAACTGCTCCGGCATAAGGATTCGATGAGAGCCATCGCCCGGCAGCAGCAGAATCCGATCAGCCAGAGCCTTGATAATGTCACCGTCATGAGAGACCAAACCGATACCAACGTGATTGGCCTTAAGAATCCGTCCCAAACGGATGAAACGCCCGACTCCTTCCATATCCAGGGCGCAGGTGGGTTCATCGAAAAGCACCATCTCCGGAGCCATTGAAAGTACCGCCGCGAACGCAAGACGGCGCTTCTCCCCACCCGACAAACTGAATGGGTCCCGCTCGGCAAATTGCTCTGCCTTGAGACCGACCAGATGAAAAAAAACATCGCTGGTCTTTTGATCGAGCGTGCGGCCTAAGTTAGCCGGGCCAAAGGCAATTTCCTCGCGACAGGTCGGTAAGAAGAACTGCCGTTCCGGTTGCTGAAAAATCCCCGATACACGACCGAGCAGGTTCCGTCGCGGTATCGACGCCCCGTGTTCGTCCTCGTACCGTATCTCTCCCGTTCGGGGTAAAAGCAAACCACAAAGAAGATGCGCCAGCGTGCTTTTGCCCGATCCGGAAGGTCCAACCAGCGCCAAAGTTTCACCGCGCTTCAACTCGAAATTCAGCTTTCGAAAAATAGGGGCTTTAGTGCCGTAACAATATGACAGGTCTTTGGTTACGATTCGTTTTATGGCCATTTGCCCGGCTGTGACATCTCCGTTGGTCAATCCCGGCACGGCTAACTCGGTGTTACCCAGGGGAGCCAGTGAGATACCTGCACCGCGACAGAATTCCTCGTTGGAGAAAACTGCATGTGGTAGTCCGTCAACCGTCAAACGACTGTTCTCAAAAACCAGCATCCGTTCGTAGGGCTGAGCTACCTGGGGATACTGGGTTATGCGAACCTCAATCAAATCGGGACAACTGTGATGAATTCGTTTCAACTCACGCCGGAGAACCTCGCGACCGGCCTCATCCAGATAGGAGTCCGGTTCATCAAGGACCAGAACCGGGGGATCGAAAACCATGATCGAAGCCAACGCCACCCGTTGTCGCTCTCCCCCGGAGAGTTCTGAAGTAAGCCGGTTTCGTAAGTGTTCGATGCCGAACCGCTCCAGCACCTCTCCCACTTTTTTCTCCATTTCAACCAACGGCATCGACAGGTTTTCGAGGGCAAAAGCCAGCTCTTTTTCCACGGTCACCGCCACCATCTGGTTCTCCGGATTCTGGAAAAGAATCCCGACCGGGATCGGGTGCCGGGAGTCGACATCCAGCTTGAAATAACCTGTTTGAGCTTTCAGCAATCCGGCCAGAATTTTGGCAAAAGTAGATTTACCGGAGCCGTTGGCGCCCATAACGACCAGCGACTCGCCGTTCTCTATTTTGAGATTGAGTCCCTTGACCGCCGGTATCGAAGCACCGGGATAGGTATAAGTCAGATTATCGATCTGAATCATATTGAAACCGCCGATGCCACAATAGCAGCATCGGCGGATATTATCAACAATTCTTGTACTTCCTTAATCGCCCAGGCAGGCGACATCAAGCGTACGAGCCGCACCGGCCTCATCGAGTCTGCGGACCGGGGTATTGTGCGGGGCCGTTAAAACCAACTCCGGATCTTCCTTTGCCTCACGAGCGATCTGTTTCATCACTGAAGCAAAACGGTCGAGTGTTTCTACCGATTCCGTCTCGGTCGGTTCGATCATGAGTGCTTCGGGAACGATCAGCGGGAAATAGTTAGTCGGTGAATGAATCTCGAAATCGAGCAAACGCTTCGAAATGTCGAGCGTTTTGACGCCGAGCTTCTTCTGTGCCGAACCACTGGCAACGAACTCGTGCATACAGGGCTGATCGTAAGGAACCTCGTAATCCTCGCGAATCAAGGCCTTGAGGTAGTTCGCGTTAATCACGGCGTTCTTACTCGCATCACGTAATCCCCTGCCGCCGAGCGTTCGGATGTAGGCGTACGCCCGAACCATATTCAGGAAATTGCCGTTGAAGCTGTGCAGATGACCGATCGAATCGGGCCGATCGTAGTCGAAATGCAACTCCCCGTCGTCCTTTTGCACCAGCACCGGCGCGGGAAGGAACCGCTCCAGATCAGCTCTGACACCCAGCGCACCCGCTCCCGGGCCACCTCCGCCATGCGGGGTGGAGAAGGTCTTATGGAGATTAAAGTGCATCATATCGAAACCGACATCGCCGGGGCGGAAGATGCCCATGTTGGCATTCAGGTTGGCGCCGTCGAGATACATCAGGCCGCCGCCTTTATGAACGATTTCGGCAATTTCGGCACAATGCGTTTCGAAGATTCCGAGGGTGTTGGGATTGGTCAACATCATCCCGGCTACGGTGTCGTCCATTACCTCGGCAATCGCTTCAGGAGCAACGACACCTTGATCGTTGGACTTAACCTGAATAGTGGTATATCCCACCGCCGAAACCGAAGCCGGATTAGTACCGTGCGATGAATCCGGGATAATGATCCGGGTCCGCTTGTTACCATCGCCGCGCGACACATGATAAGCCCGCATCACCAGCAATCCTGAGAACTCACCGTGCGCTCCCGCGACCGGCTGCAGGGAGACCGAAGGGAATCCCGAGATCTCACCCAGATCATGGGCAAGATCATACATTAACCGGAGAATACCATGAGCGGTACGACACGGGGCCAGCGGGTGATGATCGGTGAAACCACTCATATTCGCAGCGGCTTCGTTCAGTTTCGGGTTGTACTTCATCGTGCACGAGCCGAGCGGATAAAAGCCGCGATCGATATGATGATTCTTTATCGAAAGCCCTATGAAGTGCCGCATCGCTTCACCTTCGGTTACCTCCGGTAAAGCCGCCTCTTTCGTGCGTCGGTATTTTTCCGGAATAGCCGAGAGTATTTCCTGCTCTGTCTTGCCGGTCGTCGGCAGGGTGAAACCGGTTCGACCCGAGACCGACTTGTCATAGATTAGAATTCTGTCGTCCATATTTAAGACTCCGCCGCGAGATTGCGGCGCGTTGCTTATTTACCCGGTTCTTCCTTGGGCGGAGGCGGGTTTTTAAGCTTCTCTATCTGTTCCTTTACATAACCCAAATTATTCGAATCCGCATCGGGATTATCTTTCACGTACTTCTCGAAACGCTTGATCGCATTGGTCGTATCACCGGCCTGACGCGCGGTGATACCGGCCCAAATCTGAGCCTCATCACCGGCTGGGAAGTCGGCAAAATCTTTGGCAATCAGATCGTACTCGGCGATGGCGGCATTGTAGTCCTTGGCGCGACGAATCATGTCCGCCAGGGCCAGGCGAGCTTCACCGGCCATTGAATCCGGCTCCGGCGCTTCGGCAACCACCTTCTCATACCAGGTGTGGGCATCGTCCGAACCGCCACGGTATTTATACTTCTCCGCGATCTCCATATAGAGATTGCGCTCACCGCTGGTTTCAGCTTTGGACAACAGGTCATCGAGCGTACCGATTCCCTGGGCATAATCACGCCAGGTCTGGAGAAACGGCTCGGGATCGAGATAACCGACTAAACGGTCCACCTCGTTGCCGTCTTTGTCAACCATCACTAAAGTAGGATAGCCGCTCACATGAAAAGTCTGCGCCGTGACAGTGTCCTCTTCGGCGTTGAGTCGCACTAACATCATATCGTTGGCGAAGAAATCTTTGACGGTCGAGTCAACGAAGACCAAAGTATCGAGGCGCTTGCACCAGGTACACCAATCCGTGTAGAAGTCGATCACGACGTACTTATCGGCCGGGTCCATATCAGCCTGAGCCTCAGCCAGACTGGCATAAACCGGCTTATTGGGGCGGCTCGATTCACCGCACGAAATCGCCAGAACGATCAAGGCCATTCCGATCAAGGCGAATTTGGTTAACTGCATACCTGCTCCGTGGTTTAAGTTAGAAGTATGTATTTTCATTTTCTCCGAAATCATCCCCCAATACCGATTTGAGAATCACGACCGCCTCCTGCAGAAACTCGCGCGGCACTGCGATCAGTTTGGCGTCGCCGCCATCCGGATCAACCGCACCTGTCGGGGCCATCCTTTCCAGTGGTACGTGAAGGCTCGGGGGAAGCATAACCGAAGGGATATTGTTCGAGTCAAGGGAACCTTTGGCCAGATCCGATTCATAGCCTCGATCGACTCCGCCCACCACCACCCAGCTTCCATCGGGGGTTTGAGCAGCGTTGGAAGTAGCCTTAAGACTATCGACCAGGATCTCGTCACATTCGGGACAAATCAACTCGGTGATATTGTATTCAAATTTACAACGGGGACAATAGGGCATCTTAGCTCTCAATCTTCAGGAAGTTATCGCCCAGTGTCATCTCCAGCGTGTCTATTGCCTCGCGGGCGAAAGCGACCGGGACCGATAGCTCATAGGCTCCCGAAGTTTTTCCGGACCAGGGATTGAGAGTCAGTCCCATAGCACCGAAAATCCCCGATCGTGACAGCAGCACCGCCGGGATACCGATTTGCTCCAATGTTTCACGGGCCAGTTCGGCAAACACCTGGCTGCTAATAAGACCTATGGCAATCCAGTCTTCTTGCTCTTTCACCGGTCGTTCCCAACCACAAACGTTGCAATCGACATCGAACCGATTTAACTCGGAGTTACCTTCGGGACACAGCATGTCGTTTGACAACATCCTTGAGTCCCGAGGTCAGACAAGTGATATCCTGAGCGGTACGCTTCTCGGTGGCAGCCACGATCAAGCAGTTCGGCAACGAACGGTACCAGCGGCCGGCATCGATACCCGGCAACACACCGGATTCGACCATATCCTGAATGATCTGCTTAGCCGGAATCGGGGTTTTAACCGCGAATTCGCGAACGAACGGACCTTCGAAATACGGCTCGAAATTCCCGAGCGCAAACATAGCACGAGCCGTTTCCTGGGCGCGTTCCGCTGAAAGCAATGCTACCTGCTTCAGGCCCTGCCGTCCCATCAGCGTCAGATAAACCGCCGCGGTGGTTGCACAAAGCGCCTGATTGGTACAAATGTTCGAGGTAGCTTTCTCGCGACGGATATGTTGTTCCCGTGTCTGCAACGTCAGCACGAAACCATCGCGTCCGTCGACATCCTTCGTACGCGAGGCGATTCGTCCGGGCACCTGGCGAACCAGATCCTTGCGCGCGGCAAAGAATCCCAGCAGCGGACCACCGTAGGAAAGCGGCATGCCCAACGGCTGGCCTTCACCGACAACGATATCGGCGCCGCACTCGGCCGGTGTTTTGAGAAGCGCCTGCGAGATCGGATCGACCGCCATCACCAGCTTAGCACCAATGTTGTGGGCAATCTCGGCAACCGCCTCAGCCTCTTCGATCAGACCGAAGAAATTCGGTTGGGCAATTAACACCGCCGCGGTCTTGTCATCGACCTGAGATTTAAGTCCGTCAAGATCGGTGTGTCCGTCGAGCATCGGCACCACCACCAACTCCATATCGCGTCCGGACAAATATGTAGCGATCACATCGCGGAAAAGCGGACTGACCGTTTCCGAAACCACCAGCTTGTCGCGCCGGGTCACACGGGCGGCCATCAGTAGCGCCTCGGCCGAAGCGGTGGCTCCGTCATACATCGAGGCGTTGGCCACTTCCATACCGGTCAGACGACAAATGTGGCTTTGGAATTCATAGATCACCTGAAGTGTCCCCTGAGCCACTTCCGCCTGATACGGCGTATATGCCGTCATATACTCGGGCCGATTCACGATAGTCGGTAACGCGGCAGGAATGAAATGGTCGTAAACACCGCCGCCCGCGAAACAGATCAAGCCGTTACGGTTGTCCGCAGCCCGTTCGGCAATCTCGCGAAGTAATTCCATCTCCGACAGAGACGGGATATTCAGGTCTTTCTTGAAACGCAAATGCTCCGGAATTCCGGTGAGCAATTGCTCAAAACTGTCGACGCCGATCTTTTTCAGCATGCGGCTGCGATCGTCGTCGGTATTGGGAATGTAGGCCATTTTGGTTAGAGTCTTCTCCGATAAGACGTTGATAACGGCCCTTAAAGGCTCTTTACATGGTCGGCGTAGGCGGCGGCATCCAACATCTGATCCAACTCACCGGCGTCAGACATTTCAATTTTGATCATCCAGCCGGTCCCATAAGGATCGTTGTTGACCTGCATCGGATCATCTTCGAGGGCGGAATTGATTTCGGCAACCTTGCCGGAGACCGGAGCAAACAGCTCGGAGACCGCCTTGACCGCCTCGATCGTTCCAAACGGAGCCATGCGCTCAACGGCAGCACCGACCTCGGGAAGTTCGACAAATACGACATCACCCAGTTCACCCTGGGCGTAATCGGTGATTCCCACGGTGGCGATGTTGCCGTCAACACGCAACCACTCGTGTTCTTCAGTGTATTTAAGATCGTCAGGGACGTTCAACTTAACCTCCAGAATTATTCCTTGGCCGAGAGTTCGGCCGCTTTATCATCACCGGTCATTACGGCCGGTTTATCCTCTATTACTTCCTCCCCCGGTCGCACCAGAGTCACGGACGAACTTTCAGGCTTTTTTTTAGCGGGATCGTTCGCAACGAACTTCTCAACAAAGGTCAGATCGTATTGACCGGCTGCGAATTTCGGGTCGGCCAGTATTTTTTTATGAAAAGGTATTGTGGTCGGGACACCGTCGACGACAAACTCCGTCAAGGCACGTTTCATCCGCACCACGACCTCTTCACGCGTGTGAGCCTTGACAATCAGCTTCGCGATCATGGAATCGTAATACGGCGTTATGGAATAACCGGTATAAACGGCCCGATCCACCCGCACGCCCGGTCCACCCGGAATATGCAATCCGGTAATCCGACCCGGAGTCGGACGGAAATCCTTGTCGACATCCTCGGCGTTAACCCGGCACTCCATCGCTGCCCAGAGTGGTTTTAGTTCTTCCTGGCGAAGTGACAATTTATGCCCCATGGCAACCTTGATCTGCTCCTTGACCAGATCGATATCATAAGCCTCTTCAGTGACAGGATGCTCAACCTGGATACGGGTATTCATTTCCATGAAGTAGAAATTGAGATCACTGTCGACCAGAAATTCGATCGTACCGACGCCGCGATAGCCAACCATCTTCGCCCCTCGCACCGCCGCCTCACCCATTTGTTGGCGCAATTCGGGGGTGAGTAACGGCGAAGGTGTCTCTTCGATCAGCTTCTGGTGTCGTCGTTGAATCGAGCAATCACGCTCCCCCACATGCACGAAATTGCCGTGTGTGTCGCCGATGATCTGGAATTCCACATGGTGCGGGTTGAGCACCAGTTTCTCCAGGTACAGGTCCGGATTTCCGAATGAATTGGCCGCTTCGGTCGAGGCTACATGATAGCCGCGCTCCAGCTCGGCATCATCGCGACACATCCGCATCCCCTTACCGCCGCCGCCGGCCACCGCCTTAAGCATGACCGGATAGCCAATCTCATTGGCTATACGACGGGCATCGGCATAACTGGCCACGATACCGTCCGAACCCGGGATCACCGGCACTCCGGCTTTTTTCATCATCTCCTTAGCGACTACCTTGTCACCCAACTGCCGAATCTGGTCCGGGGTTGGGCCGATGAAGGTGATGCCGCAGGATTCACATATCTCCGCGAAATCCGCATTTTCCGCCAAAAAACCATACCCGGGATGAATCGCTCCGGCGTTGGTAACTTCGGCCGCAGAAATAATTCGCTTCGAATCCAAATATGATTGACCGGGAGCCGCCGGACCGATGCAGACATCCTCGTCCGCAAAGCGGACATGAAGGGCATCGCGATCAGCCTCGGAATACACTGCCACTGTGGTCAAGCCAAGTTCACGACATGCGCGAATCACTCGCAGGGCAATTTCTCCACGATTAGCTATGAGAACTTTCTCGAACAAACAGCATCCTTTATGTAAGTGCCCGGTCTGGCGGGCCTTGTGGTCGTCCTAACTACAAGCATGGAATATACGTTATAACCGGTAATCTGACAACCCCAAAAGCAGCGGCCGGGTCCATTGACGAACCCGGCCCTGATCGTGTTATCGTATTGTTACAGAGAGCGTTACAACTCTCAATAGTTATCAGAACTTGTTAAATCCTTCCGTTGATCCACCGCTTCGGGACTTGTTGGATGATTCCGTCCCCTCATCTCCGGACCAGCGATCAGCGCTGCTGGTGATGCCGCGGACACGTAGATCGAAGTCGTCCGGATTGGAAGCATGCGCCATTGCTTCTTCGAACGATATCAATCCTTTCTTGTAAAGCTTCATGATACCCTGATCGAATGTCTGCATTCCGTACTGCACCTGCCCCTGCTCCATCAGTTCGTGAATCTCGACAGTCTTTTCCGGATCCATAATGCACTCACGAATCGCGCCGGAATTGATCATGATCTCCAGCGCCGGAACTCGCCCCGGCATATCGGCACGCGCCAGAAGACGCTGGCAGATAATCGCCTTGAGAGTACCGGCCAGAAGAAGCCGTATTTGCTGATGCTGATGAGGCGGGAAAAACGACACAACACGGGTTATCGTCTCGACTACGTTCATAGTGTGCAGCGTCGTCAGCACCAGATGACCGGTATCGGCTGCGGTCAGGGCGATAGACATCGTTTCGAGATCGCGAACTTCACCGATCAGAATAACATCGGGATCCTGGCGGAAAGCATGTCGCAAAGCCGATGCGAAAGTGTCGGTGTCACCACCTACTTCACGTTGCGAAATGATCGAGCTCTTATCGCGATAAATATACTCAATCGGGTCTTCAACCGTCATGATGTTATCCGAACGTATCGCATTCATCTTCTCGATCATGGCCGCCAATGTCGTTGATTTACCGGAGCCGGTCGTACCGGTGATAATGATCAGTCCTCGGTGCTCGGCCGCTATTTTCTCGATAACCTCCGGCAAATTGAGTTCCTCGAATGAGGGAACCTGCGTATTGACGGCACGGATAGCGATACCCGAAGTTCCGCGCTGCCGGAACAGGTTGATACGAAAACGGCCTAGCTTGGCCACCGAGAGGGCCAGATCCATCTCGTGTTTGGCGTTAAATCTCTCGAGTTGTTTTTCGTTGAGAATCTGCTGAACGATCTGATCAATCTGGTCGATTGTCACCGGGTCGGTCGCAATCGGTTCGAGTCGTCCGTTAACTCTCAAGTGAGGACGGTTACCGACTCGAATGTGCAAGTCGGAGGCTTTCCGCCCGAGCATTTCAACCAACATCTGTTTGAGATTCATGTCTAACCCCTGGCTGTTGCGAGTTCCGTTCGCCCTTAATCCGGTTCAATCAGGAACAAGGTCTGGCCGAATTCTACCGGTTGGGCGTTTTCGACCATGATCCTGGTGATTCTACCGCTGACTTCCGATTCGATTTCGTTCATCAGCTTCATCGCCTCAACGATACAGACAATCTGCCCCACCGATATTTTCTGATTGAGTGAAACATAGGGATCGGAGTCCGGTGAAGGCGCCGCGTAGAATGTCCCGACCATCGGCGACTTAACCGGGACCAGATTACCCAGATCTTCGGTCGGAGCCGCCGGTGCAGGCGAAGTCGCCGCTGCCGGAGCTGCGGCCGGAATTGGTGCTGCCGCTACGGCTGGGGCGTGGGCAGCTACGACTACATGCGTACCATCACCGTGACCGTTTTGAGACGATGAAATCCGCTGGACGATTCTTACCTTGCGTCCCCACGAAGAGACCTCAAGGGATTCGATTTCCGATTCTTCGACCAGTCGGATCAGTTTCCGAATATAATTCTCGTTCATTATAGTTCCTCACGGGCCAATCCATCCGGGATCGGCCGGGTGATCTGTCCAGGCCTCAACTGTCCTGATAACTTCGAAATTATAGACCCTGCTAATTACACTTCCAACAAGTTTTTTGGGAAGTGTGTCAGCACCTTACAGCCGTTACGTGTCACGACCACGTCATCTTCGATCCGAACGCCGCCCCAGCCGCTGATATATATACCCGGCTCGACCGTGATAACATTGTTGACCTGGAGCTTCTCCTCGGATATCGGCGATACATGCGGACCGGTATGAATCGGATTGTAGGGGAAACCTATCCCGTGCCCGGTGCCGTGTCCGAATTCCTTACCGTAACCGGCGCGCGTTATGATTTTACGACAGGCTTCATCTACTTTTCTGCAAACCACGCCGGCTTTGACCGTTTTGACTCCCGCCATTTGCGAACGAAGTACGATGCCGTAGATTTTTTTCTGTTTGGCCGTTGCCTTGCCAACCACAATCGTACGAGTCATGTCCGAGACATACCCGTTAACCGTAGCACCGAAATCGAACGTGACGAAATCACCGGCCTGTATTTTTTTGTTCGAGGCCATACCGTGCGGCATAGCCGAACGATAACCGGACGCGATAATCGTCTCGAACGATGGCCGTTCGGAACCGAGCATGGCCATTTGATATTCCAGCTCGGCTTGTAATTCGCGCTCAGTCACCCCCGGCGCTACCAGTTGGAGAACCCGCTCCAGGGCCGTATCACCTATCTTACAGGCTTTGGCGATCAGGTCGATTTCGAGTTTCTCTTTGACCCAGCCCAATTCGGCAATCATTGCATCGCCCGGTACCAACAACGCATCCGGTAACGCAGCCTGTAAGCGCTTGCCTCCCGCTACCGACAAATTGGATTCGCTGTATCCGTAACGAAGATTCTTCCGGTTTAACTGTGGAAATTCTTTGAGAGCCCCGATCAAATCGCCCTTGCTCATTACGTTGACCGTCGCTCCCTTGACTTGATTCTTAGCCTGATCAGCATAGCGGAAATCGGTCAGGAACTGGGTTTTGCCGTTGCCGATAACCAACAATCCGTTTGATCCGGTATAACCGCAAAGGTAGCGAACGTGATCCAGATGGGTTACGATGAATCCGTCCAGATTTTCCTTCTTGAGTCCGGACTTAATTTCATTGATTCGTTTAGCAGACATGTCAATGTTCCTTTTGTTCTGCAGACAACCTGGCCTTGGCCAGTTTTTCTTTTAATCTGGGTGAATCACCCCGGTCACTGAGCATTTCGAACACTTGTACGGCCAATCGCGGATATCCCTGGGCCAGATACAAGTCACCGACCGTTTCGGTATAAAACGGGATATCTCTCCGTGGAGCTTCGCGCTGCGGTGAGAGTTTTACATGTTCGGAATGGTTCTTAAGGGTGATAGTGCGAGTGAGCGGTTCCCGGCTTCGTTCGAGCGACAAGACCAATCCACGGCAGTCCGGGTCAATTTCAAGGACACGTTGATAATGAGCTATAGCAGCCGGTTCATCACCGGCCTCAAAACAGATGTCCCCGAGATATTTCAGAGCTACCAGATTATCCGCATCATAAGCCAGCAACGAATAGAATTGCTCCCGGGCTGATTCGGTCTGCCCCGCATGATACAGCGCTCGGGCATAGATACCACGCGCTGAGGTCGGGGTACGCCCTGATTCCATGTTGGCCCGACAGATCTCAACCGCCTGTGAGTATTTACCCTCAGCCAAAGCCCGTGCGGCTCGTGCGGGCCAGTAACCGGTCGCAGCGAGACGCTCGGCAGCGCCGGGACTCCTTTCGGTGGTCTCACTCATGAATGGAATTAAAACCAGATAGAAGACAAAAAGCAAGGTCCGTTTAGCTGGAACCTATTCCGTCAATAACTTGAGAAGTCGGGTTGAGGAGCGCCCGTCAAGCAATCTGACCCGCCTGACAGTACCGCCGTTTGCCCGAACGAAGTCCGCTCCCACAATCTCAGAGATCTTATAATCAGCCCCTTTGACTAATACATCCGGGCGAACTTGCTCGATCAGTTTCTGCGGTGTGTCTTCACCAAAAATCACGACATAATCGACCGCTTTCAATCCCAGCAGAATCTTAGCCCGGTCTCTCTGGTTCTGTAAGGGACGTTTTGGTCCTTTGAGACGCTGCACACTGGCATCGGAGTTCAGCCCAAGAATGAGTAAATCCCCGAATGATCTGGCTTTAGTGAGATATTGAACATGACCGGCATGCAGAATATCGAACACCCCGTTGGTGAAAACGATTCTCTTCCCCAATCGATGTAAACGTAAACAGAGTCGAGCGATATCCTTATAAGGGATGAGTCCGGACTGTACCATCTGTCGTTCCAGAGACAATACCCGCGAAGGATTTAATTGTCTATCCCGGCTGAGACCAGATTGCCATTGAGAACGTTCTGCTTCAGACCTTTCGAAAGACGTGGCAATGACACCGAAGCGGTACCGATCTCGGCAATCGTGATGCCGGCAGCGGTGTTGGCAACAATAGCCGCCTCGACAAGATTGGCTTTCGCCGCAACCGAAGACACGAAAGTAGCGATAACCGTATCACCGGCGCCGGTGACATCATAAACCTCGCGTGCGAAAGTAGGGATATGCGTCGGCGGCACATCTTTCTGAAACAACGACATTCCGTCGGGACCGCGCGTGATCAGGATTGAGCGGGCCTGGAGACGATCCAACAGACCATTACCGACCTCAAGCAGGTCCTGCTCGTTTTGGATACGACGCCCATATGCAAAACCTGCCTCGTGATGGTTCGGAGTGATCAGCGAGACATTACGGTAATTCGGGAAATTCGTCTCCTTGGGATCTACGGCGACAAATTTCTCTCGATGGGAACAGGCCTGAATGACCGCTTCCAGTAAAGTCGGTGTTATCACTCCCTTACCATAATCGGAGATAATCACCGCATCGACCCGGTCGATCATCGACATGAAACGATCCAGGAGCTTCTTCTCGATCGGCTCATCGAGACTATGACGATTCTCCCGGTCGGTTCTTACAACCTGCTGGCTGTGAGCGATAACTCGTGTTTTGATGGTCGTCTGGCGTGACTTGTCAAGAATCAGATAGTCATCCGATATGGAACGATCGTTCAACAACGCTGTTAACTTCCCCCCGGCCTCATCGTTACCCACCGCTCCCAGAAGAACCACTTCATCTCCCAGGGTGCGAATGTTGGCCGCCACGTTGGCCGCACCGCCCAGAAGCTGCTTGCTCGAGGTGATTTCTACGACCGGCACAGGAGCTTCCGGTGAAATACGACTCACCGATCCGAACCAGTATTCGTCGAGCATGATGTCGCCTACAATCATTATCCGCGCCCGACCCATACCTGCGGTTATTTCATCTACCCTTGCAGCAGTCAAAGCCATATCACTACCTTATTGCGAACATTCACCAAGGTTCACGGTTATAAGTCACAAATCTGTTGACTTGGTGTTCGAATATATTAAAATGCAACGCCTTATACAAGAAAAGAAATCCACATTATATAACGATATAAAGGACCTGACATGATGCAGCCTCAAGGCCCCCAGCAGATACAGATAGAGCTTGAAGACGCTGTCTCAGAAGGGACTTACGCCAATCTGGCCATGATAATGCACTCCCCTAATGAGATCGTGTTGGATTTCGCCAGGGTTGTACCGCGCAGCCCCAAGGCTAAAGTCAAGGCTCGGATAATAATGACCCCTATGCATGCCAAGATTCTCCTTAAGACTCTCGAGGATAATCTCAAGAATTTCGAGAAGCAGTTCGGTGAAATCAAAATGCACGTTTCACCGGATAAAATCCAAAATCCCATCGGTTTCGAATCCAGCAGTTCCGATCGAGGGGAGGACTGACCGTGGCTAAAGGTTATTTCTCCTTCGTATTGCATGGCCATTTGCCTTATGTGTTGTCACACGGGCGCTGGCCGCACGGCATGGACTGGCTAAGTGAAGCTGCTGCCGAGACTTACTTGCCGATTATAAGAACACTCAATGAACTGGCTGCCGAGGGTTATAAGCCCAAACTGACGATGGGACTCTCCCCCGTCCTCAGCGAGCAGTTGGCCGATGATTCCTTTAAGGAAGAACTGGTTTCATATCTCAACCAGAAAATCAAAGCGGCCCAGGCCGACTCAGAGGAGTTTTATCGCTACGGACAAAAGCAGATGATAACCAACTCCCATTTCTGGGAAGAGTTCTACAGTATGACGTTGAATCATTTCAACGGAATAGGTCAAGACATCATCGGCGCATTTCGGCAACTCCAGAACGACGGTTATCTTGAGATAATTACCTGCGGCGCCACTCATGGGTATTATCCCCTTTTGTCCCGAGACGAATCGCTTCAGGCCCAAACCAAAGAGGCCGTTAAAACACATTCACGTCATTTTGGCCGCGCCCCGAGAGGCATCTGGCTTCCGGAATGCGCTTATCGTCCTCGCTATAAATGGACGCCCCCGGTGCCTATCGACGGCAAGCAGGAGCCGTATTTACGCAAAGGCGCCGATGAATTCCTGACCGAGAACAATCTGGATTTCTTCATTATTGACTCGGCCCTTTTAAGAGGCGGCAAGTCGGTTGGTGTATACATCGATCGATTCGAAGCCCTCAAACTCCTTTGGGGACAATTCGAATCACAATACAAACCGCGTGACGAAGAACATGACAAAACTCCCCGCGAAGTCTACCTGGTTTCATCATCGCCGGAAGGGAAAAAACCGACAGCCATCTTCACGCGCGATCCGGAAACCGGCCTTCTGGTCTGGTCGGGAGAGCACGGCTATCCGGGCGACGGAAACTATCTCGATTTTCACAAGAAACGCTTTCCCGGGGGTCATCGCTACTGGGCGGTAACTTCCGCCAAAGCCGACCTGGCCGATAAAATCGAATACGACCGTCAACGCGCACTGGGTCGAATCGGTGAGAACTCGGATCATTTCGTCGGCAAAATCGAAGAGATTCTCGTCAAGTACAACAGCGACAGCAATCGCGAGGGAATTTTAGTAGCTCCCTACGATGCTGAACTCTTCGGCCATTGGTGGTTCGAGGGACCGTTGTTCCTTAAGGATGTATTGCGGAAACTCTGCGAGAATGAATCGGTGGCTTTGACTCACCTTTCAGAGCACCTCGATCGTGTCAAGCCGACCAGTATCATCTCCATCCCGGAAGGTAGCTGGGGTGAAGGCAATCATCACTATATCTGGCTCAATAAGAACACCGAATGGACCTGGACTAAAATCTATTCGGCTGAGAAGCGGATGTGTGAAATCGCTCGCTTCTGGTCTGAAAATCCGGATCGCCGAGATCATGAATTAGATGATTTGATCAAACAAGCAGCTCGTGAATTGATGCTTTTATCAGCTTCCGACTGGCAATTCCTGATCTCCACTTTCGCAGCCCGTGATTATGCGGAATTGAGACTTAGTGAGCATTACAGCGATTTCAACCGACTGGCCACCATAATCGACAAGAAACTAGCCGGTGAGACTATCTCGGACGGTGACTGGCAGTTCTTTGCCGATTGCAAGCAGCGTGACAAACTGTTCGATGATATTGATATTGAATGGTTTGCCAGGGTAGAATACCCCGCAAAATAGCCGGGCCGGGAACGATAACTAATTAACGAGACTGATCCTTCAGAAGTTCAGTCTCGTTTTTTTCTTGCCCGACACCGTCCTGTCCAGGTAGTTAATCTTATGGTAGTAGTCAAGCAACTGACCAAGTGCCCGTTCTGTCTGGAACCGATTGCCGCGGGAGCCACCCGCTGTAAACACTGTCAGGCCGATTTAAGCTCAAATCGCAAGAAAAAGGCTTTTATTTATAAGCTAAATACCTTTCGTACCGGATTCCTGACCGGGGTGCTATTCAGCTTGCTTCTAGTAATTATCATCTGGTTCCACTTCTGGTCCGGCGACTGAAATAAAAAGAGGTTATGGTATCTCTCAGATACTTTTTGTTCAGAACAACTTAACCTTTGGCCTGTTATCGCCGACCATAATAGAAAGGGTTTGATACCGATTGGTTTCAGAAATATCCAATATCAGACCATCTATGGAAGAGGATTTTGATGGGCTCCAAGGCATCTGTACTCATAGTAGACGATGAACAGTTCCTGCGCCAGATTCTCGGGAGGATCGTTGCTCGAGAGGGATTTGCAGTGGAAGAAGCCATCGATGGTAAAGATGCCCTGAAAAAGATCCAGGAAAAAACCTACGACTTCGTGATCTCCGATATCAGGATGCCCAATCTAGACGGGATAGAACTCCTGAATCGGATAAAACAGGATCACAAAGGCATCACCGTTATCCTGATTACAGCTTATGCCGGTCAGTACACAGCCCAGGATGCCCTCAAAGCAGGTGCTGATTATTATATAACCAAACCGTTCAAAAACGTGGAAATCGCCCGCACATTGAATACCCTGCTGGTGAAACGTCAAGCCCTGGCCCGTCGTCAGGAAGCCAGACGTTAGGCTCTGTCCTCAATTCAAGCCTTTTTAGACCCTTGCCGATAACAGAATAGAGGGATTATAACCGGAAAATGGGGCTGTTCGGTCAGATATGCTTGCTATTTGGCCGAAGTCATAACCGACTACTAAAGAATTGCCCTTTGCCCCAGGAGCTAACTGAAGAAAGCCGATTCATTGAATCATAGCGTTGATCAATCCACAAAAGGCATTTTAAAAAGAATCCCCTCGCCTGTTATCGATGCCATCATCGTATCCGTGGGATTTATTCTGGCGGCATTTGTTCTGACGGCTACCCGTTCGTGGTCGTTGGAAACCCATTCCACGGAAACGCGTCTTATTAATTTCATTCTCCCGCTACTGGCAGCCCTCACTGTCGTAGTCATCCGTCGGCTGGTTTTCGCTATTCGACGTATTCATCAACAAGAATATGAATTGAATGAATTGAGTATTTATCGTCTCCTGACCGACTCCGCCCTGATGGGATTCTGTGTCATCAATTTCGAAGGGAAATTCATATATGTCAATCCGCGCATGGCCGATCTTCACGGTTATACAGCTCAGGACATGATCGGTCGGCACTTCACTATAATCCACCCCGAGGATCAGCATCCCAAACTACAGCAACTATGGTTAAGACTGATGACCGGCGACCAATTTGGTCCGCTTGAATTTACCAATATAAGACGTGACGGCAGCACTTTCCCGTCTCTGACTAATATCTCGGTTATGTCCTCGATGGAGAATCATCCGGTATTAGTAGCTGTATCCACCAGTGATATGACCGTTCAGAAAAAACAGGAATTAAATCTGAGACGACAAGCGGCATTCTTCCGCAACAACCCTTCCCCGGTGCTATTGATCGATTCAATAGGAACGATAACGGCTCAGAACCTCGCGGCCTCCGCCATCGTCGGTTCCAATGCCATTGGACAACTTCTTTCCGATATCCTGCCTGAAATTGAAATGGAGTCACTGTTGAAAATGAGTGACGGTGTATCTCCATCATTGACTGTCTTCGCTGCCGGTCGGAAGTTTCTCTTCACGGCAGTAGCCAATCGGGCAACTCAATCGACCTGTCTTTATGGTAACGACATTACGGAACGCAGTCGCGTCGAGAAGGAACTCGAGACTGAGAAAGCTCATGTCGATGCTCAACTACGTCAGGTGAAGAGCCTGAACCATGTCGGTCAACTGCTAGAGGACACCAGCCAAAGCACCGATGAATTGCTTCAGACATTAGTGGACTCTCTGCCAACCTTTCTGGGAGAGAAAAACCGCCTGGCGGCGCGCATTCTGATCGAGGGCCTGCAGTACCACGGGCAGGGTTTTCGCGATTTGCACCGGGCAATCTCCTCTACAATCGTAGTTAATAACCAGTCACGCGGAATTCTCCAATTGACCGAAATTCCCAATAATACCCAGGAAAATAACAATCGGAACCTGACGGACATCCAATATGTGATCGATTTGATGGCAAAATCGATCGGCCGTTTTCTCGAACGAACCGAATCGATCAGAATGTTGGAGCGCAGTAAAGAAGAAAGCCGCCTCATTCTAGATACCGCCCGCGATGCATTCGTCGGTATCAAGTCAACCGGTCAGGTGACCGCCTGGAACCGCCAGGCCGAGGAAATCTTTGGATATGAACATCACCAGGCTATCGGTCGATTCCTTGCCGATCTCATAATACCCGAAGAACTCATGGTCAAGCACATCGCCGGGATACAGAAATATGTTGAGGTAGGAAAGTCCGGTCTGGGGCGCCGTCGTTTTCAATCAACGGCTCGACATCGTGACGGTCATGCATTCCCGGTCGAACTCACAGTCTGGTCAGTAGGAGGCGGCGAAAATCTGCGTATTTATTCGTTGATCCATGACATATCAGATCGCGTACGCTCTGAAATGGAGTTGATCAAAGGGCAGATTCTCCTTAATACTACCCTCGAAGCCACTTCCGAAGGAATCGTCATCACCGATGATGAAGGTCATATTCTGCGTTGTAACGCCAAAGCTATCCAGTTATATGGAATTTCTCCCAACCTCCAGATGCCTGATAATCGTGAGTTGTTACTAGATCATATTGCCAAACGTTTTACCGACCGCGAATTCGCTGCCACTCGTATCGAACGGTTCCTCCTTTCAGAGGATATATTCGAGGAGGAAGTGAACTTGATCGACGGCCGAGTTTACGAGATCAGCTCTCATCCTTTGCGAGCCGAGGGTTTTAGCGGCCGGCTCTGGACCACCCGCGATGTATCTGAACGTAAAGAATCGGAACGGCGACTCCGTTTTCAAAACGACTTCATGAGTCAGGTGATCGATGCCCTCAGCGATCCATTCTTCGTCATAGACGCCAAGACTTCGGCAATAGTTCTTTCCAATCGGGCGGCTGAATTCAGTCGCAAGGATAAAAGGCGCATTTGTGGTATACAGGAAGACGGATTGGAGCAATCCTGTGATTCGGTTGATTTCCTCAATATCAGTCAGGAGACTATCAAGTCCGGCAAACCGGCGGTGGTCACCGGCAGCTATCTGACTTCGACCGGCGATACCAGAGTACTGGAAGTCCACGCTCATCCTATCCTGGATGAGACGGGAAAAGTGCATCAGGTTATTCTACATGAACAGGATGCAACCGAACGTGTCGAGCGCCAGCGAGATTTGCTGATGCTTTCTGCCGCCGTGGATCAATCAGCCCACATGATTTTTGTCTTCGATTCCAACGGCAGGATCCGCTATGTCAATCCGGCTTTTTGCGATCAGACCGGATATAATATCCGCGAGGTGCTGGATCGACCGATCAGTCTCTTTGAAACATCGGTCGATAAGGGACATCGCATCATGACATTAATTGATCAGATTCTGTCCGGTGATCGCTTTTCCGGCAAATTACAACTCCGCCGTAAAGGAGGTAAGACTTTCTGGGCGCGGCTCTCGATTTCCGCCGTCAGGACTATCGGAGAATCCAATGAAGTCCGTTTATTGGCCGTAGGCGAGGACATCAGTAACGAGTTATCAACCCAACAACAGCTCATGGAGTCCGATAAAATGTCCGCCATCGGAACCCTCGCGGCTGGTGTCGCACATGAATTCAAAAACTACCTGGCCGGTATCATGGCCAATGCTTCATTTGCAATCGATCAGAAAGACGCGGACGATGCCGAAGAGATCACTAGCGATGCCCTAACCCAGATCCTCCAACTCAGCGAGGGCGCAAATGAGATCGCCATGTCCCTGCTCAGTTATTCACGCTCGCGCGCCGACGATCGCTATGCCGTTATCGTACGCGACATCGTCACTCAAACGGTATGCCTGATTGAGAAGGAATTCCGCAGTCACTCGATCGAGATTATCACCCGTCTGGACGATATGGAACCGCTGATTCTGTCGCCGTCGAAAATCCAACAACTGCTTCTCAACCTGTTAATAAACGCAGCTCAGGCCATCGGTGACGAAGGCGTGGTCACTATTACTCTGACCCAACGAGAGGATCAAATGATCCTACGCGTAGCCGACAGCGGCAAAGGGATTCCGGTCTCACACCTCCATCGGATATTCGATCCATTTTTCTCAACAAAAGGCGTCTGGGGAGAAGATTCCGCCATTGGGACCGGTATCGGGCTCTCGATCTGTCGCAACATTGCTCGTGAACATAATGGAGACCTTACCGTGGAATCAGTGATCGGCGTCGGTACCACTTTCACGCTGAACATCCCCATCGTCACGGAAACCACGATTCACGATGAATTGGACGGTTCTTTAGCAAAAGGACCAACCATGTTGCTTCTGTGCAGCGATCAGCATATTGTCCGGCACTATCAGGCTCAAGGCGAGATTACTGAGACACAAGTGAAGGCATCAGCATCACTGTCGGATCTCGATGACGATCTTGCTACCAGCGCTGATTTTGTGGCGTGTGACAGCCGGAGTATGGATCGCCCCAGCGTTCTTAAGCTGCACGAGCTTTGCCGAAAAAATCACCTCATCTGTCAGATGATTAATTGCGGTCGCGATAATTCAGATCAGGATGAAGTGGGAGACGGAGTAATCAGATTCGACGGTCTGCCCGATATAGAAATCCTGGCTCGCAACAAACGATCCCGCCCCCGACTAGTCAGACATTAGATCCCTGGAGACCGAAAGCGTACGATAACGCTGCGGATACGCTGCCCATCCACTCGGGCCACCTCGAATTCGATATCGTGCCATTTGATTCGCTGGCCCTCGGTAGGCACGGAGCCAACCATTCCATAGATCAAGCCGCCCACAGTATCATAATCCTCTTCATCGTAGTCGGTGTCCAGGTGTTGTTGGAGTTTCTCCACGGAGAGAGCCGCACTGACATGATAAACACCCTCGGAGACTTTCTCGAATTCTTCACTCTTGGTGTCGTGCTCGTCTTGAATTTCACCGAATATCTCTTCAATGATATCCTCGAGCGTCACCAATCCCGCTACTCCCCCGTACTCGTCGACAGCTATGGCTATATGCTGTCTGCGGATTTTAAATTCCGTGAGAAGTTCACCGATAATTTTGGTTTCAGGTACGAAGTAGGGCCGACGGAGATATTTGGAGATATCGAATACCTCACCCGGTTCAGGCATATTGTTGAACAGGTCTTTGACATAGATAAGACCGATCACATTGTCGATTTTCTCCTCGTAAACCGGATAACGTGAGTATCCGGATTCGAGGACTATCTCACGAATCTGCATAAAGGTCAAATTCTTGCCGATTCCGGTGATGTCGATACGCGGGATCATAATCTCGCGCACCACTGTCTGGTCGAGCAGGAAGATCTGCCCTATCATCGCCTTTTCATCGTCTTCGACCAGCGACTCGCCAATACCGGCATCCTCGGCCAGAGTCTCGATAGCTCTTTCGATAATCTCTTCCTTATCCTCCTCGGAGACTTCACCGGTCCGGCGGTTTTTCCCCACCACCCGTTTGTAAAGTCGGGTTATCGGCGACAGGAAGAAATCAACCGCGATGATCACCCAGAGATGGCGAGCGAAACCGACTCCGATAGCTCGACGCGAGTGCCGTCGTGGAAGGAATTCGACAAAAAGCAGATAAGCCAGCCAGATTAACACTAAACCGGGAACCCACACGGCCACATCCGGGAAACCGGTCAAGTACAGAATTAGATTGACCAAAGGCCAGATGGCCATAGTAACCAGGATCAACACGAATGACTTATAGATAGTCGCCATTCGCGTGAAAGCTCTTGGATCCTCAGCCAGCCGCGACAGGAATTTACGACGGGCCGGTTTAAGATCGGGGAACACTTCCTCCACTTCGTCGGGATCGATGTATACGGCCAGCGAATAAAGCGAAACCACATTCCCCGTCCAAAGGCCCCCGATTATTCCGATCGGCGCCAGCCAATCCCAAAGCTGAATATCCACGCTATACTCCGACCTTCTGAAGATAGAGTTCCTGCCGCTCGAACATAAGCCGTTCGTCAGCGACCGAGCGTTCATGGTCGTAACCTAACAAATGCAACAAACCATGACACGTCAATCGGGTCAACTCCCGTGTCAGGCTGAGATCGTTTTCCGAGGCTTGTCTTTGCGCCGTGGGAATCGAGATATACAATTCACCGAACACCGCCTCGGTCTCGACCGGCTCATCCAAATTGAACGACAGAACATCGGTCGGTTTGTCTTTACCTCGATAAAGCCGGTTAAGTTCCCGGATACGTTGGTCCCCCACGAACACGAGATTGACCTGCCCTTTTAGTTTTAGTCGTCTTTCCCCTCTCATTACTATCTCGAACAAACGAAGTAATAGCGCCCGCGGCGCTCGAAAGGAGGGGACGTCGTCATCCTTGCCGATCATCAGGTGTAACATCAGTCGGCGTCCTTATCTTTAGTCGGGTATTTCACACGATGATGGAAAGCTGCAATCAATACCTGAGCAAAGGCCTGCTTGATTCGAGCCAGATCCCGCAGGGTCAGCGGGCAATCATCGAGCTCTCCGGATTGAAAACGATCGTTGATGATCCTCTGAATAAGCCGATTGATACGCGACGATGACGGTCCTTCCAATGTCCGGCTGGCGGCCTCGACAGCATCCGCCAGCATCGCGATACCGGTTTCACGGATCTGAGGTTTCGGACCGGGATAGCGGAATTTATCTATAATCGATTCATCCGCTCCCTGCTCCAGAGCCTTATTGTAGAAATATGTCATGACCATCGTGCCGTGGTGTTCTTCGATGAAGTTCAGAACGTCGTCCGGGATATTGGCCTCTTCGCCGAGCTGACGACCTCGCTTCACGTGCGAAGCCAGCACCAGAGCTGAGATTGTCGCCGAAATCGATTCGTGCTTGCTTTTTACGCTCAACTGGTTTTCGACGAAATACTCCGGGATTTCGATCTTACCGATATCATGGTAATAAGCGCCGACTCGCGCCAGCAACGAATTACCGCCAATCGCTTCGGCAGCCGTCTCACACAGATTCCCGACCACGATCGAATGCTGGTACGTCCCGGGAGCCTCGATCGCCAACCGTTTGAGCAACGGATGGTTCATGTCCGAAAGCTCCAGCAGCGTAATATCGGTGGTAATCCCGAACAATGCCTCGAAAAACGGCAGGATACCGATAGTCAGCAGAACCGATACGATTCCGTTTACCAGACCATAACCGACCTCCGTAAGAACTTCATCGTTCGGCGTAAATTTGAGATTCTCGACCAGGAATATCAGTGCGGCATAGGCAATCGACACCAGGAGAATGATTCGGAAGAAATCAGTCCGGCGCCGCACTCGCCGTGAAGCGAAACAAGCCACGGTTCCGACAATCATGGTTGTAAGCGACAGACTGAAATTGAACCGATGCATGATCCCGAGTAGAAGCGCCAGTACCAATGTGGATAACACTCCCACCTCGGCATCGAACAGAATCGTAATCATAATCGGCAGGATCGCTACCGGGTAAAGATAGATGGAAACATCCAGCCGTTGGATGATATTAATTAAAAATAGCTGCAGGGCGAACACGAGGAACATTGCCAGCAGTCGTGGATTCGATTGATATATATCCTTCCGGAAAGCATAGAGGAACAAATACAGTGTGGAGAAAGCGGCCAGGACAAGGAGAATCCGAGCCAATGCCGGGATGAGTGCATTCAACCAGCCCTTGTTGGCGGCCTCAGCCCTCATTATTGCCGCCATCTCGTCTAAAATGCGCTGTTGGCGCTCGTTTACCCGCGTACCGGAACGAACGATGATATCCCCGGTATTGACCACTTCCTTAACGTTCGAAACCGAAGCCAGCCGTTCCTCAAGTTGACGGTTATATTCGTCTTTATTGATCGTCAGGTTTGGTTCGATAAACACTCGCCCGACCATGTAGGCATGCTCGACATCGATCGAATCCGTCGATCGCGCCAGATTTAAAGCACTTAGCAGTCTTCCATTCGCTTCGGCGGTCGAGATCACCATCTCCTTGGCAAAGAGGCTCCGTCGATCACCACGGACGATCAATACCTCGTTGGCGGGAAGGTCCTCCAGAGCAGCCCGGTCGGCTACCACGCCCACCTTGTAGATGACGTCATGATAGATACGCTGCAGGACTTCATTCAAACGGTCAAGATTATCTGATGTCAGCGAACGCACAATCGCACTACGGGACATTTGCGGATAACTGTTCTCCAACTGTACGATCATGCTGTCCTGGAGGAGTGGCGTGCCGCTTTGTTTAGAGCGTCTGAGTCGCTTAACGGCATCAATGAAACCGTTCAGATTATCGGATACCCGCTCGATTACCGAAGTATCATTGTCAATTATGTATTCCTGAGAATAGCGGATCCGCTCCATCTCCGCTTCCAGTTCACGATCGCTCTTATAAACCGTGATCTGAAATGGGGCAATCACTGCCTCCTGAGAGATCTCTCCGCGACGGGGCATATCGAGCGGATCATAAAGATCCTCACCGGGATAAAAAATACCAACCAGAAGCGAAACGAGCAGCAACAATCCCAGCTTGCGCAGTCGCGACTGCACTGAGGTCCTGACTACCTGGCGACTGGCACTCTTGACCTTGAGTATTTTAGTTATCCGGCGTCGGATATGAAGAATGAACGAAAACATACGGCGAAACTCCCTTTCGCCTCACTCCTTTCGCCGCGGTTTCTCAACCCGGTCGTAGGCTTTGATAATCTCCTGCACCAGACGATGCCTGATCACATCCTTGTGCGTCAAGTAAACAAAATCGATCCCTTTGATCTTGCCGAGAATCCTTTGCACGTTGACCAGCCCGCTCGATCGCGGCCGATCGATATCGATCTGGGTTATGTCGCCGGTGATTACTGCCTTGGATTTCTCACCGATACGCGTGAGGAACATCTTCATCTGGGCGTTGGTCGTATTCTGAGCTTCATCCAGAACTACAAACGCTTCGTTCAAGGTACGCCCACGCATGAACGCCAGCGGGGCGATTTCGATTACACCTACTTCGAGCAGCTTCCGGATTTTATCCGGCTGCAACATATCATAAAGAGCATCGTAAACCGGTCGTAAGTATGGATCGACCTTGGCCCTGATATCTCCGGGCAGAAATCCCAAAGATTCTCCCGCCTCTACCGCGGGTCGTGTGAAAACGATGCGATTGACATGGTTGGCCTTCAGCTCGGCAACCGCCATCGCAACGGCCAGGTAGGTTTTCCCGGTCCCGGCCGGACCGATGGCAAACACGATATCGCTGCGGTCGACGGCCTTGACATATTCGCTTTGCCCGACCGTCTTGGGTTTAATCGCTTTCTTCAGAGCTGAAGTCAAGAGACTGGCGGTGGAGATATCCTCCGCCGGGCCACGGCCGTTTTCCTTGACCATTGCGATAGCATAATTGATATACTGCTCGGTGATAAAATCCCCCTGCCGTACCCGTGTTACCAGGTCCTCCAACAGGCGGATCACCTTCTCTACCTCGTCCGGGTTCCCCGTAACGGTAATGGAATCTCCCCGGGCTATCACCCGGCAATCGAAGCGGGACTCCAGCGTCCTCAGATTGAGGTCGTTTTGTCCAAACAACAGCCGTTGATCAAGTCCTTCGACTGAGAAATTGCGACTTATCTGCTGATCTGTTTCAGGCATCAGGTTCCTGTTTTAGTCCTTTACCTTGATACTGAGACCCAACTCATCGAGTTGTTCCTGGTCGATTTCTGAAGGTGCCCCATCCATGAGCGACTGGGCGTTGGTAGTTTTCGGAAAGGCGATAACATCGCGGATCGAATCGGTTCCGGCCATCAGCGCTACGAGTCGATCCAATCCCGGAGCCAGCCCGGCATGCGGCGGGGCGCCGTATTCGAGCGCCCGCAACAGAAAACCGAACATGCGGTCGGCTCGTTCTTTGTCGATTCCCAGAATCGCCAGCACCTGCTCCTGCAACTCACGCCGGTTGATTCGCTGGCCACCCGAGGCTATTTCCCAGCCGTTCACCACCAGATCATACTGCGATGCCCGTGCCCGACGCCAGGGGTGCTGCGGATCGGACAATGGCAACTGAGAGCTTGCGCCTTCGGTCATTAGCGACAGATCTTCTTCGACGGGATGCGAGACGATGTTGTGCATGGCCTGTAATCCGCCGGTTTCCTCGTTATATTCGAACAACGGGAACTCCGTTACCCAGAGGAATCTCCATTCTCCAGGCTTCGCCAGACCATGCATCCGACCCAGGTGTAACCGAAGCTGTCCTAAAATCATTTCGGTTTGCAGCTTCTTGTCGGAAATAATGAACAAGGCGTCACCGGTTTTCATCGAGGCCTTCTCACAGAGAGCCTTAACCATGTCGTCACCGAGGAACTTAGCAATCGGAGATTTGATGCCGTCCTCTTTGAGCATTATATAAGCCAGCCCCATAGCGCCGCAACTTTTGGCTTTCTCAGTAAGCTCATCGATCTGCTTACGCGAATAACCGGCGCCTCCTTCGAGAACGATTCCCTTCACCGCTCCGCCGGCGGCGATATTGTCGGCAAACACCTTGAAATCACAGCCGGTCAAAGTCTCGGCCAGGTCTATCAACTCCATCCCGAAACGAAGATCCGGCTTATCGATTCCCCAGCGGTTCATTACTTCTTCATAACTGTAACGTTCGAACGGCGTTTGAAGTTTGATCCCCATAACACGCTCGAAGAGATCGGTCATCATGCCTTCGGCCACAACGAATACATCATCCGGCGTCGCAAACGACATCTCCATATCAATTTGGGTATGCTCAGGCTGACGATCACTGCGCAGGTCCTCATCACGTAAACAACGAGCCAGTTGAAAATAGCGATCGAATCCCGACACCATGAGAATTTGTTTCAAAAGTTGCGGTGATTGCGGCAGGGCATAAAATTTCCCTTTGGCCACCCTCGACGGGACTACATAATCACGCGCCCCTTCAGGCGTCGATCGCATCAACAGCGGCGTTTCTATTTCATAAAAGCCCTGACCGGCCAGATAATTACGCACGGCCATGGTCGTATCATGACGAAGTTTCAGCATGCGTTGCATGGGAGCACGCCGGAGATCCAGATAGCGGTATTCCAGACGAAGTGACTCGTTGGCGTTACATTCATCCTCAATCTCGAACGGAGGTGTTTTCGAAGTAGCCAGGGTGTAAAATGCCTCAGCTACGACCTCAACCTCACCGGTCGCCATATTCTTGTTGATCGTTCCCTCAGGACGAGGTTGAACCGTCCCCACCACCGCCACGACATACTCATGACGAGCGGTATTGGCCTCAGCCAGCATGTCGCGATCGAAACTCTCCGGGTTAATAACCACCTGGGTGAGACCGTAACGGTCCCGAAGATCGATAAAAAACAAACCTCCCAGGTTGCGATAGCTGTTTACCCAACCGTTCAGCGTTACTTTCTTGCCCTGGTCGGCGATTGTCAGCTGCCCGCAGTTGCAGGTCCTTTTTATATCCGAATAAGCAGGCATTAAACCTCACTAACTGTCAGTGTTATAATGTATTATCGGCACATTAAACCACTCGGTGAAGCATTTCTCCGGGTGACCGATGTCTTAAGGTAATGCTTTGAACCGGGATAAGTCAAGAAACGCGCCGATAGTAAAAAATGCCTCAGCGATAATAGTCCTGCCAGGCATCGTTGAACAATTTACGCAGATAGAGGGGGATATTTACCGTGGACTCGAAATGTCCAAGATATGTCGGCTCGCTCTCAACGACGCGAAAGATGTCATACTGCGAATATATACAACCGGCCAGACAGTCTCCCCAGGCTTTTCGGAAGAAATAGATCCGAGCATCATCGTCCGGCCAGGCTAAAAGCATTGGACCATCGCCGATGAAACGGTTCGGCGTAGCGAAAGTAATCCCGGGTAGTTGTTCGTAAGCCTGAGCCAGCAACACCGGATTGAGCGGTTCAGTAAACTCCAGCACCGCCCAGGCAAGTGATGGATGATAAGTTCCCACAACCACCGAATCGAAACCGTAGACCAAGTTAAGCGAATCCCACGCCCGGTATTCACCGGCCAGCACCGAATCGTATGTAGTCTCTTCGAATCCGACCACGATTTTACCACTCTGCCAGGGAGGGCAGAATTCGATAGCAACCTCGGGAACGGAGTCAAGAAACCGATCACGGATCGATGCCATCTCCGCATCGAGTGATATAGCCAGAGAATCCGACACGGCTATTTCTCCTCCCAACCACAACGCCATTGCCTGGGCTTCAGCGCCTGGCTCCGATTGCGCGGTGGCTATCGGGGTGGTTTGACTGCCGTCATCCGTTGGCGCCGTTGGAGGTTGATCGGAACAACCAGGAATTACCGTAAGCACCAACAGCAGGGCAATATTTATAGCAATATAAGCTCTCATAGGCCCTCCCTTTGATCTTCGACGTAAAGCCGGAAACGCTTGACTGACGCGGCTTTTCACGGATCAAGAAAGAACCCAATAAGGAAATTATGCGCATTTTCTGAACAGACGACAGTTGCCGTTGGGAACGATTTGCAGAAGACAACTGAAAAACGACATAATGAAGTAGACAGCAATCTGAGGGATCTTTGGTTTCTTATAGATGTGTAAGATTACTGCATAGGTGAGACACCTCGTCTGCCCCTCGGTCTATGTAGTTAAAAAGGACATGGCGTCTCCAAGTGACGCATGGCTTCTACCACATAGTAAGGATGTGTGTATATCTATTGACAGCGTGGTGAAGTAAAACGTATAATGCTTGCTAAAATTGTAAACTTAAGAGTCCGATATAGTTAGTATGAATATCTCGCGGTACATGGCCGAGGATCGCATCAAGCTCGAAATGGAGACTGTGATCGAGCCACTCGAAGAGGGCATGTCCGAAATCAAGTGGCAGTTAACAGCGAAGGAGAAAATCCTCGACGAGCTGGTAACTCTACTTGAAAACGGCACGCGTGTCGGTAATCGTACCAAGTTGCTTATCGACTTCGTGAACCGCGAGAAAAAGGCCACCACCGGCATTGGGGATGGAATCGCTATCCCCCATATTCGTTCCATGCAGGCCAAGGAACTGGTAATGGCAATCGGTCGCTCCAGCGAGGGATATTTCTTTGACTCGCTCGATGGCCGTCCCGCTCATTTGTTCTTTATGATGGCCGCTCCTCCTTACGATGACAGTCTTTATCTAAAAGTCTTTAAAGCCCTCTCCGAGATGTTGCAATACGAATCGTTCCGCCAGGAACTGATGGATGCTCAAAGTCCCGGTGAGATGCTTCGCATCATCCGCTCCGCGGAATGAGAACTACTTTTTGAAATACAACGCCCCGGCTGCTTTTCGCAGTCGGGGCTTTTCATTTCATCGTCGATGTTGAGAATTGATCTACGGACAAGCCGCCGGCGCAGGTCCGCTCTGGAACATATACGTTACCAGGTAAACCAGATCGGAAATATCCGGTCCGGCGCCGGAGCCATCGATATCACATGCATCCATACAAGGCGGCTCGGTTCCGCCCTGGAACATATAAGTCACCAGGTAGACCAGATCGGAAATATCCGGCCCGGCGCCGCTGTTGTCGATATCTCCCATGATTTGACAGCAGGAGGTTCTCTCCGTGTACATAACGAACGTTTCCGAGGAATAAGTCTCGGCCTCGGCCAGATCGGTTGCCTTGACACGCCAAAAGTAAACGGAATTCAGTTCAAGGGTGATCGGTAAGTAGGTCGAAGTCTGATCCAGATGATCCCATTCCGTGTACGTGGCGAATGTTGAATCGGTCGTAACTTGCAAAGTGTAAAGAACAAAATCGTTCGGATCGGAATCGATAGCTTCATCCCAGACCATCAACGGCTGTGACACCAGCACGGTATCCCCGTTAACCGGTGAGAACAGCGAAAACGCCTGCGGTGCCTGATTCACGGCGTTAACCCAGAAGGAAGCGGTATCCGACCAATCGGAGTATTCATAACCATCGTAGGCGCGAACACGCCAGAAGAACTGCTCATCCTCTGTCAAAGGAATATCGACTGTCCAGCCGGTCGCTGCGGATTGCTCCACCACATCCGAAGCCGAGGCTACCATGTTGGTCATCTCATGATCGGAATAAACCTCAAAATAATAAAGGAGGGCATCCGCTTCGGAGTCTTCGAAATTAACCACCTTGAGCAGCGGGGTAGTCGTTGAGACCAGTTCATCATTGATCGGTACGATTAAATTCCCCGGCTGGGGACGGCCGTTCATGTGGAATTCCTGACTCATCCACTCCGACCAGGTAACACTGTTGTTTACCCGTACCGCGAAAACATAGGAGGATCCATCCTCAAGCGGATCACCGGCGTAGACAACCGAGGTATCCGTGCTGCTTATCACTCCGGGATCCCACCGGTTATCGTCGTTATAGCAGGCCGTACCGGTTCCTACCGTCACCTCGAACGAGACGGTACCGATGCCGGTGGTGTCGGTCACCTGCCAGGAAAATTCAGGAGTGTGATCTATTACGTTGTCGAGGGAGACTTCATCGAGTAGCGTCGCTCCGCTTGCCGTCGGATTGAACGAAACGATATGTCCCGATAAGAAATCGAGAATCCGGTCCATAACGTCCTGAGACGTGGCATAACCCTGATTAACGTAATCGCTGGAGATCGCTTCAAATCCGAAGCTCATCAAAACCAGATTATATGCTCCTCCATAAGTAATCACCGACGGCGTGCCGTTGGCGGTGAAATTAGCTTCGGAGCCATTGATTACGTTCATGGTCTGAGGATCGGTTTGATCCGAAGTATTGGCCCAGCGAATTTTAAGCCCGTCACCCAGGATCGAACCGGTTACACCCAGGTGCAAAGGATAAAACAGATCGGCGGCATATTCGACTCGCAGATAGTTATTCAGGAAAGCAGGATCGTCGCTATCGAGCTGTTTCACGATCGACTGCCCGGTAAGAAACAAATTACCGCCATTGTCCAGATAGGTTTCCATGGCAGTAATGTCGGCTGACGATAGAATTCCCGAGCGACTCGCACCGGTCAGCCAAATCACGGTTGTATACTCGTTCAGAAGCGCCCCGGAGGGTGAACCTTCGGTGGATTTATCATAGAGATCATACGGTTTGCCGTTTGCCAACAACGGGGCTGTTACACTGCTCTGGTAATCGTCGCCATTGTCGTCATCGACCACCAGAATCTCGGCGCCGCCCAAATGAATCTCCAGCCCGAAATGGGTTTCATCGAGCGGATTGTCGGTAGTAATGTCAAGCGAGAAAGAATCGATACAGGGCTCGAAATCAATCGGGATAGTGAACTGCAGCGGTTGAAGATAATTGTCGCCGGTTCCACCCGATCCGGCCACCGTGCCGATATTGACCGACCCGGTGGGGAAAGTGATGTCATTGTTGGCCGCCGAAAGAACTGCCGTAACGTTGGTGGCTCCCAACCAGGCGTTGCTCAACGCGAAAGTCAGTTCAATCGTCTCCCCCGGCTCGAAAGTCCCGTCGCCATCACCGCCTGCATTATCGTCAATAGCCATATCGGTCATGGTAAAGCGGGCATGAGAATAATCGATATCGAAATTGGCATACATCATCGAATCTACATCGGAGATATTCCAGACTGCGACCAGTGTCTGAGCACCCGAATAAGCCCTGCTGTTCGGTACCGACAGGTCATCGAAATGAGTCGCGGTTTCGGTTCCCCAGGGATCCGAGCCATCGCCATTGTTGACGTCGTTCTCCAGATCGTATCGGCCGTCGGCCTGCTCGACATTGACCAGACGATGCCACTCGTCGTCATTACTCCACATACTCTCATCGACATGATAGATTATCAAACCTGATCCTGGCGCATTGATGTCGTATCCAATTTTCCGGCGGTTCTCTACCAGAAAATACTGCTGTCCCACAATTCCATCCTGCCAGACTCGGTATAACACCGGATTATAGTAAGAGGTGGCAATGGCCACGTCGAGCTGGTTCGAAATAATGTTAGTCGGTTCAACAAAACCGAGTTGGTACTTGCACCAGGCATCGAAATAAGACGGACGAGCCCCGTTGCTGCCCCAGGAGCCACCGGCCATGATCGACCAATAGCCAATCCCATCGGTGGAATAATCAGTATCGTAAAGATCGGGTAAACCGAGCGTGTGTCCGTATTCATGAGCGAAAACACCCATCGTAACCAGACCGCTGGAGCTGTTCTCTTCCGGTTCCATCGAATACTGTGTAGCCGTAACACCGTCCAGATAGAGGGAAGAATGCAGGCCGGAGTTATGCGACCAGATATCGTAATCACTGCCGGTCTGCTCCGCACCGAGACCGGAGTGGATGATAAACACGCCATCGATATAGCCGTTGCCGTCGTTGTCGTAGAGCGAGAAATCGACATCATCGTCGGCCATGAGCAGAGCATCTTCGGCCAAATGCTGGGCGTTGGTCGGATAAGAGCTGAAACCGTAGTTCGCATTGACGTAATAAGCGTAATCCTCCGGCATGCGATACCAACCGACCACATCTCCGATCATGATAAAACCGCCGTAGGAATTGTCCCGGTAAAACTCCGACATGGAGTAATGGGTATCGTAGTTGTCGAACGAAAACAGGAGTTGTTCGAAATCTTCTTTCAATCCATAGATAAGCCCCCCCGACGCCGGTTTGTCGTCGAAATCGGCCAGAATAACTATCACCCGGAAGGTGTCCGGTTCCTCAGCGCTGAACGACTGCGCCATACCTGAAGATCCCTTACGATCGGACAACGCATCACCGGGTGCAAAGAAACCCTTTTCACGAGCAGCGTTTAATTTGGCAGCCAACTGATCAAGGGTACCATTGGCACGCAATAGCGCTTCCAATTCAGGTGACGGCGGTGTGGCTTGCACTACTGGTGTTAATGTTGAAGCTATAAATAAAACAATGGCGATTAGGATGAGGAAAGATAGATTTCGAGAATGATTTCCACAGTTGATCACGATGTGTACTCCTATCACGAAAAGGTTGGACCCACAGCATTAAAGATAGTCATTAGCTTTAACCTGTCAATCCAATTTATTGTTACACAACAGATTGACCATAACATTATTATCGACAATCGAGATCGGACACATGAGTTTCAGGACCGACCGGATCATTGGCATAAGCCCTCAAAGCAGAACAGTTTAGGCCGTACCACCTGTTTAACAGTTCATTTTAATTGGAGTTCCTTCCGCACTGAACTTGCGGTAAGGTGGTGCAAATCAGTCAGAGAACTACTGGAAGTTTAAGTAGTACGTAATCCTCGTGATTTTGCGGAATAGATATCGTTACATTGCCGATCAGGCAGTTGCCGGGCGGCTCTTTCGCTCCGACACATACACCCCGGCTGAGATCAACAGGGCGCCGATTACCAGCCAGAGCGTGATCGGTTCATCGAGCAACAGCCAGGCAAAGATCATCGTGAAAATCGGCTCAATGTACAGATAGGCGCCCACTTCAGCCGCCGTTTGTCGTTTGAGGCCTTCCGCCCAGAGCCAGAACGAGACCGCCAGACAGAACACCCCGAGGAAGATCAGATTGAGCCATGTGATCGGCTGCATCGCGAGATAAACGGACGGACCGGATGTGATCAGGCTGTAGGGGACGAACACTGCTCCGGCGACGGCAGTCATCCAGAACGTCGCTGTCAGCGGATGGACTTTTTTGGTTATATCACGCGTCACTACGGTATAGATCGCCCAGGTAACACATGATCCTAAAACAATCACATCGCCCCGTGAGTGAATCCAGGTCAGGTTGTCCAGGTTGCCGTTGGCTGTCAGCACCACCACTCCGACCGCCGCCAGGAACAGCCCCAGCCATTGGGAACCGGAGAATACTTCCTTCAAATAAACCCAGGCAAGAACAGCGATGAAAATTGGTGCCGTTGTCAAAATCCAGGCGGTGTTGGAGGCGGAGGTCTCTTTCATGCCGGTTGCCATAACCCAGAAATGCAGGAAAACGATAAACGCCGCTATCGCTAATTTCCCTTTCCCGGCCACCGGCCAGACCGACATACCCTTGGCTTTGATTATCAGATAAAGCACCGGCGCGGCCATGAGAAAACGGGCCGAAATCATCTCGACCGGCTCCAACTCGCGAAGCACCATCTTGATCGAGATGTAGGACATCCCCCAGAACAACACCGGGAGTATGAGGAACAACGAAGACAGCCGCATATACGGCGGGAAGGTACGCTCTTTACCGCAGCCATACAAGCGGGATTTCGGCAGGGTCCCTTAAGGCTGTCGCATTCATAGCCGCCAACGGTACGACAGATCTCCGGAAAACAAGCTGGGCGTTACTTGGGCCGGGAATCGAACCGACTCTGAAGTGCCGCCGGCGTCTGACATGGGCTATCTACTACTTAGCGAAAACTCCACCGAGTAAGTAACCCAGCAGGCCATCGGCTGGCCCTCGCACAATCCCGGCTTGAACCTGCAGCCGTACGCGGCCTCGACAGCAGCGTTGTCGAGCAGGATAGAACCGGAACTAGCTCCCACTTTGGCTACCAACACTTCGCCCGCCTTGCCCACTAGTGCTTTGACCGCAACTGCGCCGGTGATTCCGCGAATCTTAGCCTCGCGAGGATAATCCGGAGGATTGTTGGAAACCATCGCGGGATACACCGGATCCACACATGGCATATCGGTATCGCTGCTCCCGTCTTGAACCGCCTCCAGCAACCGGTTCAACCGTGCGTCTTCATAGACCGGCCCGAAGACCCTATTGAAGTACTCGTGCACCCGCGCTATGTCACCCTTCCGCTCATAGAAGCGGGCAAGCGCCAAAAACGCATCTCGGTGCACCGGGTCGACGCCCTCAACGGTGTCGGCAACAGCTTTGTCCCGAAGATCGACGACGCATCCCCGGATTTTATCGGTCAACGCCTTTGCCTGCGTGGGATCGTTTGTTACACACAGGGCAGTATCGAAGAAGAACATGGCCTTCTCACAGTCACCCTTCTCCATAGCAGCACGTCCGTCCCGGACGAAATCCTCGGCGGAAAGCACCGGCAAATCAAAAACGGCTGTAAAGCCCTTCTTGACTTTCCCGAACTTCTTTCCCTCAACCGGAACGACCAGACAGGCGGCCTCGTACAGGCTCACATCCTGCACCTGCAGTCGCGCCAGCACGGTCGTATCGGCGATCTTTTCGCCGTGGTTCCACCGCTCCTTGATCTTCGCGATGCTGCCCTCATCGCCTACCTTGAGGCCATCGGCATAGCCGCCGCCGATCAAGACCACCGGCACCTTCTCTCCGGGGCCCGACTCCGCCTTGGATTGCATAAGAATATCGAATTCGCTGGCCTGGGTCGGCGCAACCAGCGCCAAAACCAGCGCCATCCCAACAACAACGCTCAGCCTTCTCATAGTCTATCGCTCCTCATCTCATCATCACATCAATCGGCACCGGCCGGTCGTCTATCACAACTCGAACGAGACTTCCCACGTTACCTGGCACCCTTCAGGTTGGCCGTCTTGGATCGCGGGGTGAACGCGGTTGGTCGACAAAGTTGTCCCTTCTCGTGAATGTTCGTTGTTCTGGGAATAATATGGAGATTAGACTCAACTGTCAAGGCGAACGGCAGCTCACACACAGAAAAAGCCCTCCGGCATATCGCCGGAGGGCTTTCGTTTACGTGCACCCACCTCTGAACCGTCAACCGTAAGGCTCTTCGCCCAGCCGGCTCCGACCGGGTGACCCTGCAACACACAGAAGGAACCACTTACCGCTGCTACCTTCCGGTCCTGACGGGGTTCATGGGCTTCTGTTGTACAGGACCCGGTCTTCAACACCACTTAAACGTCGAAACCAAACAGCGACTAAGCCCTCGGGTGGGAATTCAACCCCGGTATAGCGGATTCCGGGTTACAGGGCACCGCTAACTCCCCGTCTAGCACAAATCGGTGCAGGTCCTGACCCAACGCAATTCGTGGATACCGGCCTTCGCCGGTATGACGTCTCGGAGACATCGTGGGCGGCAGACGTCCTCGTCTGCCCCATCCTGGCATCGAACGATGTCTCGTCGTTGGGTCAACAGATATTCTTGTCAAAGAACAGGCGGATCATCCGGGCATCCGCCAAAACAAAATGGAGCAGATGGGGATCGAACCCACGACCTCAACGTTGCGAACGTTGCGCTCTCCCAACTGAGCTACTGCCCCAATTCTATCTTATTCAATCCCGACCACGGTATAAAGCAGCCGTCTGCCGGGGGTCTAACAATAACATATTTGTCCCCGCCCGCCAAGTGGTTTTTCGGCTCCGCCGACAGGCAGCCTAACCCGCGTCCCAACCCAATTAGGGCCAAATTTATGATTTCCCCGGCTGGATCGATAATGTATATTGTCAATCCATGAGTTATCTCGTATTTGCTCGCAAATACCGCCCACAGCGGTTCGAAGATGTGGTGGCACAGGATCATGTGACCCGGACACTCCAGAACGCCGTAAAAAACGACCGTGTCGCTTCCGGCTATCTTTTCTGCGGCCCACGCGGCACCGGCAAAACTACCACCGCCCGTATCCTGGCCAAGGCTCTCAACTGTGAGCAGGGTCCTACACCCACCCCGTGTGGCGAGTGTTCGTCCTGCCGCGAGATAGCTTCCGGGACCTCTATGGATGTCCTCGAAATCGACGCTGCCTCCAACACCGGCGTCGACGATATCCGCACCCTGCGCGAAAATGTCCGCTATTTACCTGCCTCCGGGCAAAAGCGTATATACATTATTGATGAAGTCCACCGACTCTCCGGTGCGGCGTTTGACGCCCTGCTCAAAACACTCGAGGAACCTCCCCCCCACGTCCTGTTCATCTTCGCCACCACTGAGCCCTCGAAAGTCCCCGAGACGATTCTTTCACGCACTCAGCGATACGATTTCAAGCGGGTTTCCGCCGCTGATCTCGCCGGGCATCTGCGGAAAATAGCCGACGCCGAAGGCCTTCAAATAACCGATGCAGCGCTGGGGATCCTGGCTCGCAAAGCCGACGGCTCAGTGCGCGACTCCCTCTCCCTGATGGACCAAATCGCTGCTTATGCCGGTGAAACGATCGATCAGGACGAGGTCATCAACGCTCTCGGGCTGGTTGATCGGCAATTACTGCTGGACTACACCCGCGCTATCGCTTCGCACGATACTCGTTCATCGCTGGGGCATATCAAAGCGGTCGTTGACAGCGGCACCGACACGCGCGATTTCGTCACGGAGCTGCTGGAGCATTTCCGGACGCTGATGATTATCAAGGCTACCGAATCGACCGACAGCCTGAACGATCTCAACAACGATGAGCGTGCCGCTCTCAAGGAACAGGCGGACTTTTTCCAGCTAGGCGACCTGGTCCGACTGACCAAGATCGGCTCCGATCTGCTCGGCGATCTGAAGCGCAGCGGTCTCGATCAACGGCTTCTACTCGAAGTTGCCGCTATTCGCATGGCCGAAATGGAATCCACCGTCAGGTTCGAGGACATCCTCGGCTATCTCAAGCAGGGAGCGCCACCGGTCACGGCACAACCGTCTAATAACCTGTTCGGACAGGCTGAAAAAAAAAAGAACACCGCTGACTCCAGACCGGTAACGCAACTCCGACGACCACCGGAAACTCTCGAATCCCTTCCTCCAGCGACACTCACTTATCCGGTGCGCAACATCAACCTGCCGACCGTACAGCTCGGATGGAAAAATTTCCTCGGTTTCCTCAGACAGAAAAATGTCATGCTCGCCTCACAGCTTTCCATGGCCGAGGTTCAAACCGTGGAACAGAATCGGCTGAAAGCCGTATTCGGATCTTCCGGGTGCGCGGCGAAACAGGTGGTGGAGCGCCCGGACAATTTAAGCTTGATAATCGCCTGCCTCAGGGAGCATTATGGGGCCAATTTGAGTATAGCTTTCGATATCGACCGGACACTCCAGCAGGAGGAACCGATCACAACCGATCCGGACCATCCCAAGATCAAGGTCTCGGATTTGATCAAACAATCTCCGCGCATCCGGAAATTGATGGATTTAGTCGACGGAGAGATAATTGGTGTAAAAAACGTAGTTAAGTTTTATCGAGGACGACAAGGAGAACGACATGAAAGGTGGCATGGGCAATATGATGAAGCAGGTTCAGCAAATGCAGGCCAAAATGGAGAAAATCCAGGCTGAACTTGAAGAAGCACAGGTCGAGGGTTCCGCCGGCGGCGGCATGGTAAAAGTGATCGTCAACGGCAAACAGGACATAGTCTCAATGGCAATCGACCCGGAAGTAGTCGATAAAGACGAAGTCGAAATGCTTCAGGACCTGATCATCGCGGCCATTAACCAGGCCAAACAAAAAGCCCAGGAACTCCAGACCGAGAAGATGTCCGCCCTGACCGGCGGCCTTAATATCCCCGGCCTTAACCTGCCGTTCTAGTGTTAAGGAGTCATTGACACATGTTCAAATCGGCAGGATCGGTCGAACGTCTGGCCAACCGCCTGGCCCGGATGCCCGGGATCGGGCGCAAATCGGCCAATCGTCTGGCTTTTCACATTCTCAAACTGGCTCCGGAAGAAGCGTTCGAGCTAGCCGATATTATTCGCGAGGTGAAGGAAAAGGTCGGTTTCTGTTCTATATGTAACAACATTTCGGAAACCGATCCCTGTCAAATATGCACGGATCCCAGACGTCGTTCCGACATCATCTGTGTTGTCGAAGAGACCTCCGATGCCGCCGCACTGGACAAAGTCGAGGGATTCAACGGTCGTTATCACATTCTCGGGGGAAGACTCTCTCCACTGGACGGGATCGGTCCCGACGATCTCAAAATCAAGGAACTGCTCAATCGGCTCAACGGTGAAGTGACCGAAGTAGTCATCGCCACCAATCCCAACGTAGAGGGTGAAGCAACGGCAATGTATATCGCCAAGTTAATTCGTCCGCTCGGCGTTAAAGTATCTCGTATCGCGCGGGGACTTCCGGTCGGCTCCGATCTGGAATACGCCGACTCGGCCACGCTGTCGCGGGCAATCGAGGGACGCCAGGAGATGTAGACCACCATGAATAAAAACCGCTCCGCTCTTATCCTTGCTATTGCTGTATTCGGCCTGTTTATACTTGGCCGTTTCATCGGAACTCAACTCGGCGTCAACACCTGGTCGTTTACCCATTGGCAGTTTCTGCCGCAGGTGTGGCCCGCCGGCTGGTTTGCAGCGATGGCTTTGCTGGCCACGCTGTTGATTCTTTTCCCGGAGAAACCGGCCCAGGTTCTTACTTCCCGATCAGGCACAATAGCGGGGGCGGTTGTCCTGGGAATTCTAATCGTGCTGTTCCACTCCGACTCGATGGTTTTCGACGGCGGAAACTTAAAAGTGGCGCAAATCTCACAGATTCCTACCACGGTCATGCGCTGGTTCGAGTTCGGGACCTCAGCCCGCATCTCTATGGTATACGGGATGCTTAACGGCGGAGACCTCAAAGCCGATACCGCCGCAATTTATGCCTGGCAGTCAATATCGCTGGTAGCGACTCTCCTGACTATTGTCGCCCTGATTTTTCTTACCAGGGAAGTCACCAAAGATCCCGTTAAGCGCCTGGCTTTTTTCCTGGCATCGTTTTTGGGCCCGCAACTGCTGGTGATGTTCGGAGCAATCGGTTTTGAACCGACATTAATAGCCGTTATATCCTGGTACGCTTATCTTACGGCCCGACACGGCCGGATCGGTACCTGGCGCTCGCTTGGCTGGGTGCTGGCGATACAGATTGTCGGATTACTGCTTCATGTAAGTACGGCGATTCTTTTACCGGCCACGATTTTCCTTATCATCAGGCAATTCGTTGGACCGGACAATCGTGGTCGACTGGCACTCACCATCGGGCTGCTTTCGATCGTAGCCGGTGTAATTGTCATATACTGCCTGGCCTCGACCAATTTTTACTTCTCGCATTATTTCCTTTTCTTGAAAGGCAAGCGTCCGATAGCCGATTACAGTCTCTTCTCTCTGCGACACATAAGCGATGTAGTCCAACTCTTTTTCCTGGTTTTCCCGGCGGTCCTGGTACAGAAGCTCCTTTTCTTCCGACACGGCTGGACTCGAACCGATGACCCACTGTTCAACACCATGACTCTGGCAGCAGCAGCCGGAGGTACGATTGTTTTTATCTCCGATCCGGTCGATGCAATCGTCCTCGACGTCCCCGGCCTCGCAGCTTTCCTGTTCCCCTCACTTCTGGTCCTGACCTGGTTGTTGACGCGTATCAACAGCGAGAAATTCTCCGGTCGCGCTCTGATAGGAGCCGTCACGGTACTGATCGTCATGGCTCCGACAGCGGTTCTGCCGACATATCTCAGAATCGACCTGGCTGATCCATACGCCAAAGCCTATTACGAAACCAACGAGTTGTATTATCTGCAAGGCTCCATAGCCTTTCGCGATGCTTATTTCGCTAAAGGTGATCTCGATCCAGCCAATCGCTGGGAATGGGATATGCCGATAAAATCCTCGGACTATCTCGATTTTCAGGGAATCGGCAACTTGATTATCGACAACCAGGAAGATGATGCCCTGAATCTCCTCTATCGTATGATCTCCAAAGACCCGTATTGGGTTCAACCCCGCAACACCCTGATCGGACTTCTACTTAAGCAGGGCAAACTCGAATTCGCCCGCCCGCACATTGACACCGTTCTCATGCTGGCTCCTTACAATCGCGAAGCTCTCATGAACAACTACCTCACCCTGCGTAACGCCGACAGATACATCGAGGCATTGAAAGCGGTCGATGAAACCGCCCGGATCTTTCCCGACAATGAAGCGATTGCAATCGATCGGATGATTATAAACTATTACGGCGGGCAATATGACGTTGCGGCAGCGTTGGCCGACTCTCTCATCGCCGATGACACCACTCGACCGCAACCCTACATGATCAAGGGCATGCTGGCTGACAGAGACCACGACGCCAACGACGCCCTGGCCAATTACCGCAAATTCCTTTCACACGGACCGAATGCCGAGGATGCCGAACTTGTCCGTTCCCGCATCGAGCATATTACTGAGATTTTGAATAAACAACAGACCGGCCGTTAAAAGAGTTGGCTCAATCGAGCGAATCCGTCGAGTGCCGCTACTTTATACGCTTCGGTCAGAGTCGGGTAATTGAAAACCGTGTCGACGAAATAATCCAGCGTACCCCCATGGGTCATTACCGCCTGACCGATATGAATCAATTCGGTGGCCCTTTCTCCCACGATATGCACACCCAATATCCGACGTGATTTAGCATCGAAAATCAACTTCAGAAGACCGTCGTGATCATTGATGATCTGCCCTCGGGCCAGCTCGAAAAAGCGAGCGATTCCGACCGAATAATCATGCCCCGCTTCGGTCAGTGTTTCCTCCGTCTCCCCCACCATTGAGACTTCGGGAATGGTGTAGATCCCGTACGGCAACAGGGTATTAATACACGAAGTATCATTCTTACGAAAAGCATGCAAGGCCGCCAGACGCCCCTGATCCATAGACACCGACGCCAACGACGGGAAGCCGATGACATCACCTACGGCATAAATCCCTTTGACCCCGGTTTCGTACTGGCCGTCGACCTTTATCAGACCACGCTTGTTTACCTCGATCCCAACTTTATCCAAACCGAGAGATTCGGTATTACCGACACGACCGGCCGCATACAACAGACGGTCCGACACGATCTTCCGGCCTCGTTTAGTGACCACTATTACCTGGTTGTTCCTGATTTCAACCTGATCGGCTCCATCACCGAGGTTAAGGGTAATGCGGTATTTGCGCATCAGGTACATGAGGGCTTCGACGATTTCGCGATCAAGGAACGAGAGCAACTGCTCACGGTCATCGACTATCGTCACGTTGATGCCGAGATGAGCAAAAATGCAGGCATACTCACAACCTATCACACCGCCGCCGATTATGGTCAGCGATTGAGGCAGGATATCCAGGTTGAGAATCGACTCACCGTCGTAAATAAACTTGTGGTCAAAATCGATATCATCCGGATGATAAGGTCGGGTGCCGGTTGAAAGAACGATTGCTTCGGCCGTAAGGCTCTGTTCGATGCCGTTATCGCCGACTACCTTGACACGATTCGACCCGGTGAGCGAACCGGTTCCCTGAATCACTTCGATTCGATGTCTGGCCATGTTCTGCTGAATGACATCGAGTTCTTCCTGGATCACCTGATCCTTCCGGTACATCAATTCCCGCACCGTAACGTTGGGACGGACACCGCCCATGAGGCCGTAAGCCGAGCGCTGACGCAGACCGGAGATATAAAGAACCGTCTCCCGGAGGGTTTTAGAGGGGATCGTCCCGGTGTGGATACAAACGCCGCCCTGTACCGAATGCCGCTCGACGATTGCTGTCGTCTTGTGCATCTTGGCCGCTTCAATGGCGGCTTTCTCTCCGGCCGGGCCGGATCCTATGACTATAAGGTCGAAGTGTTTTTCGCTCACGTGTTCTTCCTGCCGTCGCTTTCTATTAACAACCGTAATCGCTCCGGGTTTCGGGAGATCGATTAAAAGTTACAAGAAAGGCGGGCAGGATCAACCACTAAACATGTCATCGTCGTTAGCTGAAGACTCTTGTGACTGACTTTCGGGATGGCTGTCACCGGCTTGTAAACGTTCCAGTTCGCTACGGACACGGCTTAATTCGCTTTTGGTCGAGGTAAGTACCGCCCCCAATCGACGGTGCGAACTTTCCATGCGGTCGTTGAAGCCAACCAGTCGTTCCAACGATTCCTTGAGTCGATTCAATCCGGCTACCAACTCGCGGCTGGAACCGGCCAGTCCGGCCTGTGTGTAAACAGCTCGGAGCGATGCAAGAAACGCATAAAGGTGCCCGGGAGAACTCGGGATAACGTTCCGAGCCAGCGCCTGATCCAGCCCGGCGCAGTCATCTTGAGAAACAAACCGGTAATAAACCGCCTCCGACGGGATATACATGAGGGCGATATCGGTGGTCTGTTCATCGGGTCGGATATATTTACTTGCAATGTCCTCGATATGTTTCTTCAACACCCGATTCAGCTCTTTGACATCCGCCTCTTCGCCTTCGCTGCTCATGCGTCTGAATGCCTCCAGCGGGAATTTCGAATCGATCGGGAGCAGGCGATCAGCCAGTTTTATCACGGCATCGACACGTTTGCCGTCGGCGAGGCGGTATTGCGTTTCATAAAGGCTTTGCGGAAGAATCTGGCTAAGCAGGTTTTCGAGCAGGATTTCCCCGAGAGCGCCCCTCAACTGCGGTGGTTTGAGCAATTCCGACAATGACTGAATGTTGCCGCCGATCTGCTCCAGATTCTTGGTCTGGACGGCCAGACGACCGAGTTGATTCTCAATTTCTCCGAATTGAGCCATGCGCCGATCCAGACTGGATGTCCCCTCAGAAAGCCGCTCCCCAATCTGCCGACCGGTTTGATCCAGTGAGTCCTTGAGAGATATGAACCCCTCCATCTGCTTCTGGATAATATCAGCCTTAAGAGATTCCAACCGGGCTTCGGACCGATCATCTCCGCCGCCGGTAAGACGCCGCCTGAGATTGATCACCAGCCAGAGCAGTAAGAATAACAAACCGGCAAAGCCGATAACTACGGCAATATCGACCGAACTCATCTAGCGCCGGACTCCTGTCATTGATTCAGTAATTGCAGATCCTCCGCTTCGAACTTGATGTCCCCAACAAGCTCCTTTTTGAGTCTCATGGCAATCACATTTCCGGCTGTGTTGATATAGTCATCCGACGGACTGAACGAGAAGACATATTTAGCCACCAGGTAATTGGTCGCATAATCATATAATCCCGCTTCATTACGGTCGAACCGTAATCCATACCGCGCTCCGGGGAAAGCACGGCCGTCGAGGTATTGCTCCATAAACAGATCGGAAACCACATTTTGCAATTCCGGGACATGATTGAACAGCAAATTGCCGCTGAGCGAATCTCCGGGTTTTAACGAAAAGCGGAAATTCAACCAGTCGCCGTCGCGAGATATCGTTACCTTGTCATCTTCATACACCGGCTTACCTTTACCGGTCGTTCCGGGCAGTAATCCACGATTGGTGATCCGTACCTCCCTGGCATATTCGGTGAACAAACTGTCCAGAGTCATCCAGTCGGGATCACCGGTAACGGCCGTTATCCCCATTTTTACGTCGTTGATGGTCATGCTGTATACCTGATTGAAATTCGATCCTGACAATACCCGGTATACATCTACGTAACCATCGGGGCCGAGCCGTTCCCAAAGATAAGCACTGAAAAGACCGGTCATCGGGTAAGCTATGTCGGCGGTAGCACTTGATTCATAGAACCGCATCGTAAGCAGCGAATCGAAATCGATTATCTTATCAAGATATAGAAATGCTCCCAACTCCATAAGAGCCTCAGGCTCCTTACCCCAGCGTCCCCCCATCGCCACCGCTAGTCCTTCCTTCATGATCGGCTGCGTGTAATAAGGCAATTTCTTGAGTTTGATATTTACTAAAAGGTGCATGAGTTCATGGTAGTGCGGGAAGAATGCTGAAATCATGTCGTTGGATGCCTGATCGAGCATACCCTTGACCAAATAGCCGGTTATCTGCATCACCGTTGAATCGTCATGGCAATAGAAATAGTCAATCTTCTCTCGGGCGATTGTCTCAAAATCGGCCTTGGGTATCTCTAACTCCCTGACGATGCGCTCCACGAAACGATCAGCTTCATCCAGGGCAATCTGATTGGGTGGTATACACAACGGATCTCGATGAATCCTGAAATACTTCGTCTCGCTGACAGACCAGTCCTGAGCATAGCAATCCTGCGGATACACCAGCCAGAAATAGCGACCGTCATAATAAGTGTAATAGTAGTAGATCACTCGGTTCGTGCCGATCATCTGGTTGAACTCGAGCCTCGCAAAGCGACCGTCAAGTTCCTTTACTTGCTGCACCGGCGAGATCAAGTAAGGCCGATACAAATCCAGATCTCTTACGATCGGAGACACACAGTCGAACTTCATCGGTATACCGGTGAATTCGATTCCGAACTTGGTCCCCCGCTTTAGCGAAGGTCCCCACCATAGGTCCGGAGCAATATCGTAATTACCGGAAGCCAGCAGGTCGAAGTAGTCCGACAGAGCCGCAACACTCCGATCGGCATATCCCTGCGCCGTTACCGAGCCACAGGCCAATCCCCCCAACAAACCGACTAATAGAATCACCCGCTTTACCGATATCATCAGATCAGTCTCCTGCACAATTCAGATTCCTAGTTTCCCGTAATTTATATTTGTTTTACCCCTGTTGTCCAGCCGTGATACATCAAAAAAAGCCCTCGCCGCACGGACGAGGGCTTTGACTGATCAAGATACTAATATCTCAGAACGAGAATCCAACCGAAAACCGATGGGTGTTATCCAGACGTCCGAAATCCTGCCAGGAGTAATCGATCAACAACTCCGTATCGTTCGAAATGTTGGTCGATAATCCGGCTCCGAACGACAAGGTCTCTTCATCGTAACCCATTTTGTAACCGGACCGGACAAAGAAAGTCTCATCCCAGGCCCACTCGGCTCCGACCGAACCCTGCTGGTTAAAGTCATTGGGGTGCTTGAGTTCTCCACTCAGTGTGAGCATGCTCTTCGCCCCGGTGTTGACGTCATAGGCGACGCCGAAGCGGAAGGTCATCGGCAGTTCGTATTCGGTCGTCTTGACCGAGGCGCCGATCGTCTCATTGGCTCCCGTACCCAGCAGTTCATCGTAACTTACGTCAAGATCCGAACCGGAGAATTTCATTTCAGGCCCCATGTTCGAGATACACATACCGAAACGCAGCGAGCGCCAGCCGGTGTGCATCATGGTGCCAAAATCGAAGGCAAAGGTCGAAGCGTTTTCGTTGTCGATCCGCTCGCCGACGTACTTAAACGTCGCTCCGAAGGCGAACTTAGCGGTCAACTGACGAGCATACGAAAGACCTACCGCGTAAGACGCAGCCGTATAGGTTTGACCAGTGCCGTTCTCCTCCTCGAAGGTAGTGATCTCCTGCTCGTCCATTGACAGAACGGTTGCCGAGACCCCGAACGTACCGATATCCTCAAAATATCGAGCGAAACCGAAATAGTTCAGGTCAATATCGAGGAACCAGTTAACGTTGGTAAAACCGACCGACCAGTTTTCAACCTGAGCCAGTCCCGCCGGATTCCAGTAGGTCGCATAGATATCGTTGGCTACGGCCGAAGAGGCCTCACCCATACCGTTGTATCGCGACCCAACCCCGATCTTCAGGAACTGAGCACCGCTGGTACCTACTTTCGATTCACCGGCAGAGGCGGCGCCAGCTATGAAAACGATCAACAAGACTGTAATAATCTTTTTCATCGTGGACCTCCTCACTTAATCACGGCGAATCGGCCAAGCCGTTCACCGTACTCCGAATCGACGTGGAAGAGATATATGCCGGAGGCAACTTGCTGATGGTTGGAACTCTGCAGGTTCCACTCGGCTTCTCCCTCGCCGTTGTCGTGATCGATGGTGGTCACCAGGTCACCCGACAGGGTGTATATTCTGATCGTACACTTGTCGGGCAAATTAATGAACCTGATTACCGATTCTCCTTCACCGGTCTCAATCATTGCGCTGTAACGGCCGTAATAAGGATTCGGAACCGCCTTGATATCACCCAGCTCGGTTGCCGCCGCCGCAGCGTTGACACCGTCGGTTGTGAACATGAAGGCATCCGAGGTGCCGTTGAGCGGCGCCGAATAAACCGTGAACACCTCGCCGACGGAAGGATTATAACCCTCCTCGGAGAAATTGAACAACCAGGAATAGCAGTACGGGAAGGCATACGCTGTTACCGAATTGAGCGAGTCGTAGGGATAATTGACGATACAAATATCGTCGTATACGTCCCAGACATCGTTGTCGTCATAATCCCAAATTGCCATCGAGACTCGCTGCCCGGTAGTCGTATTCCAGCATTCGTAGGGGACCCAGTATACATAGTCGGTTCCGTAGAAACCGTCACCGACCCAGTTAGCACGGGTCGAATCACCCGTATAACGAAATTCGTACGTGGCTCGGAAAGGCTCATCACTCCAGACGTAATCCTCTTCGCCGGTCAATACCGGAAGAGCTACTCCGAAGAAATTGTCCAGAGGAATGGTGGTGTCGGCTCCGGCGAAACTCGTTTGTCCGACATAAGCCGGAACGCGATCACCGTTACGCACGACCACCCGAACACCCTCGGCAACTTCGTACAAATCGGCTTCACCGGTGACACGAGTCTGATAAGCCAGCAACGTATCGCCGGTGGTAACATTGATCAGGTGCCAGTAGGTAATATCCTCGCCATTCTCGAACACAACCTGGTATTCGTCACCGGTCAGCTTTGACTCGTCGAAGATGACCGGATACACAGTACCGTCGGAAGGCTGATCCGGTCCGGTATAGACATGGTCAATCGTGGCCGCGGCATCGTAGAAACCAGCCGGATCGACCGTCGGGGTAACAGATACCGTGTTTGACACTTCGTCCGCCACTCCGAATCCGCTCTGTAGCGGATCGATGCCGGTGGCCGAATCTCCGTCATCAAAAGCAACCAAACAATACCAGTACTCCACACCGTTGTAGAGACCGGTATCAATATAGGAATGCTGAATCGGATCACCGGGGGAACCTATCGTATACGAAGCCAACGTCTCATAATCCAGATCGAGACAGTCGTTGCCGGTATTGTGAATTTCAGTGCCCCAGGTTTTTCCCTGATTATCCGAGCGATAGAGCTTGTAACCAACGAAGTCGGCAACACCGGTCATCGGATCGAGGCTGACCTCAGAGGTGTCAGTCCAGGAGAGATAAACCTTACCGTCTCCCGCGCGGGCACGAAGCACCGGCGTAGCCGGAGGCTGCGGACCGATGAAGTTGTTGTCATAAAGCTCCTGGGCCAGCGCTGCGTTCTCGCGGAACTCAGTCTCGTCAGCACCGGCAATCAGCGCGTAGACAATACGTACTGTCTTACCGGCCGTAAGATCAATACCGCGAGTACATTGGATATAGTACTGGTCCGTGGGAGGAAGTGATTCATCGAATATATCAGTTGAAATCAACTCATACATTTCCGCATCATCGATATCCGACACCGCTTCCCAGTAGCCTGACCGGAAGGAGGTCATTCCGATATTGTCCGGCGTCTCGACATATTTGGTGCCCATGATGCCGGTCGTGACATCACGCCCCCAGCCCGGATCTTCGCCGTCCTGATCATAAATCCAAGCCAGGTTTTCTTCAGCGTCGTAGGCCACCATGTCGCCCAGACGACCGTTTTCACCGGTCCCGTCAAGGCCGCCGACATCTATATCAATGTAGAGTCCAACGGCAAAGTCGTAATAATCGATATCCGATGTATTTGTGATTTCGATCACCACGAAAGTGAAGTCCTCATTATAACAGTAGTTCCACTGCATCACTTTATGCGTCAATTCCAGCCCCATAAGAGAGCTGCCGGAAGCGGCATCGTTGAAGCGGTAGAACGACTCCTGCAATGAAGTCGGACCACCCGGCTGGTAAGCTGTCGCCAGGGGATCATAATTCTGGTTGTAGTCGTATGTATCAGCGACCGGATCCCATACCCGCCAGCCGTTAGCGGGATATCCGAGCGCCAAACCGACGGTGTCGGTTGTATTGTATTCATAATAGCGAGTCGAGTCGGTCGACAGATAGATCAGATAATCATCCTGTCCGTTCACCGGCATCGGCATCGCCTGGAAATCATCAACGGTATTGGCAACCAGAGTATCACCGGAGGGCGTGACGGCACCCATCCAGTAACGGATTTCAGCCAGGTAGTCGTGACCGGAATTACGCGGCCATTCACCTGATGGATATCCATAGTAACTGTAGCCACCGATGTATCCAAAGTTGTCGATAGTGGTCACGATATTACCCTTGTTGTGGGTAATCATATCCACCGTGCTCGGCTGGGGCGAGTATTGCGGACCTCTGTCCTGCGGCGGCGAAATCGACTCACCCGGAGTGGGCGGCTTTTTTGCCAGAGCTGATGAGCCCACCAGGCAGAATCCGACCAAAAGAAGCAGGCCCCAAACGAGAAGCGCGTGTTTTGTCTTCATTGCTGCACCGCTCCTTAGAAGTGAAGCTCTACCCCGAGACGCATCGTCCGCGGTGTAGAGTAGTTTTGGGGATCGAGGTCATATAATGTATCCAGACGCTCAGCCAAATCGGCGTTGGTCGCCAGGCTGGCCTCGGACTGTTGACCGTCATCATCGGGTTGACCGGTTCGGGAGTATACGTTCAGGACGTTACGCCGGTCGAATAAGTTGTCAACCTCGAGGAAAAACACCGCTTGATAAGCACTGAAGTTGAAATCCTTGTTTAAGCGCGTATCAACCGTAAACGTGGCCGGTAAACGGGCCTCGTTTCTCTCACCGAGGCGGTTGCCAAAGGCATCGGTCGGAGTGTAAGGCAAACCTGAACCGTAGTGTCCGACCATATTGATTCCCCATGCACCCGGAAGCGACATTCCCAGGAACTTGCCGCCCCATTTTTCAGGGATACGCAAGTCGACAACCGCGGTGACCGTATGACGCTGATCATAGTCAAGCGGGTATTCGGTCTTGGGGGCTAGGGTATCGGTAGTGGAACTCAGATAGGTATAGTATGGTTCGGTTGCGGAAGAGTTAATACCCGTGGCTTGCATATAACCGTATGAGATCGATGCGCTTAACGGACCGTTTCCGGCCAGTTTTTCGAGAGCGACATCGAATCCCTTAACCGTACCATGATCGCCGTTGTCGTAGATCACGGCAAAACTCCCGACACCCAGGGCCGAGAGTTCGCGGGTAGTTACCAGGTCCTCGATATCCTTGGAATAAGCTGTTATATCAATTCGCAGACTAGGCGTGAGCATGTGGTCAAGACCCAACTCATAGGATATGGTCTGTTCCGGTTCAAGATTCGGATTACCCAGCAACGGTAATCCGGTACTCAGGTCTCCCTGAAGGTTGGTATACATATATTGGTATTGAGGGACCTGATAATACACACCATAGTTGAAATGCATGACGGTGTGTTCCGCCAACGGGAAAGAGACACCCAGACGCGGGGAAACTCGAGTTCGAGATTCCGCCTTTTCCCAAATTGGGGAGGCTTCCGACGGTGCTGCGTTGTATTTGATATCGGCGTTGCGATAATCTATACGCATACCCAGATTCACCACCAGGTCCTGGAACTCCATTTTATCATTCAGGAAGCCCGACAAATAATACGGATTCGAGGTGTATTTCTCTCCGTAAGGATTGCTGTTGTAGAACTGCTTGGAATCCCAGTCAATATCATAACGGCGGTATTCAAAGCCGATCTTGGCTTGATGCGATTTATGAAGCTGGGCCAGCAAACCGACTCGACCTGCATTGTAAATCGCCTCGCGCCGTTGAAAAATCGGATTGTAGTCGTCGCCGACGGTGAAGCCAACCGCCTGATAAGGATCTTCGAAATCCTGATAACCCAAATAGTTATCATCCTGAATGGTCCCGTTGTATTCGCCGGATTCATCGACGCCGTATCCATCCCATTCATCCCAATAGGTATCCATATACTGGGAAGGCGCCGTATGGGTGTAGGTACGGAATCGGTTCATACTGGAAGTGAAGATCAGTCTCTCATTAATATTGTAGTTGGCTGTGATACCGAACAGATAGGCTTCTTTTTCAAACGACGGCAAGCCGTCCAGATTGAAGTCGTATGAGACACCGTTAACATCGCGGTGCTCATATATATCACCATCCGACTGGTAATAACTCAGATTGGCATTCAACTTCAGATGAGGACCGGGTTGAGCCGTCAGTTTGGAAGTAAAGGAATAAGAGGTGATGCCGTCGTGCGGCAAGTATCCGGCATCAGTCAGGTATTCACCGGCGGCAAAGAAATTATATCTCTTGCCCGACAAACCCGGAATAGGACCGGATAAATCGAATCCCAGGGAGCGGTTTCCCGTCCGCTTCATTTCACCCCAGGTCCCCTGACTGACGTCATAAGGTCGCGTTGCCCCTTCGTACATACGAATCCCGCCATGATATTCGGGACCACCCTCGCGCGTAACCGCGTTCACCACCCCGGACATGGCATCGCCGTATTCGGCGGTGTAGCCACCCGAAGTCAGTGACAGCTCCTCAAGTGCACCTGGGATGATTCGAATACCAGTAGACGAATAGAACGGATCCTGAACCGAGAATCCATCGTAGTAGTACGAAACCTGTCCCGAACGACCACCGCGAATATGCAGATCGCCGTCCTGGACCACTACGCCGGGATAATTGGTCAGAACTGACTGGACCGTCTCAATGTTTGGCAGGTTCTTGAGCCGATCGGATGTGAAAATGATCTTTGACTCGGTCAGGTCCTGTTGGATCACAGGATTGGTCGCATACACGACAACTTCCTGTCCCAGTTCAATCGTCTGTCGATCCAACTCGAAATCAACGGGCGTCGTCAGATCAACCAGAACCCGAACCTGGCGTTTCTGGACGGCTTCATAACCGACAGAAGTCACTGTCAGATCATATTTGCCGACCGGGATGTTGATGATAAAAAACTCACCGTCATCATCCGTTTTAGTGGCCAGATTGGTTTCCGACACCCGTACCGTTGCCCCCACTACCGGTTCACCTGTCTCAGAGTCGATAACTTCTCCCGATACTTTGCCGCTCGTGCCTGCCTGCGCCGGGGGCGCGGCGATTATCAGCAGTAAGACCGGTAGAAGCAGCAACAACTGACATAGTTGTTTACGCAAAGCGACTCCTCCTCAACTTATGGTCACAATACGATATTTTCATTACTGATTGATTCATGCCTATCTTTTCGAATGCACGTTCCTAGTATCGGACGGCAACTCGATTACTTAATCGCGTCATTACCGTTCAAATCGAAAATGTTTAAGCTAATCCCCGTTTTGCTAATCAAGAAAATCCCGGTCTATCCGATACAGAACTAGGTGCGGCGGTATGCGCTAGGCAGCGATAGCGTGTCCCGCAACGAGGATTAAAACATCTTTGAGAGGCAATGGATCAATCGCCAATGACCAGGCAGTATCGGACAATACTCGGCGCTGTCGTACTTCTGTTGGTGGGTTTCCTGTCGGAAGCAGCTACCGCGGGTACTGATGTAGCCATTTTTGTCCGTGATTCTCTGACCTCCACCAGCCGCACTCTCCATGGAGCAAAAAAGGTTATTCGGAGGGAACATCCCGATGTCGTTTTTCACGACTTCCTGATACAAAACGAACCCGATGAAAACCTTAAGATTATCGATTCTCTGAACATAGTTAAACCAAGGCTTATTCTAACGGTGGGATCATCTGCCACTGAATTTGCCAGGGACAATTTCGAGAATGTCCCCATTGTTTTCTCGGCTGTCAAATACCCGGTCCTGTCCGGTTTCGCTGCCTCCATGAACCACCCCGGTGGTAACCTGACCGGCGCCTCACTGAATATCCCTATTGATGTACAGTTCAAATACTTCAGAGAAATAGTCCCCGACCTGAAGCGGATTGGGGTTTTTTACACCGACAACACTGCCTCTCTAATATCGCAAGCCAGAGTCGTGGCTCAGTCAGCGGGATTGGAGTTAATACCGGCTAAAATCGACGATATCAAAATGCTGCCTCAGGCACTTGATTCTCTCGCAGTAAGTGCTCAGGCAATTTGGACTGTTGCCGATCCCAACTTGTTCGATCCTCGATCGACGCGTTATTTGCTGCTCAATTGTCTCCGTAAAGGCCTCCCCCTAATGGGTTTTTCACGACATGTCGTGGAATCCGGAGCGCTCTTCGCCCTGGACTTCGATTATAAAGCAATCGGATTTCAGGCTGGAGCTATTGCCAACCGTGTCATCGATGGAGCATCGCCTGCCGACATACCCATTTCACTGGCAGATGTCATCTGGTTCCACTACAACCAAAATACCGCCGAGCGGATCGGGATAACTATTCCGGACGAATTAGTGGCCGTAGCCAAGGAGGTCTATCGATGAGCTTCTGGGTACGTGTCAAGAGTCTCAGCCTCAAGACCAAGTTCGTCCTCCCGATCTCAGGCATTTTGATCGCGGGCATTCTGGTTATCGGTTCCTATCTGATTGATCGCCAATCGGAAAGCTACCGACGCGAACTCGAGACCAACGGTGAAACCATGATCCGCATCATGGCCATGCAGGCAGAGTCCGGTGTTTTATTCGAGCTCAAATACGAACTCGATGAGTTGTTGGGTAAATTCGCCGTATTCGATGATATTCAAGCTGCCATTATCTACAACAACGACGGCGAAGTACTGGCATCGATCGGCGACTGGCCAACGGAAGGCCTAACTTATATGCGTGGCATTCCTCACAATGACGCATCCGCATTTGACTGTCAGGACGCCTACGTTGAAAACAGCGTCGGACAGGAATTCATAGAATTGAATCATCCGGTCGTCACTAAGGTTGAAAAGCTGGATCGTGAGAACCTGGGGATCACCAGTGGCATCGGTGAAAACCTGACTAAAACCATGGTGACCGAAACAATCGGTCGTATCAAACTGGTCTTAAGTCTGGAAAGTGTCAATAAAGCTATCACAGCCGCCCAGACTGCCACTATCCTGCTGACCGTTGTAGTGACGATTCTGACGATCATCTTTGTTGCCTTCTTCGTTCAGATAGTGACTAAACCGGTCAAGCAACTGGTTGAAATCACCGATCAGGTGAGTCGAGGCGATCTTACCCAGCGTGTTGAAGTCACCCAGCACGACGAAATCGGTCGATTGGCCAACACCTTCAACAAGATGATTGAGTCGCTGAAACTCTCCCGCGATGAGATCGAAGAATACAATCGCAACCTTGAAGAAAAAATCATTCAACGTACTCTCGAACTGGAGCAGGCACAGGCACAACTGGTGCAATCGGAAAAAATGTCAGCTATCGGTCAGCTTGCTGCCGGGGTTGCCCATGAGCTGAACAATCCTCTTGGCGGCATTCTTGGCTATGCACAATTCGCTCTGGAAAAAATGAAAAAGAGTCTCCCGTCGGCCGCCAACCAGAAGGAGATGACAAGTTACGTCAAATATCTGACCGACATCGAAACCCAGGCTCGTCGATGTAAGGCAATCGTGCAGAACCTGTTAAGATTCTCTCGCGCCAGTAAAGAAACGGATTTCGAACCGGTTAACATAAATTCGGTCATCACCGACACGGTTATATTCGTCGAACATCAACTGCACATGAATCAGATCGAACTGGTCGATGATCTTGATCCCAACATTCCTCCGATCATGGGTAACGCCGGACAACTCCAGCAGGTGTTCACGAACCTGATCATCAACGCCATGCACGCCTCACCGCCGGAGTCCACGATCACGGTCAGTTCACGATTCAGCCCCGCTCTGGGCGAGTTCGGCGGAGCTGTTGAGGCTTCGGTCCGCGACAACGGTTGTGGCATTTCACCCGAAAACATCAATAAAATTTTCGAGCCGTTTTTCACGACTAAAGATGTCGGCAAGGGCACCGGTCTCGGTTTATCGGTCAGCTACGGCATCATCAATGAACATGGCGGCGAAATCAGGGTGGATTCGAAACCGGGACAATACACCATCTTTACCATCATTTTACCTCTTCAGAAACCTCAGAAGGCTTCCGATACTGAGGATAAAGAGTTTACAGGTAAATTGGAAAACCGCCTTTAAAAACTGAATAAATGTCAGACACGCTCAAGAAATCAATCCTGGTCGTAGACGACGAGGAGATTATACGCGAGTTTCTGTTCGAGGTCCTCAGTGAGGATTACGAGATTACCCTGGCCGCGGACGGCGATGAGGCAATCGAGAAACTCGGCCAGCGCGGGTTCGATCTTATTATCACCGATCTGAAGATGCCGCGAGTATCAGGAGAAGAAGTCGTAAAATATGCCAAGAGTCGCAATCCGGCTTGTCCGGTTATTGTTATCTCCGGCTATTCCACCCTTTTCGCAGCCTCTGAATCGGTAAACCACGGTGCCTGCGCATTTTTGTCGAAACCTTTTAGCATTATTGAGCTGACTAAAACAGTCAGCGATCACCTGGAAGGGGACGCCGCGTGACTACTCAGCGAATTTTAATAATCGACGACTCCGAGGTAATCCGCAGTCTGCTTGCGGAATACCTTACGGATCTCGGTTATGAAGTCGACCTGGCAGTAGACGGCGCCGACGGCATAGAAAAAGCTCTCAAGGGCGATTATGCCGCAGCTTTCTGTGATATCCACATGCCGCGTAAGAACGGCTATCAGGTTTATACCGAAGTATCCTCGGTCAAGTCCGAAATGGCTTTCATCATGACCGACTCATTGCCCGATGAACTGGCCGAAATGGCCGAAAAGGCCGGCGCATACTGCTGTCTGACCAAGCCCTTCGATCTCGATCAGATCAAGAGCACACTGGCTAAAGTATTGCCGCCCGTCAAACAACGATGAGTGATTTAAGTAACAGCGATATCAGAGTTCTCGTGGTTGACGATGAGGACATCGTACTCTCACTGGTACGCGATGCCCTCGAAGAAGAGGAGTTCCAGGTAGAGACCGCATCCAACGGTCAGACCGCTTTGGAACTGGCTCAGTCATTCGTTCCCGATTTGATCATCACCGACATCCGTATGCCGAAAATGGACGGCATCGAACTGGTTCGCAAGGCTCGTGAAGCTCAACCGGAACTGGTTGTAATCTTTATGACCGGTTATGCCAATCTGAATTCGGCCAAGGAAGCGATCAAACAGGGCGCCTTCGAGTACATCATGAAGCCGTTCGAACTGATGGAGATTCGCCAGGCGGTTGCCAAGGCCGCGGATAAAATCCGGAAACTGGCGGCCGAGAAATCCCCCGATCAGCAACTGGATCGCCTTTCCAATCTGAGCCAGATGCTTTACACGGTTGCCGACCGCAAATCACTCGCTTCACTTTCGTTAAAATTCGCCCTGATGCATTGTGACACTTCCTACGGTTCCGTTCTTTACTGGGATAAGGAACGTACGGATTTCCGCCTCATCTCCGCTTTGGGCGAACAGACCGAAGAAAAAAATCCTCCGGCCGAGCTGCTCTCCGAAGCCCTCTCCAAAGTCGACTCGGCATTACTGTCGAAACCGTTTCATTATGGTACCATTGAGCAACACCCGATTTATCAGGCGCAACCGGCTCCGGAGTTATCCGAGTATTTAATACCTCCTGCAGCCGAGTTTCTGGTCCAGATGGTTACGGTTCCAATCGCTCGCGCCCAGGATGTCAACGGTCTGATAATGATCGGTTTTACCGACGAGTCAACCGTGATCGGCGACTCCGATCTGACCTTCTTGTCAATCACCGCTTCGCAATTGGCTCTTTCGCTGGAAAACATCCAGTTGCTCGAGGAATCGCGCGATGCTTACGCCCGACTCAAAGCGCTGCAGGACGAAACGATTCAGCTCGAAAAAATGGCTACCCGCGGTGAGATGTCGGCCGAGATCGGGCATGAACTGAATAACTTCCTGGGCGTAGTCGCCGGCAATTTGTCGCTCATGGAATTCCATCTAAAAAAACAGAACTACGGTGAACTTGACAAATACATGAACGGCATCTCGGACAACGTTGAGAAAATCAAGCGCTTCACTTCGAACCTGATGGACCTCACACCGATTTCGGGTAAAAAAGAAGTATTCCGGTTCGAGAAAATGCTGACTGAGGTGGTCGATTATCTTCGTCCGCAAAAACGCTACGCAGGGGTTACTATCGGCCTGAACGCCCCGGAAGAAGCCGTCCCGTTCGAGGCAGACAGTATTCACATACAACAGCTTCTCTACAATCTTTTCAACAACGCCGCCGATGCTACAGTCGATTGCGCTACCCGCAGTATTAATGCCAATCTCGCGGTCGACAGCTCGGTCGGAACGTTCGCCGTGACCATCAAAGACACCGGACAGGGAATTGATCCAGAGCTGCTCAAGAAGGCTTTCAACGAGAAATTCACCACTAAAAAGAACGGCCACGGTTTTGGTCTGTTGGTCTGCAAACGGATCATCGACAGTCACGATGGCAAACTATCGATCGAATCGGCCCCCGGACAGGGGACTTCGATTCGGGTGGATTTCCCCCTCGCTAGAGCTGAAGAAGTCGCCGAACCGGAAGCAATCGGCATCCCGGCCTGATCTGTTTTATCCCGACATTCAATGGGAGTGATTAGAACTTGCGGCTGCCCCGCTGGGTAAGCGGAATGTCTTTGGCGCAGAGCGGACATTCATCCGGTTCCCAATTGGAGGCCGAGACCACCGCCAGCGCCTCGTACGGATAGTCAAACCTGACCTGACCGTTCGAACGATCCAGCATTTCGCAAATGCCGACTATCTCGGCATCGTAGGATTTAACCAGCTCGATCACTTCAAAAATCGACCGCCCCGTCGTCAGCACATCATCAACGATGGCCACCTTCTGTCCTTTTTCGAGCGACATCCCGCGCTTGAAAATCCGGCCTTGCTCTCCCGGCTCGGCGTACATCGCTTCAACACCGAGATAGCGAGCGACATCATAGGCAATAATGATTCCGCCGGTCGTCGGGCCTACCACCGTCTGCGGCTGCCAACCTCGGATACGGGCGGCCATCTCTTCACAAATCCGGGTGCATGTTGCCGGTTGCCGCAACAGTGTAAACTTTTCGTAGTAGACATCGGAATGACGTCCTGAAGTCAGTTTGAAATGTCCCTCAAGCAGGGCGTTCGATTGTTTGAACAGATTTATCAATTCTTGCTGATTCATTTGTCCTCCTCAAAAACCGCCACCGCTACAGAAAACAGCCGCTCGTGACTGATCGAGAGCAAGCAGCGGGCGCCGTTTAGTTTGGCGGTGATTTCATCCGGCAATTGTAACTCAGGGGAGCCATCCGGCCGGTTAACGATTTCTATCGCCGTTAACGGCGGTTTGCTGTCCAGATATTTCCCGAGTGCTTTGACCACCGCTTCCTTGGCGGCAAAGCGACCGGCCAAAAACTGCGGTTTGTCCTGGCGTGAGACGTAAGCCGATTTCTCCGACAGACTCAAAATACGATCCAGGAAACGGTCTCCAAACGTCTCGACGTCTTTTTCAAGACGGCTGTTTTCGACAATGTCTAATCCGATGGAAGTGATCATGCGACACCACGTTGCATGGTTACAAAGGTCTGTTTCAATGTGCGAAAAACATACAACCGTAAAGGGCCTCACGCAACTAATCCCAGAAAACTGTTGCGAAAAAGTTTGTGAACGGGGATATTGACGATAGAGATATACATGAGTTCGTGGAGAGAGAGCCATTTGAAAACCTCTAACACTTAGCTCATGAAGGTCGTCTCTCTGTTCGCTGAGTCTACGCCGTGACCCGCTCTTCGGAGCGATAGCGAAAACGAAATGCGACGAGTGGCTATAAAAGCCCTTTACCGTTTTGTACGGTGAGTGTTTTCAAATTGCAATCTCTCTCCCAAAATGTTGACCGCCCGTTTTACGGGCGGTTCTTTTTACCCCGAAAAAAATCGATTTTCGTTTGGCCCGACGCTCCTTATTGCTTAGATTGCTGCGGTACAGCAGGAAGCAGCTGACTTCCGAACAAGCGTTCGGAGGCATGAACAGGAAGGGACTCGCGGGGCATGTCGGAACTAACAACTTCACGCAAGCTCAAAATTGCCGCCCGGACCGTCAAGAATCTCATGTCTTCACGACCGGTGACGGTTTCATTCGAAATCACCTACAACTGTAACGCTCGTTGTGAGCATTGTGACCTCGGCGACTATGTCAAAGAACCGGGCACTCCCCCAGAGGTATTCGCCGACTGGCTCGAAAAACTCCGCCCGGCCGTGGCCCAGATCAGCGGCGGGGAGCCCTTCCTGCGCAAGGACCTGGTCGACATCATCGCCGCTATGCGCCGTCGTGACCCGGTGGCTGTCTTTGTCCTGACCACCAATACCTCGATTCTCAACGAGGACCGTTACAAAGCCCTCAAGGAAGCCGGACTCGATCAGTTCTCCATATCTCTCGATTATCCGGATGAACGTCACAGTGAGTTCCGCCATCTTAAGGGGAATTTCGACCACATTCGGGAGTTGATCCCGAAGTTGGCTAAATATGGCAATAACGACATTATTCTGGCCTGTGTAGTCCAGTCGGACAATTTCCGCGACCTGCCAAAAATCGCCGAGCTCGCCAGGGAATGGGGTGTTGCCTGCAATTTCAGCACCTACAACGCATTGCGCACCGGCAAGGAGTTCTATTTGATCAGCGACGAAAACGGCGATCTCAAAGAACTCACCAAGGTGGTCGATAAGCTGGTCGAAATGCAGAACAATGGCTATCCGATCCTGACTTCGGAATGGACCATGCGCCAGATGATCGAGTTTTTCCGCAACAGCCGTTATCCCAACTGTCAGGCGGGACGACGTTTTCTGATTGTCAATCCCTGGGGCAGACTTACTCCATGCGGCATGTGCCGCGACATGTACGATTCACAGGCCGAGTTGCTGGCCAAATTCACCGACAGCAACACCTGCGACAAATGCTTCACCGCTATCCGGGCCAACTCCGAAAAAACGCCCAAGCGGCTGCTGCTTGATGCCCTCCGGGTAATTCGTAAACGGTAGCAATCATCGTTATCGTTCTGTGTAATATATTGAAGTAGACAAGCTGTCTCCTTTCTGCTATCCCTTGGTATGGGTCTGATCGGAATCATTCACGATATCGCCCTCAAGCTGCCGTTCGCCGGGAAAGTCAGGCAGGGGCTGAAACGACTCAAGAAACCGGTCCATCGCCGTCGTATGATCCGTTACAACAGCGAAACCAGCTCCCCCCCGGATCATCCGAGAGTACTAGTCATGATGAACACGGGTATCGGCAACGCCGTCGAGGCTACTCCCCTCGTTCAGGCTATCAGGATACACTGGCCCAAAGCCCATATCACGCTTTACACTCCCGGCGGCGACCTGTTCGAGGATTGGAACGTGCCGGATGAGGTGACCTCATTTCCCGATCCGCTGAGTGGACGAACATTCGATCACACCTTCGAGATCTGGTCGGTCGATCCGCCGATTCCCGACTCGGACAATTACCCCGACAAGGGCATCGTTCATCCTCTCCCCTTTACCGGTACTTACTGGCTCAAGCCGGAGCGGGAGTACAACCTCGACATGATCCGCGCCCTCGGCTATCGCGGACCGGCGCCGCCGCTGTACGTCTCGATGAAACGACCGCAGATTGAGATTCCGGACGGACAGCCGTTTATTGGCCTCGTGCCGGGGAGCAAAAACGACTTCATGTGGCGGCACAAACGCTGGCCCTATTTCACGGACCTGTCCACACGACTTATGGATGAATACCCCGAGGCGCTGATCGCTGTGATCGGCGGCCCGGACGATCGTTTCGACCCGCCGCAGCCGGACAACAGACGCCTCCTTGATTTGCGCGGCAAACTGTCGTTGCGCGAGACGGCCTGGGTGTTGCGTCGGGCAGTGTTGACAATCGGCAATGACTGCGGTCCGATGCATATCGCCGACGCGGTTCAGACTCACGCGCTTATTTTATTCGGCCCCTCGTGCGAGTTGAAAAACGGGCCGCGATATAAAGCGGAGCCTTTGTCAGTCCCGGTCTCGTGTCGCCCCTGCCAGTACGATGACCTCCTCCTCACCTGCGACAATCCCCGGTGCATGAATGACCTGACCGTTGACCTCGTCATTGACCGCATTCAGTCACTGTTATAGTCTTGTAACACGCCCCGCAAACGTCTCCCCTGCGAAGGGATTTGTTGAAAAAGTCATACGCTCGGATATTCAGTAAAACACAACTGTAATGCGGGCGACACAAGGCCGCCCGCTACGCGAGGTTAGAGCTCCTAAACGCGTAGCGGCGGGGCTTGTCTCCGCCGCAGAAGAAGTTTTTCAACACACCCTTTCGCGGGAAAGACGTTCTGTGGGGTGTGCTGCAGGGGCAGACCGGGAGGTCTGCCGCCCACCAACACGGTTGGATTCTTCGCGAGTTGCCTCGCAGGATTCAGACAAGACAGATTCCGCGATTGCAGGGGGCAAGGCCCAAGGTTCAAGGTCTGCCGCCCTCCGAATCAGCACGAGGAGGAAGAGATAGCGGATTTGAAGACAGATTCGTTCTACTAAAAATATCCCCCCTCGCTCCATAGAATAATTGCTGCTGAATTGAAAGAAATCTAGATCAAAGCCTTAAAGGCTTGTTCGAAATCGGTATCGGGGTCAAGGCGACGCACCGTCACGAAATAGCAGTCCTCGCCGGTCGAGATAAAATAGAGGCGATCCCGCTCCACCTCGACCACCCCGGTTTCACGTTTCGGCACCGGGCTGTCAAGCAAACCGAATACGGAAATCAACTCGGACAAATTGCGGAAAATCTTGCCGAAATCTTTCTTGAACTGTTTCTCGGAATGTTTGCCGTAAAAATTCCCCTCGGCATCGAGCAAAAAAACATGCTGCGCTCCCCGAACTTTTCGCAGTCGTTCGAGCAATTGCTGCTTGGGATCATCGGAGATTTCAGCCGATTGAAACAGACCGGCCGGGGGAGCGACTATCGGCTCGGATTTTCTAATTGGAGGCGGTGAGGCCGGGACCGGTTCCACCGAAGTCTCCGAAGGAACCGCAGCAACTACAGCCGGAGCAACGGCCTGAGCCTCGATCACTCGTTCTACCTCAAGATGCTGGGCCTGCATAACTCGTTCGATCTGCATCTGCTCCTCGAACGTCGAGACCGGCGCCTCGAGTTTCTTCTCGATTTTATGCAGAACCCGCCCTTTTTCCGTAACGGTCGTAGCAATCCGGGCGTAGGGCCTTCGCGAATACTCGGTCTGGACCTGCAGCGGCGGGAGGTCGTCACCTCGCCTAACCAGGGACGTGCGTCCCACCGGGATGTACTGATCGGTGCTCATATACTATGCTCTTAATCGGATATATCGGCAGAATCAACAGGTGGAATAACCGCAACTTTGGCAATAGAAACAGCCGGAATCATAGGCCATGGCGGCTGAGCATTCCGGGCAAATTTCGGTGGAACCGGCTGCGGTTTCAGAAGTTACCTTGGAGTTAAACCTTCGGGCGAGAACCTGTGCGATAGCGTCCGGGATAGAAGTAACCTTCGATCCCTCGGCAAACACCTGGTTCGAACCGCCGATTCCCCGCAGTTGCTCGATCACTGTTTCGACCGGCAGACCGGAGCGGAGATTCAACGAAATCAACCGGCAAATAGCCTCGGTATCGGCCATGGTCGTATACCCGGATTTACCGATCTGAGCGAATACCTCGAACGGACGTCCCTCAAACAGGTTCACCGTCACGTAAAGATTGCCGTAACCGGTTCTGATTTTCTCAGTGAATCCACTGAGCGTCCGAGGTCTTTCCCGCACCGGTCGGATCCGATCCTCCGGCGCGGCTTTGTGACCGCTGGAGAGGACCTGATTGGGACGCGAGTTGTCGCGGTAGGTAGTAATCCCTTTGCAGCCGGTTTCCCAGGCCAGCCGGAAAGCCCGGCGGACTTCGTCGCGATCGGCGGTTTCGGGGAAATTGATCGTTTTACTGACGGAGCTGTCGCAATGCTCCTGAAAGGCCGCCTGCATGCGCACATGGTCTTCGGGTGAGATATCGGCTGCGGTCAGAAAAACCGCTTTGACTTCATCGGGGACTTCATTCAATCCAGACAGAGAACGAGTCGAAGAAATCCGTTCGGCCAGTTCCGGGGTGAAAAAACCCCGGTCACGTGCGGTCGCCTCGAACAGCGAGTTGGTTTGCACCAGACGCGTCCCGTCCATGACATTGCGTTCGAAGGCAATAGCATAATAAGGCTCAATTCCCGAGGAACAGTCGGCGATGATCGAAATCGTCCCGGTCGGGGCAATCGTAGTCACGGTCGCGTTGCGCATGGCGACTTCCTCCCGAGCGTAGCGGGAATGCTCCCAGTTGGGAAAACGGCCACGACTCTTGGCCAGTTCGGAACTGTGTTTGTGCCCCTCGGTCTGAATGAAGTTCATGGCTTTTCCCGCCAAATCCCGCGCCCCGGGGGAATTATACGGTAGTCCCAGTTTTACCAGCAGATCGGCCCAACCCATGACGCCGAGACCGATACGCCTATTTTTTTTGGTTTGCTCGGCAATTTCTGCGATCGGGTAGCGGTTCTGGTCGATCACGTTATCAAGGAAATGGACCCCGAGCCGCACCGTGCGACCGAGCCTTTCCCAGTCGATGCCGCGTTCCGGTTCATCGCGGGTGTAATCATCGGGCAACGGTTCAAGAGCAAACCGGCTGAGATTGATCGAACCGAGATTGCAGGAGTCATAAGGCGGTAACGGCTGCTCGCCGCAGGGATTGGTCGCCTCAATGGTTTCATAGGGCCAGGTCGGATTGGAGCGGTTCATCCGATCCAAAAATACCAAACCCGGCTCTCCGGTAGCCCAGGCCCGCGCTACTATTTGATCGAACACAGCCGGAGCACTGAGACGGATTTCATGGCCATCCTTGCGGTAGATTTCGTTCGTGCGCGGGTCGATCAGGTCATAGTCGCTTCCATCGGCCAAGGCCGCCATGAAAGCATCGGTGATACCAACGGAGATATTGAAATTGGTGATTTCGTTAACGTTGTCCTTACAGGCGATGAACTCCTCAATGTCGGGATGGTCGACCCGAAGAATCCCCATGTTGGCGCCGCGCCGGGTGCCGCCCTGCTTAACCGCCTCGGTCGAGGAGTTAAACACCTTCATAAACGAGACGGGTCCCGAGGCCACCCCTCGGGTCGTGGCCACAACCGAATTGCGCGGCCGTAAACGAGAAAAAGCGAAACCGGTGCCGCCGCCGGATTTGTGAATCAAGGCCGCGTTTTTGTTGGCCTCGAATATCTCTTCCATCGAGTCGCCCACCGGCAGGACGAAACAGGCCGAGAGCTGTCCCAAAGGCCTCCCGGCGTTCATCAGGGTCGGCGAGTTGGGCATGAACTCAAGGTGAGCCATCGTTTCAAAAAAACGCTCGGCCTGCTTCTCCACGGCCGTATCGTCCGCTCCGTAAGCCCGGTCGGCTTGAGCGATAAACCGGGCTACACGCCAGAACAACTCTCGTGGTGTTTCGAGGGTCCGGCCCTTGTCATCACGCGCCAGATAGCGACGCTTTAGCACCGCCAGGCTGTTTTCGGACAGGTTGATTTCTGTTTCGTGGCTCATTGGAAATACCGTTTCGATCTTGTCGTTATATCTGTTATCGGTCCCGTGTCGATTCGTCATTAATATAACACCCGAAGGGGCGGCAAGGATCACATTTTCACGATAGTTTCCGCAACGATAATTGAAGAATTTAGTCGCAGATAAGTATATCGTTTCAGAGAATCAAGTGAACGAAAGGATAGACAATGCAATCCCTGAATTTCCGCTGTCCCAAGTGTGGTGCGATGGAATACGAAATAGGTGAGTTTCGCGCTGCCGGCGGCTTTTGGACCAAGATATTCGACATTCAATCGGCCAAGTTTTCGACCGTATCCTGTCGTCGGTGTCGCTATACGGAGATATATAAAGCCGACAGTTCCATGTTGGGTAATATCTTCGATTTCTTCACGAATTAGGGCTGATATTCGACTTCCCACCCGTGGACGGGTGGGCCGCCAGCGAGGTCTGCGATAAAGCGCGGGATCGCAGGGATCCCGCGCTACGACCGGCAAGGCTGCAGCAGGGGCAGACCGGGAGGTCTGCCGCCCACATAAATGTCCCGGAACACCTGTTTACCATGTCACGGTACACACCGGGAGGTCTGCCGCCCACATAATTTAGTTAACAATGCGGGATCGCAGGGATCCCGCACTACGTATGTATTCCTATCCGTGGATGGGTGGGCCACCGAATGGGTGTACAGTATTTACTGTCAAGTTGCAAGCAACCTGACCTACGATAGCAGATTTAACGCGCCGGGAGGAAGTCGGGATTGGACTCCATGATCATCTCGATATAACTCACTCCGGGACCACCAAAATATGCCTCCGGCGCCTGGTAGAGATCATCCTTCAGAGCTTTATCAAGGTTGATAAACTGATAACCTCGTTCTTCGAGGGCAGTCAGCAGTTCATCCAGGACAAGAGCGTTGAGCTGGTTGGAGCGTAACTGCAGGATATGGCGGGCATCGCGATGCAGCACTCGGGTGGCCAGTTGTTCGGCGGCCGTCACTTGTTCCATGACATGCTGCAAGTATTGCGAACCGATCAGGTCAATATCGATTGAGTCTGGAGTGGAGCCGAGTTTTTCAAGTGAAAGATTGTAGAGATAGTCCTCGACCAAAACAGTTGCATGCGCTACGGTAATTTCGTTGGCGGCCAGATAATCACCGACGGCTCGTTTAGCCTCAACGGTAGAGCCATAGTGGAGGTACGGATAGCGGAAGTATCGCTTTTTCTGGCCGAACCCGGACAACATCGGCTCTAACGCTTCTTCACAGGCAGCGATTTCACTGATGAAATGCTCGATGCCGATCTCATCGATGTCCTGATGCGAGTAGGTCAGATTGCCCAGAACATGTCCTTCGTTGAGCCATTGACCGAGCAGGTCGAAATCGTTGCCGATACGTTCGGCAACTACGAACCCGGCCGCCTTTGCCTCATGCTTTTTGAGAGCCTCGAGAATAGAGGTAACAACTGCCGTATGATCAATCTCCGAGAACGATTGGTCGACCGGTAACTGGTCGAAGGTGATGCAAATCGACCGGGTCTTTTTGTCCGATGATTTATTTTTGTCGGCGGACGCCGATGAAAACGAAGCCACCAGCGCCACAACGAACAGCAGGGCCGCCAGCAGCAGGGGATTGGTACGGAAGGTTAACTCGTTCATAGCCCGGGATCGGTCCTATCGTCGAAGGTTCTATAGTTCATGGATCATCATCATATTGGTCAGGCGAGTTTCGCCGAAGGGAACACCACCGGTAATAACTACTTTATCCCCCCGGCGAGCAAGGCGGTATTGTTGACAGGCTCGAGTTACGATTTTAAGAAGACCGGCGAATGATTTCGGTTGCGGTCCGCGTGTCGGATAAACCGACCGGCGCAATACCAATCGTCGCCAGACTCGTTCGTCGGTTGTTACCGCCACAATCGGTTGCTCCGGGAAAAGAGCTGAGATCATTTCAGCCGTGAAGCCGGAGGTAGTAAAGGCAACGATCACCTTGCTGCGACAATAATGATACGAACGACTGACCGCATCGGCAACAGCCAGTGGAATATCGGATTTGACCTCGAGGCGGTCAACCTCCAGTGCCGGTCGCTGAGCCGCAGCTTCGGTCGTTCGAATAACCTTGTCCATCGTCTTGACCGCTTCCAACGGATAACTGCCGGTAGCGGTTTCGGCTGACAACATGACGGCATCGACATACTCGAACACCGCCGTTGCAACGTCGCTGATCTCAGCCCTCGTCGCCCGTGGTGAATGACGCATCGATTCGAGCATCTGGGTTGCCATGATAACCGGTTTCCGATGGCGGTTGGCTTTGGCGATTATTTTCCGCGACAACCTTGGAAGCTCCTCCGGCGGCAGTTCGACGCCAAGGTCTCCTCGGGCCAGCATGATGCCGTCGGCAGCCGGGATGATTTCATCCAACTGCTCAATCGCTTCCCGCTTTTCGAGCTTGGCAATAATCTCCTGCCTTCCCCCCTGCTTTTTGATAAGTCGACGGGCGGTATGGATATCCTCGGCCGAGCGGACAAACGATAAAGCGATAAAATCGGCCCCCAACGCGACGGCGGTTTTCAGATCGCGGTGATCTTTGGGGGTGATGGTCGCTATATTGATATTGGAATCAGGTAAGTTTATGCCTTTTCCGGATGAGATCACCCCGGGATTAAGGGCACGTAACGCCACCGAGGATTCGCGGACATGAGTTGCTTTGAACGCCAGGTTGCCGTCGTCAATGAAAACCCGCTCACCTTTCCGAATCGATTCGATAATACCGGGATGGTTGACACTAAAAACATATTCGGCCGGATTTCCCACACCTTTGACTAAGGTCAGGAGTTGACCGGTTTTGATCTCGAATTGCCCCTCAAAGCGACCCAATCGGAGTTTAGGACCACTTATATCAAAAAGCAAGCCAACAGGATAGGGCGATTGAGCGGTGGCTTTTCGGATCAGGGCAGCCGCGAGTTTCAGGTCCTCCGTCTGTCCGTGGGAACAATTGATCCGGAAGATATTTACACCGGCGGCGGCTAAATTTTTAATTTTCCGCTCGGTGGCGACGGCAGGGCCAAAAGTCGCGATTATCCTTGTTTTACGCATGTTTACAGGCTATCGGCAAGGTACTATCCAATCAACTAAAAACAGCCGGGACTACGACAGCGGCATCGACCCGCCACAATTACGTAATGTGTTGCAACAACTTAACAATGCGAGCGAATAGTAATACAAGTTTTTTAAGACAAGCCTTTATTTCGCGATTACAATTTACTATATTGGATCGGGATGGGCTGTGCTCCAAATGGGGTAGGACACTTTTTTGGTACGTTATCGCGAACGAATGGATTTGAGTGTATGAGCAAAAAGGTAATCATCGCCGCCAACAACATGATTTTCACGTCCAAGATTATGACGGTCCTGGACGGGATGGATGTTGAAGGCATCAAGGCGATACGATCCGACGATATTTTCAGTAAGGCACAGGAGCTTCAACCTGATCTGATTGTAATCGATCTGAATCTAAACGGCATTGAGGCCCCTTCGCTGATTAACAAACTTCGGTCTTACGGGGCGACCCAGGAAATTCCAATCGTATGCTATTCTCCGCATACGTTGAAGGACCAGATGAAGGCTGCGAGAATTGCCGGAGCGACAGAGGTCTACCCCAACTCACGGATGTCCTCGAAGATGAGCACAATCATCAGCAAGTATATCGAAAATTAGATTCGCAGCCGTTCGAATGGACCGGGCTTCGCCGAAGCCCGGTTTTTTTATGCCGGGTAATCTTCCCATTTATGTTTAATCTTTTATTCAAACCAACCTTCAGGTTCTTTGTACGAGACACTATGATGATCTGTACCAGATTCCGGAGATATATTCCATGCGTTTGTTGGTGACTTTTTTACTGTTGACGACCGTAAGCGGCGTCAGCGGATTCGATCTCGATTCATTGTTGATCCAGTCGGTTGGCGGTTCGGAGGCATATCAGCGAATAGTCCGGATGAAATCGGCCTATTCCGAAGGCGACCTGCTGCTTAACGGCACCCCGGGGACTTTCGTATCGATTCAGGCTCCTCCGGATCTGACGTACAGTCGCTTACAACTGGGCTCTCTGGTCATGACGGAAGGTTACGACGGTCAGGTTGGGTGGACCGCCGACCTGGCGGGGAATCCGGTTATAATGAGCGACGTTCAAACCATGGAATCCTTGAGAAACGCGTATATCCCCTCTTATTCATACCTGGTAGAGGGCTGGATTCCAGGCGGCAAGGAATATCGGGGCATCATCCAGAGTTATGATCAACAATTACACGAGGTAGCGTTTTATCCGCTGCACCAGGATACTATCATCGCTCATTTCGATACCGAAACCGGCCGCATGACCGACTATCAGGTTACTTTAGACGATCTGGCGGCCACCATCACCCTTGGTGATTATCAGCAGGTCGACGGTGTCTGGATGCCGTTTTATTCACGGCTGGAAGCTGAAGGGGGAACGCTGGCAATCGAACAGCGAGCACGTGTATGTGAGTTTGACCGGGAACTGGCGCCGGGGCAATTCAGTCCTCCGACAACCGTCTATCAAGCAGGATTTCCCGAAGGTCAAACCTCAATAACAGCGGCCATCGATTACCGCGCCGGTCATATCAAACTGCAGGCTTCGGTCAACGGTCAAAAGAAGGGCTGGTTTCTTTTGGATACCGGCGCCGGGGCGACAATTATCGACGCCGAGTTTGCCGCCGATTTGAACCTGCCGTCGGCCGGTTCACTCCCGGCTAAGGGAGCCACAGCCTACGAACAGATAGAGTTCGTAAAAATCGATTCGTTACTGGTGGGCGACCTGGTTTTACGCGATGTTAAAACCGGCATATCCGACCTCGAACCGTTGCGAATTCATGGCCCCGGAGATGTCCGTTTCGGCGGTGTTATCGGTTACGATTTTATCAGTCAGTTCCCGATAATGATCGACTATGGCCGACAACTTCTGACAATTTACAATCCGGACAAATTTATCGCCCCGGACAGCGGTTACCCTATCCCCTTTCAGTTCTATTCCCGAGTGCCGATCGTCAAAGGAGAACTGCTGGGAATTCCGACGGAACTGCTGATTGACCTGGGAAATCCGTTTGGCTTGATTCTGCACCGGCCATTCGTAGAGAAGAACAACCTGACCCGGCGCCTCAGCGATATATCCGAAGCAGACAAGACTTTCGGAGGAATAGGCGGCAGCACCCAGGTCAGGACAGCTTATGTCGCTTCGTTCAAAATGGGTGATATCCTGCTGACCTCGATTAGAGCTATTTTACCCGAGGAAGGCGAAGGGGTGGTAGAGTCGGAAATGCTGGGGGGCAACGTCGGTAATCTCATCCTGGATAACTTCAGGGTGCTTTTCGACTACAAAGACCAGAAGATGATTCTCTATGCCTCCGAAAAACCGGTGGAATCACAAAATAACACGGAAGCAACAGAATAAGGCGAACCTTAAACCGTAGATAATGTTGAAGGAATGAACACCTGTCGGCTATCCGGTGAAATTGCCGCAATCCGGGCAACATCCGAGACGAGAACTGCCGCGTAAGGTTGTATTCTGGAGTGGAATTGAAGGATGGTTCGGATTTGGTCTCAGGTGCCAGTCGGACGTTTTTTCGCCAGGCTCGAAATGGTTGTTTGAGTATAACTTGACAGGTGCCGATATACCGGATTACATACGGTGACATGGAACCGTCAGGCACAGAAACGACACGGGAGTCAACATTGCTCAGGATTTTAATCACCACCTTGTTTATCGGCTTAATTCTGGCCACCTCGGTTGCATCCGAGGAATCGGATAGTTTCCTCCAGTCGCACCAGGCAGGTGCTCGCGTCGGGGCCTGGATCAACCTGGGCGACAGCCCGCCGGAATCCGGGATTATTACCGTTAACGATGTAGCCACGGGTTCATACGAAACGAACATCAATGACGGCGCTGCTTATTTCGAGGCATTTTACGGTCATCGCTTAAGCCGTCACTGGATGATCGAGGCCGCTCTCGGTGTCGTCAACCGTGGATCTGTGACTCTGGGTGAGACCGATGGTGCGACCGATATCGGCAACCTGTCGATTTACGACCTGCAGGCTTCAGCCAAGTATTACCCAATTCGTATAGGGGCTCGTATTCACCCTTATGTACAGTTGGGGGGTACTTTCATCGTGGGACGCCGGGCGGTGCAATTCACCAATTCCAGCTATTACAGCTCGAACTGGGAAGAGGAGAATGCTTACAAGTTCAGTTGGATGGCCGGCACCGGAATCGATATACCGGTAGCTACCCAGATCGGTTTGGATTTTAACGTCAGGTATCTGCCAATCAAGTTCGGAGATAAATTAGTCACTATAGATAATTATGATGCGCTCACGGTTACGGCGGGAGTGAAATACTTATTCCTTCCGCAGGACCAATAACCTCACGGAGGACAGGATGAAAGTTGGAATCAATGGATTTGGACGAATCGGGCGCCTGGTGTTTCGTGCTGCTCGGAATCGGAATATCGAATTCGTCGGAATCAACGACATTACCGACGCCAAGACGCTGGCTCATTTGCTGAAGTACGACTCGGTCCACGGCAAGTATCCGGGTGAAGTCGGCTACAGCGGCAACGACCTGATCGTCGACGGCAAGACTATTCCGATAACCGCCGAACGCGACCCCAGCAAACTGCCGTGGAAAGAGCGCGGGGCTGATATCGTGCTCGAATGCACCGGTCTGTTCCGGACCAAGGATGAAGCCCTGAAACACATGCAGGCGGGCGCTAAAAAGGTCCTTATCTCGGCACCGGCCAAGGGGCACGACGGTACTTTTATTCCCAGCATTAACTGCAAGGGTTACGACAAAACCAAACATCATGTGATTTCGATCGGTTCGTGCACTACGAACTGCCTCGCTCCGGTGGCCAAGGTTCTGCTGGACAATTTCGGTATCGTTAAGGGATTCATGACCACGATTCACTCTTACACCGGCGACCAGAGAATTCTGGATGCTCCGCACAAGGATCTCCGTCGCGCTCGTTCGGCGGCCTTGTCGATGATTCCGACCACCACCGGCGCCGCCAAAGCGATCTCACAGGTGTTGCCGGCTCTCGAAGGCAAGATGGACGGTTGCGCCATTCGCGTTCCCACCCCGGATGCCTCGATAGTCGATCTGGCAGTTATTCTCGAAAAGGAAGCGACCGTTGACCAGATCAACGCTGCCATGAAGAAAGCCGCTGAGGGACCGCTGTCCAAGGCGCTGGAATACTGTGAAGACCCGATCGTCTCGACCGACATCATCGGCAATGCACACGGCTCGGTATTCGACGCCGATATGACTGCCGTCCAGGGGAATCTGGTCAAAGTCTTCAGTTGGTACGATAACGAATGGGGCTTCTCGAATCGCATGTGCGATATGATCGAGATCATGCTCTAACAAGTTTGAAGAGTAATTCGATGAATAAGGTAACCGTCGCCGACATCAATTTCCGGGACCGCAAGGTTCTGGTGCGGGTCGATTTTAACGTCCCGCTCGATGATCGGCAAAATATAACGGACGACCGTCGCATCCGCGCTGCCCTGCCGACGCTGAAAAAGATTCTCGGTGACGGCGGCATCGTGATCGCCTGCTCTCATCTGGGACGCCCCAAGGGGAAGTTCGTTCCCGAGATGTCGCTGGCGCCGGTGGCGAAACGGTTGTCGGAGCTGCTGGGTCAGGCAGTCCTCTTTGCCGAGGACTGCATTGGCCCGGAGGCTTCCAACCTGGTCGGCAAGATGACCTCGGGACAGATTGTTCTGCTCGAGAATCTTCGTTTCCACGCCGAGGAAACCGCCAACGATCAGGAATTCGCCCGCAAGCTCGCTTCGCTGGCGGATATTTATGTCAATGACGCCTTCGGCAGCGCTCACCGGGCACACGCCTCGACTGAGGGAGTGACCCGTTATTTTAACCAGTCGGTAGCCGGTTATTTGATGGAAAAAGAGATCATGTATCTCGGCAACGCCCTCAATAATCCCACTCGTCCGTTCGCGGCGATTCTGGGCGGCGCGAAAATCTCCGGCAAGATCGACGTGATCGAGAACCTGATGGATAAGGTCGACCTGCTGTTGATCGGCGGCGGCATGATGTTCACTTTCGCCAAGGCGATGGGCTATGAAATCGGCGGATCGCTGCTCGAAGAAGACAAGGTGGACCTGGCTCGGGAGTTGATCGCTCGTTTCAAGAACGCCCGCGCCAGGCTGGTCTTCCCGGTCGATACCGTGATCGCGTCGGAAATCAGCGATGATGCCGTTGTTTCGACGGTTCCGATCGACAAGATTCCGGCTGACAAAAAAGGTCTCGATATCGGTCCGGAAACGATCAAGCTGTTCTCAAAAGAACTGGCTGAAGCGAAAACGATCGTTTGGAACGGCCCGATGGGTGTGTTCGAGCACAAACCGTTCGCCGAAGGAACTCTGGCGATTGCCCGGTTGCTGGCCAGGCTGACCGAAAAGGGAGCGGTGACGGTGGTCGGCGGTGGAGACTCCGCAGCAGCGGTCGGACAGGCCGGTCTCGACGGCAAACTGACTCACATTTCCACCGGCGGCGGGGCTTCTCTTGAGTTCCTCGAGGGAAAGGACCTTCCGGGCGTGGTAGCTCTGACCGATCATCCAGTAGTGGAGACTCATTGACATGCGCCAGGTTATCATTGCCGGAAACTGGAAAATGAACGGGACTATCGCCGAGACCGAAACTCTCCTGAAGGGATTGCTCGGCGGAGATTCCAAGAACGAACACGCTCAGGTGCTGGTTTGCCCTCCGTTCACCGCTCTGTACCGAGCGGGAGAAATGCTCAAGGGAAGCCATATTGCCCTGGGCGGGCAGGATATGTCGGCTCATGAGAAGGGGGCATTTACTGGAGAAATCTCCGCTTCGATGCTCTTGACAGTGGGATGCCGATATGTTATACTGGGCCACTCTGAGAGAAGGCAGTACCATGCTGAGACTGATCAGCAGGTCAACGCCAAGGCCCAAGCGGCTTTAGCCGCGGGTCTGGTCCCGATTATCTGTATCGGCGAAACACTCGAAGAACGAGAAAACGGCGATACCGAGAAAGTGATCAGGACTCAGCTTGAGGGATGTCTCTCGGGGTTTACGGCCGAGATGCTCAAAAAATCGGTAGTTGCTTACGAACCGGTTTGGGCAATCGGCACCGGTAAGACGGCCTCGCCTGAGCAGGCCCAGGAAGTGCATCGATTCGTACGGGCACATATCGCGCAGATGGATTCGGAAGCTGCCGAAATGTTGCCCATTTTGTACGGCGGTTCGATGAAGCCTTCCAACGCCAAAGAGTTGATCGGCCAGCCTGATGTTGACGGCGGCTTGATCGGCGGCGCAGCGCTCAAGGCTGAGGATTTTATCGGGATAATTAGAGCTGTTTAACGGAGGTTCGACTTTTGTTCATTGCCTGGGTTGTCTTTCACGTGATAGTCTGCATCGCGCTGGTTCTGGTGGTGCTTATGCAGGCCAGTAAGGGCGAAGGTCTGGCTGGATCCGCTTTTGGCGGTGGCGGCCTTTCCGGAGCCGTATTCGGAGGTCGCGGTGCTGCCACGTTCCTGCAGAAGGCTACCACTTACCTCGCGGTAGTGTTCTTCGTCAACTGTATCGCTCTGGCTCTTCTCTCGTCTCACCGCTCGGGCGGCGCGGCCCAGGCCGAATCGGCTGAATCCGTTGTCACTCAGCAGGCACAAGCAGAGCGGGAAGAAGCTATCGCTCGCCAGCAGCAACAGCAGCAGGCAGCCGGTGATACCACCGGTGGCAATCCGCTTATGCAGGTTACGCCGACCGGAGACACCGCAGGCAACTAACCTTCACCTTAAGATATGCGGAAGTGGTGGAATTGGTAGACACGCTATCTTGAGGGGGTAGTGGGGAAACTCGTGCGGGTTCAAATCCCGCCTTCCGCACCAAATCAAAAGCCTTTGATTCTTTGTTGATTCAAAGGCTTTTTTCTAGTGCTAACACACACCTTGACTTACTTACAATACCATTCTATATATACTCTATAAGTAATTATATAAAATAGTATGTGGAGGATTCCATGATAAGAGTGAATCTGTGGATTGTAGTCATAACAGTTCTTCTATGTTCTACGGCATATGCTATTGATCCACCTAAATCGTTGAATTGGGATATTTCATATGATAGTGTAACTAGCATTATCCATAAGAATGACGGCATGAAACTTAAGAAGTACTCAAACGGTGATCCTAAAATCGCCAAACTTGGACGTGGATACCATGAATATCCGGTTCTCACTATACCAGAGGGTTTTCTTAGAACCGAAGTGACAGATGTCAAGATCCTTGACAAAAAAGCTCAACGCACTTTTTTAATATTCGATTCTACGGACCAATTCAAAGCGTTTCAATACATACTCAAGTGGGATAATGACGAAAAGAATAAGGGCATGCGTAAGTCATGGGTTTTTCATTCTCGTCTATATGATATCCTTAAAAACAAATACGGTGAACCAACCAGTGATGAAATAAGCCCAACAACTAAAGCAAAGGAGATCCCTAGTGGAACTCCTTATTCAACGTATTGGGAAGATGACGATGGTTCTTCCGTAACATTGTTGATTACCAGACAAACACATGATGCTGTAATCGCAACAATAGATGCCTATCTTGTATTCGTGGTCTACAAGCAAGAAGACTACGGTGTTAATACGAAGTGGGAGGTTGATTCAGAGGACGATCTGTAACTGCCGCCCTTCCGCACCAAATCAAAAGCCTTTGAATCTTTGTTGATTCAAAGGCTTTTTTCTATATACTTGTCGTTCCGAGACACCGTCTTTGAGACGACAGGTCTCGTGGAGACATGTTCTTGTCGGGCTTGTCCCCTCCTGGAACATTATCTGTCGGAAGCTGTCTATTGGAGTAACGGCAATCCGAGTACGGGTAAAAGCAGAGCCATGAGCATACAGACCAAAACAAGCGAACAGACCATCGAAGCCGTCGGGCCTATAACAGAATCCAAGCGCCCCGAATGGCTCGGAGGTGCAATTTTAACGGCTGTCATTGTGGTTCCTTCCCTTGCTATGGTTATTCTGTTCAACGATGATATCGAAGCGTTCGGTCTTTCGCTAATGCAGCGCTACGGCCAGAACTGGCTGGATTTGATCTTGCTGGTGATCTCGGCGATTTCATGTTCTCCCCTGGTGTTACCGGTTTGGGGTTATGTCATTGCCGGGGTATCTATGGGTTATAATGTTTTCCACCTGGCCCTGGTTATGGCAATTGGTTCCGCATTCGGCTCACTCGTGACCTATCTGGTCGGCAGGTATTTTGCGGAACGCCAATGGGTTAAAAATAAATTTCCCAACCTCCTCGACAATAAATGGACAATCGGCCGCTCCCGCCTTTATGTCGCATTGGCGATTTTTCTCGGGACCTCCTCCCCTATTCCGTGTGATATTCTCTATGCCGCGGCGGGGGCCAAGCAGTTCCCGGCAGGGTTATTTTATCTGACCACCTTCGCCGGACGGCTGGTGCGCTACATCTATATGGGGCTGGGCACTAGTTATGCCATAGGCCTGTTTTGATTTATAAAAGATAAGTATTCTCCCTCGGTTAATTTCCGGATTTTCCTCATTATAATAGAGACAGCAATCGCATCGGTAGTACAGACTTATTATAAATAGTTGCGTTCGTATCAAATTTGCGTTGCACGTCCACCACGTCCAATTATAATAAAGTATAAGATCGATCTCATTGGCGGGATGCCCGTATTATTGATCCCCGTCGCCGATAACGGAACAGCCCCGGCGCCGGGACCAACGACATCGCGGATAGAAAACAATTGGTACCTAGCAACGACGAGATATGGCAACGGGTATGCGAGGGGGACGCCGACGCCTGGCGCACGTTGGTATATCGCTACGAAGCATTGGTTTATACCGTCGCACGCCGCGCGGGATTGAGTGTCAGTGATGCCGAAGATTGTGCGCAGTATACCTGGTGGATGCTTTACCGTAGCCGCCATCATATCAAAGATCCCCGCGGGCTGACTAAATGGTTGATTCGTACCACCCGTCGTCGTAGTTGGCGTATGGTGCAGTCCGCGCAGCGCAGTCAGCAGGCTCACGATGAAATCCCGGACGTCAAACCAACACCGCTGCCCGATGCCGACCTGGAACAGCTTGAACGACAAGCTGATCTCGAAATGGCGATGCTCCAGCTCGATGAGCGTTGCCGCAAACTTCTGCATGCTCTGTTTTTCGAGCCACAGGATAAAAGTTACAGCGACATCGCCAAAGAGCTGAACATTCCCGCCAACAGTATCGGGCCGATTCGCTCTCGTTGTCTCGCTCGGCTGCGCAAAATAATGAAACAGCTCGGGCTCAGTTAGACCACCCCACTTCTGTCGTCTGATATCATCAAAGGCAACGGCAGGTCTCGGGGAGACCTACCCAGGTTGCAAACAACCTGACCTACAAAGACTGATATCATCAAAGTCAAATCTGTGCCCTGATGTTTTACCACCTGTGGTCGGGTGGGCCACTGACATCTGCCGCCCACGAAAAATGCGAGCGACACAAAAACCACACGCTATATGAACTTACTTCTCGCATCACGCTCGTTTTTTTCGAGGTCCTGTACTAATCATCGCACCCCGGTCTCTATTGCAATAGAACTCATGAATGAAAGGCCAGGTCATGAATAAGCCTTCGCGACATCCGTCGCGATCCCAAATGCTAAAGGCAATCGAAACGGGGCATGTGACATTTCTATCACATTTGAAGGAGTGTAAGGAATGTCGTGAACTGTTTCGTATTTTAAGTGAGTACCAACCCCAGCATACCCAACCGTTGACCGGCTCATCCGAATCGACCATAGCACGCGTTGCGGCTATCCCGTTGTTGCAGTCGTCCCATCGACCGGAACAGGTCATCCAAGGTCAGGCTACGGCCGATTCCTGGGCGCAATTACCCGCGATGCAACTGCGCGAAGCCCCGGTCGGACTCGAACGTCGAATTTGTTTTAAGGCCGGAGACATAATGCTCGAGCTTTCAGCCGAGCGGCGCAGTCAGGGTTGGGAATTCGTGGCACGCGTCTATGACAAGGACCACATCAGTCTGTCCTGGGTACTCAAGTCGGGTCGACAACGATTCACACCGGAAAAAGAAGGTTTCTTTTTCTGGAAGGCGAAAAATCCTCCGAAGTCGCTCAGTCTGATTTCAGGTAAATCACAGATCGAGTTCGACAATCTTTCCTGGAAGGCCAGTCTGGTACGATGAACGCGCTCGCTCGCACATTCCTGCGCACCGGTCAGGCTGACCCGGCTCAATATGAGCAGCTAGCCGAAACCTGCAACGATCTCGTACGCAGTCTGGCTCAGACCTCCACACGCAAGGCAGAGAAAACGGCGTGTCGTTTCGTCGAGGTCAGTAAACCGATAGGCGGAGTGATGCACAGCAGCGCTCTGAGAGCTCTTGGCTGGGCTTGTTCGGTCGGCGGCAAGTATGAGGCTTCGTTGGAAAATTACCTGGCTGCAAGGAAGATGCTTCGTAACGCTCCGGTGATGCAGGCTCGTATCGATCGTATTCTCATTGATGTGTACATGTATCTGGGACAATACGCGCAGGCGCGGCGCCGGGCTCATCTGGCAATTGAGAGATTCAAGAAAGAAGGCCTTCGAGCGGACCAGGCCAAGACCGAAGTCAATCTGGGCAATTTGTTACATCGGCAGGATCGCCATTCCGAAGCCCGTCGCTACTATCAACAGGCGACCGACTATTTCGTCGAGGCAGGTAACGACCTGGCGGCTGCGATCTGCCGTTACAATCTGGCCAACACCCAGGTTCAACTTTTTGAGTTCGAACAAGCCGAAGAAAATTACCGCCGGGCCGAGGAGTGTTTCTCCAAAGCCGGTTATGAGCTTTATGCCGTTGACTGTCGTAACGGTATGGCCTGGCTTCAGATGCTGCGCGGGAATTATCATGTCGCATTGCGCGAGTTGAACGCCTGTCAGGAAGGTTACCGCAAAGTTTCCCAGCCCCGTGGACTGGTGCTCTGTCTGCTGGACAAAGCGGAGGCTTATCTCGGTCTTAACCTACTTCCGGATGCTCGACGCGCAGCAATGGATGCCGCCCGCCGGGCGCATACGCTCAAGATCGACTATGAGTATGCCAAGGCGAAATTTTTCGCGGCCAAGGCGGCGTTTGCAATGGGTCATGCCGGGGAAGCCCGACGACATCTCCAACCGGCGTTGAAGCTGTTCGCCGGAAACGAGAATCATGGTTTCCTTGCCTCGGCACAATTGCTCGAAGCTCAGCTAGATGGCCGCCTTCACAAAGGTCTCGTGCAAAAAGCATGGGCCGGTTTCGATCGAGCGCAACTACCGCTCTGGAAGGCCATCTGCGATTTACATTTACTTCAGAATAAAACAGCAAACGACAAATTACTTCATCGTCTGGCTGCCAATCCGGCGGTGAAATCGGTGCCTTATCTGTCGGCTTGCAGACACACCCTGTTGGGCGATCATCTGGCGGGTCGCGGGCGGATGAAACAAGCGGTCGAGCATTGGACCGCCGCCGCCGACATTCTCGATTCGGTGCGCGCCAAACTGCCGCCGCTCGATTTACGCTCATCGTTCATGAAGGATCGAACCGATCCGTATTTACGTCTGGTCGATGCTGAAGCCAAAGAGCGACCTCAGCACGCCGCGGCCTGGAGCGAGCGGTATATGACAGCCGGATTATGGACGGCGATCGATGAAACCCATCATGACAATCCGGCGCGACGCCGAGCCGAAGAAAGCCTGGTGGCGCTGGCCGGCCAGGTAACGGCTCTCGCTGGTCGAGTCGATGGAGCCATGGGACAACGGCAAGCTCCCGCTTCCATGAATCACGGCGGTTTCATAGCGCTGCAACGTAAGGTGCGAGAAAACCTGGCCGCGCTTGAACATCAGACGGCTGCGACGCTCGACCCCATGAAGGAAATCATCGGCCGGATGCAAACCACTTCGATCGGACGAACGATCATTCAGATGCACCGACTCGGCGACGACCTGATCGCCTGCGTTCATCATAACGGCGTCAGCCGGGTGCATCGTTACGAACGAGGGCATCAGACTATCGACAAGCTACTGGGGCAATGGCGGTTTCTTATCAGCCGCCAGCTTTTCAACGGGACGGCAGAGAGCACTCGTGACATCGCGGATGAACAGACCTATCTTGAACGTGCGGGAGCCTGGCTGCTCGAACCGCTGGATTTACCCGGAAGCGGAAAACTTCTGCTGATTCCCGAAGGCCGCCTGACCAATCTCCCCTGGCAGGCACTCATGATCGACGGTAAACATCTGGTCGACCGTTACACTCTCACCCTGGCCCCGAGCCTGCGACATTTCCAGCATGCCCGCCAATTGCGGATAAATTCACCCAAACAGGTGGTAATGATCGGCCGCACCGATGGTTTGAAATACGTCGACCAGGAACTGGCGGGGTTGCCCTCAAAGAATGAGGACACCGAATGGTTATCCCCTTGTCACCGGGCCGCTGTTCCTGATCGCAGTTCGGCGCGGTTGTGGCATTACACCGGTCATGCCTCACTTCGCAGCGACAATCCGTTTTACTCCGCCCTCGAGCTGGAGGACGGACCGATGTTCGCAGCCGACTTCCGTCTTCGGCATAACCGAGTGGGTTTGGTGATGCTGGCGGGGTGCCGGACCGGACAACAGTCGAGTCTTCCGGGAGAAGAATCCTCCGGACTGGTGCGTTCGATGCTCGAAATGGGAGCTCGCAACGTGATTGCCAGTCATTGGGCGGTGGTTGATCAGTCCGCCGCACTTTGGATGAATCGTTTTTATGAATACTACAATGCCGGTCGGTCGGCCTCCACCGCCGCTCGCCGGTCCGCCATAGATGTAAGAGAACAATACCGGATGGCCTGCCATTGGGCGGCATTTTCGGTTTTCGGTGCAGGTTGAGGAGGAATTTGTATGTTATCCAGACTAACTGTGCTCATAGCCTCGATGATGTTGTTATTATCCGCTGCATTCGTGCATGGCGCGGCCTTCGTGGAACACGAGCTGGTGCTCAAGCTGAACGAGGGTTTCACTATCGACACGATCAACAACCTCTACGGAACGGTCGATATCCAGCATCTGCCGCAGATTGACGTCTACCTGATGAATGCCCCGGCCGGGACTGACGCCGACTTAATCGCGGAGCAGATATCATCGGAACCGTTCGTGAACTTCTGTCATCCGAACTACCTGGTCGATCCGCTTCAACCGGTGCAGGGCAGCATACCGTTCGGCGATGAAAATTTGCAGGGGGAATACGAAGAGCAGTACGCCGCTCAGGAGCTCAACCTGGGTGATGTGCACGGGATCTCAACCGGCAGCAACGTACGCGTAGCGGTGATCGACGGCGGTATCAATCTCAACCATCCGGCCTTCGATGGAACCGTCCTCTCCGGATGGGATTATGTCGACGAAGATCCGGAAGCCTTTGACGAACCGGGTGGGACCAACACCGGTCACGGGACATTCGTTGCAGGAGTCGTGCACCTGGTCGCCCCGTCGGCTGAAATCATTTCCTATCGCGTAACCAATCTAGGCGGCGCATCCAACGGTTACGTAGTTGCCGAAGCTATCATGCAGGCAGTAACCGACAGTTGTCGCGTCATAAATTTGAGTCTCGTAACAACGGCAGAACACCTGGCCATTGCCACCGCGGTCGAATGGGCTAAACAGAACAACGTGATGGTGGTAGTGGCTGCCGGCAATGGCCAGGATTCTCCTATACATTATCCCGCCAGCGACGACAACACCGTCGCCGTAGCGGCAGTCGATTCCAATCTGACCCTGGCTGATTTTTCATCTTTCGGTGATTATGTCGATGTGTGCGCTCCCGGGGTGATGGTTTATGCCCCCTACCTCGATTCCACTTATGCCTGGTGGGGTGGGACATCTTTTGCAGCCCCGTTCGTTACGGGCCTGGCGGCGCTGCTGGCCTCAATAGATCCCGAATTGACCGCGGATCAGATTCGCGACACCATTCTGACGACGGCGATCCCGATCGACAGTCTTAATTTCGGGTACGACGGACAATTGGGGGCCGGGTTCATCGATCCGCTCACTGCGATTCTGACGTTGATAGACGGAGCCACGACTCTTCACGTACCTTCCGAATACCCGAGTATCACGGACGCTCTGGCCGACGCTTATCACGGTGACACCATCCTGGTCGCTCCGGGGACTTATTACGGGAGTATTCTGATACAGAGCAAGTCGGTAAAAATCATATCTGAAGGGGGACCGGAAGTAACCTTCCTGCGTCCGCTTAACGACTGCAATGCCTATATTCTGAAACTCTACGGTTCATTTCTTGAAACGGTTGAGTTACGCGGTTTTACCATTGAGCATGCTCGCGGTAAAGAATCGACCGTATGGAATCAAAGCTGTGACCTCCTCATAGAGAACTGTATTTTCCGTGACAACAACTTGCTGGAATTCAATTCGCCCGTGGTCAGATGTGAGAGAGGCACCATTACACTCGATCATTGTCTATTCTACAACAATCCGACCGGCTATTGTGTCCTCTACAGTTACTACGGCTCCGGCAATGTCAACAATTGCACCTTCGACGGGAATCACTACGGTGTCTACGTACAGTCACATACTGGAATGGTTCAGGCACGTAACAACATATTTTCAAACAGTACCAACACTGCCATCATCACTAACGACTCATGCTATGTCGACTATAACAATTTCTTCAATAACTACAGGGATTACAGCAATTATAATTATGCCGGAGAAAACGACTTCAATGTAGATCCGCTATATGTCGATGAAATGGGTTATGACTATCGCCTGCGGCCCAATTCTCCCTGTATCGATGCCGGCGATCCCGACCCGGCATTTAACGATCCCGACGGCAGCCGCAACGATGTAGGAAGTATTTTTTATCAAACCGTCAACCTGCCCCTGGCTAGTCGCGTTACGGTTCTCCCCGGCGACAGTACCGGCATGGTAACGAGCCTGCGACCGGTGTTTCATTGGACATATATCGACACCGGGACTGTCGATCAGGTCGGATTGCAGATTCAGATCGGTCTGGACGACGACTGGTCAAGCGCCGAGGTTTGGGATTCGCACGGCGTGACGACATCGGCCGATTCGTTGGTCTACAACAGCTATGATCTGACCGATGCGACTTACTACTTCGCCCGTATGCGTGTTCGCGACAATCAGGGGTATGGAGACTGGACCGAGTTCCGGTTCTCGACCAGCGTGACGACAGTGATTCATGTTCCGTCCGATGCACCTACGATTCAGGCGGCCATCAACCTGGCCAACAACGGCGACACGATAATCGTAGCCGACGGCACCTACACGGAAAACCTGAATTTCGAAGAGAAATTCCTGGTATTGTTATCGGAGGCCGGCGCCGAAAATACGATTCTTACGGCTGCCGGTGGGGCCACGCCGTTAATCATGATGAGCGCTGAATACGACAACGGAACGATTATCGAAGGCTTCACATTTACCGATGGAGAAACGGGAATTGCGGCTCCCTACGGCCAGTCGGCTGAGATCCGCAACTGCCGGTTCATCGACCTATCGGGTAACGCAATCAGTAGTGAATACGGTGCGAACTGGCTTATAGAAAACAGCTTGTTCGACTCGGTTATGTGTTCCATCAGATTGGAAAAGGGCAGTTGTATTTTTGAAAACAACCTGGTAAGGAATTGCTTTGAGGTATCCTCGTACAGGTCAGCCTTGTCTTTCACCAGCTGTGATTCCTGCCTGATAAGCGGCAACAGGTTTTATAATAACGCCCTGGACTGGGGGATCTACGTTAATGGAGGTTCCGAGCATATTATTGTTAACAACACCGTCTACGGAACCGGTGATTACGGTTATGGACTATACCCCTCAGGCAATCTCGATTATCGGAACAACCTGTCGGCATACAACGGGCTGTATGGAGTCATATCCAACGACAATGCCGATTTAACCATCGAGTATTCCGGATTTTACGGTAATGGTCTGAACGCAACCAATCAGGCCACGGCCGGTATCGGCTGTATCTATGAAGATCCTTTGTTCGTTTTCGAGACCGGCTCGGACCTTGACTTGCTTTCCGGATCCCCCTGCATCGATGCGGGCGATCCTGATCCGATTTACAACGATGCCGACGGCAGCCGGTCCGATATCGGCGCGGTATCGAAATCGATCTCATATCCTACAGCATCGCAAATAGTCGTATCGCCGACAGACTCGTACGGCTATGTCACAACATTGATACCGACGATCAATTGGATTTATCTCGACACTCTCGCGACTTCGCAAACACAATATCAGATCCAGGTGGGGACAGACCAGGAATGGACTGAAGCCGAGTTCTGGGACAGCGGCCCGATATCATCGGCGGCTCAGTCCGCCGAATATGCCGGAGCAACGTTGGATCCATTTATACATTACGGACTGCGTATCAGAGTTCACGACGGCACCGACTGGGGTGAATGGGCACATTACTCCTTCATCATCAAGCTCGGACCGGTCATCCATGTACCGGATGAGATCAATAGTATTGCCGGAGCGATTAAATTCGTTTGCGACGGGGACACTGTCCTGGTCTCGCCGGGAACCTATAGTGAATTTGTCAAGGTGACCGACAAGCATTTCGTACTCATGTCGTCCGACGGCGCAGGATCGACATTCTGGGAAGCACCTGAAAATACCTGGGCTGCTCTTCGCCTGGTAGGTGCAATGGATACGACAACGGTCGTGCAAGGATTCACTTTTTCCAATCGTACCGCTCAAATCGAGTGTTGGTCCGGCGCCAATGCTTTGATTCAGGATAATATCTTCGACAGTGTGGGGGTTCCCTTTGATATCACCAGCCATACCTCACCCGTGATAAGAAACAATGTAACCCGATATGCGAACAGGGTTTTTGATAGCTGGTGCAGTTCGGCCGTAATCGAGGGCAACATCTTTACCGATATGGTGCTGGACGACTACTCGCGTGCCGTTGACCTGGAGATTTGTGACGGCGCCATTGTACGAAACAATATCTTCGCCCGGATGCAAATGGTTAATCGGGCTTCCGTTATCAGGCTGTCGGACGGCGATTCAGCTTATGTATACAACAACACTTTCTACGACATTTCCGGTGACGGTGTCGAGACGGCCTGTATACTAAGTCTCTACTCCGGCGGCAACCATCGGATTTTCAACAACATCTTCGCCTTCTGCCCGAACACGATAGCGGTCCTTGAAGGCGATGTGCAAGTGGAAAGCACAATTGAATACAACGATCTCTACGAATGCAGCGGGGGGTATGTGGGAGTCAATCCGGGTATAGGATCGATTATGGCCGATCCGATGTTTGCCGACACAGCATTGCTGGACATGTCTCTTACTTCTTCTTCGCCGTGCATCGACGCCGGTAATCCGTCTCCCGATTTCAACGATCCCGACGGTACGGTTGGAGATATGGGTGCTTTCCCATTCACCGGTCCTTATAATTTGCCGCTGGCGCAGAATATCAACGTGCTTCCCGGAGATTTATATCACATCATCGGTCAAACACCCGCCATTTACTGGCATTTCTACGATTCACTCGGCTCGGCTCAGGGATACGAAATACAATTGGGGACCGACAGCGACTGGTCGATCGCGGAGATGTGGGAAACCGGTCCGGTAATGACAACCGATACTTCAGCAATTTACAACGGAGCGACTCTGCTCGGCAACGTTATTTACCTTTTACGTATTCGTCTGTATAACGGCGTCGACTGGGGTGAATGGCGACAGGCTATTTTCCGTACCAATGTAGCTCCTACAACTCCGGAGGCACTATCACCTGAGGATGGAGCAACCTTAAACGGCAGCGGCCCCCTGATGATAGCGGCTTCCACGGATGTCAACGGCGATCAAATCTATTATGATTTCGAGATCTATCGCGATGCGGCAGCGACCGATCTGGCGTTATCCAAACTGGGCATAACATCCAGCGGAGATACCGTCAGTTCGGGGAGTTTCGACATGAAAAATGAAGGTACTTACTGGTGGCGGGCTCGTGCTACCGACGGCTATGAAAATTCGGAGTATACCGATCTCAGAGCTTTCTACGGGATTCCGACCATCTACCTGTTCGATATCACCAGCGGCAGTATCGAGAGCTCAATCCTGGAGTGCGGACAACCGGTAAATCTGCGTTTCAATGTTGCCAACGAATACAACACCGGTATACAGGCAATGGCAAATGCATTCAGAATCTATTCTCCCGACGGCGCCGCTTGGAATACCACCGATGCCGTTTGGGCCGCGAACTCAGGATGGCGTGACATTTTCAATCTCATGGTATTCGACACAGCCTATATCGGAGACGATGTCGATACCATGGTTTTTGCCGGCGTTAATCTTTCCGGCGGAGCCTTCCTCCCCGGAGAAGTAAAAGAGGCATGGAACATTAAATTGTCCGTTGACTGCGATAATGAAGGTCGCACGATCTGTATTGACAGCATCGATCAGATGTCAGCCCTCGTCTGGCTCTGGCAAGGGACATCGGATACGTATTATCCACCATGGTCCGGCCCGTATTGCCTGTCCGTTATCAAGTGTTGCGAGGGATTACGCGGCAACGTCAACGGCGATGAAACCAACGCCGATATAACCGACCTGCTCTACCTGGTCAATTACATGTTTCAGAACGGCCCTGATCCGGTTTGCATGAGCGAGGCCAACATCAACGGCGATGCGGCGGCATCAATCGACATCACCGACCTGACGGCAATGGTCGCTTACATGTTCGCCTCGGGCACCGGTGTTTGCGACTGTGATTCGACTGCCCAGTTCGTCGGTCGTCTTGCGGCAACCAACGAGGAGATGAAGGCCTGGACTTATTACCACAACGACAGCACCTTTGTCATGATGGAAGCTCCCGGCACTCCATTGGGCGTACAACTCGAGATGATCGGCCATGATCGGTTTGATCCCATCAGTCAACTGCCGGTTCAAATCGAATTGTTCGCCGGTCAACGCGACTCGGCGGTCACGGTGGGGATGCTTGACATTAACGACCGCACCCCTTTCCCGGAGGGAACAATTACGCTCCTGGCCACTCCGGGCACGTTCGAGTTAGTCAATGCCCTTGCCAGCGATATCGACCATCAACCCTGGATCGGCCGGATTTCCAACGGCCTCGCCGCTCCCGGTCTACCGACCACGTACAGTCTCGGCCAGAATTATCCGAACCCGTTCAACGCTTCGACCAATATCAGTTTCTCACTCCCCGAACCGGCCAGGGTGAAACTGGAGGTGTTTAACATCCTCGGACAGAAGGTCGTAACCCTGGTTGATAACAACATGGCCGCCGGCAATTACAGCCTCTTGTGGGACGGGCGCTCCGGTCAGCACAACAGCGTCGCAAGCGGCGTCTATTTCTATCGCCTGACCACCGAGCGTTTCATCCAATCGAAAAAGATGCTTCTGTTGAAGTAGTTGTGGTTACAGCAGGATCTCTGCTGACTTGACAAGACCGGGGCGCCTGGACTGCGGGGCACCCCGGTTCTTTTTTACCCGTCGAATGGTCCTTTTTATCGTTTGTCCCCAGAACATTTATACCGGATTCACCGTAAACTTATACGTGACAGGCATTGAGCAGATTTGATACGGTTGACTGCTCACAGCAGTATGCAGGGCTATGATGAGCTATCAGAAACAGTTCCGATCCATGAATGTCAACGAGTTATACCAGGCGGCCGGTAGAGGTGATCGCCGCGCTGAAAAACAGCTGTTCGAACTGCTTGCTGCAAGATTTCATTATCTTGTCCGTCGCAAGGTAATGAATCCACAGGACTGCGAGGAAATCGTGCAGAATGCCCTCACAACCATAGCTGCCGCTTTCCGTGATATTGAAATCACGGTGAGTTTCTCTGCGTGGGCACATTCTATTCTCCAGAGCCGTTTGGTTGACTTTTACCGAAAAGAAGGCCGCTATCGGGATCGATTCACGTCCGAAACTGAAACCCCATCCCCCGGCGGCTGGACTCCTGATCCGGAATTTCGGCGCCGACTGATAGCCTGCCTCAAGAAATTACATCGAGTCAATGTCCGCCACGCCGAGATTCTTCGGCTTTCATACGAAGGGTATGAGATGGATGAGATCTGCCGCCGGACCGGTCTCAGCCGAACTAATATATATACTATTCTCAGTCGCGCCCGAGCGGCCCTAAACCGGTGTTTAACCGGCGGAGACGAACAATGACGGATCCTTGTCGCGATAAACGATATGAGCGAATGCTTTATGCGCTGGAACTGGATATCCTGTCGGAATCCGACCGCGAAGAGCTTGAAATACATTTGCTGGAATGTGATTCCTGCTATGAGAAAGCGATCCAGTTCGAGGAAACCATTCGGCATTTGCGTTATGATCGGCAGGTACAGGGCGAGATAGAATCTTTGGCCTCGTACGGATCCGTACCGAGTCCTGTCCGTCATAACCGATTCTTTCGATTATTCCCGGCCGTAGCGACGGTGTTGATCCTGGCAATTCTCGTTGCCTGGCCCTGGAATCCCGAAATCGGTCCCGGCGATGAGTTGGTAGCAGCCTCGAATCGTATGATCGTCATGTATTTCGACGACCTGACCGCACCCGACAGCAACGACGATTTAGGAGAAATCATCGCCACTCTGCTCATCACTGACCTGGGTGAATCCCGTTATGTTCAGGTAGTATCGGCGCAACGGTTGTATGATCTTATGCGCTCGATTGAGCTGGATCCGATCCAGCCGATTTCTGCCGATGAAGCTACGGAGCTGGCCGAACGATCCGGAGCCCAGTGGATGCTGACAGGAGCAGTCGTACGGCGCGATCCGCTTCTGGTTACATCCCAGATAGCCGAGATTAAAAGCGGTGATGTTGTCGCTACTCAGCGGATTGAAGGAAAACCGGGCGATGATGTGTTCGGCCTGGTTGACCGGTTGACGATACAGGTTAAGAACGATCTTGCTTTGCCCAGCGCGGCACTCGATGAACCTGACCGTCATATCGCCGATTATACGACGACTTCGAAAGAAGCTTATAACTACTATCTGCAGGGCCTCAATTACCTCGAGAATACCTACGATCACGAAGCGCGAATGGCTTTTCAGAAGGCCGTCGATTGCGACTCCACTTTTGCAATGGGTTATTATTACCTGAGTCTTCTTGGCAAACCTGAGATGCTCAGCAAGGCAATTCGCTTTATTGACAACACCAGTACTCCTGATCGTTACCGTGTGCGCAGTCATGAAGCACTGGTCCTGCGCGATACAACCACCGCCATTACCTATCTTCGCACAGCCATTGAGCGTTATCCCGACGAGAAGGATCTGCTCATTCAACTGGCGGTACTCCTGAGTCTTAAGCGGGAGTACGAGGAATCGATCATTATGGCTGAACGTGCTCTCGAAATCGACCCCTTGTCCAAAGGAGCGTTGAATCGGCTGGCATACTCCGCCCTGATGGATGGACGTATTGACCTGGCGGAAAAGACTGCCGATCGCTATGTTCAAATCGATCCGAATGAAGCCAATCCTTACGACACCAGAGGTGATATTCTTACGGCCGGCAACAAGCTCGAAGAAGCAAATGAGAGTTACCGGCAAGCTCTTACGATCGATGCCAACTTTGCCGCTTCCCGGATGCATCTGATTCGCAACCTGATTCTCCTGGGTGATTATGCTCAAGCGGAAGAGTTGATACACGATCTTCAGATTTCGGACAATCCGACTCTCGTTGCCCAGGGTCATCTCTATGGAGCATGCCTTTCGATTCGAAAAGGTGAGTTGAAAAAAGCGACACAGCAACTCAGGGAAACAACGGCATTCGACCTTGAAAATGAGCTGGTGCTGAACCTTGCGGTAAAGCGCTTCCTGTTGGCGGAACTCCTTTCTTTGCAAGGCAACGGCGATGAAGCGATCAGGATATTGGAATCATGCCCGGCGAGCATTGACTCCATCCAGCCCAATCCGGGATTAGCTTATCGCCATATTGCCGCTCAATATGCGGCGTATGCCGGTGATGAGTTACAGGCCCGGCAGATTGCGCACCAGTTGGAAATATCCTCATTGCCGTATATGCGTTATGGAGCGGCTTATGCTTACGGAGCAATCGCCCTATATAGCGGTGATTATGACAATGCCATAACGTTGTTGACTTCGGCCGATTCGATGTTCAGTTCTTCCCCGGTCAGATATTTACTGGCTCGCGCCTACCTGGAAGCAGGGGACTACGAACATGCCGTCTCGATTTATCGAGAGCTTCTGAGATCGACAGGATACCGACAATACCTTTGGGCGGTTCGGGACATCGAGGCAATATACCTGTCGGGATTGGCTTACGAAGGATTCGGAGATTATGAGCACGCAGCCGCGGCCTATGAAAGTTTCCTCGAGTTTTGGGGCAATGCCTCTCCCCCGGTTCCGGAGGCAGATGATGCCCGTGTACGCCTGGCTCGACTGCACAACCGTCCATAAATAGAATAATCTTCCCGCCGGTATACTGCCGACGTCGGCAGGCTATTGTTATCGGCTCTCGCAGGCGTTTAATCTTTTCCGCCTGATAATTAACATCTCCGAACGTCACTGTCCGACAACCTTATTTTCTTCCATTACAACAGCTTGGGCAGCCATCAAGGCATTTCGTAATGGCTCGACAATCGTAATATGGATATTATTGCTCTATTTTATCTAATTTTAAGGGAACCGTTCGACGGCCGGTCTTGTTAATGACCTCAAATAACGAAGAGGCAATTCGGATCACAGCCCCATGAATGACCGGCTTCGATCCGGAAAGGATGGATACAATGAAGACTATTAATACCGATGAATTGAGACAGCGCCTGGACAACGGCCCCCTGGCCTTGTTCGATGTTCGCGGCGATGTTGAATACGAAAAGAGTCATATCCCCGGAGCCAAGACCGCTCCCCTTGGTTCGCTGGTTTTCCGTGTCGCTCATACCATGAATCCCGAGTCGATCATAGTGGTCTATTCCAACGATTATGAGTGTACGTTGGCGTCTCAGGCGGTCGAACGCCTCGAAAACCTCGGGATGAAAAATGTCTACGCATATCAGGAAGGTATCAAGGGTTGGCAGGCAGCCGGTAACCAGGTTATCGCCTCTCCTCCCGGCAAGGAACACACCTTTGGCCCGGTTATGGATATTCGACCGGTAATAGTGGATCGAAAAACTGCTTACGCCGGCGCCTTTGCCGGTGATCCTACCGAGGTTGAAGGGGCGGGCGGATAACGCTTGTCCCGAGGCCGGAACGGACCGGCCATATAATTACTCTCATCGAAAAAGGCGAAGAGTCAATTGACCCTTCGCCTTATTTCATACTCGATCGTTATATATATCACGGACAAGGCGCCGGAGCGGGTCCGCCTGAGAACATGTACGTTACTAAATAGACCAGGTCCGAGATATCCGGTCCGCTGCCGGAGCCGTCAATGTCACAAGCATCCAGGCAGACAGGCGTCGGACCGCCGGAGAACATATACGACACCAGATAGACCAGGTCCGAGATGTCCGGGCCGGTGCCATCATTGTTGATATCTCCCATAACGACACAACAACCGCCCGTATCACAGGCATCGCCGATACCGTCGCTGTCGGAATCGGCCTGGTCGTTGTTGTCGACGAACGGGCAATTGTCACAGGCATCACCGAGCGTGTCGGCATCGGAATTGAGCTGTGAGGCATTGGGCACGGCGATGCAGTTATCGCCAAAATCACAGATTCCATCCGCATCGGTATCGGTCCCGTCATTAGCGGGATTATTATCGGCTAACGGACCGAAGCCATCGGTGCCGACGGCACAATCGTCACAGCCGTCGCCGTCAAGGTCCTCACAAACGAAAGGATTATAGGGATCAGTGTCGGAGGCATCAGGCACACCGTCGTTGTCGTCATCCGGATCACCCATATCACAGAGACCGTCGCCGTCGGTATCCGGACCGTCGTTAAGCGGCATGTTGTCGGCCATCGGTCCAAAACCGTCATTGCCGACGGCACAATCGTCACAGCCGTCGCCGTCAAGGTCCTCACAAACGAACGGATTATAGGGATCAGTATCAGAGGCATCGGGCACACCGTCGTTGTCGTCATCCGGATCACCCATATCACAGAGGCCGTCGCCGTCGGTATCAGGACCGTCGTTAAGCGGTGTGTTGTCGGCCATCGGTCCAAAACCATCGACACCGATGCCACAATCATCGCAACCGTCGCCGTCGGCATCCTGGCAAAGGTAAGGATCAAGCGGGTTGATATCGGAGGCATCCGGCACACCGTCGTTGTCATCGTCGGGATCACACAAATCACCAAGGCCGTCACCGTCGGTATCGACTTGTGATGGATTCGCCGTGGAAGGGCAGTTGTCACAGAGGTCGCCAACCCCGTCAAGGTCTGTGTCCGCCTGAGCCGGATTAGGGATATTGAGACAGTTGTCGGTCAAATCAGGGACACCATCGCCATCAGTGTCGAAGGTTTTTATATTCTCGAAGAATATATCCTGATCCATCCCATTGCGTCCATCGTTCCATACGAACGCTGAGCCATCGATCCAGTTAGCATCCGCTCCCAGGTAATCCCCGATATAAAACACCGCCGGAGGCATGGGGATAGTCGATAGCGGCGGGGTTGGACCGGAATCAGAAATGCGTGTCGGCGTCCAGGTCACACCACAGTCAGGGGACATGGCAACCCATGTTTCAATTTTGGTGTTCGAGGGATCGTTTTCACGGCTGTAGTAGGTGACATACAACATACCTGTCAACGGGTCTACCACGATCTCCGGCGCCCATTGATCGAGACCGTTTCCGATCGGATCCTGATTGACCCGTACCGGTCCTATCCAGGCCCCCGGAAGACCGGTCGGACTGGATAAAAACCAGATGTCCATATCGGTTCCCGTACTATAATCGGCATAGACCAGATAAACCATCCCGGGGCAGGGGCCGTATCCATCGACTGCGATACTCGCTGTCGTGGCCATATTGATACCCGGTACTACGACTGATGGCGGCGGCATAATGGGGAATAAAACGGGGGCTCCTCCCAGTGCTCCAAAACCGGCCCCGGGAGCAATGGAAGCATCGACATAAAGGGTGCCGATATCGGTCCAGGTTACATAAACGCCTCCCTGCGGCACAATCGCATTGCCGATCCCGGCAACGGCCAGATCCGGACGCTGAGCCGCCGGTTGATTACCGGCAACTAATCCTCCGAAAATCGGAACAGGAGCACTGAACATAGGAAAGGCAGGGATATTGGCCGGATTGGTATGTGTATAGGCATACCAGATCGTGTAATTATCGAGCCCCGGGTCATCGAAAGGATTTCCATTACCGTCGGCATCACCACCTGAAGCATCGAGATATTCAACCCAGGCAATATGAGCCGCTCCGCTCGTTGCCGGAGTAGAAGAGGGGTGGTCGTCAATATCGATATTGGGGTAGTCCAGCCAGTTTATCCCCGGCGTGTTGGCGGAAAGCTGTGCGGACATGGTAAACGGCGCCCCGGTTCCAGGTGAAACACTCATCACGATACCATTGCTGGTAACCCAGGGTACTCCGGGGCCATAGGCTGCATCAACCAGCATGAACGCACCTATCGGTGAACCTGCGGTAGGAATTGCCGCCAGGGCTGGATTCCATTCCGAGGAATACGGCAGCGGCGGTGTTTGTATCGCCGATGCCCAGGTGAGTCCATTATCGGGTGAAAAACCATAGCCAATCGACGACAAACCAAACCCGGCGGCAGTGAACTCGGTCCAGGCGGCATAAATTTCACCCGGCATTATCTCATTTCTTGCCACATCAGCATTGATTTGCTCCGTACCCGGAGTACTGGTAATGTTCACGAAGCGATTTGGCCAGGTGGCGGTTCCGGCCAATACAGCTACGGTCAAAACGAGTACCAGACCGCAGACCAGACAGAACTTCCTCACTCTCTCTTGTCCCATCATATAGTTTGTCCTCCTCAGGTATGTAGTTTCCCATCAACGGTGAATTCTGCTCTCCGCGTTGGATAACGCCGAAGTTACCGATCAAGAGGCACAGCAAGACTGTAATTCAGCCCGAGCGCTAACTGCTTCAGTTATTGATTCGTTTTATCTGTTGCACTAATAAAGAGCGGAAGATCTATATCGTCGCTTCTTGAGTGGTATCGGTATTACCAACAGTGGTAATAAAGCACATACCATACGAACTGTCAATAACTTATCATCGGCAAACCGGTGTGGATGCCAAGAATGGAATACCTGGTGATAGAACAACTTATAAATACCGTCTGGCATTAAACATTTGTTTCAAATCCGCGTCATTTTACTGAGAATAGTTACACAAGCAATAACGCCAAACCCAGGAGAATCTTCAGACCGGATTTGTTGAAAAAAGCCCTGCGCCTTGTTTGACATGTCAATAATACAGGCCACATCGAGTCACTCACGGAACGAGTACGGAGCTATTTGACATTAGGCGTCAGAGGGATTATTCTCCCTTAGTATTTTTCAACATTTCCTCATAAAGCCGTCCAGCCCCTTGTTAATGCTTCGTCGATGAGCTTCCCCCTCACTTATCGACCAGGGATGCGCAAGAAACCCGGTCATCGCCCGTCATTTGAGTATGATGAGTAATCTCAATCCGGGAGCCATGAGCCATGTTCAAAAATTTTAGTCTTGTTCGTCTCCTTCTCACTGTTTGCCTGAGTGCCGGTCTTCTATTGACGCTCCTGCCTGGCGCTGTATCAGCCGCCGATTCAGATCCATCATCAGGTTATCAAAATCATGCATTGGTCAAAGTTCCTCCCGTCGCGTTGGATCTGCTTGAAGAATTCCAGTCTTACGGTTTCGATGTCGTCAGACATTACCCGGACTCATCACTGGAGGTAGTCGCCGTCTATGATGAAACCAAACTTCTAATCGAACGTTTTCATGGCGAAGTTCTGATCGAAAACTGTGAGGAGTATAACCGAGCACGGATCGATCCGAACAAGTCAATGGGTGGTTTTCATACCTACGATGAAATTCTGACTGAAGCGGATTCACTCGTGAGCGTATACCCCGACCTGGCTCTCCTCGATACGATCGGGCACAGTCTTGAGGGACGCCCGATTGTGGCGATGAAAATATCAGACAACGTGACGGTCGACGAAGACGAACCGGAGGTACAACTCAACGGTCTTATTCACGCCCGCGAAGTGATAACCTATGAAATACTGCTGTACACCGTGAAACAACTGCTGACGTTCCACGACCAGTACGATATTAAAAACATCATCGACAATACCGAAATCTGGGTAATTTTCGTAGTCAATCCGGACGGTTTCGTCTATAACGAACTGACTAATCCGGACGGCGGCGGCATGTGGCGCAAGAATCGACGAGACAACGGCGATGGTTCCTACGGCATCGACCTTAACCGCAATTTCGGTTATGGCTGGGGTTACAACGACATCGGTTCATCGACGCAGGGTGCTTCGGAGATATATCGCGGCGCCGGTCCGTTTTCCGAACCTGAGGCCCAGGTAATGCGCGATTTCTACAATGCCCATGATTTCTGTGCTTCGATCCACTACCATTCTTACGGTAACTTCATGAACATCCCGTATAATTTCTTCCTCACTCCGGTTTTCATCGATGAATGCCAGCAACTACCCTCTACCCTGACCATGTGCGATATAGGCTTCTGTTCTCTTACTTACGGTTTTTTCTCGACGGGCGGTCCCAACGGAACCGCTTATGACTGGACCTATGGCGACCAGACACAAAGACGGAAATGCTTTTCATATCTGATCGAAGCCGGTGACGGGTTCTGGCCCGACCTGGATGATGTGCCACGATTGCTTACCCGGTTCCACTCGGTCAACATGTATCTGCTGCAGATTGCCGCTCAACTTAACGATACTCCATCCCGCTCGGTCGGGACTGACTTATGGGCTTACGATACAGCCGCGGCTTATTATGAATCCGATTTCGTCGACACGGTATCTTTTGCCAATATCGATCCGGTTCGATCGCTGACTTTCAATTTCAACTATTCCTTCGGATCGACTTATACCGATTGGTTTGAGATGACACCCATCGAGGAGCAGCTCGCACCGGGTGACAGTATCCATATCGAGCTCAGACTTTCGCCGCAGGGCATTGAGGGTGTCGATCCGGAATTAAGGGTACCGGCTTCCATCACTCTACAGGTGACTGACTCATTATCGCTTAAGACCGACACTCTGGTATTCTCGGTTTATATGCGTGCTCTTGACGCCGATCTCGATAACGACGGTGTGATCGATCCGATAGACAACTGCATCAATATCGCCAATCCCGAACAGGAAGATATGGATCACGATGGAATCGGTGATGCCTGTGATCCCATCTGCTGTATAGCCGGCCTTCGCGGCGACATCCTGGCCGATGGTAGCCCGGGTGAGATATCGATAGATATTAGCGACCTGGTTTACCTTGTCTCGTATATGTTCCAATCCGGCCCTGAGGGGGGATGTCCAGGAGAAGTTGACATCAACGGCAGCGGTTCCGGACCGGATATCGCCGATCTGGTTTATCTGGTTACATATATGTTCCAGAACGGCCCAGCCCCGGCTCCGTGTCCGTAAAACCGTTGAGAGTATACGGCAGCAGCGGATTGCCCGGTTAATCGGACAATCCGCTTTTCTTTAGATCTGATATAGGATGTGTATCATCACAGACCGGGGCAATAAGCGCAAGCTATCACAGTATTCCTTTGTCTTCCTTAATCATAGCCTATTTTATCCAGGCTCAGTGATGCGTTTGTTTACTTCATTATAGATCTATCCATTATTCAGATGTATTACATTCCTCGTTTTCAAACTGCACATTCCGATATAATCAGACATGTACTATAAAATTATAGGTGATTTCACCTATTTTCATATATAGGGACATCCCCCATTTACCGACAATACCATTAATGCCGACCGTTCATCTTTGATTTCATTCATGCTTAGTAATGTGTCGGGGAGACCAATAGTGTAGTAACCGCTGACAATGCGGATTTCACTCCATGGAATGAGTAAGGAGAATCGGTCCAAAGATACAGCATCATGGTTCTTCATCGGACCTGTCGATCAGGATTTTGGTCTGATGGAAGTTGGATTAGTTGACAAATTCGAACACCGTTGCTTAATTGTGCTGAACAAAGCGAAGTATGGGTACCACCATGTTTAGCCTCAGCACGGCCAAAAGCGCGCTTTTATTGGCGTTTGTTGTATTATTATTATTTTCGTCCTCTGTTTATCCTGCAGAGCATGTCTTTCTTGATCCTGGTGAGGATTCATTTAGTCTTCCCTACCGTCTAGTCATTGAAAATAAATTAGATGTTTTCACCGACGCGGGAAACGCCACCACCGGTTTCTGGGGATTGTACCGTAATGGCAGCGATACCAGCTATGCTTCCTATCGGATAGTCAACCGATGGAAATTCCCCGATACCAACGCCTGCATCATATTCTATAATGACCTGGAATGTACGGAAGCTGTCTGGCATTACAATTTCCCGGCATCAACGATCTTCGACTGTTTCGCCATCGATACGGATATCGATGGAACCGATGAAATCGCTACTTTCTACAGGTATGTCGATACTATATGGTTGGAGATACTGGATGTTCCATCCAAGACAAGTCATCGCGTACCTCTGAGTCATGGTACAGACCTTGACGGCAGCGGTCATTGGGACGGGAGCGGCCGGATACTTGCCGCCGGCGATATCGACCACGACTATAAACCAGAGTTATTCATCAACGTTGATGTCGGTTACGACCTGTACCCACGTGAGCTGATTTGTTTCTCTCCCAGTCGGGACACTTGCCTATGGCGATTCGAAATCAGCGGCATCGTATCAGCTTCAAATTTCTACATAACTCCCCTTCACCCGGGAGGTCCCCCCCGAATCATCATGGGGATATGCTCCAAGGGGAACGCGGCCGTTGTCGGCGACATGGATGATCTCCATTCGTACCTGATAGTGCTCGATGAACAGGGCCAGTTACAATGGATGAAGACACTTGGTTTTGTTTTTTCAACAGGCCTGCCTGTTCCGGCGGATATCGATTCCAACGATAGCTTAGAGATTCTCGTACCGGTTCGTAACGACAAGTCTTCATCAACTCCGGACTCGGCCGGCTCGTTGTGCCTTTTCTCGGAAACAGGCGATCTGGTTACCACCTATTCATGGGGCGGCGATAAGCATCGTTGGGTGAAGACATTGACGGTTTTACCGGCCCACGGAAACAGTGAACAAATCTTCGTTGCCGCATATAACGACGGTTGTATTGCGACATACGACAAAACATTGACACCCATGGCAGAATGTTCTTCCGCCGGGCCATTGGACTTGATCTCTCTGGTAGATATCCTCGATACCGGTGATCGCCAGATCCTGATGAGCACCGGCGATCGTCAGTTCCTCCTCGTGAATAAAGAGTTGGAGCTAATGGCCATGCTGCCGATCGAGGCACGTACTGACATCAGTCGGGTGAAAACTCTTCCCCCTGAGACAAATCGACCAACAAGGGTGATAGTATCGACCGACTATGGAGCCAGCTTCCTGACTATCTCAGCCAGACATAATTCATGGTTGACCATATTTAATCGTCGTCCCTGGCTGGCTTTCCTGGCGGCATTTCTTCCCTTGTTCCTCCTGCTTACGGGCGCCTTACTCGCCTGGAGGCACACTCGTCATTCAAACAGAGTGATTAAGAAACAGCAGGAGGAACTATCCCGGACATTGGCCGGCATGGAAGAGGTTAAAGACAAACTCAGAGCTGCTCGCAAACTCGCGGAAGCGCGAAACAAACTGCACATCCAGGAAGAGAACCTTCGCACCATAGTCGAGAACTCGCTACAGGGTGTCATTGTTTGTCAGGGGAATATGGTATACTCTATTAATTCGGTAGTGTCCGAATTGGCCGGAGCTAACATCGAAACGCTCCGCGGCATGTCAGTATATGATGCTGTCAACACATTCGTATTCCCTGATGATCGCCTTCCCATTTTAAATGATTACGAAGCTCTGGCCAACAATCGTACCTCCAGAAGTCGAAGAGAGATCAGGATCCTGGATCAAACTGGCGGGATACACTGGGTAGACATGTTTGCTCATGTCACCAACTTCGAGGGTCGTCAATCAATAATAGTTATGATAGTAGACATTTCACTTCGTCAAATAGCGCTTGATAAATTACAGGAAAGCGAAGAGTCTGCTACCGCCACACTTAATGCAACTGACGATCTGGTATCCCTCTGTGATACCAGGCTTGGGATCATACGAGCCAATAAAGCTCTCCAGGATGTTCTAGGAAAAAACGAGAATAAACTAGTTGGGACATACCTGCTGACAGACTTTCCACCGAGGATTCAATCTCACCGGCTGGAGATTGTCAAGCGTGTCATCGACTCCGGTCAACCGGTTGATTTTGAGGATTCATTCGACGGTCACCATTACTCTCATATCGCCTACCCCGTTAAAAATTCTTATGGCCGGGTCACCCGCATCGTTCTTTACTGCCGTGATATCACCGAGTTGCGCAATCAGGTCAATGAACTTCGACATCTTCGAGCTGCCATAGAGCAAACAATCGCCGGCATAGCGATCGCCGACAATGACGGAAATATATCTTATGCAAACGGCTCCTGGGCCAGTATGCACGGTTACGAGCCCCAGGAGTTGATCGGCAAACACCTGAGTATCTTTCACTCCCCGGAGCAATTGCAGGATGAAGTAAAGCCATTTAACAGCATCGCCGTCGAACACGGCAGCCATTACGGTCAGGTCGGTCACTGCCATAGAAACGGACACTGCTTCCCGACAATCATGTCAAGCACGGTCATCAAGGACGAAGGGGGACAACAACAGGGATTGGTCGGCACCGCAATCGATATCTCGGATCAACAGGTATTGGAAATCGAGCTGCAAAAAAAGAAACGACAATTGGAATGGATCACATCACAGTTGATAAAACTGCAAGAAGCCGACCGACGTTTTGTCGCAAGAGAACTTCATGATTCTATCGCCCAACAGCTCAGCGTCGTTAAAATGATGGTGGAACAGTTGCGTATCAAAGGCGCCAACAACGGCGACAGCGAGCTGTTCGAACGACTAGCCGACATGATTACGGAAACGATGCGTGACACCAGGAGAATATCATCGCATCTGAGACCGCGCATGATGGACACGCTGGGACTAATCGCAACCATGGAATGGTATCTGGGACAGTTGCCGACTAATATCGATGTCCACTTCCATGTGGAAGGCGACGACTCCGGGCTCGATCAGGACCTGGCCATAAACCTGTTTCGAGTGTTTCAGGAATTAGTCCTCAATGTGACTCGTCATGCCCAGGCAACACAACTTTCTGTCAACCTGCACCTTGAACGCAACAGTGTAGCTTTAGACTTCATGGATAACGGCTGTGGCTTCAATCTGTCCGAAATCACGGCCAACTGGGAAAAGAAACAAAATTTCGGAATACTTAACATAGCGGAGAGGGTTCAAATGGTCGGAGGGACCATTAAGATTGACACTTCACCCGGACAAGGAACCCGCTTCCTAATAGAAACGCCTTTATCAGGAGGGAACTTAACAACATGAAACGGACCAGAGTCTTTATCGTGGACGATCACAAGATCTTCCGCCAAGGCCTGGCATCGCTGCTGGACTCCATTGGCCAATTCGAAGTGGTTGGTGACGCTCCCAATGGACGTGAAGCCATTCGTCCGATCCAGGAATGCACGCCGGATGTCGTGTTCCTGGACATCTCCATGCCGGAGCTGGACGGACTAAACGCCATGAAGCACATCCATCGGGCATGCGCCAATACGAAAATCATCGTTCTGACCATGCACGATAAGAGTGAATACGTGTACAGGGCTTTATGTAATGGCGCCTGTGGCTATTTGCTCAAGGAAGCGGGAGCGGGCGAAATCCAGGAGGCGGTATCGGCGGTTATGCAAGGTCAGACTTACCTGAGCAAATCGGTCAACCAGATCGTTATCAGGGATTACGCCAATGGCGGGAACGGTCATGATCGCAAGTCCGTACTGGAGGTTCTTACCGAGCGAGAGATGGAGGTTATGAAACTAGTTGTCGAGGGATATTCCGGAAAGGAAGTGGCTCAACACCTCAATATAAGTCCCAAGACGGTCGAACACCATCGTGCCAAGGTCATGGAAAAACTGTCGTGCCGAAACGTCACGCAACTCGTTCGTTTAGCGATCCAGGAAGGAGTTATCTGATTATAGATAATAGATACTGAGATATCTATTGGCCTCACGATCCCTTCGTTGAGGTGAATCCCAGATGAAAATGGGGGGTTATCCCTATTGCGATTTTTGCGAAGCGCAGTAAGTTAGAATTGACTTAACAAGGCTTAAGTGAACAGGGAAAAGCACGGTTCCCTGGCCACAAGCACTACAACAGAGAAAACCGTATAGCGCAGGGAATGCATAACAGAATCAGTATGCATGGCAAGTGGCCAAGTTAAATAATAGGGTAATTTTATTTAATCTATGTCTCTTCAGGTTCGTTAGCATAACGACACTCAATGTCTGTTGATTGTTTATTAAGTTAGATCATGTGCTCAGTGATCACGGCGAACCTGGGTAAAAGCAATGGGAGAACCTCCGGGTTGGTCTCACCCGCCTGGTTGGTTATAGAAGAATGACCTGGGTTACTCTAACGTCTTCAATGTTCAGACAGTGTAATAATCGCACGGATGAAACTCCCTCCACGCACGGCAACAATCCAATAAATGCCGGTTATGCCAACCTCATCAATCACGATCAGGGCGGACTCCGGCTCAATATACTTCTTCCCGGTTCCCAGAAGAACATCAGACTACCGGGCTTTGAAAAATGTAGCCAGAAAGGAGGTGCATTAAAGGAAGAGTAATCAAAATGACTTGTTCTGTAGAGAACTCAAGAATAGGACGATTGAGTAAGACCACAGAATACGTTGGCGAGAGGTAAATTTAGGGCCGAGCAGAGGAACCAAAAACCTTTCTGGGTACCACCATGGGTTTGAGGTCCCCCTGCCGCGACACCTCAAAACTACCATCCTTAATGAACTTAGTCAAGTATTCCTGTGCTATTACCGCTCAGTCCAATCACACGGACTAGCTGAGTGGAATTGACCAGGACCTTCTAAGCGCCGGACCTACCGAAGCGCCTAAACAAGACCTACGAGTTGTTCGCTCCTAGCTAGTTCGGCAAGCTGCTAATGAAGTTTTAGGAGGCTGAGAATTAATTATGTCTCTAACTAGAAGTTTCCTCATCACTGCCTGTGTCGTGCTGCTAATGGCCGGCTTCGGCTCGGCAGCGACCTTTATGGTTAAAGAAGGCGGAACCGCACCGTACTTCACCAACCTGGACACGGCCCTTTGGACCGCCGCCACTTACGGCGGAACCGGGCATGTTATCGAGGTTTACCCCGGAACATATCCGACTGATATCGACCTGACGGTACCGTCGAACGTTTCGGCTATCATCGGTGTCGGCGGAGCTGATTCTACCTTCTTCGTGAATCCGAATCCTCCGACCTGGATTACCGCCACCGGAAAGGACTTTCTCGATGTCTTCGGTTCGGTCGACCTGACCATATCCGGTTTGAATGTATCCGGCTACCGCGGTGCGATCGTTACCAAGGGCGTCATGGCAACCGGGTTGACGGTCGAAAATTGTGTGTTTAACAACAACCTCGCGGCTTTCTACGGCGGCACCAACGGCGGTACTTTCAGCAATCTGGCTGTGTCCAACGGCTGGATCGGTATCAGCGTGGTGAGTTACGCCGGCGGTGAGAATCTCGATAACAACGTTATCGAGAACTGTACTTTCACCGGCATCACCCGCGCCCCGGCCGTGTTCCTCGATCATATCGAGAATGACATTCAATCACCTGCGGCCGCGGCCGCGGCCTCGATTGCCAACAACCAGATTCTGGGTTGCACTATTTCAGAGTGCTCAGATTACGGTATGGTGTTGACAGCCGCCAGCAACGTTACGGTTGATGGTTGTACCATATTTGACGTTGAATTCGCCGCTATCGGTGCTTTCAGCGTCAACAATGGATGGTTCACCAACAACGTGATATACGGTTGCGCCCAAAGCGATACCAACCCCGACAGTACCGATCTGACCTGGGGCACCCCGCTTGGCGCTATTTCGCTGTATAGCTGCTACAGCATAGATATCGAATACAACGATATCTATGACAACGGCGGACTCGGCACCATGGGCGGCGGCACCGGTTTCGCGGAATACGCGGTTGGCGCCGACAACGGCACCACCTCGAACCGCATCCGTTATAACTGCCTCTGGGGCCATGACGGTATCCAGGGCTGGGATGACGGTTCAGCCGCCAGCAACGTCTGGAGATACAACTACTACTCCGGTCTTGCCGGTACAACTTATGCGCTTGACGGCAGCGCCGGTGAAATCGACAACAGTCCTACCATGTTCAATGCCAGCGCTCATGCCGCCGGTTCAACTTACGAAGTCTTCGACTATGTCGATGTGACTTTTGACTGGACTGTTCCGAGTTGCGATCCGTGGGATAGCGTCGGTCTGGCGACTTATTCCTTCACGGTCAATTTTGATCCGGCCGTCCTGGAATTCGTGCCTGGCTCGGCGGATTACAACTACGGTTACCTCGGTGATCCTGATCCGACCGTATATGCTCCGGTCGGTGGTGATCCGGCCAGCGGCACGCTTATTTTTGAAGCCGCTACATACGAAGGTTCCGGTTACGGCGATGCGACCCTGGCGTTTGCCCAGTTCCAGGTTATTGGAATCGGCAATACCCAGATTACGATCAACTCGCTCTACACCGATTCTCTCGATGTTCTGATCATGACCGACAACACTCCTCTGGATCTGACTCTTGAGGACAATGTCAATCCGGCAATCAGCTTCACCGCCAACAACCCGGTGCGCGACGATATCTACTCATGGGGTTCCCCCTATGTCTATACACCGGATGAAGGCTACAAGCTGCTGGTTGACATTTCAGCTACCGACCAGTACAAGATCGACCATGTCTGGTACCGGTTCGACGGCCTCGGCTGGTGCGGCCTGGCTTCAAGTATCAACGCCGACACCTACACCAACACCGGGTATCATGCGAACTACATCGGCTGTCCGATTCCGATCACACCGGTAGCGGGCGTCGATGATGGAACAGTGCCGCATACTCTGGAAATCGGTGTTTGGGATGCGGGCGGTAACTTCGCCAGCCAGACTTACACCTTCTATATCGATTGGACCTGCCCGACCTTCACGTCGTGGACTATGGCCGATCCGACTTGCCCGGTCAACCCGGATTATACCAACGACCTGACCGTCAACCTGACTTATGTCGACGACGGTACCGCCGTACAGGTGGAATTCTGGTCCGGCGGTTCCTGGTCCGGGGTGAGAGAAACTTATCCGAAGGCAACCTTTGATCTTACCGCCGGCGACGGCACCAAGACTCATTATGCTCGCCTGTACGATGAGTTCCTCAACCGGTCACCGCATCGCCTGGAAACGATTGAACTCGATCAGACCGCCCCGGCTCCACATGACGCCTGGTTGGTAGTCGATCCGACTCCGGCCAAGACCGGCGTGCGCGATATCGTTGGCGATTGCAATTTCGAGGCAGCTTCCGGTACGATGGCTTACATCGTTTCTGAAGATCTCGCTGATGCCGATTGCGCTTCAACGAAGTGGGCGGCCATGCCGCCGCCGGTACGTCCGGTCCCCATGACCCTCAGCGCCAACGACGGACTCAAGACCGTTTACTTCATGTCGCGCGACGATGCCGGTAACGTTGGTTATACTTCGGCTCAGATCGAGTTCGACAGCACCAACAACGGCTTCGACCAGTTCTCGATCAATGATCGTTCCGGCTGTACCGATAACCGCAGGATCCGTGTGGAATTCAGCTGGTCCGATACTGATATCGCTTACGTTGGTTTAAGTAACAATCAGGGTGGTCCGTATACTCAGTATGACGCCACGGTTTATACCGATTCCATTCTTTGGAATATGGTCAACACCGAAGGCTGGCATACGGTTTACGGTGTTCTGATCGACAATATCGGCAATTATGGTGCTGAGTCGTTAGACAGTATCTTCCTTGACCTGACCGCGCCAACCGCTACCGGAATCACTCTCGATGACGGTTTGGGCGAAATCAACTGGTCACAAACGGCAGTGGTAAACGTCGAAGTCGCCGATCCATCCACTGACATTATCCAGGTCATGGCCGGTGAAGTATCGGGAACATATACGGTAACCGAGGCTTTCCCGCCGAATCCGTTCGCTTACGATTTCGGCACTCCGACGGAAGGTACCTTGTACTACCTGTATGTTCAGGCTCAGGATTGCGCCGGACGTCTCCTGACCTCAGAACTTACTGATGCCATCAGATTCGATTTCACTGATCCGGTGATTTCGGATGTGCTCATCGACGGCGGCGCCACGTACTGCAACAGCACTACCGTTAGTGTTAACTTCACCTATACCGAATCCTATCGCAAGTACGTGTACCTTTCTGAGGATCCCGCTATGGCGGGAGCGACCCCGCTTGGTTGGGGCGCCGGTCCCTACTCCTTCACTCTCAGCACCGGTGACGGTACTAAGACGGTTTACGTGCAGACCGAAGACCGTTCCGGTCGTTTGAGTACGATTGAGTCGGCAACGATCATTCTGGACACTGAGGCGCCTACCGGCACCATGACGGTCCAGCAGGATCCAGTTCTCAATCCGCTGGCGGCTCCCGGTTACACCAACAGCCAGACCGGTAATGAGATCGTTGGTATTGCTTATCCCGGCGACGCTGTGGATATGCAGATCATCAACGACGACTGGTCCGGCAACACCGGCTGGATCCCGGTGGCTAATACGTTCAATCCGTGGACGTTGAAGAGTGCGACTGATGGTGTTTACACCATCAGGATTCGCTTCCGTGATATGGCCGCGAACGTTGGCGCCTGGTACAATGCGACGATCGAACTCGATCAGCTTGCTCCGGCTCCGGCGACTAACTTCCACGGCACCCCGACGGCCAGTGTCCATCTGACCTGGGACGGTGCAACGGAAGATCAATACTATTTCTTCCGCTACAACGCCACTTTCGACTATCCGATCTACACCGACGGACCGGCTCCGGCTCCGGCTCTCGACGAAGGCTTCTACGGTGACGTCATTTACGGTACCGAGTATGACTTCGGCACTTATCCGGAAATGGATATGCTGACTTTCTCGTTGTGGACGGTCGATAAGGCCGGTAATACGTCAAGTACGTTCGCGTTCTGCAGCGCCACCAACTATCTGCTTGGGGACTTCGACTTCAGTGGTGTTCTCGAGTTTGTTGAATTCGGTGACATTGCAGCGAGTTACTACCTGACGTCTGCCGACGCCGGCTTCTGCCAGGCTTGTGACTTCGGCCCCACGGCTGACGGCGAACCGGATGGTCTGCCGGTCCCGGATGGTTATGTAGGTTTCGATGAATTGACCATCTTTGCCTATAACTACTCCATCTATGGCGATCATCTGAAGGATGCGGCCAAATTGATCGGTGCTGATCAAATTGCTGTGTCCACGGAAGTGCCGTACCTCAAGGCCGGCGATGAAGCCACCTTCAGTATTGACATGACCGGAGCGGAAGGCGTTTTGGCTTATCACCTGAACTTCGCTATCGATGCCGGTATGGTTGAGATAGTCAACGTACAGCAAGGTGATATCGCTGCGGTTAATGGTCGTGGATTCTACAACCAGGTGATCGACGGCAACAGCCTGGATCTCACCGGCGCTGTTCTCAGCGACGTCTTTGAGGGTAGTTCGATAGCTACCGTCACCGTACGCGCTAAGAAGGATGGAGCCTTTGATATCAACCTGGTTGAATCTTCGGTCAAGAGTGCCGATTTGTCCGAGGTTTCTGTCGACTTCAGCGTTGCCAAGGGTGCGGCGCTGCCCGACAGCTACTACCTGGGACAGAACTATCCGAATCCGTTTAACCCGACAACGACAATCAACTTCTCCATGCGTGAAGCCGGTCACTACAATTTGACCGTCTTTAACGTAGCCGGTCAGGTTGTTGAGTCGTTCAACGGTTATGCAGATGCAGGGACTGTGAGCATCACGTGGAACGCTTCTGGTGTTGGCTCCGGCGTCTACTTCTACAAGTTGCAGGCGGCGGACTTCACTGATACCAAGAAGATGGTTCTGCTGAAGTAAACCGATCCCGCGAGACAGTTGAGGGGACGGGACCCTACGGGGTCCCTCCCTCAACCATCGCTGGACGACGTCAACTTAGGAGGATCGATGAGAACCGCAAAACTGCCACGATTACTGTTGGCTTCTGTCTTGTTTGCGCTGTATATGTGTTCTGCCGGCGCAATCGAAGCAGCGACCCTTTCACTCGAGCCCGAGAGCACTTTTGTCACAACGGGCGTGGGCAGTGTGATCGACCTGGATTTACGGGTCGATGAAAATACACAGGGAATTCGTCTCTTTCAGGCAAGGATCGCGTTTGACACTCTCATGTTTGATACCGTATCTACGACCCTGGGGCCGCTTTTCGATACCTCTGGTTTCACCCGTGTTTTCAACTCTTACATCTATTATGATTCAACCCTTGCAACTACGATCCTAAGACTCGAAGGTCTTCTCTTCGGGCCCAGCGCCGTTGTCGATGGACCGGGAGTAGTAGCTCAAGTGCAGTTGGTTGCTTTAAACACGGGGATATCGGAACTGCCTATCCTTCAACATGTCATGACCGACATCAGTAATGATCCGATAGAGTCCACGGCTGAAGGCGCTGTGGTAATTGTAGATTTCCCGCCGGATGAGTTTGATCTGATATGGCCAATTAACGAGACCATTCTCGGTTTTCCAGATTCCGCGATTCAGTTCTTCTGGGAGCCATCGAGCTCCATCTACCCGGGAGAGGTGGTAAAATACAGATTCGAGATCAGCGCGGATGAGAGCTTCCCCACCGGGTCTACATTGACTTATCTGGCCGTAAGTGATACTACTTGCTGGGTAGCCATCGACACTCTCACCAACGAGACTACTTATTGGTGGCGAGTAACTGCTTACGGCAACCTTTATGGATTTGAAAGGGAGTCTACCCCCTTTGGTGCGAGCTTTTTTCTGAGTGAACCGTCACAACCGGCTCCATTTGCCCTGCTAAGTCCGGTCGGTGACGCCGAGGTGATCGGAATACCGGGATCAACCATCCAACTGCAATGGGAGAGTTCCAGTTCTATCTACCCCAGTGAAAATATCCTGTATGACATCGATTACAGCACGAATTCTGACTTCGCTGCGGGTAGTACGGTATCAACCACGGGATATACCGGGACAAGCCTCAGCATCAATGTCGATGATTTGACCAATGGTCGGTATTTCTGGCGAGTTCTGGCTACGGGGGATGTATATGGTCTTACGCGTGAATCTACGCCGTATCCCGACTCTTTTGAGTTCGCCATTGGCGGCGATCCCGGTTCATTTGATCTGTCATCTCCGGACAATGGGGATCTAGTTGATCTGGTGGATAAAACGGAAGCGACCTTTACCTGGCAAACTGCGCCCTCCGTCATTCCTGATGATACCACCTGGTATCTGGTCTACCTATGGGATAACGCAGCCACTAATCCAGGCGAAGAATTCTACCTCGATTCCATCAGGGAAAACACCTCACTGACCGTTCCCGAAAATTCGGTCCCTCTGGGGGTGTCGGTATATTGGAAAGTCCTGGCAAGGAACCGTCTCGGATTCACAACCTGGTCAACATCGACAAACACCGTGACCTATTTCTGGCGTGGTGATGTAGTTATCAACCGCGCCATAGATATTAGCGATCTGGTTTTCCTGGTTTCTTATATGTTCCAGCAGGGAAATTCACCAGAGATTATGTTATCGGCTGATATCAATTGCTCGTATGCCGGACCGGACATCAGTGATCTGGTTCGCCTGGTCAGTTATATGTTCCAACAAGGAGATCCTTTAGGTTGCAGTAACGAATAGTGGAATAACCAAATAAGAAACGGGATAATAAAATAAACAGGAAGTGCGGCCCCTCATGATCCTCTGGGGGATACTGCGGAGAGTTTGAACCCACTTGGTCTCCAACCCTGCTTTCAAGGTCAAGGTCTCCTCCCTTTTAATCCAAGAAACCGCCTTGAAGCACACCACGGGCGGTTTCAAGGGCGCTGATCCGAACCTTAGCCAGAGTTGACAGAGACCTACCTCTCCCACAAAAGGCCGGCTCTCTTGCCCGAGCCGGCCTTACAAAATGCTGTTCTTATTACAAGGGAATTTGCTCCTTCAAAACGCGGGGCATCCCCTATTGGCAAGCCCAACGATTTTATTAGATTAGGTCGATCTGAGTAAGCGCAACCCACACGTACAAGCCCGGGTACCACGCCCGGCAGTGAGCAACCGCCGTTAAAAGGCGGACGTATCTCCATTCTACAATAGCAGCGTACCTCTCTGCTATTATCGGCCTCGCTTCCCGGCGGGGCCGATATTATTATCTCGATTAAGTTCTCAGAAAAAATACCGGGCGGCTCGATAGGGAGTCGCCCGGTATAAAACAAGAATCGTATTCAATGACTCGCTATTTCATCAGCAGCATCTTGCGAGCTTCGATATATCCATCGGTCTCGAGACGATAGAGATAGACACCGGAACCGAGATTCGACCCGTCAAACAGGTACGTATGTTGTCCGGCCGATAACACTCCATCCGCCAGCACGGCAACCCGCTGACCGGCGATATTATAAACCGTCAATGTAGCACGGCATGAATAAGCCAGACTGAAGCTGATCTCAGTGCTCGGATTGAACGGATTCGGTCGGTTCTGATCGAGGTTGAAGTCATTCGGTGTTTGAGATACAGTCGTGGCACCGGAGATCGAGGCTGCGAACGCCTGGTATTGTCCATCGGCCACCAGAGCCGTCTCAACCGAGATCGATGCCGGAATGCGTATCAGAGCCGTTCTGCCGGAAGCAATGGTCGTGCGCCCATCCAGATCGAGAATGCCAACCTTCAACGTATCGGCTTGTGCTCCATAGACCATTTCCAGTTTCTCGTTCACCAGCTTCTCCGGTTCGCTTTGACCGGCGTCGAGGATCGTCAGTTGAACACCACGAAGTTCAACAGGCGTTTCCAGATAGACCGTAGTGACACCCGCCTCAATCTCGGTGAACAAAACGATGTCGTCTCGTACGACCGGTTTGGCAAGCGGTCCGCCATTTACGCATCCACATTCAAGCTGCGGTGTCCCCTGCGCGAAAACCCAGTCAACGAACAACACCAGGTCGGCAATGTCGGGACCGCCGCAGTCGCCATTGACATCACCCACATCGAGCAGATACGGCTCCGGGCCACCCAGGAACAAGTAATTCACCAGGTAGACCAGATCCGATATATCAGCCGAACCGTCACCGGTAAAGTCTGCCGGTTCATAACCGGCAATTTGAGTAACATCACGGTCATAATCGAATCCCGGCAGCACCAGACGGTAGTCCGTGTCGACAAACGACAGTTTGTGCGACTCATGAGCCGACATGGTCGTATCCCAGCGCACGACATAAGCATCGCGACAATCCGGGGTAGCTTTGAAGTAGATATCGAAAACCGGCGTCTCCCCTTCGGGGATCTGCTCGCCAAAGGAGTTGGCAAGCGAAACGGTCAGATAGTTGGAGAATATCTCCGGGAATACATAATCCCAATCCTCCGTTATAAGTCCTGCCGTGGACAAGGAACAGACCTCGATTTCACCGGGGATGGCCAACGGAATGCTGGCTCCCTTGAGTGCCTGGCAGGCTTTAATCGAAACCGTCTGGCTAACACATTCATCGCTGTAGGGTTCCACCACACTGGTCGGTACGATCAGCGAGTCACAAGCGGGGTAATCGCAGACATCACCGATACCGTCACCATCGGCATCCGCCTGATCCGGATTATATATCTCAGGACAGTTATCCAGTTCACCGCAATAGCCGTCCTGGTCGATATCATTATCGGGATCATAGATGCAGGGGTCACACGCATCGCCGATACCGTCGCCGTCCGAATCGGTTTGCGTCAGGTTATAATCCTCGGGGCAGTTGTCACAGGAGTCACCGATTCCATCCTGATCGACATCGGCCTGCTCAGGATCGTAATTGGAGGGACAAATATCACAGAGGTCGCCGACACCGTCTCCATCTTCGTCCGCCTGGTCGGCGTTGGCCATGTCAGGGCAGTTGTCAACATTGGCGCAATGGCCGTCTTCATCGGCGTCGTTATCCGGATCCTCGCGGCACGGGTCACAAACGTCTCCGATTCCATCATTGTCGGTATCGACCTGGGCCGGGTTGTAATCGGAAGGACAGTTATCACAGAAATCACCGATACCGTCACGATCCGTATCTACCTGTTCAACATTGGCTACCGTCGGGCAGTTATCGCAGCTATCAGGCAAACCGTCCGTATCGACATCATCCCAGTCGCTGAAGCCGGAACAGATATCGCAGGAATCCGGCATGCCGTCACCGTCGGCGTCCTGGCCGTCATCGTAGCCTTCGCAAAGATCACAGGCATCGCCGACACCATCGGCATCGGCATCCGACTGGCCCGGATTAGGAACGCCTAAACAGTTATCGCAGACATCTCCGATATAGTCAACGTCACCATCCTCCTGACCGGGATTGGCGACCGCACGACAGTTATCGCAGACATTACCAACACCGTCAAAATCATCATCGGCTTGATCGGTATTTGCCATGAAGGGACAATTATCACAGCCGTTCGGCACACCATCGTTGTCGGAATCGAGATTGTCGTCAAAACCGGGACAAATATCGCAGACATCGCCGACACCGTCACCATCGGTATCTTCCTGCTCAGGATCGGCGACATCCACACAGTCGTCACAGGCATCACCGACACCGTCGCCGTCGCTATCCGTCTGCAGCTCGTTAGGAATATCGGGGCAGTTGTCGTCGGGGCATACGTTCTCGGCATGACCGGGATCGCCGTAGCCGTCACCGTCACGATCCACACAGATATCATTGACGTTCAGGAGAACCGAAACGGTATTGGCGCCCAGATTGGCGGCAGCCAGATCGATATCACCGTCACCGTCCATATCGGCAGCACACAAAGACACCGGGGCATCCCCCACGGCCGCCTTACTACCGGTTACGAATGAACCGTTGTTCACGTTCAGGAGAACCTGAACGGTGTCGCTGTTATAATTGACTACAGCCAGATCAAGGTCACCGTCGCCGTCCAGATCGACATCGGCAATCGAGCGTGGGCCACTGCCGGTCGAATATGCCACGGCGGTCTTCAAAGAGCCGTTTCCGTTACCTATCAGTACGGAAATGGTATTGTCGCTGTTGGCGGTCACGACATCCAGCTCACCATCGGCATTTATATCCGAGACGACAAGATCAAGGGGACTGGTTCCACAGCTATACATCGTATGTTCGCCGAACGAACCGGTGCTGTTGTTGATGAGCACGGACAAATAGTCGGAGCCGAAATTGACACAAACTAAATCCAGATAGCCGTCGCTATTCAGATCACCCGATCGTATTGCATACGGATCGGATCCGACGGGCAAAGAAATCGGGTCGGCGAAAAATCCATTTTTCAAGTTTCTGAGAAACGAGATATTATTCGAGCCATAGTTGGCGGTGGCGATATCCAAATAGCCGTCGCCGTTGGCGTCAAACACCGTTACCGAACGCGGGGCATCTCCTACGTTGTAATTGACGGGCGGCAGGAACGTGGCATTGCCGTTGCCCATGAGAACCGAGATATCGTCCGAACCGAAGTTAGCGGTAACCAGATCGAGGGTTCCATCATGGTTCAAATCGCCAATAGCAAGAGAGTAAGGGGTGGTACCGACCGGATACGCTCCGACGCTGTTAAAGGTACCATCGCCGTTACCGGTGAACACTGAAATCGAGCCTGCGCTGCGGTTGGCAACGGCCAGGTCGATATAGGCATCGGCGTTGAAATAACCGACTCTTACTGAGAAAGGTTCGGCATAAGTGGCATAGGTAGTGTGATCCGCAAAACGTGCCCCGGCCAAGGCCGTCGCCGTTCGGAACGACCAGACCCGGCTGTTTCTGAGAGGAACATCCTCTTCTGATAAAATCGCTTTAGTCAATGCTACGGTAATTTTCTCTCCCGGGGCGAAATCGACATCAGGATCGAGAGTCACCGTGTACGATCCCGGATCATACGATATACTACCGGTATGCAGCCCTCTAAAGGCTGATCGCACCACGACTGTAGAATCAACGAATGAACCTGCCGCCATAGGGATATCGAACACGGCTGCCACATTCGTGGCCACATCAACCGCAAGTTCGTTCGATGATGGAGAAAAAGACATTACGTGCGCTTCCGGATGGGCAATGAACGATCTCGTTTCCGACCAGTCCGAATACTCGTACCCATCGAAAGCCCGACACCGCCAATAATATTCCATGCCGTTGATAAATCCGAAAAACGCTCCACTGACCGTACTGTCCGCTTGTTCCGGGATATCGTATTGCGTATCGAAAAGGATGCTAAGACCGGCATCCTCGTATATTTCAAAATCATAGGAAAGCGAATCTTCTTCAGTATCGGTCGAGTTGGCCAAAGTGAGAGATATATAACTGTCATAAGCAACCCCCTGGTTATCTTCAGGAGACAAGGGTTGCGGAGTAGTGGGCTCATCGTTCATGTAGAAAGAAAGCTCGATCCAGTCACCCCAGGACAACTCGTTGGCGAGACGTCCACGAGCATAATACTTAACGGCATCTTCGAGCGGAAGACCCGCGTAAACCGCAAAAGTGTCGGAAGACAACATCAGGCCGGAGCCCCACATCTCGGCAGATGTCCAGTCGTTGTCCGTTCCGACTTCGATTTCATAAGCCACCTGTCCCGGAATCGTATCGTAGTACCTCCAGGTAAAGGTAGGAACGTTGTTGGCCACGTGCGCCGTGTCTTCATCGAGGATCGTAAACGGGTACGGCGCCGGCATAAGAAAATTGAAATACCAGTATGCCCCGATATCGTTTCTCGATCCGTCCGGATCGTTGTAGACCGCATCAGGATTACCGGCATCTATGCAGGGGGATCCGGCTTGCAGACTATAATCATGAATAGTGACGTCTTCATACAGTGGGTCCAGGGAGATGTCATGCGATCCCGAATTGCAGTTTTGATAATTGGGATCGTTATTCCAGACATCGTTGTACTCCAGTACCGTGAAAGGACCGTGGATACCGTACTCACTGGAGTTGGTAACGATATTGTTCCTGATAGTGCCTTTGCCGCTGATGGAATAAAAGCCGCGGTTGTTATTGTCAAAGGTATTGTTGACAATGGTAGCGGTGCCCGAATTGATGCCGATGCAACTGATATTCCCATTGTCATGGAAGAGATTGTACTTGATAATCGGACTTGAGTTATCACACTGGATCGCAATCACCGACATATCCCGAATGATACAGTTACTGATAACCGGTGCTGATCCGTTCTGGATGGTGATCGGTCCGGTAAGCACGGTAAAGCCGTTAAGGACAGCTTCTTCGCTTTCACCCTGAGTGATCTTAACAGAGCCGGAAATAGTCGTTACTTCAGCACCATCCGAACTGGTAATGACAATATCTTTGGACTTAAAATCGATATTCTCATTATAAGTACCGGGTGCTACGAGAATCGTGTCCCCGTTCGACGACATTAAGACCCCGTATTGGATACTGACAGCGTCGTCAGGGATGTTGATCGTGGCGGCAAACGCAGACACACTCACGACCATTCCTACCAGAAGAACCATCAAGATGCGCACTATTCCCTCCGCAACTTAGAGGTTAGACAATGAAGTAATTTATTTCAATATATCATTATGGCTTAATAAGTCAACTAATACAATACACGGCATCAGGTTCGGGGGTGTTCAGACCTCTTACCAGGTGACGGGTGTCCCCCCGTGGGACTGTTGAAAAAGTCATACATCCGAACATTTGGTAAGACATACCTGTAATGCGGGCGACACAAGGCCGTCCGCTACGCGAGATTAGGACTCCAAAACGCGTAGCAGCGGGGCTATTCTCCGCCGCAGAAGAGGTTTTTCAACACTCCCCCATATAACATTGCTAACTCATTGATTAAGATAAACCAGCATACCGCACGATATCCGGGCAACCTCGGCACAATAAGCCACGTTGCAGTTTTCGGGGATGTCCTGTTTCGTGAAGTTGTTCGGATTGAAGTAGAACTCCTCGAAAAATATCGCCGGGACACCGGCCTCGTGGAAATAGCGGGCATCGGAGTACATAATGTGATCGTTGGTGTCGACCGGGACGATTCGGGTGTAGTTCTCGCAAATGTAATGAGCCAGGTCGGTTAAACTGTCGGCTCCGGGATAGTGTTGGAAGTCGAGTTTCCAGCGGGCGGTATCAGGGACGTAACTAACCTGATTGTTGTCGAGCATCGCCTTGATCGTCCGACCGGCTTGTTTCTGCTTTTCGATGTAGTTCACCGACCCGCTGTTGCCGTCGAGAAACATCGTCATGAATTCTTCGGAGCCAAAAGCAACGAAATCAATCGTCGATGCCGGTGCGAAGCGATTCTGTTTAAGTATGCGAGCAAGCTCCAGACATACCGCCACACCGGAAGCGTTGTTACCGGCGCCGGGAGCATATACGTAAGGATCAGTGTCCGGTCCCATGATGAAACAGTCATAATGCGCTCCGAGGACATACACCTCGGATGGTTTATCGGTCCCGGTCAGACCGGCCGAGACGTTGTACTGCCACGATGTCTGCTGTTCTCTGCTTTTCCGGGGAAATTCAATAGTGTTACGGAAAGAATCAATCACGATACCGTCATAACCGAACGAGCGGAATTTCTCCCCGATCCAGAAAGCAATCTCCCGCCGGTTATCCACCAGCATGAAGCGAGTTTTGAAGGCAACCAATTGTTCGATATAGGACCGGATGCTGTCGGGAGATATCCGGTCGCCGTAACCTCTTATCAAACTGTCGAGAGCCGGGCTGGAATCGAAACGGGTTTGCCGGGAATCCGAAAAAACAGCTTCATCGTCATCGGCGTGTAGCGACAGCGGCAGGTTCAGAAGAATGAAAGCGGCGGCTATGATCAGCAAACGTTTCATGGTTGCCTCCGTTATAGGCATGAGTTGAATAGACCGGATTATTCGTCCTTATGTCTTCACATAATAATTTCCACACGGCATGTTCTGCAATCATTAACCAGACCGTCTGATCGCGTTCAACTGATCAGGCGGGCAATCGCGAAGGCGACCGCGGCGGCCAGGCCTCCAATCAACGTGGTCTGGAGAGCGCCCTTAAGCGGCCGCAAGCCGGTGAAATGACCTTTTATGTAGCCAAAGACGGCGAGCGCCAGAAGTGTGGTTGCAACCGATGTGAACAGGGCTATTTGCGAGTCGTTTATGAGCATGTAGGAAGCCAGGGGGATCAATCCTCCTACGATATAGCTGAGCGCAATCGTGAGCGCGCTGTGGAGCGCTCGGCCGGGATCGGGGGGCTCGAGGCCGAGCTCGAACCGCATCATGAAATCCACCCAACGGGTCGGCTCGGCGCAGATGGCCTTTACCACCGGTTCCAGTTTTTCTTCCTCGACGCCATACCCGCGAAACACATCGCGGACTTCCTCGACTTCCACCTCGGGGACAACCTCAACCTCGGTGAACTCCCGCTTTCGCTCCGACTTGTAATGCTCGGCGTCGGTGCGTGCGGCGAGATAACCGCCGAGTCCCATGGCGATCGAACCGGCGGCGATTTCGGCTAATCCGGCCGTGACCACAATCTGAGTCGAGGCTGCGGCGCTTGACAGTCCGGCTGCAAGTGCGAACGGGACGGTTAGACCGTCGGACATACCTATGACAATATCGCGAATGGTATCCGATGCCGTGAAATGTTCTTCGACGTGTGGAGTTGTCGGCATGAGGTTGTTTCTCCAGAGTTTTGTCACGTTCGGCATGCGCGGCTTTCTACTGGACAGAATATACGACATCCGGTTTTGGCAGCAAGTTACAAGACGGAGACTATCTGAGGACAGGCCACCCAATAATCGTAGGCATAAAAAAAGCGGAGAGGCAGGGATTCTCAGCCCACTTCGCGACACAAGTCGTTGAAGGACAGCCAACTATCTGCCGGGCAACGAGAAACACAAGATCACTTTCGATGAGTTTCGGTTAGTCTAAGTGAGTTTCAGCACGTTTCAGAGCGTCACGCCGTTAGAAAATCGTTAGAAAGTCGGGTGAGCCAAACGGGCGGTGTAGTTACTCGAAACTCACTTACTCTCGCGCAGCCCTGCCTCTAGCTCCGAGATTCTGCCCCGCGCCCTCTCGGCCGTTCTTGTTTCAGTATCGTAGGTCTTCAACAGGTATGTCTTGTAATCCTCGATAGCCGCAAGTGTATCACCGAGTCGCTCTCTTGCATACGCCAAGTGGTAGTAAATCCGAGGATTATCGAACCCATACTTCAGCGCAGAGCTGAAGTCAGCCGCTGCATTCGATGGCGAGGACGCGCGAGTACCACTGCCAACCAGCCAACTGCAGCCTCGATAGAAGTACGCGTCCGCATATGTGGAGTCCATTGCGAGGACAGCGTTGAAACATGTCACGGCGTCTTCAGGTCGGGCAAGTTTACACAACACCTGACCTTTCATCAGATACGGTTCAAACGACGACGAGTCGGCGTCGATGGCGAGAGAATACATGACCATCGCGCTGTCCAGTTCTCCCTGCTCTTCAAGCTGCTCACCGCTGGCAAGCAACTCTTTCGGTGAGGTTGCACCCAAGTCAGCGCTGAACACGACAGCAAGCAGCGTCATAGCTGCGAGCATCAGTTGATATCTGTGTTTCATCCAATTAAGCTACCAAATGGTAATGGTCTGGTCATTTGTTTCAAACATCAGGAGAGCTGGGGGACTGGGGTCTCCCGGCAAAGTGAATCTGCCGTCAGAGATTTCTGCGCCACTAAGGAACTTCGCGTTCACATGCAGGACCGTATCAGAAGCGAATGACCACTCTAAGTCACTGACACCTATGAAAACGATCTCACGCAAGAGCGGGTTGTCCATCGATCCAAAAGAGAGACGTCGCACATCGTCCCGATCATCATATTGCACCAAAATGGCCGTGTACAGCGATGAACTCTGTTGGCTTAGGGTGTCTGTATACGGGTTGGGGAGAGAACTTGGCTCCCAGGCTTCGAATGGCTTGACCTCGTCGCCCTTGTCCACGATGAAGAAATCCGCAGAACGACCCCAGTAGTTGGGGTAGTAGTCAGAGCGATAGTTGGCATAATAGTCGGGGTAATAGACCTTAGCAAAGGTGATACCACCTTCCAACAACCATAGTGCAACCTTTGATCCCCTGTTCACCACACGCAGGAAGGTATGCAGGCCACAGTTTTCGTCCCCCGACTTCACATAAGCGATTTCAATGACTCCAGGTAGGGTCGCATTTGAGTCCTGGAGCCAGGCAACAACATGGCTGTGCTCGTCAAAGGCCGATGCTATCGTTATGCGGGGATAGTGGCAGCAGGGTCGCAATAGCACAACCATCAAAACAGCACTTAAGAACCAACCAGCGCTAAGTAGTGTTCGCTTCAATTTGGCACCCATACAGTTCCCGTGAAGATACAAATCTGATCTCTTGGGTCATCAAAGAAAGAGTCCCAAAAAGACCAACTGGAATTCCCTCTCCAGATCTGATTCAAGCCAGCCCCTAGCCGCAAAGTCTTTTCGCCGTAACCCGCCACGGAGCCATAGTGGCCAAACAGCAAGTTCCCCCAATCTTGGTTCTGCAGGACAAATCCATTGACGACTGTGTACCTATTGGCCGGGTGGCCCTGGGCTTGCCCAGGGTTTCCAGAAGAAAACTCCCGCTCGTTCTACAAGATTTCATAATGGATGTAATATACGACAATTGTGCCGTAGTGCAAGGCGGTATGACAGCGAAACCTCGCTGCGGCGCTTCGCAAATCCCACCCGAGGGGTGGGGCACAAAAAGTTACCTATGTCCGGATTGTACATTCGGCTGCAATTCCCACCCGTGGACGGGTGGGCCACCCCTTAATACTCCCGCTATAATTCCGCGCATAAAAAAGCGGAGAGGCAGGGATTCGAACCCTGGGTAGGGATCGCCTACACACACTTTCCAGGCGTGCTCCTTCGACCGCTCGGACACCTCTCCGTAACAAACGATTGATCCGGCCGAAGCCGGATTATGTAAGCGCCTAATTTACACCAATCGGCAAAAAACACAAGTGCAATTATGACCGGGTAATACGGATCGCAGAAACCCTTCCGAAATACGTTTCTTATTTCGATTCACTACAGAACGCAACCTCGTGTACCTAGTTAGCGGCATGGGCGTGCATGTGAGTTGCTCAGGGACGAGGAAGAATAGCTAAAACATCAAAAAACGCAAAACGAACCCAATTGGTCGTACTAGTATGTTCACTATGGCATTACATCGGAATTGTGCATCGGCAGGTCTCGGAGGGACCTTCCCTTGTATGCACCGTCAAGTTCAGTATCTCCCACCCGTGGAGGGAGTGTTGAAAAAGCCGTACGCGCGGATGTTCAGCAAAACACGTCTGTAATGCGGGCGACATAAGGTCACCCGCTACGCGAGGTTAGGCCTCTTTAACGCGTAGCGGCGGGGCTTGTCTCCGCCGCGATGGAGTTTTTTCAACAACCCCTGGACGGATGGGCCACCGGCGAGAGACTTGCCAGCCAGGCCTCGACCTGACCCGGGCACGTCAGGGTAATTGTTCTCACCTGTGGGGCGTCCTTGAGCGCGCTCATAATCAGCGGTCGTTGGCGCCGTCGGTAACGCCAGCACCAGCGCTGAAAAGACCAGTCAAAACGCTCAGGGCAGTCATCCGCCAGATCCGGTCGCACTCGGCCGTAGCTCGTGATCCAGCGCCGGTTGATACGCCACATGCACAATAATCGCGAGAAGTCAAGATGAACGGCGGTGTCGGCATATTGAAGGCGCAGCGGTAGCGTCGACGTGTAAGAGCCATCGATAATCCAGATCTCCCCTTCCATCACCTCAGTTATCTTACGGCGAAACGCCTCGCGGTCGGACTCAACCCAGCCCGGTTTCCAGAACAGCTTATCGAGGTGAAACACCGGCAGCTTAAGAATCGGCCCGAGGCGCCCGGCCAGGGTGGATTTACCCGATCCGGGATGACCGATCACGACAATTCGTTTGCCTATCGCCGGATTCATGGCAGATCAGACACTCTGCCGCAGTTGGTGATAACGGGTGAAAAACTTACGCACGGTCAACTCCACCGCCACGATTGAGGTAATCGTGTTCGAGGCCAGCAACATGTAGGCGACGATCAACTGCAAATAAACAGCCTGAAGCGGCTCGGCGCCGGCGAGGATCATGCCGGTCATGGCGCCCGGCAAGGCCACGATGCCGACTGTCTTCATGAAGTTCAACATCGAGATCATTCCTGCCCGGGCGGCGGATTTCTGGAAATCCATCGCCGCTTCACGCCAGCTTTTCCCGAGCGCCAGGGCGGTCTCGATGGCGAGGCGATTGCTGCGCAGGTCGGAGGTGAGACGTTCGACCGAGATGGACGAGGCATTCATGGAATTGCCGATAATCATGCCGGCCAGAGGAATGATATAACGCGCCTCGAATTTGATTAGTCCAAGGAGCATCATCAGTCCCAGCGTTAGAAACGAACCTACCGCCATCGACACCAGCGCTACGATAAACGCTCCCTCGAGCTGGTTCATCCGTCCCGCCGAGGCGTGCGCCCCGACCACGATCATTATAACAATGGCCAGGTGAATCAGCCAGGGAGATTCGAGTCCGAAGATAAAATGCAGGGCATAACCGACCGCGACCAGTTGCACGAAACCGCGCACCGAGCCGAAAGCCATGTCTTTCAATACCGGCAGGCGATACCAGCGGCCCGCCGCCATGGCCAGCAATACCAGCACCCCGGCAATGGCCACATCGTATAGCGACGGGGCGTTCATACCAACTCTCCGGCTTTATATCGCTTGCCCAGATCGGAGCGGGGTGCGTTAACTACCTGCTCCGCCGGGCCGTGTTCTTCAAGCCGCCCCGCGACCAACAACAGCGTCTCTCCGCCCATGCGAAGAGCCTGATGGAGATCATGACTGACCATAATTACGGTCAAACCGCGTTCTTCGACAATGTGCAGGACCATTTTCTCAATCGCCTCGGTGCGACCGGGATCGAGCGATGAGGTCGGTTCATCAAGCAGCGCTACCGAAGGATTAGTAGCCAGAAGACGCGCAATCGCCACGCGTTGTTTTTCACCGCCGGAAAGGTTGTCCACCGAAGCGGTTGCCTGCTCCGGGCGAAGCCGCACAGCCTCGACCAGCGAGACAACCTCCGTATCGCTCAGATTCGGCTGGGCATAACGGATGTTGTCCGCAACGGTTCCTTTGAACATGTAGGGCTCTTGAAAAAGATAACCGACACAACGACGCAGTTGAGTCGGGTCGGTCTCGCGAGTATCTTTACCGTCAAAAATCACCCGACCGGATGTTATCGGATCGAGTCGATTGAAAAGCCGCAACAACGAACTTTTCCCCGCGCCGGACGGACCGATAATGCTGTAGACCCGACCGGAGAGAAATTCATAGCTGAAATGATCGACAATGGTCTTTTCCCCCTCGGGGGTTTGCACGACCCGCGTCAATTCCTCGGCCTTCAGGGCTGCTTCGCCGCATCGGGCGCTTTCAGTCACTCTCGGATCCTTTGAAATACAAATGACGGTTCAGCATCTTGACGAAATCCGACCAGCCTCCCTCCGGATGATGCGTCCGAATACGATCGATCGCTCCCATCTTGCTGTCGATTTCATCACAGTAATAAAGCACGAATGCTTCCGGAATTTGCGGCAGCGCCGCCGCCCCGAACTCCAATTCGCCGTGATGCGAAAGGATCATGTGACGCAGTTTGGCCAGCAACACGGGCGGCATCGCCTCAATCTCCTCGGCTTTTTTGCAGATCCATTGGTCGATAAGCACGATATGCCCCACCAGGCGGCCTTCGGTAGTATAGTCAATCACGGTTTTGGTAGAATACTGGGCGATCTTACCGGCGTCGTGAAAAAGTCCGCCGAAAAGCAGCAGGTCGCGATCGAGCCAGTCATAGTGCGCGGAGACATCGAACGCCAGCTGGGTAACATTAGCCGAGTGATCGGCCAGGCCGCCGATATAAGCATGGTGCCAGAGTTTTCCGGCCGGGGCTAAAAGGTATTTTTCGAACCAGGCTTCATCGTTAAAAAACAGGTCGGTAAGTTGCTTGATATAGCTGTTTTCGATCTTGTCGGCAAGCGCCCGAATCCGTCCCCGCCGGTCTTCGATCGGATTCGGCGAGTGCGGCATGATGTCATCGAGTTGATATTCAGAATCCTTGGCCAAGCGTATCTTCTCGAGCAACAACTGCGGCCGCCCCTGGTATTCACCAACCGTACCGCGCGCCTTAACCACCATTCCCTCTTCGGCATCCTCGAGGGCGGTTTTATCAGGCTCCCACATAACGGCGTTGATCCGCCCGCTCGAATCACCCAACTCGAACGTAACGAATCGTCCCCGCGCATACTCCCGGACAGCTTTACGTCGCACGGCGAAGTATCCGGTTACATGGTCATCGGGTGAGTACTCTTTTATCTTTTTTTCCATTTCCATAACTTCTCCCCTTTCTCTAATACTTAGCCAACCAGACGATCCTGGCCGTGCAAGCGACGAATGTAGGCCAGTTGTCCGACATGATAGCATTCGTGCAGCGCCAGGAAGCTGATTCCGAACAAAACGGTGTTACGCATGACCGGATACCCATCGGGTATCGCCTCGTCGAGTTTTTCAGCCGTGAGCGTTTCGAACGTTTCGGTCAGGTTTTTCGTTACAGCAGTCATAGCCTCAATAATTTCATCCATTGACGGATACAACTCGGGCGGATGAACATCGGCGCCGCGTTTGAATAACTCGGCGTGTTCCCAGGTTTCATATAGACCGATCAGACAGGCCAGTCTGTAACGGCTGGAAACAATATGCCCCGCCACCCAGAGGTAAGAATTCCCTTTGTCGTTGATACGCTCCTTGAAACCACAGTCGGGGATTCCCTTACGGGCATTATCGAACAGGGAGTTGTTGGCGACATATATCTGTGCAATCGGTTCCAAGCGCGGGTCCATGATTACTCCTGGTTGAACATGAGTCGATGCCTGTCAAAAAGCCGCATTTCGGCGAAACTGTCAACGATTTTGAGATGACAGGATATCCCGGACAAAACCCAAATCTTACATTTGCCCAAGGAGGTCAATGCGCCTATATTGGCGAAAAACCTGAGGAGATGATAATGAGCGATTCGGCGCAGAGGTTCAAGGAAGAAAGAGAGCGTCTCAACGAAGTGATTCTCTCCCGCAACAACCTTGACATCAAGCGGTTCTTTGGCCTGGACGCAGCCGTTTATCGGGACGGAGCGCTCGATGCCCGCACCAAGGAAATGCTCGGGATGGTCGCTTCGCTGGTTCTCCGTTGTGACGATTGTATCGCTTATCATGTCATCCAGACACACGAAATGGGTATAAAGGACGAAGAATTCGATGAGATAATGGCGGTTGGCCTGGTTGTTGGCGGGTCGATCACTATTCCTCATGTAAGAAGGGCTTATAAATTGTGGCAGGAGCTTAAAGGATGACTCGTATTGCTATCTTGATTACGGTCTTATGTATCGCTTTCCCTCCTCTTTTGACTGCCGCCGAGGTGGTTGATCAGGATCTGCCTGAAATCGTCAAGTGGTATCGGGTTCATTATCCGTTTACCACCAACAAGGATTCCATTTTCACTTTCGAGACCGAATTCAAGGAGCCTTCGGGATACAACAAACCGGACTCCTCCGATCAGACTCCGTTCCAGAACTGGATGTCTAATTTCCCGTTATGGCATCGCTGGCGACCGGTCGGCAATTGGAAGGGACAGAAATATATGGAAGCTGATTCTGTCTCTCGTCCGGTGCACCTCCCCTGGGTCGGTAAGCGGTTCACCGATTGTGCTATCCCGATCAGGATCCTGGGCGAGTGGCTGCATTATCAGAAACGGGAAAACGATCTGGAAGTCAGCCTGACTCACGACGGCCATCTCTCCTACGCCGAGTGGCTTTCCGGTAAGATGGTGCACGATAATCACATGCGGGCATTCATCCAGCCCGGCGAGGTTCGTCCCCCTTCTGAAAAGGAATTTTATGCCTTTCTTGCCCGTTGCATGGAAAACACCGATTACAGCAGCCTGAGAGCTAACTGCGACAGTATCGACTGTGATGACCTCATGCCCGGAGACCTGCTGATCGGTCATGACGAACGAGGGACCAAAGGCGTGGTTTACGTAGTATTGCGAGTATTGAAGAATCTCTGGGGTTCACATGTTTTTGCCGTAGCAACCGGCGGGGCTGAAGCTTGCGATTTCCATATTCCGAAACTCACGGATGATCGGGACCGCCCCTGGATCGACCAATCAGAGGCTGAAAAATTAGTAGCGTCCTTCCCTCACCATGGTTGTTTCCGATTGCGTCTTGCAGATCAGCTCTCTCAATAGGTTTTTTTTGCTTGATTACCATCGGCACTAAACCTATTTGGGGTTTTTCCGAGAATAGGCATAGGCAGCGACCTAAGGTCATGCCTATGCAGAGAAAGAGTTGCCTCAGTATACAGACCGTTCCCACCAACCGGCAACCAATGACGATATTAGGATACGGATCAAACATTGGAACTTAAGCGTATTTTCGACTGGCCTCAGGACAAGGATGAAGCCCGGCGACTTCAATCAGATGCGGCTTCATCACTTACATTCATAACCGACCACGATGAACCGCGCCTGATCGCAGCGGTAGATACTGCTTACGGTTACGGCGGCGAAGTGCTTTATGCCGCAGTCGTCGTTACCAGTTTTCCTGAAATAGAGATAGTCGAACGCAATTATTATTACGGCGAAATGACCTTTCCCTATCTTCCGGGATTGTTGTTTTACCGTGAAGGCCCGGTGATTCTCAAAGCGCTGGCCAAATTACAGAACGATCCCGACCTGATCATCGTCCATGGACACGGTATTGCTCATGACCGAGGTTGCGGCCAGGCTTCACATATCGGCCTGGCGTTCGACAAACCGACAATTGGTTGTGCCCGCAAACTTCTGGCCGGGCGGGTACGAGCGGTGCCTGAAATAAAGGGCGGCAGTCAACCGATTATCATCGGTAATCGTGAAGTTGGACTGGCTTATCGTTCCAAGGACAAAGTCAAGCCGATTTTCATCTCACCCGGTTATCGTTGCGATCTTAATCTGGCTCGCGATATCGTCGTTCGTAACCTGCGCGGTTACCGTCTTCCGGAACCGCTCCGCCTGGCTCATCTCTTTGCCAACAAATACAAACGGCGCTTCGAAAAAGAGAGTGCTCTAATAGAGAAGGCCGGTGAATTAGCTTGACCTCCTCCGGCAGCCATTCTATGCTACCGGTATGAAACCCGACATTTTAGGTCTTGTCGAGCAGATCTATAACGATCAGCTTGATTGGCGTCGTCATCTGCACCGTCACCCCGAACTCTCCGGCGAGGAATCCAACACCACTGTCTACATTCGTGAGTTGTTGGAGAAGTTCGGTCTGAAAATACGTCGATTGAAAATGCCAACCGGTGTATTGGCGGAACTGAAGGGAAAACATCCCGGACCTATTATCGCGGTTCGCAGCGATATCGACGCCCTCCCGGTGTTCGAAAGAACCGGCCTTCCGTTCGCGTCCGCAATCGAGGGCTGCATGCATGCCTGTGGTCATGACATACACATGGCGGTCGTGCTGGGAGTAGCCGCGGTTATGGTCGGATTGCGAGAGCATCTTCACGGTACGGTGCGGTTTCTTTTTCAACCGGCCGAAGAAATGCCTCCCGGCGGCGCAGTTGAGATGATCAATGAAGGTGCTCTGGACAATGTGTCCATGCTCCTCGGCCTGCACAACGATCCGCGCACCGACGTAGGTAAAATCAGCCTTCGCGACGGCCCGACCATGGCTGCCGTGACCGATTTCGACCTGACGGTTACCGGCCGCACCGGTCATGTGGCTCGCCCGCACGAATGTATCGACGCTCTCCCGGTCGCCTGTGAGATAGTCGAGTCGTTGCAGAAAATCGTCTCACGTGAGATCGATCCGCTCTCGACGGCGGCAATCGGTTTCGGTCAGATCGAAGGGGGCCGGGCTCGCAATACCGTTGCCGAAGAGATCCGTCTGTGCGGCACGGCCCGAACGCTCGACCCTAAGCTGGTCGAGAAAATCCCCAAATTGATCAAGCGCACTGTTGAGGCTATTGCCCGAGCACATAGCGCAAAGGTCAGAATGGATATCGTGGGACGATACCCGATACTGATCAACGACGCTCGGATTAACACCCTTCTGAAACGAAACTATGCGGAGCTCTTCTCGGTAAAAGACGTGGAGACCACCGAACTGGTGCTGGGAGGCGAGGATTTTGCCAGGTATCTGGAACACGTCCCCGGCGCGATGTTCAGGCTCGGAATACGCAATAAGAAAATTGGAGCCGACAAACCCTGGCACTCATCGCGATTCATGGCCGATGAGCGATCGCTGTTCTACGGTACGGCATTGATCTGCGCTACGTTGCTGGACACCCTGGGACAAGAAAACAAATGAGACAAACAATATCTCCTCTGCTGACGCTGTTAATCCTGATTACACTGTTGACCCCGGAAGTTCCGGCCTACGAAAAGGGACAAATGGTGACCTGGTCGAACTTCAATTTCGTTCGCTCGGTTGCCTGCTCGATGAGTAGTACTTATTTTGCCACTACCAACGGCGTCATCCACTACGACAAATCTCTCGATGTCTGGAAAGACCCATTGACCGGATCTGAGGGTATCGATCATCAGGACATTCAGGAAATCTGGACCAGCCTGTTCGACGAACATGTCTATGCCCGCACCTCCGACGAACTTTTTGAATACGATCCGTTTTTCGAACAATGGTATTCTATCGATCAGCTTCCGACTTTGAACAACGACAGTAAACATATTTCCAGCCTGCCGCTGCTCTACCCGCCGTTTGGCTATAATTATGATGCCGAAGGCCGCCTGATCGATCCCAACGGTCAGTTCTACAGCTTTACCGATGTCGTGGACGACGGCTCCGGGCGATTGTGGATCGGCACCTGGGGTTACGGCGGAGCAGTAGCCGGAACGGGCGCCAACGTTATCGAGTTGCTGCCGTTCGGGTTGTTGCAGGAACGAGTCAATGCGATTATACCGGTCGAGAACAAGTTACTGATCGGCGGCGAGTTGTTCAGCGATGCCCGCACCGGATTAACCCTGTTCGATCCCGACAGCCTGACGTTCAGTCATATCGAATCCGGTCTTGACAATACCTTTCCGGCAACCGATATCAACTGTCTGACTGCCTCTGAGGATTATTATTACCTCGGAACTTCATACGGACTGATGGTGATGAATCGTGATAATCGCCAGGTGGAGCGCCGTTATTCATCACTTTCGGGCCTTTCCGACAACAATATCCTCAGTCTGGCAACCGATCATGGCTTATTGTTCATCGGCACCGAACGAGGCCTCGATATCCTGGTCCCTGATGCCGAATCACTCCTGGTAGTGCGTCCGGGGCAGTTGAACAATCTGCCGGTCTATGATCTCGAAATAGTCGACACTACCGTCTGGCTGGCAACCGACGACGGCGCTTTTCGTTATTTCCCGAGTACCGGCAAACTCCAGCGAGCAGCCGACCGGGAACGGCTTTTATCCACTCAGGTCAGACTGATTCAGTATTTCGGCGATGACCTCTGGTTCGCTACTCGAGACGGTTTGGTGCGGTTGAACGTAAAAACCGGCAGCATCGATAATTTCCTGGTCGCCAGCTACGGCCTGGATGAAATCCAGGCATTAGCCGTCAACGAGGTCGTGGTCATGGCCGGTACCTGGCGCGGTTTGACTATGATCTATTACACCGATCCACACCACTCCAGTCGACGTTTCACTACTTCCGACGGTCTCCCTACCGATGATATCAACAGCCTGCTCATGGATGGAGATTTTGTCTGGATCGGAACCGACAGGGGACTCACCCGCTTCTGGTGGAACAATCCCGATCGAGTCGATTGAAGGCCGCTGTTATTAAGGTTGCTTGTGGACTTTCGACAATGTAAACTTAGCCCGATAACTATAGTGGTAATTCGATACGGAAATCAGTTGGATGCGTAGTCTGTTAGACAACCTCCCTATCAAGATCGCAGCTATTCTGCTGGGTTTGCTGCTCTGGTTTCATGTCGCTACCGAGAAGAATTACCACCATCAGGTGCAACTGGCCGTCACCGATATCGTCCTCGATACCGATCTGACTCTTTCTAAAAGTCCGCCGGACTCGCTTGAGGTAATCGTCTCGGCCAGCGGCAAACAGCTTCTTCGTCGTAGCTGGCGACGCGAGGGATTACGGATTAACGCCTCAGCCTTGCCGGCCGGTCGGCATACTTTGAATCTTAGCCCGGTCAATGTCGGTATGGTCAGCGCCAACGAGGAAGTCTCGTTGCAATCGGTGGTATTCCCCACCTCAATCGAACTTTCGATTGACCGCCTCAGTGAAACCACATTGCCTGTTACGGTCGATGTCACCACTCTCCCGGACGATGGATTCGCCGTCAAGGGGATATCCGTGCCTCAACCCACCGAAGCAAAGGTTACCGGACCGCGCTCACTCTTGAATTCCTTCACGACCGTCTATACCGTTCACCGTGAATTAAGCGGTCTGCGCAACAACCTTAGTCTGACCCTGCCGTTACAGGCTCCGGAAGGATACGGCGTCAAAGTCGATCCGGATTCGGTACAGCTCGATATCGAGGTCGTCCCGATTCGCACGCGAGTTTTTGACAATGTCCCGATTGTGTTGTTCAATCAGCCCGAAGGATTCACTATCGAATACACGCCTCAACAGCTCCGGGTTGCTATCACCGGCCCACCCGAGGTGGTCGATTCACTCGATGCCTCCGCGTTGGTCGCATCGGCCGATTTCGCCCGAGTGACACCAGGCGGCAAAGCCCGCGTCAAGATCGATTGCCCCTCCATAGTCCGCGTCAAGGAGCAGTCGACAGACTCCATCAAGGTCACCGTACACTGACATGCTCACATTAGGCATAGAAAGTTCCTGTGATGAGACTTCGGCCGCCGTCGTACGCGCCGGGCGGGAGATTTTATCCAACGTTATACTCTCGCAGACTATTCACAGCAAGTTTGGCGGTGTAGTGCCCGAGGTCGCCAGCCGCGCCCATCTCAAGACAATCGTTCCGATATATCGAAGCGCCCTCGAAGAAGCGGGCGTCGATCTCGATCGGATCGAACTGATCGCCTGCACTATCGGCCCCGGCCTGGTTGGTCCTCTTCTAGTCGGTCTCAGTTTCGGCAAAGGATTGGCGCTGGCAACCGGTAAGCCGTTCGTAGCGGTGCATCACATCGAGGGACATCTGGCGGCCAATATCCTCGAACATCATGACCTCGATTCCCACCATCTGACTTTGATCGTTTCCGGGGGACATACCATGCTGGTCGAAGTGAAGTCGTTCGGCCATTACGAAATACTCGGTCGCACTAAAGACGACGCAGCCGGTGAGGCGTTTGACAAAGTCGCGAAATTGATGGGACTCGGCTATCCGGGAGGCGCCCGACTGGACCAATTGGCTCAATCTGGGAAACGAGATTATGTTCGTTTTCCCCGAGCGCTTAAAGCGGAACCGGGTTATAGGTTCAGCTATTCCGGCCTGAAAACAGCGGTAGCGCTTTACCTCGAAAAGCTCGACTCTGAGGAGTTCGAAGCACACAAAGCGGATATCGCCGCTTCGTTCCAGGAGGCGGCAGTCGAGGTGCTGGTCAAAAAAACGGTTCGGGCAGCGCGCGAGAAAGGTATTCGCCATGTAACCCTATCCGGCGGCGTAGCGGCCAATTCTCGCCTCCGTGAGACAATGAGTGAAGCCCTCAAGCGATATCAGATGACTCTCTACTATCCGAGCCTCAATCTCTGTACCGACAATGCCGCCATGATCGCCGCTGCAGGTTATTTTCGCTATAAAGAACACGGCCCCAGTGAACCGGTGGTAAACGCCGTGCCATATCTGGATTTGGCTGACTGGTAACCTATCAATCCCAGATTGCGGTTGTCATTTAGGCCTGGGACCGATATCTTTAGGTTTGGTTTTGGGATTTTCAAAGAGACAAAGAGAGGATTTTATCGTGAAGTATTTGTCCGTTGTCATCATTGTCGCATTAGCTTTTCTGGCCGGTCTCATGACCGGATGTTCCTCGGATGAACCGAAAGAAACCAGGCAGGAGCCATCAACTCAGAATCAACAACCTCTCACCGCCGACAGCGGCCATGTTTATTATCCCAATGATGACGGCGTAATCGAGATCCCTTATGAAATGTCAGGGGAACCGTTCGATCTGCGCGGCAAACCGGTTGAAATTGCCGGCGCCGTCTACCCCACCGCCTCACAATGGAAAGACCTTGGCCCGACCGACAAGTATGCCGCGAGATATTCCTTCGGTCCGCTTCAGGGAGAGAAAGATCCGGCAATGCTGGTCATTTACCGCCCCGAAAAAGACATCACCGTCGACCGCCAGCGGCTGCATTGGATTTATTGCATGAGTTTTGCCGATAGCCGCGATCCACGTACCGCCGCCCTGGTTCATGATCGGGAGCCGGACGGTATGAAAACGCATGTGTTGTCGATTATGGGCGATTATACACCATCCGGCACATCCGATACCCTGCGCAATTACCGCTTTGTCGGAGTAGTGCTGGAGGCTCCCGAAGGGAAAGTAAATTTCGAACTGGCTGGCCCGGACTACACCGCTCGCATCATGATCGAGGCGTTCATGAACGCTATTTATCAGCTCCGGAAAGCCTCGTAAGCCAAATAAGGAAGACTGTTTTTCCCTTGTTAGCCCTGCCCTCCGTCCGTATCATTACGCGATTCGCCTGAAACCGTTGGGTGGTTTTTGGCGTATTGGATAGTCGAGAGAAGTGGAAAGTTTGCAATACGACGAAACAGCCCTTATCGCGCAAGCACTCAGCGGCGACCAGAAAGCGTATACCGCACTGACGCTGAAACACCGTCCGGCGGTGTTTCAGATCATTCTTAAAATCGTACGTGAGAAGGAAACCGCCAACGACCTGGTTCAGGAAACCTTTATGAAGGCATTCGCCTCCCTGGCCACCTATCGTTCTGAGTATCGCTTTTCGACCTGGCTCTATCGCATCGCGGCCAACGCCTCAATCGACCATCTCCGTAAACGGCGGATTCACGCCCTCTCCCTCGACCAGCCGGTCGAAACCAAAGACGGCCAGGTGGAATACGAGGTGCCGGACTATTCCTTCCATCCGGAACGTGAGCTGGTACGCAAGGAACAGCGTATCAGCATTGAGGAAGCTATTGAATCCCTTCCGGATAAGTACCGAGAAGTAATAATTTATCGTCATAAAGATGATAAATCATATGAGGAAATAGCCGATCTTCTTGGTATACCGGTTGGTACGGTAAAAGCCAGGATTTTCCGGGCTCGGGAGCTTCTTAAAAAGAAACTCCGGCCCGCACTTTAGGTATTTGCAAGGGATTGCCTTTATGCAAAGAATAAAGCTGCCGAGACTGCTCCTGATCGGTCTGGGTCTGCTCGTGTTAGCCTCCAGCGCATTGGCGGAGAACTGGTTCGACTTCCGGAAGGAGATCGAACTGAACAAGCCGCTGGAGCTTGAAATAGAAGTCACCCGGGGTGAAATCGTTCTGGTCGGGGGCAACGATAATCGGCTCATCATCGAGGCGGTGAAGCGGATTCGCGGTAAAGACTGGGATAAATCCCGCCGTATAGCGGACAAAATTGAGATCAACGTCGACCGTTTCGGCGATGCCATCCGCCTCTCGACCGAGTACTTACCGCTCGACGGTGACGATCGGTCCTTTTTCGAGAAAATTTTCGGTCGCCACGCCAATGCTTACGGTGATGTCGATTTTCATATAACTCTTCCGGTTACCTCTCGTATAAAAATCAACGCCGTTAGCGCCAGAGTGGAGCTTTCGAGCGTAACGGCTCGAGTTGATATCGAAAACGGTTTCGGATCGGTGCGTTGTGAATACCTGGACGGACCGATCACGGTACGTCAGAAGGAGGGGCCGATCGACCTGCAATGGATTGAGGGCGATATCCGGATTAAAGCTGAACTGGGTCGAATCTGGATCAAGCAGACTCAGGGAGCGCTCGACCTGTCGACTGAAAAGGGCAACGTTTCCGTCCAGACGGAGTTAAACAGCCCACGGGATTATTTCATCGAGACTAAATCCGGAACGATAGAATTTATGGTCCCGGAACGATCGGCCGGTTATCTGTCGATCGAAACGCACTCGGGTGAAATAGCGACCAAGGTGCCGATTTCGATCGAGTCGGCCAGTCGAACCAAGCTGGCCGGAGCATTCGGGGCCGGTGGTCCGCGGATTGAGATTTCGTCGGTTTCCGGCGATGTCATGGTAGCCGGTTTCTAAAAACCGGCGCCGAACATAGGAAGTTGGTGTAATGTATCGAACTTGCCTGGCCATACTGGCTTTAGGCTGGCTGTCCGCTGTGACAGTACCAGCCCAGGATTCCGTGGAGACTTTTATAGACACCACGGAAACGTTCGAGTTTCTCACCACGGATTCGATCTTCAACGAAATCCAGCTTAACGGCAATAACGTTACCGCCTATGACACCTCCGGTCGCCAATGGCATTACGACTTCGAGTTCGAGGAATGGTATGTTGGCCCTCCCGACCGCGCTCAGACTTCGACAATACAGGATGGCGAGCAACACGATGGCGATGACGGACCGGAAGCGGTCGAGGAACGCTGCACCGAACGACGCGAGGTGGATCTATTCAGTAAAACACCGGTGACAATCGCCTACGACGAATATGTCGATGAAGACATCGAGGTTTTCGGTCGGGTTACCGTTAAGGGTTGGGCCAAAGGGGATGTAATCTCGCACCAAAAGCGGGTACTTGTCACGAAGACCGGCCGGGTTGACGGCGACGTTTACGCCCCTGAGGTAGTAATTCAGGAAGGCGGACAGGTGCTCGGAACGATCCTCGAAACCGACTCCCCGCTTGAATTTTCCGATCTAAAAGTACCGTTTTCGGCCTCCGGCCTTATTGTCGCCATCTCGCTGTCGGTTTTTATCCTCCTGCTCAGTTTCCTCATGGTCTCACTTACCCCGCGTCTGACCATGAATATCCATGACTGCATCAATCACAATCGCGTCAAGACATTCTTCCTGGGGCTATTTATCTTGATCATGGCGCCGGTGATTTTGATCATTACACTGGTCGGAATTCTGCTCTTGCCGTTATTGCCCTTCGCCTACATTGCAGCGATCGTGGCCGGTGCAGTCTCTTTCGGGATCAACTTCGGCAATTATCTTACGCATCGCTTCGGCCTGGGCGAACGTTCGCTCGTCTATAGAGCGCTGATCGGTGTTCTGGCCGTCATGCTCCTCTGGAATATCGTGGCGCTTCTGCTCGGCTCGTCGAGTTCCTTCCTCCACGGTTTGGGAATCTTCGGGCTGGTACTGGCAATTCTGATATCGATTTACCCAACCCTGACCGGTATCGGGGCATTGGCGCTAACCCGATTCGGACATCGTCCACACATCGGATCACAACCCAGTCGATATCACCCGGCTCCGCCGCCGGCGCCGCCGCCAATCCCGGAACCGCCGCCAACCTCCGACCGGAACGGCGAATCGAATAGTGAAACCTCATCGGAGCAAAATCGTATCTATAGTCAGAAAAAGGCAACGAACAACAAGGAGCGAGACAATGACTAAAACGGCTGCAATACTCTCGACGATTCTGATTTGCGCCGGCCTGACGGCAGCCCGCTCGATTGAGACTGTAGACCGAACGATAGAGGCTGAAGGCGCTAAAAAGCTGGATATCACTATAGATTTTGCCGCAGGTGAGTTGACCATCGATCCGGAGGACATGTCGGAAGCAGCCAAGCTGCATCTGGAATACGATACCCGTCGGGTGGATTATGACATAGACTATAAACTACACGGTTCGACCGGCTCCCTCTATATGGAAACCGAACGGTTGACCAAGCGTGATATCGACACGGAAGACAATCTCTGGGATCTCAAGCTCTCCAAACGATACCCCATCGAAATGGAAATGGATATCGGCGCCTGCGACGCCAAGATGGAGCTTGGAGGATTACCGCTGGTCGAACTGAGTCTCGATGTCGGCGCTGCCTCCGGAGTTATTGAGTTCAGCGACAAGAATCCGGAACGTTTGAGAATGTTCTCGGTCGACGCCGGTGCGGCCTCGGTAGAAATAAACAATATCGGCAACTCCGGTTTCGAGGAGTTCGATTTTGACGGTGGCGCCGGTTCTTTCGAGTTGGATTTTCGAGGCGACAACTACGAAGGGCTTTGTGAAGTGACTATAGATATCGGTCTCGGTTCCTGCGAGTTGACGCTGCCCAAGGGTATCCCGGTCCAGATCACTTCCGACGATGATGGCTGGTTTTCATCGATCGACTTCCACGGTGATGATCTGGAAGAAGTCGATGACGGTGTATGGGAAAGCGACGATTTCGAAAACGCCCGCACGAGCATTGCTCTCGACCTGGATGTGGGCATGGGATCGATAGATATCTATTTCAAATAACCTGTAAAGATCAATTAGCATACATGCGCCGGGCCCGGGCCAAATCCGGGCCTTTTTTTTGAGCTTAACTTGATAGTCTCGCCGGTGAAACAAGCCCAGCAACTACGTATCAAAGAACTCTATCATGGCATAGCAGGCAGCCCGGTGTCGTTGCATTTAATCGTGTTGTGACCGATGCTCGAACGACATACGACTTCTATAATAAGCCCGCATCACGAGCGATCATTTCAATTTTATAAAAGGGTGTTGCTTTCCTTCCCCATTCTTCTCTGCCTTTGTTTTTAGTGGCTCCTGTCTCTTTTTCTTGTTTATGTGAAGAACTCTAATCCGTTTACTCTGTTAAAAGCCTTGGAAAGGAACATTGAAGGATACAAAATGAAATCAACTCTGCTCTTGCTCGTTGTTCTGATAGCAGTTTCCCCTACAGTTTTTGGAGCTACCAGCCTCCAGGAACAGATATTCATGGCTCGCGACAAAGTCATGCCGGCGGTGGTGCATATTCAACCGGTAGTGACCAACTATTTCACCGGTGAGTTGGAAAAGCAGTCGGTGGTCGGTTCCGGAGTAATTTTCCATCCGGATGGCTATGTCGTCACGAACTATCACGTCGCCGGAAAAGCCGAGCGCATTATCTGCACCATGTACGACCGGGAACAGGTAACGGCCGAGTTTGTCGGTGGTGATCCGATGACCGATCTCGCGGTGATCAAACTCAATCTCGAAGAATATCACGGCGTCGTACCGGTGGCCGAATTCGGCAATTCCGATTCCGTTCAGGTTGGTCAATACGTTCTGGCTATGGGTTCGCCGTTGTCGTTGTCGCGTTCGGTCTCGGCCGGAGTTATCTCGACCAAGGATCGTTATTTTTCAGCCGATGTCCGCCTTCCTACCGGCGAAAGAACCGGACGTTACAACCTTTGGATCCAAACCGATGCCGCCATCAATCCCGGCAATTCAGGCGGGCCGCTGGTCGATCTGGAGGGCCGGGTGGTCGGTATCAACTCGCGAGCGACGCTGTTCGCGAACAACATCGGTTTTGCCATTCCGGTCAATATCGTTCGGAACGTAACACAGGCCCTGATGGCCGACGGCGTCGTTACCCGAAGCTGGATCGGTCTACACTGTCAGGCGATGCAAGAGATGGAGAAATACTTCGGCACCGACCGCAACTCCGGCGTGTTGATCGCCTCGGTCGATCCCGGTTCTCCGGCCGATGAGGCTTTTTTGAAGGCCGGCGATGTTATTCTGCAAATGGATTCGGTGCCTGTTTCAGCCCGATTCGTAGAGGAACTCCCGGCGTTTTACAACCGCATCGCCAGCCATAAACCGGGGGATCAGGTCTTACTCGAAGTACTGCGAGGAGATCAGAAGTATCATTTTTCAGTTACGACACGCCAATTGGGCGAGTTGCAGGGAGATGATTTCGAAGCCAAGGGCTGGGGGTTCGCCGTTAAAGCCATCACCCGGCAGATGGCCCTTGAATACCAACTGGATGATACTGCCGGTGTGTTTGTGGTCGGCGTAAAGCGGATGTCCTCCGCTGATGAAGGCGGCCTGAGTCGAGGTGATGTCATCCTCCGAATCAACAACGAGATTATTGGCAATTTGGAGCAGTTCGAGACACTCTATGAAGAATATCGAGCTAATACTACCCCGCGGTTGCTAATGACGGTTAAACAGGGCGGTGCGACAAGATTCATTTTGGTGAAAACCGAAGAAGAGGAGGAGGGAGAACAGACCAATGAATAATGGTGTGGGCATGAGAGCAAAAGGGATTTTCGCAGTTCTGGTTTTCTTACTGGCGGGTTGTGCGGTTTCTGCGGCTGTGGCTCAGGATCTCAATTTTGAGCAGTTGGAACAGCGTATACCACGCTATACGGTTATTATCGATATGTCGATCGAGGTTTCGTTCGGGATTCACTCCGCCGAACAAAAAGGTCAATACCTGGGCACGGTGGTGACCAAAGATGGTCTGGTGATCTTCGACGGAACCGATCTGCTGGGTGATAATGGAATGGCCGCATTCACCGGGATAAGTGTAAAGGCCGAACCTACCAGCGTGGAGTTGGTAACACTATCCGGCCAGCGTATTGAGGCGGAGTATATCGGGACCGACCAATACACCCGGATTGGTTTTATAAAACCGGTCAGCACAGAAGGCTGGGATTTCGAACCGGTTCAGTTCAAAGATAACCCGAAATTCGCTGTCGGCGACTGGCTGGGGCTTTATATGATTCTTCCGGACTTCATTGATCCGCCTATCGCTGCCGATGTCGGAATGATCTCGGCGTTGGTAAAAGCCCCGGAATCATTCGCTCTGACGGTCGGGTTCAGTCAGGTGGAAATGGCTTCGGTCCTGTACGATGAGAAGTTAAATGCGGTCGGCATTCTGGGATTGCTCGTCGATCCCTCGGACACCGCACCGGATGGAGGCATTGCCGAATCCATGAGTCAATACGCCATGCCGTTACTGGGCGTTCTCACCGGTGACCGTCTGACTAAACTGATCAATGATCCGCCCCGTAAAGGCGAAGTCAGTAGCGGCTGGTTGGGCATCAGGCTTCAGGCCTTAACCGACGACATGGCGGACTTCTGGGGCATTGACGGCAAAGGCGGGATAATCGTCAATGAAGTGGTCAAAGACTCCCCCGCTGAAGAGGCCGGACTCGAAGTCGGTGATATTATCGTCGAACTGAACGGTCAGCCGATAGAGGTCAATCGCGAAGAAAATACCCGATTGTTCCGTCGCGCTATTTCCGAATTGGGACCGGGCACCGCGCTGGAGTTTACCCTACTACGGCCCAACGGCGCCGGTTTGGATACGTTACAAATGGCCGTAACCCTAGCCGAAGCCCCCCTCGGAGCAACCGATGCTCCGGAGTATGAAAGCGATGCGCTGGAATTCAAAGTACGCGATCTGGTTTTCGATGATTACATGTTCTTCAATCAGAATCCGGAAACACTGAAGGGGGTCTTTATCTCGGAACTGCGTCAGGGTGGTATCGCAGAAGTAGGCGGGCTTCATTACGGGGATGTCATTCAGCGTATCGACAGCCATGACATTTACTCAGTCGACGATATGGCTGAGGCGATGGAAGCTGTCGAAGCCAATAAACCTCCCGAAATTATTTTCTTTATCTGGCGCGATAACCGTACCATGTTCGTAAACATTAAAACCGATTGGTAAATACTAACACCGTTTACAGAAAACATGCTCTCACTTTCAAGCCGGGATATGCAGTATCCCGGCTTTCTTTTATGTAGAATGCAAGCTAATGCGCATTAACGATGCTGTGCAAAATTTGAACAACGACATTGAAGTTCCTTATAGAAAGCATAACCAACTGACGCCTCGCGACTTACCTCGTTAAAACAGTAGTTAACTCCGCTCTCGACAAGTCTATATCAAGGCTACTCAGAAAGGCATGATGTTTGCATTAAGGAAGATCGACAAGCACACGGGACTGCCTCGGCGGCCTCACACAATATAGATTCGGATATAACGTTTGTAAGTGCGATAGAAAGGATTAGTGTATGAGGTACAAAGCTATCGGTGTCATGATCCTGGCCTTGCTGACTCTTCCGGGGTTGGCTATGGCTCAGTTTCCGACTTTCAACGGAGTAATCTCGATCGATACGGTCGTGGTTCAGGCGGGCGATCATTTTGGCGTGCCGGTTCGAATTACCAACAATAACCTGGAAATTGCCGGTTTGCAGATCCCGATTCAGTTCGAAAGTTCCTATTTGACGGTCGATTCGATCTCGTATGTCGGCTCACTCAAACCGACGACGATGTCCACCGCCGAACATATCGACAACAACTCCGACACCCTGTCATTTGTCTACTACCCGAATATCGACACCTACCCTATTTCCACGATCACTTCCACCAGCGGTATCCTGGCTACGATTTTCTTCACCCTGTCGGCCGCTGCTCCCGAAGGAACGATCGGCCTCGATTCGCTTTACACACCCACCAGTCTTTATTGGACCGGCGTTGGTTTTTCCGATCCCGATGGTACTATGTATCAGCCGGCCGGTTTTGAACCAGGTGCGGTTATCGTCAGTCTCCCGACGGCCGTCGATGATGACGTAGTAGAGGGTCTCCCCGGCGAGTTTGCCCTGTCCCAGAACTATCCAAATCCGTTCAATCCGATTACTACGATCGAGTTTTCACTCCCGAGAGCCGGACATACCCTGCTTGAGGTTTACAATATCCTCGGTCAGCGGGTCGTAACGCTGGTTGACGCCAATCTCCAGGCTGGATCACACCAGGTCGAGTTTGACGGCGACAGTCAGCCCAGCGGTGTTTACTTCTATCGAATCACCAGTCCTGAAGGATCACAGACCAAGAAAATGATGCTGCTGAAATAAGGATTGCTCCCCCTTTTGCCGATCTAAACAGGGACGGGCCTAAACGGCCTGTCCCTGATTTTTTTTGGCGAAAAGAGACCAATGACTGTAGCAGTTCAGGAAAAAAAGCAGGTTAAAATCGGCGAATACCTGCTGACCGGTAAAATCGGCCAGGGTGGTATCGCTGAGATATACCGCGCTCACCAGGAGTCCCTTGACCGCGATGTGGCGATCAAGATCCTTAACTCCAAACTTTCCAAAGATCCGGATATCGTTCGTCGTTTTCAGCGGGAATCGCTGGTGGTGGCCAAGCTCAATCATCCCAACATCGTGCATATCATCGACAAAGGCCAGGCCGGAGACCGCTATTTCTTCGTCATGGAGTATGTCAACGGCACCTCCCTTAAAGAGGTGATTGAGAGCGACCGGGTTTCCCGTTCGACCAAGCTCGAGATGATTGTCCAGGTCTGCAAAGCGTTGGATTATGCCCACAAGAACGGGGTGATTCATCGGGATATCAAACCCGCCAATGTCCTGATCGACCGTCAGGGAAACGCACAGGTAGCTGATTTCGGAATTGCCCAGATCGTCGGCGCTGCCGATACCGAGGTCACCGCCACCGATGTCGTCATGGGTACCCTGGCCTATATGTCGCCGGAGCAGAAGGTCAGTTCCACCAACGTCGACCATACCACCGATATTTATGCTACCGGCATCATGCTGTATGAGGTACTGATCGGCAAGAAGCCGCTCGGGCATTTCAAATTGCCGTCGGAGGCCGACGCGACTATCGACAAACGTTTCGATGAGATCGTGCAGCGATGTCTCGCGTCCGAGCCGAAAGATCGTTACCAGTCGGCTGTGGAGCTAAAAGACGCTATCCTGGACGCCATGGGCACCGAGCAAAATCAGACCAAGAAAGAAGATTTCAGCGTTACCGGCTCGGACAGTTTCCTGGGTAAATGTCGCTATCTCGACACGATCAAGGAAACCAGGTTCAGTTCGACCATTCTGGTCGAAAACAAGTTGAACAAGAAGCTATACGTGATCAAGAAACACGCCAAGGGAACGGCTGGTCGCAAAGAAGCCACCCTGCTGAAGAAACTTCGTCACAAGAACATCATCGATATCATCGGCGCCGGCGGCGACAACAAATCGACCGTTATTATCGCCGAGTATGCCCAGGGCGGTTCCCTGGCCGACCGGATGGTACGCCCACATGAATGGGAAAAAGCCTGTGAGACGATCCTGCAGGTAGCGGCCGGCCTCGATCATGCTCATAAAAACAATATCGTTCACGGCAACCTGAGACCGTCGAATATCCTTTTCCGCGCCAACGACGAGGTAGCGATTTCCGACTTCGGGATGCCGATACATTACGACAACGCCCGCAAACGGAACTGGTATTCACCGCCGGAACGCAAGAACTCCCGTCAGGGAGATATTTACGGATTGGGAGTTATCTTTCATCAACTTCTGACCAATCGCAATCCATCTTACGATAAGTCCAATAACCTGGTGGTCAACGACCTCAAGGGGCATATCCCCACCGATATAATCGAAATGCTCAAGCGATTGCTGGCAATTCGCGTGGCTCTTCGCTATCACAGTTGTGAAGAATTCCTTTACGACTGGGATCAGTTCGAACAACACCGCAAGGACAAACTGGCGCGTCAGTTCGAACCGACGCCGGAGCCCGAGTCGGAGGTCAAGTCGGGTATCCCGATCTGGGTTTACCCGGTCGTTGGCGTGGGATTGGTTGGTCTGGTGCTCGCAGTCCTGTATTTCACCGGTTTCTTCCAATAGACAATCAGAAATCGAAACCTCGCTTCGCGAATCCCACCCAAGGGGTGGGGCACCTGACGAATACCTCATAGCGCAGGATCCCTGATCCTGCGGTGTAAAGCTACCACAAACAGAAATGCCGTCAGGCAGAAACACCTGACGGCACATGAGCCCCGCGCAGGTTCGAAGACGGACCTGCGCTACGACATTGTGATATCCCACCCGACCCGGCCTTCGTTTCACCCGAGGGGCGGGGCACCGAAGTCCGGGATTTCGAGAGGTCTTAACCTATAACATCTTGAATACGAAACCGATCGCGAGGGTCTCTTTGAAACGACCTTTCTTGCTGATCTCCTTGTCGTACAAAAGCTGGGTATAAAGATTGACGGTGATGATCTTGGTCAACGAAGCCGAGACGATATTCTCCCAGTTCACATCGACCGCCTTCCAATAATCGTTGCCCACTTCGTCTTCCTTGGAGAAGTAAAACGCCTTGTACAGGGTCAGTTTGCCGGTGTATTTCAGATTCTCGTTAAGCACGAACTCGGCATCGGTGACCGATTCCATACCGTTGTCGAAGTAGGTCGTGTCGACAATATCGAGATTGGCCGTGGAAGTATCAGCACTGCGCATGAAAATCTGCCGAGCCGCCAGACCGAGGCGAGTCGTAACGAAGTCTTTTTCCTTTTTATAGATGTCGCGCGAGGCGCCGATGGACTCGGTCAGTTTCAACGGATTGAGATAGATTTTCTTGTCCGGATTGGAGGCATCGGCGAACTGCGACTCCAGACGCACCGCGGCGTATGGGTCCACGAACTTGTGAAGAGTAAAACGGAAAACGTTTTCCCAGTCGATCAGGTCGGTCGATTTGACCGGTTTGCTCCAGTCCTTGGTCTCGGCGTCCTGGGTCAATGTCTGACCGAACGACAGCTTGAGCTTGGACTTGTAATCAAGCCAGTCCGAGAGCGACTTCTCGGCCGTACCGTTGAGGTTGCTCACCCAGTTGACCGAACCGGCCTCTCCTCCGACCCACGAATCCGAATACGATGTCTGGGTGGTTGTGAAGTCGATCTGAAGTGATTTCTGCCACCCGGTTGCGGTGGAATCAGCGGCCGATGCGGCTGCCGCGAAAACCATTACAAGTAAGGCGGTGCAAACTGTCCTGAATCTCATGTTCTTTCCTCCATGATCTGTTGGATATTATTACGATTGATTTATTTCCCCCGGAAGGATTAACCGACTATTTATCCGAGTACGATTCATCGTCGTTTGGATAATCGCCGGCTTTGACATCTTTGATAAACCGCTCCGCCGCTTCAGTGATGATCGGTGGAAGATCGGCGTATTGGCGCAGGAATTTCGGCTTGAAGCCTTCCTCGCGCAGCCCCAGGATATCGTTTATCACCAGCACCTGACCGTCACAATCCGGACCGGCGCCGATCCCGATGGTGGCGCAAGTCGTAAGCTCTTTGGTAATCCTGGCGGCCACCTCGCGGTCCATCAGTTCGAGCACTATCGAGAAACAGCCTGCCGCTTCGAGGGCTTTGGCCGACTCGATCAAATAGGTTTGCGACTTCTCCAGGCGCCCCTGGATTTTGGGTCCGCCGAAACGATGAATCGACTGCGGCGTAAGACCGATATGCCCCATCACCGGAATACCGCATTCTATCACGCGACGGATCGTGTCGACCATTTCCAGGCCGCCCTCGATTTTGACCGCTTCTGCTCCGGCCTCTTTCAGAAACCGTCCGGCGTTGGTTACAGCCGTTTCCACTGACGGCTGGAACGACATGAACGGCATATCCGCCACCACCAGCGCCGCTTCGGCGCCGCGCGCCACTGCGGCCGTATGGGCCAGCATTACCTCCATGCCGATTGGCAGGGTGGTTTCATAGCCGTGAATCACGTTCGAGGCGGAATCACCGACCAACAGGATATCGACACCGGCTTGATCCAAAAGGCGAGCGGTGAAATGATCGTAAGCGGTAAGGACCGGTATCTTTTCTCCCTTGGCCTTACGCTTAACGATTGTCTGTACGGTTACTTTTTTTCTGTTCTCCAGGTAGGCCATAGCATACATCACTCTCTTATCAAATCACCCGCCGGGGCATAGTATATTTTGCCCTTGATCGGCTTACGAATCTGGTCAATCAGATCATCGAAATGCTCAGGATTGTTGACGAAATCTATTCCATCGGTCTTGACCACCAACAGCGGGGTGTCGGTATAATTGAAGAAATAATAGTCATAAGCACTGTTGAGTACTTCGACATACTCGAAATCGATCGACTTCTCGAAGGTCAGATTACGCTTTTTGATACGCTGTAGTAAAATCGGGGTCGAAGCCTGAAGATAAATTGTCAAATCGGGACGCGGCACATCGCGCTCCAGAATCGGTGCGATCTTGTCGTAAAGGGACAGTTCACGTTCGGTTAGATTAACCGAAGCGAAAATGGCATCCTTGGCAAACAGGTAGTCGGCTACGATACGCTGAGCGAACAGATCGCGCACCATCAACTGTTGCTGTTGCTGGAACCGCGACAGCAGGAAAAACAACTGACATTGGAAGGCATATCGCTTGCGGTTTTTATAGAAATCAACCAGGAAAGGATTCTCGAACACCTCCTCGTTGATCAACTCGGCCTTGAGACGCTCCGCCAGCATTCCGGCAAAGGTAGTTTTCCCGACGCCGATCACGCCCTCAACGGCGATATAATTAGGTTCAAAAATCTCTTGCGACATGATCCTTATAGAGCATCACGCTCTGACGCCCTTCCTCGGTCAAAAACTCCGCCACCGCTGTCCCGGTCACGGGATGAACTATATCCGGATCGATCTGCAGCAGCGGCACCATCGCGAAAGGCCGGTTGAGTAATTCCCGATGCGGCACCGACAACCGGTCGGTTTCGATCACCTGCTGCCCGAACAAGAGGATATCAAGATCGATGGTTCGGGACTTTTTCTCTCCCTTCCCGGTCCGGCCGAGCTGCTTTTCGATCGATTCCAACGCATTGAGCAATTCGGTCGTTTTGTATTGATAGTCCCCCATGATGACCTGGTTCATGAAAGCCGGCGCCTCATCATCCATGTCCACCGCCTCAGAGACATAGATACCCGACACCGCGACAACTTCGAGCCCTTCCAATCGCTTCAGTTTGTCGAGAGCGGTATGCAGGTTTTTCTCGCGGTCGCCCATGTTGGAGCCGGCGAGGATGTAAACAGTTTCAGCCATTACCTTCGTCCTGTTCTTGTTCCCGGCGATCGCTGATCAGCTTGGCCGTGTCAGCCTGCGACCGCGTGATTTGTACTTCTATGAACTCTATATTTCCGGCAATCGGCGGCGCAAGTTTGCGCACACGTAACGTAACCCGGTAAATATCGAATGAATCGAGAAGGCTCCGCGCTATTTCCTGCGCCAGCGCCTCAAGCAATGAAAATGCTTTTCCCTCGACGATATCTTTAATCGTTTCGTATGCCTTGGAATAATCGATCGTATCAGTCAAACGGTCGGTGCGACCGGCATCGGCCAGGTCCACCTCCAACTCAGCGTCGACCTCGAACACACGGCCGGTTTCCCGTTCTGCGGCCGCCACTCCGTGGTAGCCGTAAAAACGCATTCGGCCCAGACGAATAATATCCTTCATGTCGAGTCCCCCAGCCTTATGATACGTTTCTTGCGGACAATCGACTCCACGGCGGCTTCATAAGCACTCGCTCCGGCCGTCAGAGACAAACGCAGAAAGCCCTCTCCGTTCTCACCGAAGGCGATCCCCGGTAAAACCAGGATCTTAGCCTGTCGGAAAAGAACGCGGGTGGCACGAGCAGATGGTGTCCGTTTCTCGATCCGAGCCCAAATAAACGGTGTGGTATCACTATCCTGGCGTTCGAGATTGAGTTTATCGAGCAGTTTCGAAGCTTCGGCTGCCGCCAGCGTTCCATCCTTACGAACCTGCGATAATCCTTCTGAGGGGTATTTTCTGATCGCCGAAAGAGCCATCTGAACCCAGGCTGAGGCAAAAAACGGTCGCTGATAACGCTGGACATGTTCGAGCCCGGCAATGATCTCTTTGCTGCCGGCAACGAATCCCAGCGGCATCGGTGGTAGACCGAAGAAAAAGGCCATCGATGCCATCTCGGCTCCGACCTTGCGACCGCCGACTACACTCAACAGCGAGACCGATTTTCTTTCAGCATAGTTTTGGTAGGCAGCGTCGTTGATCACGAAGATATTTTCTCGCCCCGCCAACCAGACCAGATTGGCCATTTCGCGCTCATTCAATTCCGCGCCGGTCGGATTGTGTGGCGAATTCACGAACAACAGTCGCGCCACTCGCCCCAGTCGCGTGCTGAGTCGGGCAAAATCCGGGTGCCAGTTGTTCTTAGGAGAAACCGAATACCCGACCGTCTCGCCTCCCGCTGCCACCACTGCGGCCCGGTAAACCGGCCAGCCCAGATCGGGAACGAAAGCCACGTCACCATAATCGATAAACGCTTGCCCCAGATCCATTACGGTACGGGAACTTCCCCCGGTAAGGATGATCTCGGAACGGGGATTGAGTCGTACTCCGTGGACCGATCCGTACCAGTCGGCAATAGCTTCTTTCAATTCGGATAGTTCAGCGACCGAGGCCGGTCCAAGAGAAGTTGCTTCGAAAGGTTCATGGTCGGATATCGACACCGGCCATTTGAAGCGAGCCAAATCAATCAGTTCGGTCCTCTTGATTAATGTATGCTCCCGCCTGGGAGAAACGTATGACTCCAAATCAAGCGGCAGTTGATAAAGGCGGTTGGCCTTCTCAATGATAACTTTTTTCACCGGCATTGAAGAACCTGTCAGGATTTCTGATCCCAGAACTTATCGAGTCTGGCCCGCATTTTTTCGAGGCGTTGAAAATCTTCCGAAGGAATGGTGTCGACGTTCCCCAAACGGCGTGCCAGGGCCACAATGTGAGCATAATGCTCAACCGTCTCATGGCGATTATAAGCTTCCTCCAGCGACCGACCGATGGTCAGGAGGCCGTGGTTACGCAGCAGAAAGGCATTGCTGTTTTCCAGATGCGGTTCGAGCGATTTCGGAACGGCATCGGTCCCTGGCGGAGCATAATCGGTTAACGGAATTTTACCGACAAACAACACCACTTCCGGCAGAATGTCTTCACCAAGGGGAATTCCGGCTACAGCAAACGAGGTGGCGTGTGGCGCGTGAGAGTGAACGCAAGCCTGGATATCCTCACGCTCGCGGTAAACGGCCAGATGCATGGCCATTTCCGAGGAGGGTTTTCCTTTCCCCTGCAGGAGCTTACCGGCAAAATTGACGATTACCAGGTCATCCGGCGTCATTCGTCCTTTGGCCAATCCGGAAGGAGTTATCATTACCCGATCTTCATCGAGACGGACACTGATATTGCCGTCGGAACCGGCCAGCATACCACGCTCGTAGAGACGGCGGCCGATTTCGGCCATTTCTTTTCTGATCACAAACGGTGAGAGCATACTGGCTGCAAGGTAGATGAGGTTGGACTAAATGTCAACTCTTAAGCGGTTCGATGCGAGCGGCTAATCCCTTGAAAATCGGCACGTTAGAACGGCATTACGGGAAAAGACAACCACTTTTACTCAATTCGAGTAATAACTTACCGCGAAAGGTGAGTTTTTTTGCACCTGAGTATGAATTTCTACGTTTAATAACCAGAGCACATGAATTTAGGTATTTTACCCCTTGCATTTTCAGGGTAAAGCTGCTATTTTATGCGGTTGTCTCATTGGAGGAGTCGATCATTGGCACGTGGATCTCATTCCGAGGACGCGAAAAAACATACTAAGGGGCCCCGCACAGCAGCCATGTTAATCATGGCTGTTATTTTCACCGCTATCGGTGTTCTAATCGCCCCTAATTTCCGAACTTCTATCCCGCCCGCCTCGGGGGATGTGTCAGGTTTGGTACAGGCCGACGTATACCCTTTAATCGAGCAGAACGGTGAGTACGTTTCTCCGTTCGTAGCGGTGGTCGAGAAGGTCCAGGATGCGGTAGTAAACGTTTCGGCCCGTTCGCGCACTGAACGTGTCGCCTGGTGGCAACCTCAGGGAGTTCAGACATCGTCGGGCAGCGGTTTTTTCTTCCGTGACGACGGCTATATCCTGACCAATAACCATGTTGTCGAAGGGGCTGAGGAGCTTTGGGTTCATACCTCATCAGGTTATAACTACGAGGCCAAGCTGGTTGGCAACGATCCCCAGACCGATCTGGCCGTTATCAAGGTCGAACCGGAAGAAGAGATTCATACTATCCCGTTCGGTAATTCCGATGATGTCAAGGTCGGTGAATGGGCCATAGCTATCGGTAATCCCTTCCCGCAGCAAGGCTTAGACAGATCGGTTACGGTTGGAGTCATCTCGGCTATGGGTCGAAGCAATTTACAATTCGGCCGGGAGACACCTGATTATCAGAGTTATATCCAGACGGACGCTTCGATCAATCCGGGTAATTCGGGCGGCCCGCTGTTGAATCTCAAGGGAGAATGTATCGGCGTCAATGCCGCGATCAGCAGCCCAACCGGTGCTTCAGTAGGAATTGGTTTTGCCATCCCGATCAACCTGGCCCGGGCTATCGTTCCAGACTTGATAACCAGCGGTAAAGCTCATCGCGGCTGGCTCGGGGTATGGTTCCACGAGGTAACCCAGCGTGAAGCTAAAAGACAAAATATGGACCGGGTTATCGGCATCACCATTGATTCCGTCTTTGCCGGCTCTCCGGCCGATGTTGCCGGTCTGCGGACCGGAGATATTGTGGTTAAGTTTAACGACCAGTCGGTCGATAACGCCGGAAAGTTGTCGGTTCTGGTATCGACAGCGAAAGGTGGGGCACCGGTTCCGATCGAGGTAATCCGAGACGGACAAAAACTTAATTTTACGACTCAGGTCGTGGACCGGGATCAATTTCTCTCCAACTTGCCCGAGGAAACCGTAACTCCGAGCGAAGACGCACGGATCTGGTTGGGCATGGAAATAACTACCGCCACTCGCCAGTTGGCGCGAGCCACCGGTAACGATTTCGTTGAAGGAGTTTATATCCTTCGGGTCTACCCCAACTCGGCGGCGGATCTGGCCTCGATCGTGCGGGGGTCGGTAATAATACAGGTGGGAGATCGACCGGTGCAATCGGTGGATGAACTGCAGGCACTGGTTGAAAAGATGGGACGTGTTTCCCGGGTGTCGTTGATCGTACTGGAGCCATCCGGATCGCTGACACGTAAGGAAATACGGTTATAACGTTCGAATTCAGGTGTTTTGTTGAAGTATAGAGAGTAGCGGTTCTCATAGGATGAGCCGGCTGTTTGTTTAATAACGGAAGGAGTTAGTCGAGTAAAGTGGCTAAACAATCCCTAAAATATCGCGATGAAGATCGGTCTCTGGACCTCTATCTCCGCGAAATCGGGGAAACACCTCTCATTACCGCCGACGAGGAAGTGCGGCTGGCCAGGAAAATAAAGCAGGGCGATAAAAAGGCCCTGGAAAAACTGACCAAGGCCAATCTGCGTTTCGTGGTGTCGGTGGCCAAACAGTATCAGAACCAGGGTCTGTCCCTTGCCGACTTAATCAATGAAGGTAACATAGGACTCATTAAAGCGGCCAAAAGGTTTGACGAGACTCGCGGGTTCAAGTTTATCAGTTACGCCGTCTGGTGGATTCGGCAGGCGATTCTTCAGGCTCTGGCCGAACAGAGTCGTATCGTAAGGTTGCCGCTTAACCGGGTCGGTACTCTGCATAAGATAGGTAAGATTTCCAGTCGCCTGGAGCAGGGCCTCGGCCGTCTGCCCTCGGCGGAAGAAATCGCCAAGGAGCTGGAGCTGACCGAGGGTGAGGTTGCCGACACCCTCAAGATATCCAACTCGCATCTGTCACTCGATGCACCGTTCTCTACCTCCGAGGATAATTCGTTGATCGATGTCCTCGAGGATGAAATGCAGCCTTCACCGGACGAATCATTGCTCAGCCAGTCGTTGCGGGTCGAGATCGAGAAGGCGCTCGACTCCCTTACCCCGCGCGAAGCCGAGGTGATCAACCTCTACTTCGGGCTGAACCATGAGAAGGCTTTGACGTTGGAAGAGATCGGGGCTCGGTTTTCGCTCACTCGTGAGCGAGTGCGCCAGATCAAGGAAAAGGCGATTCGTCGCCTGCGGCATGCCTCGCGCAGCCGTTCTCTCCGCGCCTATCTGAACTGATAGCTGTTCTACATTGATAATAGAACCGCCCTTGTTTTCAGGGGCGGTTTTTTATTGATTCGTCTTCTCGCTGTCAAGGAATGAATCTGAAATGCCCGAGTGAGTACTTACCGTCACCGCCGAATCCCACGACGCAGATGCTGTCGATTTCAGCTCCACGCAGTAGCTCATCGAGCGCGAGCGTATCGACACGCATCCCTCGCTCCGGTATCCAATGCAACTGTATCGTGTCCTCTATCGGTTCAATCCCGGCGGCATAAAATACTAGTTGGTAGAAGTCGTTGTGATCTACGGCAAGCTCAACTCTGCCCCCGGTTGGATGCCCGACATCCACAATCACCAAACCGTTGTCGCACAGCACGTGACATAGAGAATCGTTGAACGGTGTACCGAGAGCGACAGGAGTGCACACTTCATCCAAACTCAGACGCCAGGGGCGCTTCAGGAACCGATCCAGAAGTACATCGTGATAACCGAAGTTGAAGCGCCATATCACGCCAAGACGTTCCAACGACCAGAGATTGCCACGGGTGAGTATACACAATGTATCGTAGTACTGCGCCAACGATGAATCCACGATGAGATTGACGTCATACTGGATTGATTCCAGATATCCCTCCGGTTTTGATCTATTGAAATGTCCAATGCGCCATTTGAGGCTGTCAGCGGTAGGCAATCTGCTCAGCAGCGGGTCAGTGAGAGCGTGATTGTCGATAATGCGAATGCGAGGGCCAGCGAAATAGCCAAGCATACCAACGCCGCTGGCCGTGATGGCACTTGGACCGTTCTGCGCTTCATAGCCCCGTTTCACCCATGGATGATTGGGAATAAGGCTGTCCAAAGATTGGACCAACAGACCGGTACCTTGATACCATCCGGCGCGCTCATCGGAGATACCATGATCCCAACGCTTGATCTCCAGACCCTTGCCATAATCTGCACCGCATATGATCGGCGCCGAGGGCCACAGCAAACCAAGTATCAGTAGCCCGATCCATACGGTCGTCTCCTTGGTGAAAGTCGGTTTGATTTCCGATCGCGATAGCACAATCAGAGAGAGTATAATTGGGGCTGTTAGAAAGCGACCACTCATAAAATCACCACCGACCCATACCACATACACTAGACAGAGTACTATGGATGCTGTAGGTGCGAGGAGCTTTCTATCGCGGCAGTTGATACCGTAAACCGCACCCGCCGCAATTAACGCTGCTGAGAAGGGCGACCATTTGATCAGATTGATGAGATAGACCATGCCTTGGGATATGAGGGCATCGCGAGGTATACCGCTACCCAGCTTGGCATAGGCCGTATTGGGAAAAGGCACACCGTAATACCATAGCGAGAAAACCAACCACAACACCAACGGCAACCAGCCGAGCGCATTGACTCTTACTACGTCCTTTGATTTAAGACAAAAGTTCGCCCCTATCAGCGCCGGTCCAACCAACAAAATGTTGTCCAGACGCGTTAGAACCAGGAGCGAGGCCAAAACAGTTAGCAGGAGAACCGATCGTACGTTCCCGGGTTTTATGAGAAATACCCAGTAGAACACCGTCAACAATAGGTAGCTAAGCGGGTTCTCCAATCCCGAAGCGGCAAAATCAACCAGCGGTTTACTGAGAAGAATGGCGAAGACACACAGCATCGCCGACCAAAAGGAATCACCGATGTACCGAACCAAAATAATGAAGGCCGCTGCTGAAAGTAGGATCGAGAGAATAATCGAAGTGAAATAGAGTTCGCCCGAAAAGAACGAAACCGTGGTGAGCAGCATCATCCACAGTGGATGGGTGTATCCCTGGACACGTTCGGTGACGTTCCAAACCGGTCCGAATCCATCAATAATGTTGGACACTGTCCGGAACGTGATGTAAGCATCGTCGCAAAGCCAGGCCGATCGAACCACGGTGAGAATCACAGTCACCAGTCCCACCCATAGCCACACTTTTTGAATTCGTCCCATCTGCTACCGCCTTCCACGATCATAGCATGTCTTTAAATCGTCCACCGGTTCGTACAAGAATAGTCCGCCTATGCAACGGCGTCAAGCAATAGGTAACGTGGCAACCTCCATACTAAATTCGGTTTGCCGTATCGGTTGTGAGGCGTTATCATGTCACCATTGATTATGCGTATAGGGACCATTAGCATCGGTTGGGACGAACTGAACAGTGACTCGTTCAGCGGTTGGTTGCTCAACGCAACGACCGCTTTTGCGGTTTTCTTCATTGTTCAGTTCCTTATGATAGCCGTCCTAAGAATCAGCTATCCGTTCGATCTGGAATGGATGGAAGGAGGCATGGTTGATCACATACTCCGAGTTATCGACGGTAGGCAGTTGTATGTTCCCCCGTCCCTAGAGTTCATTCCTTACATTTATCCCCCTCTCTATTACTGGGTCTCGGCGCCGTTCACCTGGCTGTTCGGTCCGACCGCAACGGGCGCCCGGCTGGTCTCGCTGCTGGCAACCTGTGGGACGATGATTGTAATCGCTACTCAGGTAAGATCCTTCACCAAATCTCGGCGTTGGGCTGTCGTTGGCGCCGGCATATATGCCGCCTGCTTCGAACTTGGCGGCGGATGGTACGATCTGGCCCGGGTGGACTCTCTCTACGTATTTCTTCTGCTCCTGGCGGTACACCTCCTGATGCGCCAAAGTTCAACCAAGGGCGCCGTCGCGGCGGGCCTGGTCGCGGCGCTTTGCTTCTTGACCAAGCAGACAGCTGCCGTGACTCTGGCGCCGGTATTCCTGGTGGCCTTCGCTTTTGACCATCGCCGTATCCCTCTTGCCGCTCTTACCGCCATCTTGGTTGGAGGTGGCATCATGCTGGAGATCAATCAAACGAGTGCTGGCTGGTTACGATTCTATCTCTTCGATCTACCGGCGACTCACGATCTTCATTATCGGCTCGCCAGTCGGCTCTTCTCGGATCAACTCATTCCGGAATTGCCCCTAGGCTTTGTTGCAATTGTCACGCTGATAGCAGCCGCTACGATGGCACCGCGAATGAAATCGAGATTGCTGTGGGGAGCATTTGCAATTGGTGTCATAGGATCATGCTCGATGAGTTATACCCATCTGGGTAGCTACCTAAATGTGCTCATCCCGATCTACGCGGTGGCTGCGGTCGCAATCCCCGTCTGCTCGGCAAGGGCAATGTCATTCGCGGGCTCACAGCCGTCACGTGCCCTCTCCAAGATGTCTTTGCTGATCCCGCTACTCGTGGTCGGACAGTTGACGATGTTGCTCTATCCCCCGGGTCGACACCTACCGTCTAAAGCAGACGCAGAAGCAGGCCGGCAGTTACTCAACAAGATTGCCAAAGTCGAGGGTGATGTCATAGTACCACACTTTGCCAATCTTACAGCCCGAGCTGGCAAATCACACTGGTTACATCAAATGGCCCTAAACGATATCAACAAGAGCCAATATACGTCTCTGGCAGCGATGCTCGAGCGTGACATCCGACAATGCATAACCGAGAGGCGATTCAGTGGAATTGCCATTGGCCGCTACCATGACGGCTGGATCGATAAGGCCTTCTACCGAGAGGGTGGACGACTCTTCGGAGACACGGGCGTATTCTGGCCGCGGGAGGGATTCCATCTCCGCCCTGAATTCCTTTTCATACCCGATGATCACACCTCTACAACCTCCGACCAAGTTAGTCAGTTGGTCACCCCGAAGTCCTTCTCCAGCACGTCGGCTGCTTCGACAAAGAGTGAATCGTTGGTCATTCGAAAGAGAGTCCGAAGTTGTTCGATGTGAAACCGGTGATAGCCGACTGAGGCCATGTGTCGGTGTCCCAGACAATAGAGGCTCCTCCCCCCCGGTTGGCGGAACTCGTTGAAGTAGTGTTTGAGCGTTGTCAACGAAGCTTCCCAAACCTCACACGCCAACGGGTCGTTGGAAACCAGGATATAGTCGTAAACACCAAACAAAGCTGCAATAAAACCGTTCAGAGTATGTCCTGGTCGACTCGGGTGCGGATATTCCTCGATCCAATAATAGCCGTCCGGATCGATCCAAGTCACCCAGTTTCGATCACCATCTCTAGTAAGAGTAAGAGAACGAAAAAGTTTCCGGGCAGCTCTCAAATAAACGCTGTCTTCAGTGATAACGAACAAACGGCTGCAAACCGACAGCAGTTCTCCCTGGGCCATACCTGAATACCAGGGAGCCCTTAGAAGGAGGCTCGAGTCACCATGAACAGCGAAGTCAAAGTCCATCGGCGACCACAATGCTCCCCGATCATCAATGCATCGATCAAGGAGCTTGTCGACGTACTTACGGGCTCTGAAGATGGCACGCTCGTCCCTCGTGGATAAGTAGGTACCTATATACACATAGGATTTGTTGCACAGAGAGACAGTATGGTAGTACGTTCCACCCATATAGTCGAAAAGCTCCACACTGTCGGCATCCAATGGCTCGCTGTATGTAAGCGACGCTTCCAGGTTGGATGTTTGGTATGGCAGCTGTTCAAAAGGCAGAACAAAAAAACCCTGATCGTTCCTGTTGGCCAAATCAAGGTCAGAAATTTCCATCGGTCCCTGGCAGGAAACGACAACAACCGCCAAGACCGACAGAAGAGTAATCCGTTGGATCGCAATTATCCGATGAGCTATGAGCATGACTCTTATTAGTAGAATGGCCTCTTTCCGTAAAGCTTAATCTTTACAACCGGTGTAATCACGTCCAGTTTTCCATTGCGTTTTTTGAAACAGCCAATATATTGTGGGCTGCAAAACTTCTGCCGAAGTGGTGGAACTGGTAGACGCGCTGCGTTCAGGGCGCAGTTCTCGCAAGGGAGTGTGGGTTCGAATCCCACCTTCGGCACCAAATATATCCCCCCGGTAGCAACCTCCCGGGGGGAGTATTTTAAGGGTTCTCTTGGTAGTTTTTTTTAATCCTTTACGGTTGACAGCCAAGCTACCCTTGCTATATTATCATTGAGAGCCAACTTATCATATTGGCTCTTAGTTCAGGGGGCTTGTCCTCCGGTTATAAAAAAAATAAACGCGGGTGCAGTTCCCCTCCCCCTGCACCTGTTATAGCGCCTTCCGGACCTCCCGGTCCGGAGGCGCCGTTTTTTTTATTATGTCCAACAATTGACTTACCTAATTCATATAGAAGTTGACTTGACAAAAGTCATTATTTGGCTATATTGCCAAACAGCCAACTATAAGGACTCTTATGGACGATAAAACAAAACAGCAATATGAAGCCCGCGCACAAGTCATCAAGGCACTGGCCCACCCGGCCCGCCTCTATATCGTTGACCGCCTCTCAGAGCATGATTTCCCGGTAGCAGAATTAACCGCGATGGTTGATCTCGATATGTCCACCGTCTCGAAACATCTGACCGTGCTAAAAAACGCCGGAATTGTTTCCTCGCAAAAAAACGGGACGCAGGTGTTTTATCATCTGGAGATGCCCTGTGTCCTGCAATTTTTCAGTTGCTCCGAGAAAGTACTCCGTGGCGCCGCGGATCATTACAGGCATATTCTCAAATAGCGTGAAAGCAGCATGAATAAAGAGCACCGCTCCATGTTTCTACTTGTCGGTCTATTTCTCGTTGCCTATTTCCTGCCACTGGGATCAGGTCCGCAAAGTAATGCTGTTATCGGTGCTCTGGCTCTGGTCAAATGGTATGCCCGCGAACATGTTGTTCTCTGCCTGGTTCCGGCGTTGTTCATTGCCGGAGCGATAGCAGTATTCGTTAAACAAGGCTCCGTACTGCGATATCTCGGGCCCGGAGCCAACCAGTTTGCAGCTTATTCAGTAGCCGCGATCTCAGGTGGTGTGCTGGCAGTTTGTTCCTGTACCGTACTGCCGTTGTTTGCCGGAATCTACCAGGTTGGCGCCGGCATTGGTCCGGCCACCACTTTCCTCTACTCCGGACCGGCTGTTAATATCCTGGCGATTGTCCTGACGGCCCGGGTACTCGGCCCGGAACTGGGACTGGCCAGAACGATAGCGGCAGTGGGGTTCAGTGTAGTCATTGGCCTCATCATGTATCTCGTTTTTCGGCGTTCCGAACAGGTTCGGACGGCAGCCATGGCGCTCGGCGATGAAGCCAAATCGGAACATCCCTTCCATCATCATGCCGTGCTTTTCATTCTGCTCGTAGCCGTTCTTGTTTTTGCCAATTGGGGTCAGGCAGATGATTCGGCCGGTTTCATGGCTAAGGTGTTTTTTTATAAATGGTGGATAACCGGATTCGCAGCCATGGTACTGGCAGTGGTGCTTGGACGTTGGTATCGGCTGTCCTGGAGGTGGCTTGGGCTCAGCGCGTTAATTGTCGTGATTCTGGCCGTTCTATTTCCAGATCATCCAATTCTCTCTTTCGGAATCGGTTCTCTCTCGCTTGCGGTTATCTTGAATAATTCACAAGGAGAAATGCGTGACTGGTTCGACCAAACGTGGGGATTTGCCAAACAGATATTGCCACTCCTGTTCGGTGGTGTTCTTGTTGCCGGACTCCTTCTGGGAAGCCCCGGAAACTCCGGATTCATACCAACCACCTGGATTGCCTCATTGACCGGCGGCAATTCGATATGGGCCAATCTGGGGGCATCGGTAGCCGGCGCCATGATGTATTTCGCAACATTGACCGAAGTCCCGATTCTCGAAGGCCTCATCTCCAATGGTATGGGACCGGGACCGGCTCTGGCTTTATTGTTGGCCGGCCCGGCCGTTTCTCTTCCTAATCTGCTAGTTATCAGGAGTATCATGGGGACGAAACGAACTATCGTCTACCTTCTTCTGGTGGTTGGCGGTGCAACCGTGAGCGGGATACTTTATGGTTTTTTACAAGCAGGATGATAAGTTGAATCGAATACTCTTGTTGTCTCAGAGTATTCAAGATTGACGGAGGATTAAATGAAGAAGATCCTGGTTTTAGGGACCGGGTGCCCCAAATGCGAGAAGCTGCTCGAACATACCAACCAGGCGGTAGAGCAAGCCGGTCTTTCCTGCGATATCGAGAAAGTTACCGACATTCAACGCATCGTTTCATTCGGTGTGATGATGACACCGGCTCTGGTGATCGACAACAAGGTCGTAGTCAGCGGGCGGGTCCCGGATGTAACTGAGATTATGAAAATGCTCCAAGCCTGAGAAGACTCGTTCGAATAAACATATCCAAGCATGAGAGATTGACAATGTCACCGCTCAGACTCATTACATCACTTTTGTTTTTATTTGTGGCAGTTAGCATCGGTTATCTAATCGGGCATCGTGATCCAGCCGCAGAATCAAGCACCACAGTTGAATCTACTCCACCCAGAACTGGTTATAGTATTTATTATTTCCACGGCAACAATCGCTGCAATACATGTTTGAAGCTCGAGTCCCTTTCTCAGGAGGCAATTGCCGGCGGTTTCATGGACGAGCTTGCCGACCACCAACTTGCCTGGGGAGTAATCAACTTCGAAGAATCCGTCAATAAACATTTCGCCAAAGAGTTCGACCTCTATTCCCCGGCCTTGATCATTATGGAAAACAAACCCGTCGATCAGCGGCGTTGGCACAATCTGGCCGGCATCTGGGATTACACCGACGACAAAGAAGCCTATCTCAAGTATGTCCGGTCGGAAGTCGGTGAATTCATAAACGGCAATCGATGACCGGTTTATTGTCGCTAACAAGCGCCCTCTGGCTGGGTATTTTGATGTCGATAAGCCCATGCCCATTGGCTACCAACATAGCTGCAATCTCATTCGTTGTACGGAGGGTAAACAATCTGGCTGCAGTTTTATTGAGCGGCCTCCTGTACACCATAGGCAGAGCGATCACTTATACTGTAGTGGCTTCCCTTATAGTCAACTCCATTCTCTCCATTCCGGAAGCAGCTAACTTCCTCCAGAAATACATGAATGAGATTATGGGGCCGTTATTAATTCTGGTTGGTATGTTCCTGGTCGGACTGATTCGCCTTCCGGGAGGATCAGGAATGGCTACTGACAAACTTCAGCGACGAGTCGAATCCTGGGGTGTCTGGGGCGCTGGGCTGTTGGGGGTGGTCTTTGCCATGACTTTTTGTCCCCTTTCAGCGGTACTTTTCTTCGGAAGTCTCATCCCGATGGCGATAGAGGCCAATTCTACGATTCTGTTGCCGGTAGCGTTCGGAATCGGATCAGGGCTGCCGGTACTGCTTTTCGCGATGGTTATTGCCCTATCGGCCAAAGCTCTAGGGGGATTGTATGTCAGAATAGGTCTGATAGAGCAGTGGTCGCGCTTTATTACCGGGGGCATTATTATTATGATTGGTATATATCTCTGCTTGAGATATATCTTCAGAATTATCTGAGAATTCAGCGCCGCCCTGATCTAATTATCTTGACAGTCGCAAACTAAAATATACCTTTGCCGGAAATTAACGTGACCGAACAGCGGTACCGCTCAGCCATACGAGACAGGTACCGAGGGTGCGGAAAATGGGTAAGAAAATCGATATTGATTCAGACGGAGCAATAGTTCTTCGTATTCGCTGGAAGCCAACTCTCAAGGTGTTGGTGGTGTTGATTGCGGCAACCCTGTCGGGATTTCTCCCTTTGCCGGGATTGACCGATGCCTCTCGAATTTGCCTGATGATTTTTATCGGAGCAGCCGGGCTTTGGGTTACCGAAGCGATTCCTCCTTTTGCCACGGCCATTATGGTGATTGTTCTTTCGGTCTTCCTTCTCGGTCGACCCGATGGTCCGATGCAAAATGCAGCCGACTATCGTATTTTCATCAATCCGATCGCCAGCCCGGTGCTGGCTCTTTTCTTCGGGGGATTCGTGTTGGCGCTGGCGGCCTCCAAGCACGGCTTTGACGTCCGCCTTGCCAGAGCGTTCATCAAACCGTTCGGTACAAGACCTCACATGGTGTTGCTGGGCGTAATATCGATCACGGCTCTGTTTTCCATGTTCATGTCCAATACGGCCACAACGGCCATGATGATCGCTATTCTCGCTCCGGTGTTCCATAATTTCGAGGGGCGCGACCCGTTCAAGGTAGCGCTGGTTTTATCCGTCCCCTTTGCGGCCAATATCGGCGGCATGGGTACGATCATCGGCACTCCGCCAAACGCCGTAGCGGCATCGGTTCTGGCCGGACTAGGCCACCCGATTACCTTCTTCACCTGGATGATGTTCGCCGTCCCGATCGTGATCGTGCTCCTGCTGATCCTCTGGTTCCTTTTGATTACGGTCCTGAAACCTCGTAATGACCATCTCGAACTGCTTTTTCCCGAAGACCTGGAATTGACCTGGGATTTCGTAGTGGTCGTTATCACTTTCACCACGACCGTCACTCTCTGGTTGACGGAACCGTTGCATGGTATCCCATCGGCGGTGGTGGCTTTGTTGCCGGTGATGATTTTCACCATGTTCGGCATTATCAATCGTGAGGACCTGCGTAAAATCGAATGGCATATTCTCATCCTGGTGGCCGGCGGTCTGACGTTGGGCGTCGCCATGAGCGCCACCGGGCTTTCTACCATACTCGTACATCTGTTGGCTTTTGAATCACTGTCACCGGTCATGTTGCTCGTGGCTATCACCCTGGTCGGATTGGTGATATCGAACTTCATGTCCAACACCGCGGCCGCCAACCTGCTGATCCCGATAACCACTTCCCTTACCGTGATATCTCCGGCTTTAGGCGGTATCGCAGCAGCGCTGGCCTGTTCGCTGGCAATGTCCTTGCCGATATCCACGCCTCCCAACGCGATTGCTTTCGCCACGCAGGAAGTGGATACTGCCACGATGGCTAAATATGGAACGGTAGTGTCGCTATTTGGCGCAGTGGTGGTGATTACGGCCCTGATGCTCTTGCAGAACTGGCTGTAAGAAACAACGGGTTTTCTGCCTTTATAAAGCTTTCGTCCCTTTAGGACGATAATTACCGATAATGGTCCCAAAACGGGAACCAAATCGGCTCAGGATCATTTTATCTATATCTCAATATCGTAACTACTGCCCAGGAGTACGTCAAATGAGATTTGATAATATCACCGAGGCAGTCGGGCGTACGCCATTAATCCGGCTAAATCGGCTGACTGGAGAAAACTCGGCTGTCGTATACGCCAAGATGGAAAATTTCAATCCCGGCGGTTCGGTCAAGGATCGTATTGGCGTAGCCATGATCGAAGCGGCCGAAAGGTCCGGGAAGCTCCTCCCCGGCATGACTATCGTTGAACCGACCTCGGGCAACACCGGCATCGGTCTGGCTATGGTAGCCGCGGCCAAGGGCTACCGCTGCATCCTGACTATGCCCGAGACCATGAGTGTCGAACGGCGTGATATTCTGAGAGCTTATGGGGCCGAGATCATACTCACGCCCGGCTCCGAAGGAATGAAGGGAGCCATTGCCAAAGCCGATGAGCTCTCCGCCTCCGAAGACACCTTTCAGCCGTTTCAGTTTTCCAATCCGGCCAACCCGGAGATTCATCGTCTGACAACCGGTCCGGAAATCGTTGCCGACCTGGGAGATATCAAACTCGATGCGTTCGTGGCCGGGGTAGGCACAGGGGGGACTATCAGCGGCACCGGAAAAGTGCTTAAAGACACCTACCGCGCCAGGATATATGCCGTTGAACCTGAAGCTTCACCAGTTTTGTCGGGAGGCCAACCTGGGCCACATCCGATTCAGGGCATCGGCGCGGGGTTTATTCCGGTCAATTACGACAACGACGTCGTGGACGAGGTTATCAAAGTGAAAGCCGAGGACGCTATGACGACCGCTCGCCGATTGGCCGCCGAGGAGGGGATTCTATCCGGAATCTCTACCGGAGCGAATATCTGGGCAGCTCTTAAGGTAGCGTCTGAACTGGGCTCCAACCATACCGTGGTAACGATCGTCTGCGATACCGGTGAACGTTACCTTTCAACTGTATTGTACCAGGAGAATCATTAAGCCGGACGGCCCCAAAGCCGACAGAGGTATATATGTGGGCAATCTTCGAGGATATTAAAGCAATCTATCGTAACGATCCGGCCGCGCGCGGGATTGAATTCCTGTTGTATCCCGGATTTCATGCCATTATCTGGCACCGGCTGATACATTTTCTGTACGCCATCAGAATTCCGTTTATCCCGCGTATGCTATCGCAGATCGGGCGTTTCCTGACCGGCCTCGAAATTCACCCCGGAGCGAAAATCGGCAAGGGTTTCTTTGTCGATCACGGCGCCGGTGTGGTAATCGGTGAAACGGCCGAGATAGGTGATCGCTGTGTGTTGTTCCATAACGTTACGCTCGGCGGCACCGGCAAACATAAGGGAAAACGTCATCCCACCCTCGGCAATGACGTTTTTGTCGGTACCGGATCGACTATCCTCGGTCCCGTGACTATCGGCAACAACGTCAAGATCGGCGCCAATGCTTTTGTCGTTATGCGCGATATCCCCTCCAATTGTACGGTGGTCGGCACTCCGGCCCGCATCATCAGAAAAGACGGGATAAATTGCGACGAGGAATTGCCGCGCACCATCTTCTGCGACACGGCCGCTTAGCCGCAATGGAGTCTTAAGATAAACATCCATTCGTAGAGCCTTCGGCAACGAATCCTCTCCCGTAAACAGACCGGCCAAAACGGTTGATTTTGATCCTGCCCTCTCCTTTATTGGAGCACATTGCCGTCAAAGCAGAGGCTTAATCGGCAATACCGAACTAACCGACATTAGCAACGGGCCTGCTTGAAATGCAGAAGAAAAACAACCAGCTTCATCTCGGCGACACTCATGCCGATCTCGCTTCGATTCGTGAGAAATTCGAGTATTTCCACGCTCTGCTGGATCACAACAACGAGGTCCTGCGCATCATCTCCGACATGGAAGAAAAGGCGCAAGGCGAATACCTGTTCGACATGAACTACATCCGTTCACGTCTTCAGGACCTGCGCAGCGGCGTTAACCAGATGATCGACTGCATGATCGCCCTGGGGGGAGATCGCTATCGTCCATTGCGTGACCGTTTCCAGTTGATCGACAACGAAGTCGATGTTGTCTTTCCGGGTAACCGTCCGGTACGAGAAGACGCCTATATTCGCTGGTTCGACAAGCTCAACCGGATGCACTCGTTCAGTGTCGGCAGTAAAAATGCTCAGTTGGGTGAGATGAAATCCAAACTGGAGTTACCGGTACCGGATGGATTTGCCATAACCGCCTGGGCATATAAGCATTTCGTTTCGGCCAACCATTTGCAGCGAAGAATCAGCCGGAGAATAAATCGTGTGGATTTTCGCTCTTACGAGGACCTGGTCAAGGTCAGCCGCGAAATCCAGCAACTGGTCAGGTCCAACCAGGTTCCGCCGGACCTGGCGGAAGCTCTTCACGAAGCCTGCCGCGAACTGGTCAAACGCACGGGCAGGGATCGTTTTTCGTTGCGATCGAGCGCCATTGGCGAGGATACCCTTTTCAGTTTCGCCGGACAATATGCCTCGTATTTGAACGTCAGCTCGGAGCAAATTCTGAAATTCTACCGCGAGGTCCTGGCGTCGAAATTTACGCCCAAGGCGATTTATTATTTTCTCAGTCATTCCCTCTCGGAGTCGGAGCTCTCGATGTCGGTTGGCTGCGTATCGATGATCGACGCCCGCTCCGCCGGTGTTGTCTACAGCCGTTGTCCGGTCAATCCCGGAAACGATGATGTCATGATCAACTCCCTTTTCGGTCTGGGGAAATCGCTGGTCGACGGCACTCTCACTCCGGATTTATTCCGAGTCTCCCGTCGCAACGGGCAGATCACCGAAGCGACGATATCACCCAAACCGGTGAAATTGGTCCTCAACTCGAATGGCGGCATCCGCGAGGAAGCAGTCCCCCCGGACCTCCAGAACCAGCCGTCAATCGATGAAAAGCATCTGCGGGAACTGGCCAAATACGCGATCAAACTCGAGGACCATTACGGGATGCCCCAGGATATCGAGTGGGCTATCGACAACGATAACCGCCTTTACCTTCTGCAAACCCGCCCTTTGCAGGTAATGACCACACGTGTTCGGGCGGAACCGTTCGACGGCAAAAGCAAGAAATGTCTGTTACAGGGAGGCATAACCGCCAGCCACGGCGCCGGCAGCGGCATCATTCATCATGTCTCTACCCAGGCGGATCTGGTTAACGTTCCCGATGGAGCCGTGCTGGTCGCTCGTCATCCCTTCCCCGGTTTGATCACGGTTATGAACAAGATCAAGGCGCTGGTGACGGAGGTTGGCGGTGTGGCCAGTCACATGGCCACGATCGCTCGGGAATACGGTGTCCCGACACTGGTGGGCGTCGCCGAGGCCGGCAGTCTCCCGCAAGGTCGGCTGGTAACCGTCGATGCCACCGGGGCGGCTGTCTACGAAGGTGACCTGCCCGATTTGATCGGTCTGCGTACGGTCGAATACGACCGGATGGACGAAGGTTCCATTTACGATATTCTCGGCCGCGTTCTCGATCTTATCTCACCGTTGCGTTTGCTGCATCCGGAGGATGCGGATTTTACTATCGAGAACTGCGTCACGTTCCACGACATCACTCGCTATATCCATCAACGCGCCATGGAGGAGATGTTTTTCGGGGCATCGCGAATCGAAGATGAGGAGCTCATCAGTCTTCGCCTCAAAACCGATATCCCGATGAAACTCAACGTTATCTTCATCGATCGCGAGCATACCGTTCTCGGCAAGAAAGGTGAAATAACCGAAAAGGAACTCGGTTCCAAACCGATGGAGGCATTCTGGAGCGGCATTAAGAAAGAAGGCTGGCCTTCGGTTCACCCTCCCCCCCAGTTGAAACCGGTCGGAGTAATCGACCGCATTACCGCCGGTCGTTACGCTCGTCATGAGTATTCGGAGAACAGTTTCGCCATCCTCTCGTCGGAATACATGATTTTCAACGTGCGTATGGGATACCACCTGGCTTCGGTCGAGGCTATGTGTACCGACGATATTTCCAAGAACTACGTCCGCATGCAGTTCTCCTACGGCGGCGCTACCCTGGAACGACGCAAACGCAGGATTCGCCTTATTACCGAGATACTGAATCGCATGGAGTTTACCTGTCAGCATAAAAGCGACTTCCTGAGCGCCACTCTCGCTTATAAAGAAGAAACCGCGATCGAGCATGCCGTTCATTTGCTCGGTCGCCTGGTAATGATGACCAAACAACTGGATATGGCGCTCTCAAGTGACGGCGTTACCCGCTGGTATACCGATGATTTCATAAAAAAGCTGGGGCTGAACGACGGCGATACGACCACCGCTCAATCTTGACGAGCTACGTTATTGCCGCTATAATACAATTGACCGATCACCTCCATCGACAGCACACACACAAGGTGTCATGAATGAAGCGACGCATTCTCATAATCGACGATGAGCTACACATGCTCAAACTGCTGGAGAGAACCTTTCTCGAAAAAACCTCCTATCAGGTGATTACGACCAACAATTCACTCGAAATAACCAAGATGCTCGAACAGGAGCGATATGACCTGATCATCACCGATCTGAAGATGCCCGGTTGCGACGGTATGGATATCCTGCGTTGGATTAAAGCTCACGATCGCAGCGAAGAGGTGATCATTATTACCGCTTTCGGGTCATCCGACACTGCCGATGAAGCCCTCCGCCTGGGGGCGTTTGACTATATAACCAAGCCGTTTCGACGCGAAGAGATTCTTATGGCGGTAGAGCGAGCTCTGAGCTTGCGCGACTGTAAAATAGAGGTCTCCCGGGTTGAGGAACTCTTCAAAACCACCCCTTTCGAAAAGGCTGTTGCTCGATTTCAAAATCTATACCTGCACAAAATGACGACAGTGTATGGTCACGATGTCGAGACAATCGCCGTCAAGGCCGGGTTGCCGTCCGATATTGTCCGCACGGCACTGGAAGAGCGGCACGATGAAGACTGAGCTCAGATAGTAAGGAGACGTCATGGAATTCACCCGAATCGGCGACATCATGATCCCACTCAGCAATTACCCGCATCTGCCGCATTGGTTCACCCTGCGCCAGGCTATGGCCGAGTTCGAAAACGCCCAACTCATGATCGAAGGCCGCCAGTCGCTGCCGCGCGTAGCACTGGTATTCGACGAGAAGTACCAACTGGTGGGAATGGTGCGACGCCGGGACATCCTTCGCGGTCTGGAACCGGAGTTTCTCTGTGGTCTGCCGCTTGAAGAACGCCGCGCCGTGTTCAGCGCGACCAAAGGCTCTGAATCGTTTTACACCTACGAAGAGATCATCGAAGGAGTTCGCGCTCGTTGTGAGCGTCCGGTCGTGGAGGTAATGATTCCCGTTAAGGCCACCGCCGACTACAACGACAATATCGTGCAGGCTGTCTACGATATGAACGCCAACAAATTCAGCCTCCTGCCGGTCCTCAAAGACGGAATTGTCGTGGGCGTCGTGCGAACGGTCGATGTCTTCCACAAATTCGCGGAACTGGTGTTATAAACCGGAATGTGATTGCCGCTCTTCGAACACCAACGCCTGGAAACGGTAAATCTCAGTGGATGACTGTCTCCAGGCATCGGTCGGAAGACTTGCCTTGCGACACGTGTTCTGAAGAAATTCTTCACGGTTCCAGCCGTAATCGGTAGCGACCTGCGGCAACAACAAACCGCGATGTTGTCCGGCCACCAACATCAATCCGTCGCGGCCGACCTCGATCTCATCGACAGAATTCACTTGCTGCATCGGCGTCAGAACCGATATCTCAAAATGCAAACCGTTTACCTCGAGTCGCGAAACCGGCGGAAAACGAGGATCCGCCACTCCGGCTTGAACGGCACAATACGCTACGGTTTTATAAAGCGGTTCGACAGCCTGAGTGTGCCCGATACAACCGCGCAGTTGTCCCTCTTTGGTGATCGTGACGAAAGCCGCTCCGAGACGTTTCAACTGTTCGTCGTTTATATCGAACTCGGGAATAACACCGTTGTCGAGATAGCCGGTCAAACTTTCGCGGGCAATCCTGAGCAGTGTTTCTTTTTGTTCCTGTGTCAGCACGGCGACCTCCGGATCTTCTTTCTGACGCGAGGACATATCCCGGTTTTCCCCTCCGTTGCGGGACTTATACATTACGGCTGCGACATATCCAACCACACGGTCGGTTTCCCCGGTCCTGTCGCCCGAATCACCGTAATCCAGCAACATGGCCTTGTTAGCTCCACGAGCCTGGGCGGCCCGCATCACCGCCAGCAGTACGCTGCCGCCGCAAGCCTCCACCTTACGCTCGGTTAACATGCGGTCGAGGCGATCCGGATCGAACGAAGTCAGGCAATCTATACCCAGCGAGTCCATCGGCCAACCGGCCGCTCTGGGGCGATAATGCTGCCAGTCGGTCGAAGCGATCAGCAACACTTTATCGTCGGTCGGGAGTGCTTTGAGTCCCTCACTCAGCGCCCGGATCGCTTCGGGACGGGGATAACCCAGAATAATCGGGACAATCGTAAAGTCTTTCAGAACCGTCTGAAGATAGGGTAATTGTACCTCGATCGAATGCTCGGTGCGATGGGCCTCGGGATGAATCGATATACCGGGCGTTTGAGACAACAACCGACAATACACCGAATCGCACATCACCTGTCCCAGCGGTGTTTGCCACATTTCTCCGGGTTCACCGACCGAGGAGCCCTCGAAACCGTGACTATGAGACGGGCCGCACAACACAACTTTATCGAAATCGGCGCCTTCGATCAACTTGTAGGCATGAGCCGCGATCGGACCGGAGTAAATCAGTCCCGCATGCGGAACTACCAATGCAATTACTTCCCCGTCGATCTTCGGGAGATTCTTTACCGCATCCAGATGCGAATTAACCATGACCGACAGCTCGGTGCTGTCGCTCGGATAGAACGATCCGGATACTGCCGGCATACGTACAGCCAGCGCATTGGCCATCGTCAAAAACACGACGGCTACAGTCGTTAAATAATACATAGTTCTCCACAAAACCTCTCTGTGTAGATAGAGGATAATCCCAGTTAAGGTTTCGGTCAAGTTTTTTGGTAATGCGATGCTATCTCCAAAATAGGTTGACAGCGACTCGGCGGACGGTAGTATAATCTAGGTATGAACAGAGTTGCGGTACTCTATAGTCGGCGACCGGAAGCGGGAATTATTGACCGGGAAGAATACCGCTTGCTGCTTCAACGAGGTTTGATGCTGGCAACCGAGACCGACTCATTGACTGCCGCTGTTAAAAAGCTTTTCGGTCTCGGCGCCGTCGGCATGAAAACCAATTGCCTGGTTGGCCGTCAGAACTCCACGCCGGTGGCCCTGACTGAGGCGCTCGGTGATCTGCTGGAGGATTGCAACCTCGACGCCAACGAAATAATCGTTTGGGAGCGCACCAGTCGCGAATTGGAACGAGCCGGTTACAAACTGAATGCCGCATCGACCGGGCGGCGTTGCCTCGGGACCGATTCTCACCCGCATCGTTACGGATCGGAGTTTTTCAGCTACGGTCAGGTCAACAGCCTGGTCAGCGCTCTGCTGGTCGAAGAAATTACCAGCCATATCAATGTACCGGTTTTGAAAGATCATTCCATCGCCGGGTTATCCGGCGGTCTGAAAAACATGTACGGCGCCGTGCATAATCCCAACAAATACCACGACAACCATTGTAATCCGTACGCGGCTCATGTCTCGGCCCTGCCGCCGATTCGTGATAAACATCGTCTGACGGTTATCGATGCCTCCAGGATTCAATACGACAAAGGCCCCGGTTTTATGTCCAACACTATGGCACCTTACGGTGCGATAATCGTATCAACCGATCCGGTCGCGGCGGATAGTGTCGGTCTCTATATTCTGGAAAAACTACGCCGCAGTCATGGGCTGCCTACGCTCGAACAAGCCGGTCGCCCCGCCGGTTATTTAGAAGAAGCCGCCCGGATCGGATTGGGACAGAATCGGCTTGATCAAATAACCGTGGTACGAGAGCAACTGCTCGACACCGGTCGGTTTAGCCCTCGGGAGGATACGGAGTGAAACGGCGCTTTTTTCTGAAATGTATCGGTTGCACAGCCGCGGTTTCGGCCGCGATGAACACCGACCTCCTTCACCGCCTGGTGGGTGGAGTGGAAAATGCCTGCGCTTTCGGTTCTAATCCGCGTCTTTCCGATCACGAGGCTCGCCATTATAAAAAGTTACCCGAGGGCGGTATCGAATGTGAGTTGTGCCCGCGTCACTGTCACATCACCGATCTTGAACGCGGTTATTGCGGCGTGCGCGAAAATCACGGCGACGTTTATCGGACGCTCGTCTATGGTCTCCCCTGTGCCGCCAATATCGACCCGATTGAAAAGAAACCGCTTTTTCATTTTCATCCCGGCACAACGGCTTTTTCTCTGGCTACCGCCGGTTGCAACGTTAACTGCAAGTTCTGTCAGAACTGGGAAATATCTCAATCACGACCGGAGCTGGTGGAGAATTTTGAGCTCTCCCCGGCCCAGGCCGTACAGGTAGCCGTAGAGCGACACACGCCTACGATTGCCTATACTTACTCCGAACCGGTCATTTTCTACGAATACATGTACGATATCGCCAGGCTGGGGCGAGACAAGGGAATCAAGTCGGTCATGATCACCGGCGGGTATATCGAATCCAAACCGCTGGCGGAGCTGATGCCGGTTCTGGATGCGATCAAGGTCGACTTGAAATCTATCCGATCCGATTATTATCGAGATATCGTCGGCGGTGAACTGCAACCGGTACTGGATCGCCTGGTACAAATGAAACAAGCGGGAATATGGCTGGAGTTGGTGTATCTGACCGTACCTACGTTAAACGACACCGATGAAGAATTTCGCGATTTAGCCAAATGGATCAAGACAAACCTCGGCGTCGATGTCCCAATTCATTTTTCGCGTTTCCATCCGCAATATCTGCTTCGGCACCTGCCGATGACTCCGCAGTCAACGCTGGAACGAGCTCTGGCAATCTGTCGCGCCGAAGGGCTCCATTACGTGTATCTCGGCAATTTACCCGGCCATGAAGCCGAAAGCACTTATTGTCCGCAATGCGGGAAGACAGTGATCGGAAGACGTGGTTACAGCATCACCGTCAACAATCTCAAAGACGGCCGATGCCGATTCTGCGACACACCTATCCCCGGAAGGTTCTAAATGAGGCGTAAAGGGATTCTACTGGGCTTCCTCTCGGTTGGCGGCCAGGTGTTGTTGCTTAAGGAATTGGTCGGAAGTTTCGGCGGCAGCGAAATACTGATCGGTCTCGGTTTAACCGGTTGGCTGACGGCTGTAGCCCTGGGTTCCTTTTTATCCGGAAAGTTAAGAAACAGCTTAAGGTCGAACCTGCTTTTCGCGGCCTCGGTGGTTGTCCTGCCAATGACATTGGCATTAACCCGTATCGTTCCGACCTGGCTGACAGGCGTACCGATCGAGGTTGTCCCGTTCAGCTATGCCTCCCTGCTCTCCCTGATATTGCCCATACCGTTGGCGTTTTTATCAGGCATGCTGTTCACCGCAATCAGTCGTGAGGGTTGGCGTCCGGTTGATTCGATTATTCATGTATATTTATTCGAGGGAATCGGTTCGTTCCTGGGCGGCTTGACGATTGCGTTGCTGGTAGGACCGATATTGACCGGCTTTACCATGTCGCTGGTCATAGGAGCCGTTGTTCTCACCAATCTGCTTTTAATCAGCAAGCCGCGCCTGGCGTTGGTCGGACTGGCGCTGTGCGTGACGGCCGTAGTGATGATCGTCCTCGGCCGCGACCGCTCCGGCCTTGACCGTATGCTTGACCAAATTCGATATGAACCTTACACCGTAGCAGCATCGTTCGACACTCATTACGGGCACCAGACAATCCTGGAAAGAGAAAGCTCCGTTATTCTTCTGACCGATGGCCGCACCGAGGCAGTTTTCCCGGATCGTGAAAGCGCTGAGACGAGTCTGTTAATTCCGATGCTCCAGCGACCGGACATAAATGAAATTCTCGTGGTCGGCCGCGGTGAGTTCGGCTTGATGCAGTTAGCGGCACAAATCGAATCGGTTCAGGTCGTGACGGTCGACCCACGCCGGGAACTGTCTTTGTCGCTCGACCGGAGCATTGATTTCAACAGCGGTGTCGTCCGCTATGACGGTACAATCGAGCAGGAGTTGGCCGACAGAACTTTCGCCGGGCGTTTCGATGCGATCGTTTTGAATCCGGGTCTGGTAGAAAGTTATCAGTCAGCACGGTTTTATTCACCGGTTTACCTGTCAAACATTCGTCACGCCCTCAAACCGGGTGGACTGTTGCTGCTTATCACCCCGTATGATTCCGAGCGCTATGTCAGCGATGAAACCGCTTTCCTTCTCGCGCCGATTCGGGCTCAACTGCAGGAGTTCTTTCCGTATGTGTCCGTCTGGCCCGGGCCCTCGACCTGGTTCCTGGCGTCAGATGCGCCTATCCTTGAAAATACCGACATCCTCAAGGCACGAATCGATTCTCTCCCTATCCAACCCGATTATATCAGATCCGATCTGCTTCTTGAAAGAACCGATCCGTTTCGGCGCGACCGTCTCGAACAAGCGCTGGACAACAGTGATCCGTCCAACAGCCCGGCGAAACCCCAACTGGTAAAACGGCAACTTCTGGTCAACGCCCGTGCGGACGGAAGCCTGACAATCGTTTCGGCTTTTATCGACAGCCCGGTCGCGGTAATCATCGCTATCGTTGTGATTCTCGGATTCCTGCTTTGGCCGCTCTTTGCCGGGAAACCACAATACCCTCGCTACGGTCTGGCGCTTTTATTCGTGGCTGGGTTCGCCTCGTTGACGCTGGAGCTTATTTCGTTCTATCTGTTTCAGACAGCGGTCGGTTATCTTTATTCCGACCTGGCGATCCTGATAGGGACGTTCATGCTGGGACTTTCTATCGGCGCCGCCTCAGCGGCATCGAGTAAAAGCGGCGCTCTCGAATACTCTTCGCTCATTATCCTGATCGTAGCTGCTTTATCGTTGTGGCTGACTCATAATCTCATCAACCATTCGTTACTGTTGATCTATCACAGTCTGTTCCTGCTCGTCACGGCGCTCGCCACCGGTTCGCTGTTCGTAGCGGCTTCACGGCGTTATTATGAGGATGTGGTTCTCTGCAATCGCGGGATTAGTTATACGGTGGAGTTGATCGGCTCAGCCCTGGCGGGTCTGGTCATTTTACCGGTCCTGCTTCCGCTTGTTGGCGTCAACTCCATTATCATAGGTGTCGCCGTGATAGCCGCGATGGCTTTCGGCGGCGCCGTTCGCACCGCATATCGTTAAGGCGCCTCGGGCGATCCGAGCGAGTTGAGCCAACCGGCTACGAACGACTCCAATGATGCCTCGTAGCCAAGCACACCGACCAGTCTTACCCCCTTCATACCGACTACGATCGTGCCGTAATACCCGTCGGTTGTGGTGAAGCCCTTGTCGTCGTCGAATGTCAGTCCGTCAGGATTTGCCTTCAGTTTCCCAGTCTGTTCGGCTACAACCGACCAGTCAAGCATCTTACGGTCAGGTTCTTCATCGGAGAAGAACAATGTAATTCGTACGGAGTCGATCAGATAATCGACACTGTAAACCGAGGTCATGAACTTCTGTCCGGCAAACTCCGCCGCCCAGAACTGATCGGTGCCGTCGACACGCAAGTCGGTGGGAAAACGATTGAAGGCGGTTGGCTTGCCTGACTCGCCCCCGGTTTGTTCGATCTGCTTCTCGATAAAATCAGCCAGATTGACCATTGCCAGCGCCGTTTCATCGCTGTCCTCGTATGCCGTTAACTTCACCATATAGCGATTGGCCGTGAACGTGATCGTTGCGGGCGCAGTGTATCCCTCAGCGCCAAGTTTGATAAAGTCAGGATTTTCCGGCCGAAACATCGAATAAAGACCATAAGCGTGCAGCGGCGTATCGAATTGATAGATGTCGGCCACCATCTCGGCGCTGCTCTTTTGATAGTCGGCGGTGGAGACTTCGATAAAACCATACTTGTGATAAAGCTCAGCGCCGCCGTCGATATACTGATACAGATTCTCCCCCAGATATGTATGCACATCACCGACCTGGCTGATTCCGGTCGAGCCAATCATTTCAGGCAGCATGTCGGCCGTTCTTAAGCCGTTCGTTTCTTTGTCGGATGTTCCACATCCCGCGATTATGAAGAGCATCAGCAGCACTATGTTAATCGATCGTTTCATTTTGACTCCTATGAAATATCAACCGTCGGCGAGCGGCTGTTTATTCCTTTCAAGAAGAATTTGATTCTCCCGCGAGCGCGACTCCCCCACCGAGGTAACATATACCGCCGGACGGTCAACCACGGGGCAGGCGAATTCGCAGGCGCCGCAGCCGGTGCAGACCGCAGGATCGACGTGCGGTCGCTTGACTTCCACCGATGAGCCTTCGCGGTCGGATACGGTTACCGTCTCCAGGTAGATCGCCTTGGGGGTTGTCGGACACCATTCCTCGCATACGATACACGGTCGCGCCATTCCCCAGGGAAGACAGCGACCATGGTCGATAAATGCCGTCCCGATCCGGTTCGGTTCATGTTCGGCATCACCGACTTTTTCACCCTGTGTCAGGTGCAGGATAGCCCCGGTGGGACAGACCTCACCGCAGAGAGTACAAGTAGGTTCACAATATCCGATACGCGGAATCAGAATCGGCGTCCAGATCCCTTCCAGACCAGATTCGAGCATAGTAGGGTGCAAGGCATTGTTAGGGCATACCCGCATACATTGTCCGCAGCGAATACAACGCGAGAGAAAATCCGCTTCCGCCACCGATCCGGGCGGTCTAATAAGCTTCGGATTGGCGTTTACCTCAAAAGCATCGCCGCTGCGTAACAACGGCACGGCTGCCACTCCGGCGGCAATAGCAACAACCGTTTTACGACGGGAGATATCGATTTTCGGCTCGGTCGCAGGATTCTCCTGTTCATCTTCCTGATGCGGGAAAAACTTAAATTTGAGTGATCCCTGCGGACAAACCGCCTGGCAGTTAAGGCACAGATGACATTCCGCCTGTCGCCATTTGCGGCCGATCTCGGGGTCGTCTCCACCCTGACAGGCAAGCACACATAGCCCGCAATGATCGCAGGTACTTTTATCTTTGACCAGTCCGAAAACGGCAAAGCGTGAGAACAAACCCAGCAGCGCCCCCAACGGACAAATGCCGCGACACCAGAAACGAGTAATAAAGCGATTGGCTATCAGAATCAGTCCGAACAGAAGGGCAATCGTCAAAATGCCGTGGAAATGCATCTGGCGGAAGTTCAGCAGCATCGGTGTGATCAAATCGTATACGAACTGTGCCGCAGCGGTCAACGGCGGCCAGCCTAACGAACTCACCCAGCCCAGTGTCCCTAACGCGGCAGTGTGAACGGTCGGCAGCACCACCGTACCCAGCGACCGCGCCAGCAACGGCAGGGGATCGAGTAAACCGGTCTGAAGCGATCCGAACAACGCGGCCGCCAGCATGAAAAAGAGCAGGTAGTATTTGATCCGCTGGTACCAATGATACCGATTCGACTCGATTTTTCCTTTACCGCGTCGCTTGCGTCGTTCCGAGGTCAGCTCCGAGCACCAATGATTGAGTGTTCCCAAAGGGCAGATCCAGCCGCAGAAAAACCGCCCGATGAAAATGGTCGGGATCAGAATCACCAGCGACCACAAGAGTCCTTTGTACAGGGTGCCGTTGGCCAGCAGTGTCGACAGAGCCGTTAGCGGATCGAACTCGAGCGCGATCGACACCGGATAAGGCAGAATAATTCGTCCGGTGCTATCAACCTGACTCCCGACATCGAAGTTGGTCCTGAGAATAAGCCAGAAAAATAACCCGAAGAAAAAAATCTGTGAAGCACGACGAAGATTGCGAACGGTGCGGATATTCATCAGACAATCTCTTTGTATCCGGACAGATTATAATCGACCTGCCCCAGGCCGCTTTTCTCAGCCAACACGATATGCCCTACCTGTTCACCGCGTAATCCAAGGAACTCCGCCCCACGCGAGTCGGCCGCAACCGGATCGGTAGCACAGATCACTGTGTTTTCGATTGCGACATCATCGAGCGAGCCTCCCTGCGGTCCCCCCCGAAGCAGAACGCGGGTGGCATCGACCACCGTAAGCGTAGGATGACAGAAATTGGCCAGGTCGACAATCGACTGGTCGATCTTCTGATGCAGTCGGTTGCGAGAACCGCCAAGTATTCCGTAGAGGTTTTTCAACCCAATCGTGCAGGACGGCAATGAATGCTGTTTAACGATCGGCATATTGATCAGCCGGTCCGTCTCCAGGAAATACTTGAGAACCGGCCAGGAGGTCAACATCTCTCCACCCAGATCGACTGTTATGAAGTCCTCATCCGCTTCCAGATGTACGGTCGCCCCGGCCTTTTCGGCCGCTTCCTTGATGCCGGAGCGCAGAAAACAGCGCCTGGGATCATTGCAGGTAACATCCGCCACTATCACCGAAGCCGCTCCCGCTTCCAGACAAAGCCGCACCATTTCACCCACCAGCAGCGGATTGGTATCGGCCGCCTGGGCCGGAGCGCGATCCCAACCTACGTTCGGCTTGATCGTTACCCTTTCTCCGCTCTTAACGAACCGCTTGATTCCGCCGATAGCATCGAGCGAACGTCGCAACGCCCGAGTATGATCCTCGTCCCGCACCAGCACTACTCCCGGCAGAGATTTATCCTGAGCGATGGTAAAATCGGCACTCCTCAGGCGGGGCTTTTCATAGCTTAACACCGGTCGATTATGGAAAAATAAGGCCGTCGCGCCCGAGACCGCGGTCAAAGCAACCGCTTTGGAGGTCTTGATCAAAAACTCTCGTCGCTTCATTCGCACCTCTGAAGGCTTCAGCTTCGAAGGTTATGGCTCAGCAGTAATATAGGATCAGTGATGATTGGTCGCAAGCCCCCGTAGTTGCGTTCAGTCGGCGTCCGGCTCACTTTCGGCTTTGTGGTATGCTCGAACCGTCGCTTGTTCTTCCTCTATAACGAACGGCTTCAGAGCCTCCAGGGTTGTCGTGTCCAACCGTTTAGGGGCATAGCCTTCTTTCATCAGCGCTCGGGTATCGACAACGAGAAATTCATCCAGCGGTAAACTGCGCACGATCCGATTGAGTTGATGGAATTTTTCCTCATCCCGCGTTTTGGTAATGAATTTTTCGGAACGTCGAATCGATACTTTAACCGTTCCCTTTTCTCCCTGGAGGGAGCTCAATCCCTGTTGCCGGGCTATGTCGGCAAGCTCCTCCTTCAGCCCTTCCTTCTCGGTCTTGAGACGCTTCTCTTCTCGATCCACTTCAATGAATCGGCTGGCGAGACGGTAGATATCTTCCGGGGTTCGCTCCGCCGGGGATTTTTCCTCGATCTCACCATTGAGCAACAGCTCGTGCCGCTTAGCCGGACAGATCAAACGAAAATCGCAATAGTCGCATTGCCAACCCTCTTTGGTCGGGAAATCATCCAGACGAGTCGCATCGAGCACGGTCACGATCAGCGTGCGGAGTTCCTCATTGATCATATCCAGTTCATCCGGTCGCATTCGATATCGCACCACTTCGTTGCGCCGCAGAAAATACTGGGCCAGCTCGACTTCTTCGATATCCGGTCGCGCTTGCTGCACCATCAACTGGTATATGCCCATCTGGTAAAAAAACGCCTTATCGTGAGGATTGGCCACGGTCTGACCGGTCTTGTAGTCGCATATCTCCACCAAGCCGTCATCACGTCGCCAATAGCGGTCGATATATCCCCGCAGGTTAAAATCAGTTCCGGGGATTTCGTAGGTCAGGTAAGCCTCAGTCCCCATCAACTCGCCCTGATCGAACGGCTGAAAAGCCTCGTAATGCTTATTCAACATGTCGCGGCCGAGACGGATGAAATCATCGATAGCGTAATACTCCTGCCCCGCCACGATCGTGCTACGGTCGTACGCCTCCCATTCCTTATCGTACAATTTGAGCATTTCGTCCGGTGGAATCAGGACACCGTCGGCACCGCATTGATAGAGTCGTCGTAAAACCCGATGGACAACATCCCCGAGCACCAGGTTGGCCGAGGATGTTTTTTCGACCGGAATTTTATCGATATAATGGAAACGATAATGCCTCGGACAGGCCGTGAACATGTTCAGCTTGCTGTAAGAAAACATTCGACTCATGATCGTCTCCCCTGCCGAGTGCTAGATTAAATTCATGTCGAGACCGGATCGAACGCGCGGTTTTTTATCCTTGCCGGTCAGATGCTCATACAATCCGCGCAGGAATCCTACTCCCAGCCCGAAATGCACCGTAGGAAATATAATCGGCCCGTAGATCAAACAACCGCTGTGATCTTCCTTGTGCGCCAGCCAGGCCGAATACAAAATTACGACCAGCACGTACAAACCGGCCAGGGTTCGGAACCAATGCGCCGCCCGTGACGACACCAGCGCTCCCAGCAACAACAACACGAACAGCGCCACACCGGCGCCGGCCAGCCATTGGACCAAAGAGAACTCATTATGCTTCTGAGCGAAAAGGAATCTTCCCCGGCCGTAGCGCATCATCTGTTTCCACAGTCCCGAGATAGTCTTGCGAGGATAGTAGAACACCTTGAGCTTGGGTGAAAGGATCGACTTCAGATTCGCCAGCTTGACACGGAAGTTGAAATCGACATCCTCGCAGGCGTCGAACCGCTCATCGAAATAGCCGATCTGCTCGAATACCTCGCGACGGTACATCGCTCCGGAAGATGTCGGATCGACTTCAGCCTCATAATCGGCGTAAATTTCCGATCCCGGTTTGTGCCCCAGCGATGAAGACCGACAGATCGCCACGGCTTTTTCAAACTCGCCGATGTCGGGGGGATCGAGCGGCTGCGGTCGACAGAGACAAGCGGCCTGTTGCTGTTCGAACAAAGCCACCATATCCGAAAGAAGGGTCTTCGAAGGGATATGACAATGGCCGTCGAGTACGATAATGTACGGAGCGGTGCTGTTCTTGACGCCAACATTGCGCCCGGACGAAGGAAGTCGGCCGGGATTATCGAGAATTTTCATCGAGCCGAATCGCTCTCGATACGATTCAGCGATTTCACGGGTGCGGTCGGTTGAACCGCCGTCGGCGAGTACCACCTCGACCTGATCCATCCGGAAATCCTGTTGATAAAGCTGGTCCAACGTGCGAGCGAGGTATCGCTCCTCGTTGAAAACCGGCATGACTACGGCTACTTTATATGTCGATTCATTGTCTGTCATGGTCTTAATCCCGTTTGATCGGTTCGATGATAGGGATCGTCTCGAACCGGGACAACTAAAAACCGCCGCCTAATTATTAAGGCTGCGCTCTCACTTATTCGGGAACATCAACTTACTCTTAGGGAGATTTATTTCCTGGGGGATTCTTTCAGTGGTCGGTCTCTCGCACCAACCTCAAAGCTGCCTGGCGTGAGCAAGCCGCCAATCGGGTCACTTCCGGCGGTGATTCGATCAACTCGATCAGGACATCGGCCAACTCACCCGGATTGTTCGGGTCCACCGGTCGATACCAGTCCGGCCGCTCCATGAAACTTCGCGCCCAGACACTATCGGTCGACACGATCGGCAAACCGGATTGCAGCGCCCTGGTCACCATCCCGGCATGATCGCCGCCGAGAGAAACATTGAGGAACAGGTCGGCTTCGGCCACACTCCGATGAATATCCTCAACCAGGTAAGCATCAACATAAGTAATACCCGAGACCTGCTCGTTACGGCAGAGACGGTCAACCTCACAGCTGAGGTCATCGAGCATAAGCAGGGCCATTTCAGCCCTGGGGTATTTAGCCTTTACCAGACGAAAAGCCTTGATTAAACCGGTCAGATTAACCAGATCCCCGCTGTAAGCAGGCACCAGCAAACGCGGCTGGACTCGTTCGATGGAACGAACCGGATAAGCGGCGCTCATCGAAGCCAACGGTTGCGCCTTGGCGTTGATGCCCCGACGTCTCAACCAGTGGGACTCTTCGGGGCTGTTGACCAGGATTTCATGGAATTGTTCCAAAACCATCAGATCCAAGAATCCCGGATTTTCGAGCAGGGTGTAGAATCTCGGCGCTCGCAGGTCGAGACGGACAAACCGACCGAAAAACCTGCCCAGAATCAGGGGTAAAGCGACGGATTGTATCAAAGCGCTTTCCCCCGATGGAATCAGGCTGATCGGTCCTGAATCGAGAATGGACCGGCGCAGACTTCGAACAAACAGCCAGAAGGGATCAGACTGTTCCAAAGTCAACAGCCGGTAATCGTCTGATTCGACAACCGCCAGCGCTTGAATGACCTCTTCGGTCTGACCGTCACGCCGATAATCGGGGACAACCACCAACAGCGGCCGGTCGGACAGGTTTTCGGCCTGATCGGGAGCGACTCTATTCAGTAGAGCTTGTCTGATTGTCGATTGTAAACTTTCCATCTCAAATACACCTGACCGGATTAACCGGGCTCTCATCTGCTTTTACAACCCTGATCGACATAAGTTTGGTAATTCCTGACCCTTTTCGGACAACTTCACGCTTGCGCCCATGAAGTCGAATCCTTATATAGGGTAATCATTTACCGGAGGGTACGAAGCACATAATGGGCATGTTGGATAACTTGGACACAACATTTTTTTCTCACGTTATCAAACCGGGGCGATATGCCGGTGGAGAACCCGGACAAATAGTCAAGAATCCGCAGGGACGCGTCAACTATCTCCACGCTTTCCCCGATAAATACGAGTTGGGACAATCATATCTCGGTCTTCAGACTCTCTATCATGTCGTCAACAGCGATGACCGCTTTTTAGCCGAAAGAGTTTTTGCTCCCGATCACGATGCCGAAGATCTTATGAGAAAAGAGGGGATTCCTCTCTTCTCGCTCGAGTCTCATCGGCCGGCGCGGGAATTCGACGCTATTGGATTCACTATCACCTACGAACTGGTTTATACCAACATCCTCAACATGTTGAATCTGGCCGGTGTCCCCCTCCATGCCGACCAGCGCTCCGAAACCGATCCCATCATCATGGGTGGTGGACCGGCCGTGTATAATCCGGAACCGTTGGCTCGCTTTTTCGATCTGTTTTTTATCGGAGACGCCGAGGAAGGCCTCCCTGAAATGCTGGCGGTATTGCACGAGTTTAAGGGTCGTTCACGTGAGGAAAAACTAAGGGCTTTAGCCGGGATCGAGTCAGTCTATGTGCCGGGCTTTTACGACGAGAAACTTCAGCCTAAACACGAGGGTGTTCCGGCAACGGTCAAAGCACGCCTTATGAAACAACTCCGACCCGAATTTTATCCGCCGTATCCGCTCGTGCCGTTGATAGAAACCGTTCATTCGCACCTCGGTGTTGAAATCATGCGCGGTTGTCCGCAGGGTTGTCGATTCTGCCAGGCCGGCCCGATGTATCGTCCGGTGCGCACACGCCCGATTGCTGATATCATGAATCAAATCGAGACGCAACTTCGCAACACCGGTTACGAAGAGATCGCACTGGTTTCGCTATCGTCATCCGACTATCCACAGATTGAGGAACTCGTTCGCACCGCCTCCAAACGGCTGGCCTCGCGTCGGGTTTCGGTCTCATTCCCGGCGTTGCGCCCGGGATCGATCACACCGTCGATGCTAGACGCCATCAGCACGGTCCGTAAATCCGGTTTGACCATCGCTCCCGAGGCGGGCACCGAACGTCTGCGGACGTTCATTCGCAAGGATTTCCCGGACAGCGCTATCTACGACACCGTACGCATCGCTTTCGACAAGGGCTGGACCACGATCAAACTCTACTTCATGGTCGGGCTGCCGACCGAAACCGACGAGGATGTCATCGGAATCGCCAATATGGTGCAGAAGATATTCGAAATCGGTCGCGAGTATCCCGGGCGTACGACGGTCAATGTAACGCTCTCACCGTTCGTGCCGAAACCACATACTCCTTTTCAATGGGACGCAATTACTCAACCTGATGAAACTTTGCGTAAGATTCATTTAATCAAGCACACCTGCCGCACCAAAGGAGTGAATTTCAAATACCATGCCGCCGAATCAGCGGTGCTGGCGGGTATGCTCGGACGGGGTGGTCGTGAGGTGGCCGAAGTAATCGAGGCCGTGTACGATTGCGGTTGCCGGTTCGACGGCTGGAGTGAGAATTTTGCCCCCGATATCTGGTTCAGGGAGTTTGCCCGTAAAGGAATAACGATCGAGTCCGCCTCCCGCCCGATTCCGTTCGAGGCCCCTCTTCCCTGGCGTTTTATCCGCAAAGGTGTCTCGGTCGAACATCTCAAAGCGGAACGGCAACGGACCTCGATGCAGCTCAAAGAATACATTCCCAAATTCGATCCAAACCGGAAGAGTGATTACGTTTCCGAGCCACAATTCGGTCGTACTCCCAGAAAGGTAGTGAGACGCGATTCGACTACGGCGCCGACCAAGAATATGCTGCGACTGCGCTGGGGTAAATCGCCCCGTTATCGCTATATGTCCCACCTGGACAACCTGCGTCTGATCGAACGTTGTATCCGCCAGGCCAAGATGCCGGTTGCCTACAGCCAGGGATTCAATCCGTCCATGAAACTGTCGTTCGGTCCTCCTTTGCCGCTGGGATTCACTTCCGAGACGGAGTTTACCGACATCACTCTGGAATCGAATCTTATGCCTTACATGGTCGAGAACCTCCAGGCCGCGATGCCGGAGGGATTCGATATTCTCGAGGCCCGGGCGGTTTTCGCCAGGAGTCGCTCGCTGTCGTCGGCTCTTAATCGTGTTCGCTACACGTTGAATCTGGACAGGTTGCCGGACGTCAGCGACTGGGCCGAACGGATCAAACGAGTGCTTGAAGCCGAAACCGTTAATTACGAACGAACTCGAAAAGAAGAAACTAAAGTTGTTGATATACGCCCCGCGATTTACGATCTCAAAGCAGAGAATGAACAACTGATAATGGTTCTGGGACTCGGCGACGGCGGGTATACCCGACCGACCGAGGTCCTGTCAGTGCTCGCGGACAAACCTGAATCTGAGATTTCGGGCCTGCCGTTTCACCGCAGAGAGATGTATCATCAGAGCCCGGACGGTCAGATCGTAAATGCTATGGACCTGTAGCCGATGACAATGCCATACCCGAAGAAAAAGAATGACCGCCGTTTCGATTTCGTTCGCGCTGCTGCGGTGAAAGCGCTCGTGTTGATCGAACAGGGAGAACAAACCGATATCGCCGTTACCGAGGTTATGTCCGAGGGACAATTCCGTCCGATTGACCGGCGTTTTCTGATGCAGTTGGTCAACGGCGCCACCAAAATGCGTCGCCGTCTCGACTATGAATTGAAATTCTATCTCTCGCGGCCTTCGGCCGACCTGCCGCTAAAGCTATCGAACATTCTCCGTCTGGGGCTTTATCAGCTCCGTTTTACCGATCGTATTCCGGCCGCGGCCGCCGTTTCAGAATCGGTTAATCTGGCCAAACACATGACCGACAAATCCCGGTCCAGTCTGGTCAACGCCGTCCTGCGCGCCAGCATCCGCGAACCCGACAAGGTTCGTTTCGCCAAGCCGTCCGAAAACCCGGTAAAATATCTCGGGGAATTTTACAGCTACCCGGATCATTTCATCGAATACTGCCTGCGTGAATTCGGCTTCGAAGCAACCGAGAAACTTCTCCAGGCCTACAATGAACCTCCCTCGGTTACCTATCGCGTCAATTATCTGAAGTCGAAACCGGACGAGGTCGCGCGCATTCTTCAGGACAACAACATCGACTTCAGCTACGGCAAATACCTTCCGGAGTTCATTCATGTCGCCGGGGGCGGTCTCCCGCTGGAGGACGAGTTGATCAAAACCGGCAAGGTGTTCGTTCAGTGTGAATCCTCCGGTCTTCCGGTGCGTCTGCTCAATCCCCGTCCGAACAGCAATGTGATCGACCTCACTGCCGCACCGGGCGGCAAATCGACTTACATGGCTATCCGCATGCGCAATCGCGGTCGGGTAACGGCGCTCGACAAATCACACCAGCGACTCACCGCCCTGGTCGAAAACGCCCAGCGCCTGGGGATTAAGATCATAGCCCCGGTAGCCTGTGATATGATCGATTTTGACGGCGGCGAGTTCGACCGTGTTTTGCTCGATCCCCCCTGTTCAGGATGGGGCACCGCCGGCAAAAACTCTGATCTGCGCTGGTCCAAATCTCCCGAAGACACGGTTAATCTGGCTAAAATACAACGTCGCATGATCGACAAGGCCGCCGCCCTCGTTAAGCCCGGCGGGGTGCTGGTTTATTCGACCTGCACGATTATTCGCGATGAAAACGACCAGATCATCGAGGAGTTCCTGTTGCGCAACAAGGAATTCGAGATCGACTCGGCGGCGGAATTTTTCGGCGAGGACCTGGTCAACGAGCGGGGTTTCGTAAAAACCTATCCCAACCATCCCGAACTGGACGGCTCTTTCTGCGCCCGCCTGAAGCGAAAACTCCGTTGATCGCGCATCCTGCTGTTTATACTTGTTTCACTCCGTTTCCGGATATAAACTGTCTCCATGCCACAGTTAAGACCGTCGAACATCCGACGCGACCGTGATCGTCGCACCGGCTTCCTGTCGGAACAACTTCCGTTCGGTAGCCTGAAACGGCACATCGTCATGCGCGGCGTGGTCCCGTTGTTGATCCTGATCCTGATCGTGTTGATCTTCGACAATGTCGTTATGCCGATCGTTACTCGTCACGGCGATGAGTTCCCCCTGCCCGATTTAACCGGCCAGCGCCTGATGGAAGCACAACTGGTCCTCGATGATCTCCATCTACGATATGAAGTGGCATCCGAAGAATTCGCTCCCGGCAAACCGGCCGGTGAAATTTTAGGTCAGATTCCTATCGGCGGCACCGAAGTCAAAATCGGCCGCACCATCAAATTCGTCGTTTCGCTGGGAGAGAAAATGGTTGCCGTGCCCGATGTCGCCGGTTTGTCGGTGCGTCAGGCACGCCTCGATCTGGAAACGGCCGGGCTCAGTATGGGTGACATCACCTGGGCTTTCTCCGATACGCTGCCCGAGAAGGTGGTCGTTCTTTCGTATCCACCGCCCGGGACCGAAATAACCAGCGGTTCGCCGGTCACGCTCATGGTTAATCGGGGACGTTTTGCCGATTTCACCTATATGCCGCAGTTGGTTGGATTACACCTTGATGTTGCCCTGAAGAAGCTTGAAGAAAAATCTCTCAAAGCTGGTGTAATCACTCGCCGACTCGATGATTCCTACCTGCCTCAAACGGTTCTGGAACAGTCGGAACCGGAGGGAGCCGAGCTTGATCCCGGTACGGAAATCGACCTGGTCGTCAGCACCCTGAATTGATTGCATTCCCTGCTGAAGCAGGGACAATGATACTCATCAGTTTTACGGAGGAATTGACATGGTGCGCCCTCTGATTATTGGTGTTGCTTCGTTCCTGTTCGCCTTATATCCGGTCGAAGCCCGACTGGTATCCGGTAAGGTGGGAACATCCGGCCCTTCAATTTACGCTTTCATGCCTGCTTCGACCGCCGCTCTGGGTCTGGGGCATACCGGCGTAATAACCGTCGCCCCCGGTTCCGAATGGGCCAATCCGGCGTTATCCATCATGAGTGACAGTAATGAGAGATGCACTCTCTACGGTACGCCGTTTGGGCTCACTTACCCGGAGCTTGACGACGACGCCTCTTACCAGCACTATTCTCTAACCTATCGCCTGAAGGTGGCCAGTCTATGCGGGTATCCGGTACGACTATCGACATCGTTTGCTCACACGCGTTATACATCGGGTCTGTATCTGGAAACAACCTATGACGGTTATGCCGGAGGGACCTACCGAGAGAAAATCCGTTCGTATCAGGTATCCACGGCTTTGGCAACCGATTTTGGCCCGGAAATAGCCCTGGGCGGAACAGTGCGATATATAACTGAGGACCTGGCCGATTGGGATGTCTCCGGCTGGGGATGCGATTTCGGCGCCATGTTGCGTGCCCCGTTAAGCCGATGGATCGGTGGTAATGAGGCGCCGGTGCTCATTCGCCCGGCGGTTGCCGTTGCCTGGAATAATATGGGGCTGAAATTCGATTTAGAACCATTTGGAGAATTTGACTCCCCAACCAACCGTTCGATGGGAATCAGCCTTGAGATCGCCGCACTTGACCGCAACCAGCCTTTTATCCAGAAGACGATAGGACTGACAATCAACTACAGCGGAACAAAACTACTCAATGTCAACGACAGCACCAGCTATGGAGTCGGGGCCGAATTATGCCTTGTCGAAGCACTGTATTTGCGCCTGGGCAAAGCCTTTTATCATCCATACGAACCGACTACTTACGGTTTCGAACTGGATAGTGACGGATTACGGATGCTCCTGGCTTCATTATCAGACCATGAGGCAAAAAAATGGTTAAGCGAGCAACTATCAGGTCGGCATATAAGGTTGTCCATCGCCTATTCCACACATGGCGGCGATACCGTTTTCGATGACGGCTCGCTTGTCAGTATTGCCTTGAAGTATTGACCTGGGTTTGCTTAGTCGTTGATTCTCAAGCGCTTCACGACAGAGCTGGAAACATGCGCCAATAAGCTATTTTCTTGACTTTGTACGACAAAACCGTTTTACTCCGAATGCTGTTTAATCACTTTGAAAGGAGCCGCATTGTCTTCTGACGAGAAGGCCGGAATCGCTGTTCCGGACCTGTTTGAGAAATGTTTTCGGTATACCGATCCTCAGGACGTACAAGCCCTGGGCGTCTATCCTTATTTCCATCCGATCCAGTCCGCACCCGGCGATGAAGTCGTTGTCGATGGTCATAGATGCGTCATGGTCGGATCTAACAACTATCTCGGCCTGGTGAATCATCCCAAGGTCAAAGAAGCCGCTGCGGAGGCGGCCCGGAAGTTTGGCTCTGGTTGTACCGGATCACGGTTCCTGAACGGTACTCTCGATCTTCATGTAGAACTCGAGGAACGTCTCGCCAAGTTCATGAAGAAGGAAGCAGCTCTGGTCTTTTCGACCGGATTCCAGACCAACCTCGGCACCATATCGACCCTTATCGGAAAAAACGACGCGGTTATCATCGACCGCCAGGATCACGCCTGTATCGTCGATGGTGCTCGGTTGTCATACGGAAAAGTCTACAAATTCGCACATAACGATATGTCCGACTACGAGCGTGTCGTTCGGAATGTCAGGGCTAACGGCCTGCGCGGCGGCATGATGGTCGTCGTTGACGGTGTTTTCTCGATGGAGGGAGATATCATCAATCTGCCCAAACTGGTCGAGATTTCTCAGGCCAACGGTGTTCGGGTTATGGTCGATGACGCCCATTCGATCGGCGTCCTCGGAGAAACCGGCGCCGGCACAGCCCAGCATTTCGGATTGATTAACGAAGTTGACATCACCATGGGGACATTCTCGAAATCGTTCGCCTCACTCGGGGGGTTCATCGCCTCCAGCGCCGAGGTTATCAACTACGTCAAACACACCGCTCGCGCCCTGATCTTTTCGGCATCAATTCCCCCGGCCAATGCGGCGGCGGTCCTGGCCTGCCTCGATATTATCGAGTCCGAGCCGGAACGGCGTGAGAACTTGTGGAAAAATGCCCGCCGGATGAAGAAAGAGTTCCAGAATCTGGGCTTCAACACCGGTCATTCGGAAACTCCGATTGTTCCGATCGTGATTGGCGAGGATATCGAAGCGTTTGCCTTCTGGAAAGCTCTTTTCGACAACGGCGTTTTCAGCAATCCGGTAATTTCCCCAGCCGTACCGCCGGGTCAGGCGATGATTCGCACTTCCTACACGGCTACGCATACCGACGAACAACTGGATCGAGTGGTCGAGGTGGTTGCACGTGTCGGTCGGGAAAAGGGTTTGATTTCGTAACTTATCATGGGCAAGATTGACATTGTCGAGGTCGAATCCTCATCCGATCTGAATCGGTTCATCGACTATCCCAATCAACTCTATGCCGGCGATCCGAACTACGTTACCCCGCTTAAAATGGAGCGGAAAGCGTTTTTCGACACTCGCAAAAACCCGTTTTATCGTTTAGCCAAAACCAGGCTGTTTCTGGCTGAACGCGATGACCGTGTGGTCGGCCGCATCGCCACCTGCATCGACTATAATTATATCGACTTACACGAAGAACAAGTGGGCTTCTTTGGATTCTTCGACTGTGAGGACGATTACGAAGCCGCCTCCAGCCTCCTCAAGGTTGCCATGATCGAATTAAAGCGGCAGGGAATGGAAAAGATGCGCGGACCGTTCAATTTCTCCACTAACCATGAGTGCGGTTTTCTGGTTGACGGTTTCGACTCTCCGCCGGTGATCATGATGACCTACAATAAGCCATACATCCCTCGCCTCGTGGAGAAATTCGGCCTTAAAAAGGCGATGGATCTACTGGCTTATAAAATGACCAAGGATTCCCCGGTATCCGATCGCATTCGTAAAATCGCCGCCAAACAACAGGAGCGCTCATCCGTTAAGCTGCGCTCGCTGGATATGAAAAACTTCAGTGAGGAAGTCGAAAAGGTTCGACAAGTATACAACCAGGCCTGGCAACACAATTGGGGTTTCGTCCCCCTAAGCGAAGAAGAGTTCGACCATATTGCCGCCGATCTGAAACAGGTGGTCGACCCGGATTTAGTTATCATCGCCGAGCACGAAGATAAGCCGGTCGCTTTCCTCATGGCCGTACCGGACCTGAACCAGGCGTTAATCCATCTGAAGGGTCGCCTCTTTCCCATCGGAATTTTTAAGCTCCTCTGGCATACGAAAATTAGAAATAAAGTGAACGGTGTTCGTATTATTACTATGGGAGTAATACCGGAATACCAGAAGCGCGGCATCGATTCCATGATGTACATCAAATGTTACGATACGGGTTTAGGCAAAGGCTATCAATGGGGTGAAATGTCGTGGATTCTCGAAACCAACGAATTGATGCGTAACGCTGCCGAGCAGCTCGGCGCGGTGCTTTACAAGAGATATCGCATCGTTGAAATGCCGCTCTAGCCGGGTCGGATGTCAAGCTCTACGCCAGAGGAAGAAGCATGTATAGATTAAGCAAACTAATCATTGCCCTCACCCTTATCATCATCGCCGTTTCCTGTACCAGCCGTTATCGGCTGGACATGTCAATGACCTTCGAAGAGATCACCAACAAGGTTAAGATAAAAACTACGCAACTCGTTATGGATGCCGTTCTGGGGGATCCGATGGGGCAGGATAAAGTGACGCCGGGACTGGGAGATGTCCTCGTTGTTACTTTCACCTCACGGCTGCGATCTCTCGGCGATACCAATATGCCGGGATTACAGTTCGATGAGAACCTAACAGCTATGCTTTATCTGGAACTGCCGACCAGACGCAAGGCTCCGACCACTCTCGAACTACCGGGTAACGCCCTGATTCATGTCCTTGGGCGCTACGAACAGCCCCGTGAGGCCAAGGTTTTCCTGCCTCAATCCGGGACTGTTGTTATTGATTCGCTGAAAGGGAATAAATCGTATTACACGATTAACGGAGAATTTTCCAACGCTTACGGCACGATGCTCAATATGTCGGGATCGTTCAAAGCCAAAACGGAGAATTAAGCCGGTTTGGTCATCGCCTTCTGAAACGCCTGAAGGCCATACTCATCGAATAGACAAAACTGTACCCGCTCGATTTCCTTACAGAGCGGGCTATATCCTCTGGCCACAGCCGTCATAAGGTTGGCACAGGCAGCCATCGGAAAACCTCCCACCCCCGTCCCGAACGCGGGAAAAGCGATTGACTTGATCCGATGTTTCTCGGCCAGGTTGAGACAAGCCACCGTCGCCTGGCGAATCAGCCGGTCGTTCGTGCGTAAATCCTGACCCATTACCGCTGCGTGAATCACCATCTTATAGGGTAACCGTCCAGCCGTACTGAAAACCGCTTCACCGGGTATGATCGGTCCCTTGCTCATGGCGTCCTTCTCCACACTCTCTCCGCCGGCGGCCTTGATCGCTCCCGCTACCCCGCTGCCCATCCACAGCGCGTTATTGGCGGCGTTGACAATCGCCTCCACATTTGCCCGAGTGATATCACCTTTGACTACTTCGATCGTAAACGGCATCACTTGTCTCCCTTGCTTACATCGGTTGCGCTTTCGGTCGTCAAGCGCATCTCTCTTCGAGCATCCAGTCGGGTCATCAGTAAACCGTGTCCTTTCGCACCCAGCCAGCCGATTCCCCAGCCGAGCGTTGCTCCGGCCAGGACATCGAACGGATAGTGTACGCCAACGAAAATCCGGCTGAGCGCCACCAGCGCCGCCGTCGGCACCAGCCAGTATTTAGCGGTGCGAGTTGTCAACGCAAACAGCGCTGCCTGGGCAAAGGCGTTCGCCGCATGCGATGAGGGCATGGAAAATCCCCCGCCGCAACCTACCAACAGATGCACCTGGCTCAGGACATGACACGGGCGCGGGCGCTCGATCAGTTTTTTCAGAAACTGCGACGAGGTCTGATCCGTCACGGTAAGCACTATTAACGAAACCAGCACCAGCCAGCGCAGGCGACGGTCGCCCCATATCAGGACTGCCAGCATCGCAATCCCATAGCCGATTCGCAACAGGTAGTCCGAGGTCAGAATCGGCATGATAAAATCCGTAACCGGATTAGCCAGGTAGAAATTGACGAAAACGAAGAGTGTTTTGTCCAGCGAATCGAGAAACTCAAGCATAGCGCTTCGGCCGCGAGGCCACAAACCTCCTTACCTGAGTCAGGGTGGGAGCACTCGTTCGGGCGCCCATACCGGTGCATTTCAATGCCGCCGTGGCGGAACCGAACTCAAGACGTGTCAGCAAATCGAATCCGTTCAGCAAACCGTAGATGTAGCCCGCATGAAAGCTGTCCCCCGCTCCGGTCGTATCGACCGATTTTACCTTGTAAGCCCGCGCCTGAGCCCATACCCCGTTCTCGTGTCCGACAGATCCGTCGATCCCTTCCGTGACCACCACCGTCCCGGGACATATTTTTTGCAGTGCTTCGACAGCCTTTCGTGCCGTTCGCTTGCCGGTATAAGCGAAAGCGAAAACATCAGCCACCACTAGTTGATCGACCAGCGGCAGAAGTGCGGAGACATCATTACGAACCGATCCGATATCGAACGAAACAATCACCCCCTTACGATGCGCCCAGCGCGCCAGTTTCAGGCAGGCATCCATATCGCGGCCGTCGATATGCACCAGTCGCGGAAGCGGTAATTCAGACAGTTTTACATCTCCTGCCGTAAGACCGACCGGTCGATGCAACGCGATGGTCCGGCGACCGCTCCCCTGCTCGATGAATCCGATAGCCGCTGCCGAGGCTTTACCTTTTATCCGAGCGAGGCTCACGTCGACTTTCTCGCGGCGCAGTTCCTCGAGCGAAATGCGGCCGAAGAGGTCGTCACCGACGGCTACGATGACGGCCGTCGAGAACCCCAGTCGCGAAAGTCCCACCAGGGTGTTCGGGACTGGTCCGCCGCCTTGTACGCAACTTTGCAAGGCGTCCACCTTCTCCCCCGCTTTCGGCATTCTTTCCACCTGAAACAGCAGATCAAGCGGAACGATACCCAAGCCCAGCACGTCAATCCGGTTCCTGGATTTGCTCAATGACAGCCTTCCCTGCGCTTAACTGTATCAGATCGGAGCGGAAACGGTCAACGTATGAAAGCCGCACCTCCAGTTCGAGGCTGACTTTGTCGCTGAAATCAGCATTGTGCTGAATGACTTCAAATCGCTGCATCAGGCGTATGAGCTGATCGTAAAGCGGAAATTCTATAGTTACTCGCAGCTTCCTGGTGAGAAAACATTCTTTCCGCCCCGATTTATCCAGCACCTGAGCAGCCGCTTCGGCATAGGCTCGCACGAGACCGCCGGTGCCCAGCTTGGTGCCGCCGAAATAGCGGGTCACGACTACCAGAACATCGGTCAAGTCACGACCGCAAATGGAATCATAAATCGGTCGTCCGGCCGTGCCGTTCGGTTCACCATCGTCGGAATACTTGAAGTCGACAGCCGGCGCCAGACCGATCTTCCATGCCGAGCAATGATGAGTGGCATCGTACTCCCGTTTGCGGATGGTCTCGAGTTCGACCAGGGCTTCCTCCCCAGACTTAACCAAATGCGTCTCACCGATAAACCGTGAACCTTTGATCTTTATCTCGGCTTGCGCCCCTTGAGCGATCGTATAGTAGAAATCTTTTCGTCGTATTAGCATCGTCGCCTATACCAATGCCTTGATAATGTCGTCGATTTTATCCAGCCCCTTCATCGGGATCGCCCCACATTCAACCGCTCGCGCCAGACTGGTCTCATCGGTGAACGCCCCGTGTTCGGGATCGATCAGGACAAAGCAGAGTTTGCCGATTTCGGCACAGCATTGCAGCATATCGAGTGTTCGCTCGGAGTCGGAGTAGAATTCGGTAAACACTACCGCCTGCGCCAAAGCGGCCAGAATCCGATTGGAACCGTGAAAACCACTGGCGCCTATCTCCGCTTCAGGAAGATGTTCGGAAATTATCCCCCCCTCGCCGAGAATACTCATCGCAACCGGCATTATCTCATCGGTGGGCAATTCATCGAAACCTGTTTCGAGCACCGCAAACGAACATCCCTTGCCGGAATTGGCTCCGATATGGGCTGCGGCATCGATACCTCGTCGAAGCGTCGATATTATCTGCACCTTTTCCTCAGCCAGTCGGCGGCAGAGTTTTACGGTCAATTCGATCCCCTCGTTGCTGGGATTATCCGTTCCGGTGACAGCTACTCTCTTCAATGCCGGATCGGGGAGCTTTCCGCGCCGGAACAACAGACTGGGCGGATCGTTAAGCTCGAACAGGTTCCCGGGATAGGTATGGTCCATCCGTGAAGTTACCAGGATCTCGCGTTGATTGAGAAGACTCAGGTAGTCGGCAGCGGCATCGAGATTATCAATAACCGACACCAAATCGTCCAGGTGATCCTCGTTGAGTCCCTCGATCTCGGCCAACTGCTCCCGCTCAGCGACAAGGATTCCCGAGGGTGACTCGAATAGCCTCAGAAGTCTGTCCATGAGGCGCGGTTCGACTCTACCATAACGCACCAGAGCGAGCAGGATCACATCAGAGGTATAATCTTTATTAACAGCCATAGACCAATCTTGGTCGGCGGCAGCGCTTTGTCAACCAGTAAGGCGATTGGTGTAGGAATCTGTTTTAATCCGATGTCGGCAGCATCGGCGTCCGACATTGCATGGCGGCATAATATCCCATTTCCGCTGCTCGCTCCCGCAGACGTTGCGCGGTTTGGGTATCACTGACCAACGAAAGGTAGTAATAAAGTGAGGCTTGATTGGAATCAACTCGCACTGCCTGTTCGAAACTGGTTCGAGCCAGATCGGCCTGCCCCATTGACAACAGGAGATACCCTTCGGCAGCATGTAAAAACGAGGCATTACCGATTGCCGCCCGCAGTAAACGTCCGCGAACATGGCTCGCGGCATTTTGCAAGTATCCCGCCAGAACCTCGGGGTAATCCACCCGGTAATAGTCGCTCGTTTCCAGTGTCCGCACGAAAAATTCGATATACTCCACCGAGCTCCGAAAGGTGAGCTTTCCATCGAGAGCCGCCGTTATTATTCGGCGATTGAAATCATCGAATCGATCCGTGCCGGTCCAGGTGGCGTTGGGATGCATTACCGAATATATATCCGAGACGTGAACCGCACCCAGCACATGACCGATCTCGTGGATAAGACTGATTCCGTTGTCAAACGGCAGCCAGTAAAGATCGGGATCGGATGGATCCGGCAGTCCTTCCAGTAACACTAAACGACGCCCCACCTGGGCTCGTCCCAATTCCATACGTCCGTATGCGGGTAGCTCCCCATCGCTGCCAATCGGCTGGTTATAAAGCACCACCGTCAATGTATCACCGTGGTCCGGCAAACGTTGTCGCAACCGGTCGAACAACTCCTCGAACGAACGAGTCGAATCCAATCCCTCGGTCATAATTCGCGGAGGCGACATTTCCAGTCGCCGGCCAAACTGTTCCGACAACGCTCGGGAGGTAATCTCAAAGGTTACGTTGACTGTCTCAAGCCAGCGTCCGGAAAAAGCCCGAAGATACGATGAATCTACGTAAACTACCGTTGGCCACGGTATCCCTGTCGGCGCCAAAGTACTATTCCCCACCGGAAGCGATTCCGCCAGCTTTTTGACTGCCTCGCGCAGGGCGGACTTAATCGGATCAATGCGTTTCCCCCGATGAACCTCATGCCCAGCGGTTGTATCGGTTGTGCAAGCTACTTCGTATCGAACAATGCCAACGGCAAGGTCGGTCGGTTCGATAGAGCCGGGCGGTATTCTACCGTCGGTAAGAGCATAATGAAGGCGGATTTCCAATTCGCGGTCGCAACCAGTCGATAAAGACCGGGTAATTTTCTCCGGTATGACCACCAGTTTACGTTCTGTCCCGGTGCTGGTCGAATCCTGCTCAGGGATAGTTGCCGGATTACTAAAATCAACCAAAGCCATGTCGTATTGGATTTGCTTGACTGTGAGGATATACCGAATATGTTCGGCAACCGCTTCCGAGAGGGAAAATTCCGCCGCGTCGTCGCACCCGGGTTGATGAATACGAACATCGTTTTGAATTAACACCCGCACCGGACCGCGAGCAGGATGGCTTTTTGCCTCGGATCGTACCGGCCAGAGAAGCAGACCAACCCCGATAAACAGCATTATCCGAAGAAGTCCAACTCCGACAGATGTCGTCAGTCGTACTTCTTTATCTTGATGTTTTATCGGACGCGGCGATCTTTTTGGTAAACTCAATCGCATGAAAGTCCTGACAGGTTCTTGAAATGTCGGCTTCATTGCAGTATTATTCCCGAGAATAACCGTTTGGTCAAAGGAATTTTATGAAAAAGCTTCTCCTGTTGATACTCGTCATGACTGTTTTCATCTCATGCAGCCATGAACCACAAACGCTCGATGAATACAAGGCCGCCGGAAAACTGGCGTTCGGCAATCTCGAATACCAGAAAGCTGTGGAGTATCTTTCTCATTACGTTCAGCAGAATCCATCCGACCGGGAGGGGCTGTTCGTTCTGGGTCTCGCCTATCTCCGTCAGAATATGTACGATTCCGCTACGGTGTATCTCAAACGAGCCGATATCCTTTACGCCAAGGATATCGAAATCAACCGGGAGTTATACAACGCCGCCTTCCTTTCGGAGAACTACGACATCGCCCGTAAAGCTCTGCGCACTCTGATAGAGCTCAACGATGTTAAGGAAGAGGATTATCTCGAGGATCTGGCCAATCTCTCGGTCGCAGTCAACGATTTCAATTTCGCCCATTATTATTACGGTAAACTTCAGGATAAATACCCCGACCACGGCGACTGGTATCTTCAGAACGCCAATTCAGCCGCTGAACTTGGCTCGTTGTCCGTCGCAATTGAGATTCTGGACCAGGCAGTAGATCAATTCGGTCCCAAACCGGAGTTTCAGATCAACCAGGGGCTGTTTTTTGCAGCGAAGGGGGATTACAAAAACTCCGAAAAGGTGTTTCGCTCGCTTCTCGCTCGCGACACCGGCAGTGTGCAGTTGAAACTCAATCTCGCCCACACTCTCTCTAAAATGAAAGACAAGGCCAAATTGCGAGAGGCTTATGACATCTATTGTGAGAACGCCTCGGCGTACCCCGTGCCCGGGGGACTGGATACGATTTTGACTCGAATCGAAAACAGCCTCAGCCTGGACTCCACCCAGAGAAAAGAATAAAAAAGGAGGGCAGGATTACGACGAATCCTGCCCAACGCAGGGCTGTCTCATGGAGAGACAGAGGGGGTCTTTCGGTAAGCTTGCCTTCTGGTTCTTAAACGAAAAACTTAAACCAAATGTTCAGTAATTAAGTCGCTGAAAAACGCCATTTCTTACAGGTTTTCACCATTTTTTAGCCCCCGGACAAAGGGAGGGAGCCGGTCGTATGGCTACAACCGGCTCACCTGGCGAGGTACGGGAGGATTGTTCTCAGAATCCATCCTCGGAGTCATCGACTTCCGGTTCATCAGTAGTAGTTATGCAATCCATTTTCCAGCGAGCACTGAAGAAGCCTTTCTTGAACTCCGGATGAGACTTGTATTTACCGCGCAGCATACCGACTTCGTTGCCGTCAGCATCATAAATATCACCGGCAAACCAACCGCCGGCCCGTTGGAGCGCGTGGATATTGGCATGCGGATTAGGATGATAATCCCAACGACCGCGAATCAATCCTGCAAAGCTGCCGTCATTAGCGATCCATTTCCCGAAGAAAACCTTGTCGCCGGTACTGTCGACGCCGAATGAACCTTCGACAAATCCAGTAACCCAACCGTGCCGGTCCGTCCAGAGACCGCTGAACACGCCGTTACCTTCTTCATCAAATCCCCAATTTCCGGTCAGGAAACCACGAGCACAGGGATAATGGTTGAGCTTGAACGCCTGGAAAACTACCGCGTTGGAATCTTCGAGATAAACAACCGTATCGAGCGCTGTTAACTCATCGATTTCGAAGGTCCGGCTGTAAGGACCGGTCTCGAAAGAAACGGTGACCGGTTCGGGAGTTTTCAGCGAATCAACGGTACTGGTATCGGTCGTACCGGCCGGGATATAGATATCAACCGCGACACCGTCATGGTGAACGGAAGTAAATGATACCCACTCCAGTAATTCCGGAGCAGTACGAGTCGGGATATAATCCTGACCGAGTTCGAAACGAATCGTGCGGCGAATCACGATCCCGCCCCGACTGACGGTCAACGAACCGGTCCAGTCGGTCAAATCGGTAACGGTCGAATCATAGTTAAGCATGCCCCACACTATACGCAGATGATAGAGTGAAGCCTCGGCGTCGGTGGTCAGTGAGTCCATTGCCGGTGTCAACAGAATCGGATCATCGTATTCTTCATCGGCCGCAGCCTCCGCCGCCAGTTCCGCATCGCCGAAAGCCGGTTCTTCATCGGTTGCCAGATAACCGCCGAATTCATCGTTAAGATCAAGCGTCTGTGCCGGTTCCGTGGTATCAGTGGGATTGTTGGAACAACCTATCGTCATCAGAAGTCCCAAACTCAGTAATGCAATCAGAAGTTTTTTCATTACGCTACTCCTCAAGCTTCGTAGTCATATTTGCTTAGATCACTCGCATAGTGATACAATATCCGTGCCAAAACCGCCTTCCCCATACAAGCCATTGATTTGTTTAGCATTAGCAGCGTGGCCGCGACCTGAAAAGGTGTACCTCTCGGTACAGAGCACTTTATTTGAACATCTCGGTACACCCGATGCGAAAGCGATCAACGGCAATCGCGCACAAATCCACCGGCGTGAGCCAGCTTTTCGGCAGCGATCTCGGCCGAACAGTTAAGGCGGTGCATGACAATCGCGATCTTGACACTTCCCCCCGCTTTCTCCAGGAGACAGTCAGACTCGGACAAGGACAGATCCAGGAGTTCCATCAGCATTTTGCGCGAGCGTGCGGCCAATTTTTCGGAACGAGCCTGAAGGTCTACCATGAGATTGCCGTAGGTTTTACCCATGAGAACCATGGCGGTAGTTGAAATAGCATTGAGCGTCATCTTCTGCGCCGTTCCCGATTTCATTCGTGTCGATCCTGTGATAACCTCGGGACCAACCGTTAACTCGATGACGGTATCGACAAAGGCCGGGGATTTATCCAGGTTATTACAAACAACAAACGCAGTCCGACACCCGGTTTGATGCGCGTATTCCAAACCTGCGAGCGTATAGGGAGTACGAGCCGAAGCGGCCAGACCGATTACCAGATCACCGGTCCGGATGCCGCGATCGGTCAAGTCTTTGACCGCTGCCGTGCGGTCATCCTCAACTCCTTCCTTAGAAAGAACCAGAGTGGCATAACCGCCTGAGATCACACCGACAATTTGTTCCGGATCGGTGCCGAACGTGGGAGGACATTCAGCTGCATCCAACACCCCCAGACGGCCCGAAGTCCCCGCTCCGATATAAAACACCCGGCCGTTGTTTTTCAAAGTGTCGGCGAACTGCTGCGCCACGATCGCGATCTTGTCTCCGGCTCCCGCCACAACGGCGGCAACACCAGTGTCCTCTTCGTTGATCAAACGTACTATTTCGCGTGCACCGAGACGGTCAATCTCGACTGTCCGGGGATTTATCCTCTCCGTGGAGAGCTTCCCCAACTCCTCAATAAGCTGCTCTCGTTCATCCATGGACCGAAGGTAGAATCGCGGCATTGGAGAGGCAAAATAAAAAGGCCGCCGAGCGGCAGCCTTATAATTCGTCGTTCGAACAACAACCTTAAAGCACTACCACATGGACCGAGTCGGGAGCCGAAACCACCAACGATCCGAAACGGCCTTTGAAACGCTCGTCGGCGATATTGTCCGATAAATTGCCCGGCAAAGGCATCGGCAACATGCTGTGGGTAACAGTGCTGTCCGGCGAGTCGGTATAAGCGTAAATGTAAACATAGTACCAGCCGGTGTCGGGATCGAGGGCCCCGCTGACACGAAACGCCTCGCGGGGAATCGTAGCCGAGGTCACCTGCGTACTGATCCATTGTGAGAAACCAAAGCCGGTGTACAGCGAATCCTTGAGAGCTACCGCCAGCACGTATCCTTCGGCGTTCTCCGCGGAAGTGAAATCGACCGTCACGACATCACCGGCCGGATTCACCCGATTGTCCGGCAAACCGGTCACGGTATCGGTTACATCTCCCGGCACAACCGTGAAAACCGTGTCGAGAAAATCCACTCCGTCCGAGAAAATGACAGTATTAACACCAGTTGAAATGGAATCGGCCGAATAGTAGAAACGCCAATAAGCATCATTGGAATAATGCAGGCTGTCTCCGGAAAAACGCACCGATCCATCGGAATAAGTCGAGTCGTTGGAACTGATCAAAACTCGTACAGCAGCAGCATCCATCCAGAGAGACCTGACGGACGCACCGAAGAAGTTATAGCTGGATTCGGTCTCGCTCATGAGACTCGTAGAGTGACAACCGGCTATCAGGGCGAGGACTACCAACGCCATGACAGCCAGGATATCTATTCTGGTAAATTTCTCTTTCATATAGTCCTATAATCGACAAAAACAGCCTTACCTTTTACTCAAAAATATCGACTAATGATCTAAGTCCGGGCTCATCAATGATTTCAGAACGGGCAGTCAGGAAGAACCAGTTTCGACAGCCGAAGAAAACTTGATACAGTAGAGAAATACATGCTTTTTTCACAAAAAAAGTGCTGACAATTTCGATTTTTGAAACTATATTTCAGTGCTGATCGTTATAAAAGCGACAGTGATGTGCTCCAAAAAATAACGGCGACCGGATCACTGAGCACATGATCTAACAACAGTGTCGCCTTATACGGCCCCCGCGTCGTTCCCCTCCCCCGGCGCGGGTGTCTTTTTTTATGCCCGATAGAAAAGAAGAGCAGGTCGCTCAGGATTAAGCAACCTGCTCTATATCCACCGTAATCAATTGATTTATCAGAACTTAGCCCATCGAGGGACACGTGGGAAAGGTTGTACATCGCGGATGTTGGCCATTCCGGTTATGTACATAATAACCCGATCAAAACCCAGTCCGAACCCGGAGTGGGGAACGGTTCCATACCGACGAATATCCAGATACCAGTCGTAGTCTTTCGGATCACCGACGCCCATCTCCCTGATTCGATCAATCAGGACATCATATCTCTCTTCACGTTGAGAACCGCCGATGATTTCTCCTACCCGGGGGACTAATACGTCCATCCCCCGAACGGTTTTATCATCATCGTTAACACGCATATAGAAAGCCTTGATATCCTTGGGATAGTCATAGACAATCACCGGTTTTTTGAATATCTGCTCGGTTAAAAAGCGCTCATGTTCGGTCTGCATATCCATGCCCCAGCCGACGGGATATTCGAACGAGTGGCCCGATTTGACCAGCAGGTCCATGGCCTCGGTATAGCTGATCCGCTCGAATTGGGAGCCTGCGATCCCCTCCAGCGTTTCCCGCAGAGGGATATCCCTGGCCACCCACTTATCGAAAAACTCCATGTCGTCAGCACACTTATCCAGGGCAAACCGGAACAGGTTTTTAAGAAAATCCTCGGCCAGGTCCATGTTGTCCTCCAACTCAGCCCAGGCCATCTCCGGCTCGATCATCCAGAACTCGGAGGCATGGCGGGCAGTGTTGGAGTTTTCGGCTCGGAAAGTCGGTCCAAAATTGTAAACATCTCCCAGAGCCATCGCCGCCAGTTCGGCTTCGAGCTGGCCGGACACGGTTAGATAGGCCTCGGAACCGAAGAAATCCTGGTCAAAATCAACCTTTCCGTCAACCTTGGGGACATTAGCCAGATCCAGCGTAGTTACATGAAACAGCTCACCGGCGCCTTCACAGTCCGAGGCGGAAATTATCGGTGTGTGGATGTAGTAGAATCCCCGCTCCTGGAAATACTGATGAACGGCATAAGCCACCCGGGACCGCAGCCGGTTTACCGCTCCGAAGGTGTTGGTGCGCATGCGCAAATGAGCGATCTCGCGCAAGAACTCGAAACTGTGCCGTTTCTTCTGGAGCGGATAGGAAACATTGGCTTCTCCGACCAGATTCAGTGAACTCACCCCCAGCTCGAACTTCTGCCCCTTGGCGGGCGATTCGATCAGCTTCCCGCGCAGACGTACGGAAGCCCCGGTGAGGATTTTGTCCAGATCGGGGAAATCGCCAGGATTAGAAACCACGCCCTGCAGGTTTCCCATGCAGGAGCCGTCGTTCACCTCCAGAAAAGTTACATCTTTTCCCTGCCGGACTGTCCGGACCATTCCCAGCACCGTAATTTCGGCGCCAACCGGGACAGCCTCATCGAGCAGGACTCGGGCGATCTTAGTGCGAATCTTGTAATCCATACGTCATCTCCAGAATACTTCGATTGCGGTGGACTCAAGCGGTCAATAAAGCAGTCCAAACCGGTTCTGGCAAGGTCTCTTTCGATCCGTCGGCCCGGTCGGACTGCAATGACTAACAGGTCGGCAGACTTCGACGGTGGCTTGATCGGAACCTTCATTGCCAAATTGGCAGAGATTTTGAAACCACCTCGGGGATACTACGTATAAGAAAGCAGAACGCTGAGTTATTTAAAAGCTCCTCGGCTTAACATAGATTACAACTTATTCCTCCTTCTAACTCCGGCCCACCCAGCCGGAGTTTCTCGCATTAATAAGTGAGCATAATTCGGATAGGAAGAACATCCCTGGACAGATTCGAAGACGGATTACCCGGAGAACTCTCAACAGGTAACCGGCCTCAGGAGTCCGGGATCCCTGTGATCCCGGCCATTGCACCAGCGCGGCGGCGGGCTGAAGAATGTCCCCCGGAGAGCAGTTATCCACAGTCTCCGATCATTGAGTCCTCTAAACCAGATATCCGCCATTCGCTTAGGGGGAAATGGGTTCGATTTGTATTTTTTATATTTAAGCACTTCTTTTCCCCCGCCATGGGACTCGCGCACGTGGCGCCAGCCCGCTGACTAAGTACGCGAGATCGCATTCTGTAGCGAATCGATGGGAGAAGTGCGGCAGCAAAGATGTCGGGACTGCAAGAGTTCCGCTACTATCTGCTTCAGCAGATGCAGACGAGACATCTGCCGCCTACGGAGTTCGAACACGCGGGTTCGAAGACGGACCCTCGCTACGGATTTGCAGTCAGGTTTAGTATTCCCCACCCGTGGACGGGTGGGCCACCAATCTTAGACACAGGGGCAAACCGGGAGGTTTGCCACCCAGAAATTCCCACCCGAGGGGTGGGGCACCGTTTGCCTGGGTGTACCGCTGCAGATGCAGACGAGACATCTGCCGCCTACGGAGTTCGAACACGCGGGTTCGAAGACGGACCCTCGCTACGGATTTGCAGTCAGGTTTAGTATTCCCCACCCGTGGACGGGTGGGCCACCAATCTCTTAGACACAGGGGCAAACCGGGAGAGATTTGCCACCCAGAAATTCTCACCCGAGGGGTGGGGCACCGTTTGCCTGGGTGTACTGCTGCAGGTGCAGACGGGACGTCTGCCACCCACGGAGTTCGAACACGCGGGTTCGAAGACGGACCCTCGCTACGGATTTGCAGTCAGGTTTAGTATTCCCCACCCGTGGACGGGTGGGCCACCAATCTTAGACACAGGGGCAAACCGGGAGAGATTTGCCACCCAGAAATTCTCACCCGAGGGGTGGGGCACCGTTTGCCTGGGTGTACTGCTGCAGGTGCAGACGGGACGTCTGCCACCCACGGAGTTCGAACACGCGGGTTCGAAGACGGACCCTCGCTACGGATTTGCAGTCAGGTTTAGTATTCCCCACCCGTGGACGGGTGGGCCACCAATCTCTTAGACACAGGGGCAAACCGGGAGGTTTGCCGCCCAGAAATTCTCACCCGATGGGTGGGGCACCGTTTGCCTGGGTGTACTGCTGCAGGGGCAGACGGGACGTCTGCCACCCACGGAGTTCGAACACGCGGGTTCGAAGACGGACCCTCGCTACGGATTTGCAGTCAGGTTTAGTATTCCCCACCCGTGGACGGGTGGGCCACCAATCTCTTAGACACAGGGGCAAACCGGGAGGTTTGCCGCCCAGAAATTCTCACCCGATGGGTGGGGCACCGTTTGCCTGGGTGTACTGCTGCAGGGGCAGACGGGACGTCTGCCGCCCACGGAAATCGCAAAGTGTAAGGCATAAGGGCTGCCGCTCACTATAATTCACGGGCGGATTAACCCATATAACGTCCGCGTGTTAAATCGGCCGAGATCGCAGGGATCACGGCCTACGAGAGGTTGAGTTGGCACAAGAATTAGAAAAAATGCCGCCCACGAATTCGCTGCGATTTCAGAAGTGAGGAGGTTTGCCCCAAAGAAGAAGGGGCAAGTATGAGGGTGGATGGGATCGAACCATCGACAACCTGCTTAAAAGGCAGGAGCTCTGCCACTGAGCTACACCCCCAGACTTACCCCTCACGGGCTCGTCGGACGGTCTAAAATAATGGACCGAAGTCTTATGTCAACACTTTTTGGCTGCCATCAGTGACCAATCAACAGGTTTGATCGCCCTGGCGACCCGGCCGGGCCCTCGGGAGTGTTGAAAAACCCTCACAAAGTCACAATCGCGGCGGAGACAAGCCCCGCCGCTACGCGTTAAAGAGCCATAACCTCGTGTAGCGGGCGGCCTTGTGTCGCCCGCATTACTGACGTGTCTTGCTGAACATCCGCGCGTACAGCTTTTTCGCCATCCCAATGGAGTCATGGACCGTCAGAATCCACTTTTTTTATCTCATTTTCCTAAAAACCTGGAATCCAGTGAACCATTCTCCGTGTATAAGCGTTACACTACACAGAAACGCTTCTTCATACCTCTCAATGCTTGGTATTGGTTGGAGAAGGTTCGCTCCCCGCGAATCTTCTCCTTCTGTTTTTCAGTAATTATTTAACTGAGACCAAATCCATTTCAAACATCAAGGTCGAGTTCGGCGGAATAACCGGCGGGCGACCCTGGGCGCCATAGGCCATTTCCGGTGGGAGAAGAATCTGGCGTTTGCCGCCGACTTTCATGCCGCGAACCCCAAGATCGAAACCGGCGATCATACCACCGCCGCCAACGCGGAACGGCAACGGTTGGTTGCGCGGGATTGAGCTGTCGAACTGCTTATCGGCTTTGCCGTCGACCCAGAGCCAGCCGCTGTAATGGACCTGGACCTGTTTCCCGGCCTCGGCTTCATCTCCATCGCCGATAGTAATATCACGGTATTTGAAACCGGCTTCATGGTCGATCCATTCGGCCTCGGTTTGGGACGGTTCCGGCGTAGCAGGTTTTTGAGCTTCAACCGCTTTCGCGGGTTCTTTTTCTGTTTTATCGGTCTGATTGTCACCGGCGCAGCAAAGACCGGTCAGGATCAGGAGAGTCATAACAGCAGTCAGAAATAAACGCATTTGTTACTCCATCTTGATTTTTAGTTACATCATTATCGTTTCATCACGTTTGGCACCCGTAGAAACCACCCGAATACCGACATCGAGATCAGCGGCGATATACTTCAGATAGTCCTGGGCTTTATCCGGAAGATCCTCGAACCGGGTTTTAGCGGTACATTTTCCGGACCAGCCCGGGAGAGTTTTATAAACCGGCTTGACATGGCTCAGTTCAGCCAGGTCCAGAGGTACTTCCGAAAGCGTCTCACCGTTCAGTTCATAGGCGGTGCAGACTTTGACTTCTTCGAGGCCGTCGAGCACATCAAGTTTGGTAATAGCGATTCGGTCAACACCGTTGACTCGTACGGCATGTCTCAGAGCCACCAGATCGAGCCAGCCGCAGCGGCGAGGCCGTCCGGTAGTGGCGCCGTACTCATCCCCCTTATCGCGCAGTCTTTCACCGCAGTCATCGATCAACTCGGTCGGAAACGGTCCGGCGCCGACGCGGGTGGTGTAGGCTTTAATCACGCCGACCACCTCATCGATCATACGCGGCCCGATCCCCAGTCCGGTGAGACAGCCGCCGGCGGTGGTGTTGGACGAGGTCGCGAACGGATAAGTCCCGAGGTCGACATCGAGCATCACTCCCTGGGCTCCTTCGAACAGGATCGCCTTACCTGCTTTGTGAGCTTCGAACAGGTACCGGGAGACATCGATCACCATCGGTCGGAACAATCCGGACAGTTCGATCAGCTCGTTATAAGTCCGATCCAGATCGGCTCGTTCGTCTTCGGAACCTTCGAGGTATTCGGCTTTGATCTTACGCTGATAATCGAGACGCTTGCGGAGACGGTCCGGGACGAACAAGTCGACCACCCGGATACCGTTGCGAGCGACTTTGTCGATATATGCCGGTCCGATACCTCGTTTGGTGGTGCCGAGACTCGAGGTTCCCCGGCTATTTTCCTGAACGGCATCGATCAGTTTGTGATACGGCAGGACCAGATTGGCGGCCGGCGAAATACGCAGACAATTGTTGTAATCGATCCCCTGCGCCGCCAGAACATCCAGTTCTTCCTTGAGTCCGAACGGATCCAGCACGACACCGTTGCCAATACAACAGACTTTGCCCGGATGAAGAACGCCTGATGGAATCAGATGGAAAACGAATTTTTCATCCCCCACCTTGATCGTGTGTCCGGCGTTGGCCCCTCCCTGGAAACGGGCAACAATGTCCGCCTCGGAAGCCAGCAGGTCGACGATTTTCCCCTTCCCTTCATCGCCCCATTGGCATCCCACTACAATCGTGTTTTTACCCATGCTTTTAAATCATATATCTCAGGGTTAAGTTTCGTTCTGTATCAAGTCGAATATCGCCCCCAGCAGTTCTTTTTTACCCAGTCCGCTGAGCGCCGAGAAGCCGATCGCGGGTAGTCCCAGTTGTTTTTCTACCTGGTGAATTATGCGGTTGGATTTATCGCGATTCAGCTTGTCCATTTTGGTAACCACCATCAACGTCGGCAACTCGCGCCGCGCCAGCCATTCCATCAACTGGAGGTCCTCGCCGGCCGGTTCCCGGCGACAATCAAGGAGCAATACCAGACCTTTGAGATAAGGAGATTCGGTCAGATAGCCTTCAATCAACTCCCCCCAGCTTTCACGTACCTTATCCGGCACTTTGGCAAAACCATAGCCGGGTAAATCAACGAAATAGAAACGGTTGTTGACAAGGAAGAAATTGAGGGCGCGAGTCTTCCCGGGCGTCGAGGAGACCTTGGCCATCTTGTGTTGCCCCACCAGCTTATTGAGCAGGGTGGACTTCCCCACATTGGAACGACCGGCAAACGCCACCTGAGGTAGCCGGTCTTTCGGAATCTGGTTCAGAGCATAAAAAGAACCAACGAACTTGCAGTCTATCTGTTTAACGATCGCCTTTTTCCTTCATCGGGCTCGCGGTGCGAAACCGAAGTCATGTCATATAAATCGTAATACCGGTTTTAGCACCGTCTCTATTGCGGCTGTGCGGTCGTCGGCAATGCCAGACGTCGTTCACGGCCTTTGAACGGCGATTCCTCCATCGCCAGCTTCAGAACCTCTCTGACCGAACGCACGTATGAGAGTTTCAATCCCTTGAGCAGTTCTTTCTTCAATTCACTTATATCTTTGCGGTTACGAGCCGGTACGATTATATGGTTTACACCGAGGCGCTTGGCCGCCAGAAGCTTCTCGTTCAATCCACCCACCGGAAGGACATCCCCCGTGAGGGTTATTTCGCCGGTCATTGCAATCGAGGTCTTGACCGGAATACCGGTCAAACTCGACACCATGGCCGTCAACAGCGTAACTCCGGCTGAGGGGCCATCTTTCGGAACGGCTCCTTCGGGGATATGTACATGCAGTTCGAGCTTTTCGTAGAAATCCTCGGGAAGACCGAACGCGGAGGCATGATTACGTACGTACGAAAGCCCGGCGGTGGCCGACTCCTGCATTACCTCACCCAGCGATCCGGTCAGCGTCAAACGGGCCTTACCACGCATCGGCACCACCTCGACCGGCAGAACATCACCGCCCATTTCAGTCCAGGCCAAACCCAGAGCATAACCGATCGTCGGTTTGGTCTTGATATTCGTCTCGACATACTTGCGTGCTCCGAGCAGCTTGTTGACCTTCGATTTAGTCACGACAAGCCGTACTATCCGTCTTCCCTGAGCAATCGTCACAGCGATCTTGCGGAGGATGGATATCATCTGCCGTTCCAACTCGCGCACACCCGACTCCAGCGTGTAATGCTGGATAATCTCATAGAGGGCATCATCGCGGAACAAGATTATTTTCTTGTCCAACCCGGTCTGCTTTTTGAGCTTCGGGGTCAGGTAGTCGCGGGCAATAGCCGCTTTCTCAAAGTCAAGATAACCGGGCAACTTGATAATTTCCATGCGGTCGCGCAGAGCCGGCGGTATCGAGGCCACGCTGTTGGCTGTCGTTATGAACAGGATATCCGACAGATCGAACTCGACCTCAAGATAGTTGTCGGTAAAGGTATTATTCTGTTCCGGATCGAGGACTTCGAGCAACGCCGACGACGGATCGCCTCGGAAATCTTTCCCAACCTTATCAATTTCATCCAACAGGATCACCGGATTGCAGGTCTGGACTTTTTTAATCGCCTGGATAATCCGACCCGGCAGAGCACCGATATAGGTCCGGCGATGCCCCCTGATTTCAGCTTCATCGTGGACTCCGCCAAGCGACATCCGGGCGAATTTACGCCCCAAAGCTCTTGCAATTGAACGTCCTACGGAAGTTTTGCCAACCCCCGGAGGGCCGACCAGACAGAGGATCGGACCGCGCACCTTGCCCGCCAGACGAATAACCGCCAGATGTTCCAGGATGCGTTGCTTGGGCTTATCAAGGCCGAAATGGTCGCCGTCAAGGATCGACTGAACCTCTTTGAAATCGGTCCGATCGGTGGTTCTTTCGAACCAGGGTAATCCCAGCAACCAGTCGAGATATGAGCGCACTACTCCCGATTCGGCTGAATACGGGTGCATCTTGGACAGCTTTTTTATTTCTTCCTCGGCCCGGGTGCGTACCGTTTCGGGGTATTCGTTGGCGTCGAGTTTGGCATAGAGATCATCGACCTCGGTTCCCGGCTCATCGAACTGCCCCAACTCGTCCTTGATAGCTTTTAACTGCTGCTGGAGATAATACTCGCGCTGACTGCGGGACATCGATTCCCGCACGGAGCCGTCGATCTTCTGCTCGATCTTGAGAATCTCGATCTCTTCCTTGAGTAATCTCGCCAGCAGTTCCAGGCGCTCTCTGACACCGAACGCCTCGAGCATTTTTTGCTTGGTTTCAATTTTCTGGAGAATATGGGCGGCGATCGTATCCGCCTGTTGCTCGTGATTTTCGATCGAGGCGAGCGTCACCAGCACCTCGTCAGGAATACGGCGATTCATGCGGACGTATTCGGCGAATTTTTCCGCAACCGAGCGTGACAATGCCTCCAGCTCGCGAACATTCGACTCCGGCTGGACCTCGGGTAATGAAATCTGGGCCGAGAAATAATCACCGGAACGAATGAACGACTCTATCCGGCAGCGGGTAATTCCCTCGACCAGCACCCTCAGAGTACCGTTCGGGACTTTCATAACCTGCAGCACGCGGGCTACGATACCGACCGTGTAGAGGTCATCGAAGGTGGGATCATCGATCTCAGCCTTGCGCTGGGCCACCAGAACCAGCAGTTTGTCCTGGACCATCGCTTCCTGCAGGGCTTTCATAGTGAACTCTCGCCCGATCAGAAGCGGGTACATCATGTGCGGAAAAACCACTACATCGCGCAACGAGACAACCGGTACGATTTCCTTGATGTGGATCGTCTCGGAGTTGTGTCTAATTTTCATATCGACTATTCTCAATCTCCTCAACCTAAGGGCCAACCATAAATGATAGGTAATTCGGACCCCGGCGTAAACAGTTTTTCGCCGGATGTGATCCCGACAGACCCGGCCGTTGCAATTATTATACTGACGATTGAAGAAAAAAAGGCGTGCCGAGGCGGTTAGTCGCGACCGGCCAGGAGACTCCAGAGAATCAGCAAAACTACGAAAACGGCTGACATAGCCAGATATGTACGGGGTGATGCCGAGCGGCGTCCATCGTCCGCGACATTGCTAAACCGTTCTTCGAACTGCTGAATACTCTGAAGAGTAATGACCAACTCACGGGCAGAAGCCGGGCGGTCTTTCTTGCGTTTGGACATGAGGCTTTCAAGCAGGAGGATCATTTCACTCGGGGCGCCGGAGGAACGTAGGAGCTTGAGGTCCGGGTCCTCGTGTAAAATCATCTCTTCGAGCTGGATTGGATCCGGGCTCGAAAAAGGAAGAATTCCGCTGAGCATGCGGTAAAACACCACCCCCGTACTGAACAGGTCGGCCATATTCCCAACGGAGTCATCGGCAATTTCCTCGGGTGAGCAGTACGGCAACATCTCGGCCGGATATCCAGCCGGGGGAATACCGGCATTGCGGCAACGTAAACGCGGCAAGCCGAAATCGAGCAGTTTGACTACCCCATCCTCAGCAATCATGATATTGCCGGGATGAAGATTACCGTGAGTTACATCATTTTCGTGAGCATACCCGAGCCCGGTTGCAATCTGACCGGCAAGATCGAAGAAACGATCCAGCGAGATGGGCCCTTCGGCCAATTCCGATTCGAGGGTATGACCATCGACATGTTCGTAGACAGCAATCAGGCTGTCCTCAAACGGCGCAAAATCCAGCAGACGGCAAATGTTGACATGGTTCAGCTCCCGGGCGGCTTTCAGGCTGTGGCACCTTCGCCGACGCCACTCATCCGGATGTTCCGGATCGGGAGTCAGCAATTTGACCGTCACCAGTCGCTGATAAAGAGGTTCAATTGCCTGATAGACAACGCCGTGCGTACCTCGGCCCAGCTCTTCGGCAATTTGATATTGATGCAGCCGTTTCGGGATTTCTAGCTCCATAAGATTAATAACGGAAAATAAAGGCTCCGACTTGACAAAAATCGGCATTTCCGGGTCCATGAATTCGTATCTATTGGGGTGCTCAAACGACGATCTGCGGGCTATCGGATTGACTTTTGAGATTCAACGTTATACCATGCCCAGCAGCACTTTGAAATGAGGAATAAGCGACGTGGAAAGAATCAGAAAACCGGCCGCCGCCGGAATGTTTTACCCCGGTTCCGCCGGAGCCCTGAGCAACACTATCGCCCAGCTTTTTGCCGAGGCTGAACACCGTTCTCTGGGAGGCTCTCCCCTGGCCCTGATCGTTCCCCATGCCGGATATCCCTATTCCGGTCGGATCGCCGCAAAAGCCTATAAGCTGCTCGATGGCCTCACCTACGATACGGTGGTGATTGTGGCCCCCTCTCATACCGTCTTTTTCCAGGGATGTTCGGTATTTGACGGTGATGCTTATGAAACACCGCTGGGTCCGATTCCGATTGACAATGAGATCCGGGAGCGTTTAACCGATATCAGCCCCGGCATCTACATTTCCAACAAGGGCCATGCAACCGGTTCCAGCCGCGGAGAACATGCTATTGAAGTGCAACTCCCGTTCCTCCAAATAGTCCTCGGGAATTTCAAGCTCGTTCCGATTGTCATGGGGGATCAGGAAGAAAGCACCGTACGCGGGCTGGGAGAAGCACTGGCGTCGGTTCTGCGTAATCGCTCGGCCCTGATGGTCGCTTCGACCGATCTTTCTCATTTCCACGATGAAAAAACCGCTCGCCGGCTGGACAGTGTCGCTCGTGAGACCGTGGCGGCCTTTGATCCCAGCCGCCTGATCGAACAGCTCGAGGACGGTGAAACCGAAGCCTGCGGCGGCGGCCCGACTGCGGCGGTGATGTTTGCCGCCAAACGCCTCGGAGCATCGGATATTGAGATTCTCGACTACACTACCTCAGGTGAAACCACCGGTGATTTCGATCAGGTGGTTGGATATCTCTCGGCTGCCATAACCACCAAAAAGAAGATCATGCCGCAAGCGGAGATAGGCGCTCCACCGGCTCGTCCCAGCCACAGCGACCGGATTGACGAGGAAGCTCAGGAGAAGTTGCACGATATCGCTCGTCAGGCAATTGCGGCCCATTTCAAGGGACACCGGTTCACTCCGGCGGCCGATGAGCTGTCCGAGATCAAACGGGGGGCATTCGTTACGCTCGAAATCGGCGGACAACTGCGCGGTTGTATCGGTCAGATCAGAGCTCGCCTGCCTCTTAGCGATACTATTGCCGAAATGGCCGTGGCCGCGGCGTTCGAGGATCCTCGCTTTCCGGCTCTGTCGGAGGTTGAATTCGAACATGTCGATATCGAGATTTCCGTGTTGTCTCCGCTGGTGCGTGTGCACGATATCAAGGAAATCGAAGTGGGCCGCGACGGCCTCCTGATTAAGCTCGATATGCACTCCGGTCTGCTGCTGCCGCAGGTTGCCACCGAATACGGCTGGACAACCGAGGAATTTCTCGAACAAACCTGTCTCAAGGCCGGACTGCCTCGTAAGTCGTATTTGGACAAGTTCGCTGAAATCTACCGCTTCTCGGCCCAGGTGTTCTGAGGTTCTTTACATACGCCCGGGCTACCACGGCAACGTCAACCTGATTGCGGGCGACATGAGGCCGCCCGCTACGCGAGACTGTGATCCCGGCATTCATGGATTTCTCTATTCGAATGGAGATCGTTTCAAGACTTGTTTGAGGAACTCGGCTCCCGTATTTTGGCACCATGTTAAGCCTTTCCCACAGCGTTTTAATTACCGGAGCCAACGGCTTCGTCGGTTCCCGGCTGTGCCGTCGTTTCCTTAAAGAGGGCTTTCATGTAATAGCCGGTGTCCGCCGCAGCTCGGATATCTCCTCACTCGAAAATCTCAAGGTCGAATATCGCTACGGCGATGTAAACGACCCGGGAAGTCTGGACGATCTGGTAGCCGGAGTCGAATACATCGTCCATAATGCCGGAGTAGTTAAAGCCAAGCGCGAGCAAACATTTTTCGACATCAACGAAACCGGCACCCGCAATCTGATGGAAGCAATCGTCCGAGCCAATGCCGGCGTTAAGCGCGTTGTTTATATTTCATCGCTGGCCGCCGCCGGACCGGCTCCCGCGAGCAGACCTCGAACCGAAGACGACCCGCCGGAACCGATCACCGTTTACGGCCGCTCCAAACTGGCGGGAGAGCGAGTTGCATTGAGTTTCGCCGATAAGCTACCGGTTACAGCGGTGCGCCCACCTGGTGTTTACGGCCCCGGCGACAAAGAGATATTTGCCTTTTTCCAGGCGGTCCATGGAAGGCTTCGACCGGTAATCGGCAAACCCGACCGGAAAATTCAATTGGTACATGTCGATGATCTCGCCAACGGTATTTATCACGCGGCAACGGCGGAGGTCTCTTCGGGACGGGTCTATTTCATTTCCGAGAAGAACGCCTATGGTATGGCCGAATTAGTGGCGCTGGTTGGGCAAGCGGTGGGACGTAAGGGTTTGCCGCTGCGCCTGCCGGGATGGTTGTTCCGGGCTATCGCTTTCGTATCGGAAATGTTGTTTCGCCTGGTCGGGGCAACGCCGATGCTCACCCGTGAGAAGGCCGGTGAGTTGCTGGCGGCATGGGAGGTTTCCACCGAGCGTGCTCGATCCGAGATTGGATTTGAATCACAGATTCCTTTCTCCGAGGGAGCCCGGCAGACATATCAATGGTATCTACAGCAAGGATGGCTTAAATGATCTCTCACGCTCTGCTCATTTACTGCCTCGTAGTCGGCGGCATTTACCTCCTGGCGGTTAGTATTCTGATGGAAATAATCGGGAGCCTTATGAAGGTTAAGCGCGGTATCCCGGCCGAACTACTCGAAAAGGATGATTTCGGAACCCGTCTGACCTGCTTCCTGATCGACTATGTGTTCATCGTGGCGATCCCGACCCTGGCGTTTGCGGTCCTGTTTACGGTACTGCCGCTAACGGGGGTACGGTCCGGCCTGGCGGCCGCGTTGTTTGCCTTCACGCTGGGCAGCGCACCGCCGGTTATCCTTCTTTCGATCAAACTCAGGCTATACATGCCATATCTGCTGTTCGTGCTGCTCAGCCATCTGATCAAGCTGGCCGGCAGTCTGGCAATAATCGGATACCTTTATTACCTGTAACGGATGAATATGAACGATCAGGACGCTTTTAAAAAAGTTCGCGCCTTGTTCCCACATGCGCCTAAGACAGTGTATTTCAACGCTGCTTCATACGGGCCGTTCGCCAGAACGGTGTCCGCCGCAATTTCCGAGAATCTCGACCTGCGCATGAAAGCCCGTCGCGATGATTCCCATGACGCCTTCGATAACTCCGCTTATCTTCGTAAGGCTTATGCCAAACTGATCGGAGCCTCGCAAGATGAAGTCGGGATAGGTCTTAACACCACCCACGGCATCAACATCGCCGCTTTCGGTTTGCCGCTCAAACGCGGGGATGAGATTATCTGCTCCGATGTCGAATTCCCGGCAATCATTTACACCTGGCGCGAGGCGGCACGGCTGCGAGGGTTGAAGATCAAACAGATTCCCTCGGTCAATCGCTGTTTCGATCTGGATATTCTTGAGAAAGCAATCAGTCGCCGTACCCGGGTGGTGTGTGTCTCCTGGGTGCAGTTTTTCAACGGCTATAAAGTCGATCTCAAGGACCTTTCCGAGATATGTCGCCGTCACGACCTGTTTTTAGTCGTCGACGGCATCCAGGGCATGGGAGTGGAACCGCTCAATCTCCGCCGACTGGGAGTCGATATTTTCGCTTCCGGATGTCAGAAATGGATGCTTTCCCCGCAGGGTTGCGGCTTTTTCTATCTTTCCGACCGAGTGCGCGACAAACTCTCACTGCCGTTCGTGAGCTGGCTGGCGGCCGACTGGAAAGTTCAATTCACCGATCTGTTTCGTTACAACCTGCCGATCTCCGACGCCGCCCTGAGTTTCGAAATGGGCTATTATGTGACGACAAACCTGATCGGGATGCGAGCGGCCGTGGCGATGTTCGAGTCACTCGGAGTGCGCAACATTCAAAAGCACAACTATGCCTTAATCGACCGCCTGGCCGCCTATATCGAACAGGAGCCGTTCTACACCATCACCTCATCCATGGAAAAGGCACATCGCTCCAGCATCTTTACATTTTCCTGCAACGATGTCGAGAAATTGCATCACGAGATTCTTAAGGCGGGGATCGTGCTGGTTCAGCGCGAGGGCTCGGTTCGCGCCTCGGTGCATTTGTACAACAACGAACGCGATATCGATCGTTTGATAACCGTTCTGAAACGATTCGCCCAATAGACTAAATCTCTTCGGACACGAACTGCGCCAGACGGCGCCCGATATAATCATGCCCGGCGGCGTTGAAATGGATGAAATCCTCCGCCGGGTTATCGTAGAATTCGGGGTGTTCATCGAATCCGGCAGTGATATCGATCATCGGGATCGACAACCAGGCGGATTCTTGTCTAAGTCTGTTATTCAATTGCTTGTGGTAGTTGATCGGATGCGCCCAGGGTGCGGCCTCAGGATGATCAGTCAGGTTCGGTTGGGGTTGTGTGAGAATCACCGGCATCCCCCCGTTTTCTTTGATTGCCTTGCAGAGTTGGACAACGTTCCGGATCGATTCGTCTATCCCGACCCGGTAGACGATATGATCACGGTCAAAAAGCGAGTCGACGTTCGGCTCAATAGCCTCCAGCCAGATTTTCCTGATCACCCGGTAGGTACCAAATCGGTTAAGACCATTTTGTAACGATAAAATCCATTCCGGCGGCAGTTTTTGATCCTTGTCGGCGATCCCCCCGGCTGCGGCCCATTGGTCGTTCCAACCAAACATGACAAAGACGATATCGGCCCGAATATCTTTCAAATTTCGCTCGAAGAAGCGGCATCCCTGCAGAGAAGAATAGCCCGGCACACCGGCGTTGATCACTTCGTAGCGACCGTCGAGATAATGACCCGCCCGAGCGATGTAGGTCGCCGAGTCACCCACCCCCCAACCGAACGTACACGAATTGCCTACAGCCATCAACCTCGGGAGAGTTTTCTCCGTGGTCGGTTCCGGACCGCGAAGTCCCCGGCTGTTGATCCGATAGGTTTTTCCTTCAAAGAATTCCGATGTAACCGTACGATTCGGCCGCAGACGCCAGAACAGGTCGTGGTCACGAGCAAATACCTCAGGATAATCCAGCGCTCGGTTGAGCACGAAAAAGCGATTCGTTACCCGGCTCTCATTCCCGGCCAGCTTCAATCCCACTTCACTTATCAATAGAAGAGCAAAGAATACCAGCAGGCTGTAAACAAACTTCCGTCCGAGATTAAAATTGCCCTGGGACACCAACCACCTCACCTAGAAGACCGAATAAACGTAAGGAGTCAACGATGACGACTCCGTGCAGATAATCAACAGGGACAGTAACAACAACACTACTACGATCGGTGTTAACCACCATTTCTTTTGTGTCTTAAGGAACTGCCAGAAATTAGACCCGAAACCCATATTGATTATCCTTCCAGCCTGATACAATCGACTACCTGCCCTTTAATAAGGCTCATCCCCGGTCTTTGTCAACGGTCGAAAACGGCAACCGATAGAAATGCATTGATCGCCGAATTACAATTGTTTATCAATAATCCTGTTTGTGTAAAGACGAACCGATAAAATTGGCAAGCGGTATGGCTCTGAATCTCTCAGAAAATCGTATTCTCATAACCGGCGCGGCCGGGTCGTTAGCCAAGCAGTTGATATATGATCTCTCACGGCGAGGTATTAAACCTGTCGTTCATCTGCGTGAAACTTCCGACTCTCATTATGCTGACAAGTTCAATCTCGAGAAGCGGGTGATGGATCTTCGTCAGGACACCGATCCGACACCGCTGGTTGAGGGGATCGACCTCGTCATTCACACTGCCGCCTGGGTAAATTTCCGTCAGGATCGCCTTACCCAGTTCACGGCGATCAATACCTTTGCCGCGATAAATCTGTACAAGGCAGCGATGCGCGCCGGAGTCAAGCGGTTCGTTCATGTCTCAACGGTCGGAGCGGTCGGCGCAGTACGTCGTAAGGATTTCGGCAAGGACCGCGAACGGCGCGATTTCACCCTGGTCAACGAACAACAGGAATACAACCTGGACGGTCTGAGAATTCCATATTTAATGACCAAGCGCGCCGCCGAGACAGAACTGCTGAAACTTGCCGAGGACAGCCCGACCGAACTGGTTATAGTTTGTCCGTCGATTATCGTTGCCCCCTCGCGCACCGGCGACGACTATGGTAAAGCCCGTAAGATGTTCAGCCGCTGGCTCATTCCGGACTTGTCCAACCGCCTTAACCTGGTCGATATTCGCGATGTCTCGACCGGTCTTTTAGCCGCCTGTGAGAAAGGCCGCCATCGGGAGCGATACCTGCTGGCCGGCGATAATATCGTCATACGAGCATTGTTGCTCGATGTCTCCTCACTTATCGGGAAAACCCCGCATCTCGTTCGTCCGCCGCGGCCGATGCTGAATTGCCTCAGTCGCTGGGCTGTAATCTGGAGTAAGCTGTTCGGTAAAGGGAAGATATCATTTTACCCTGATATCGTCCGTATGCTCGATTACGATTGGGCTTATTCGAGCATGAAAGCCCGCACCGAACTCGGTTATACCAACCGCTCAATTCACCTGACCCTGCGCGATCTCCTGAACAACGAAATGTTCGGCACCTGGATCAAACCAGCCCGCTGATCATTCCCCGCTGTGGACTCGATCCGTTCTTGACGATACTGCTTTTAGAGCGCATATTACAGCGACTACATCGATCGGACGACCAGGTATGAAAAAGGTAATCCATGCTTTCCTATTGGCCGGTCTTCTTCTGGCCAGTCGGGGATCCGCACAAACCAATATCACGATACCCCGCCTCATGGGCGCTCAATTGGGGCAAAACGTCCTTTTTGATCTTACTCTGGACAATCCCTCGGGTGCTGAATTGGGCGGTTTCGATTTACTTGTGGTCGCCCATGAAGGTCTGACACTTCAGTCGGTGACGGCGGGTGAAATCATTGCCAACTGTGACTGGGAGTATTTTACATATAGCCAGGAATATCAGACCTGCCTTCGTATGGTAGCCATCGCCGATGTCAACAACGGTTCGACTCACCCCTGGTGCTACGGCGCCGACGGCGGCGTGCTGGCACATCTTGGATATGAGATCGGTGTTAATCCCGAGCTCGAAGAAGAATATCTGTCACTCAAATGGATCTGGTACGACTGCGGCGACAACTCGCTTTCCACCCGTCTCGGTGACAGTTTGTACATCTCGTCCCACGTATATGATTTCAACGGTTTTATTCAGGAAGAAATCACGGGAGATTCTTCATTCCCGACCGGCGCCGGAGCGCCCTCCACATGCGGGACCGGAGGCAGCGGCAATATGACCCGTACGGTCGATTTCTACAATGGCGGGGTTTCGGCTTTCATCCCGGATACATTCCCGCCGGTAGCGATCTGTCCCGGTGATACCACCGTCCCGTGTGAGCTGGATGAATGCGGAGCTATCGTTGAATTTGAGGCACAAGTGAGTGACAATCGCCCCGGAGCAACCATCAGTTGTTATCCATCATCGGGAAGTTGGTTTGCGGCCGGAGCCAACGATGTTGTCTGCGTTGCGATCGACTCGGTTGGCAATGTCGACAGTTGTGATTTCACCATCACCGTTCAGGACAATCAACCGCCGCAACTGTTGTTACCCGACCCGATCACGCAGTCATCCGATCCCGGCGAATGCGGCGCGATAGTAGCTTTCTCCGTAACGGCACTGGATAATTGCGGCATCGCCACGACCAACATCCGTCCCTCCTCGGGCTCACTCTTTCCGGTCGGTTCTACCTACGTCCGGTGCATCACTATTGACTATGCCTACATTCCGGTCATCGATAGTTTTCTGGTCACCGTCTACGATGACGAGGAACCTCATGCCGTTTGCCCGGAAGACATTATCGTTCCGGCCGATCCCAACTCATGCGGGGCAATTGTCACATACGCCGTCACTCCCGAGGACAATTGTGAAGCCTCCGGCATGTGCCAGCCGTCATCGGGCAGCTTCTTCCCTATCGGCACGACTCCGGTTAAAGGACGAGTGGTAGATCGTTATGGCCTGTCCGATTCCTGCTTTTTCAGCGTTACCGTTGTCGATACACAACCGCCGGTGCTGACGCCTCAGGAAGATATCACGGTCGCGGCGGAATTGAACCGATGCGGCGCCAACGTGGTCTTTTTTCTGCAGGTGAGCGATAATTGTATCGGTGCATCGTTGACGGCCACCCCGTCATCCGGTAGTTTTTTCCCGGTTGGTACGACTACCGTCGAGGTCGCGGCTACCGATGCGAGTGGTTTGACCGATACGATGTTATTCAACGTCACGGTCGTTGACGAGCAACCGCCGATCTTGTCATGTCCCGACCTGATCGAGGTGGTCAACGACTCCGGCCTTTACGGTGCGTACGTGCAATACGGCCTGACAGCTTCGGACAATTGCGGCAATCCCGAGTTGATCCCGGATCCTCCCGACGGCAGCTATTTCGAGATCGGAAGCCATTTGGTTCAGGCGATAGCCGTGGATGAGGCCAGTCTTGCCGATTCCTGTCAATTCACGGTAAGGGTCACACTCAACGATCCTGACGGCGACAATCTTCCCGATTTCGACGACAATTGCCCCTCGGTTTATAATCCGCTTCAAGAGGACGGCGATCTCGACGGTGTCGGTGATGTTTGCGATAACTGCCCCAATCACAGCAACGCCGATCAAGCCGACTCCGACAATGACGAGACTGGCGATCTCTGCGATAACTGTCCGGACAATTACAATCCGGAGCAGGTCGACACCGATTCCGACGGCGCGGGTGATCCGTGTGATCCTTGTCCAGTCGATCCCGAAGATGACGGCGATCAGGACAGCTATTGTGCGGATCAGGACAACTGCCCGGATGTTTCCAATCCGGACCAGGCGGACAATGATCAGGACGGTATCGGAAACGCCTGCTGCTGCATGCATCGAGCCGATATCAATCACAGCGGCGCCTCCTCCCCCGATATCGCCGATCTTGTTTATCTGGTGACTTATATGTTTTCAGGCGGCGAACTGCTGCCTTGCCCGGCCGAGGCCGATGTGAACGGCGACGGCGGACTTGATCCGGATATTTCCGATCTGGTCTATATCGTCAGTTTCATGTTCAGCAACGGCCCCGCCCCGGTTGCCTGTCCCTAGTACATCCCGAAACACGTTCAACTGGTAAAAGGCTCTCTCTCAGGGTAGTCTCAATCCACCAGCCTTAACTCCACTTATAACAGCTCAACATAAAATATATCTAATCGATTGTCGACCATACAATTGTTTGCAATAGTCCTCACAACAAACAGCTTTTTTAATTACAATTCCGAATTCCATCGCATTGAAACGTTACCCTCTCGAAGCAAGAACTAAGAATGTGAGGTAACAAAAAATGCATCAATCAACACAAAATACAGCAGGAATAATCCTCTTCCGTCGCACGTTTTTCACCCTTATCGCGCTACTATCGGGCATCGTCGCAATGTTGTCTACCGGCTGCGAAAAAAAAACCACGGAACCGGAAGATACACAAGATCTGAACACCCCAGAATATTTCGAGGAGGTGCTTTATTACAATGAGAGTCTTCAACGCTGGATTTTCTTGAACTGGTTGGGCACCAACTCTGACGGTGGGGCACTGATCGTACTCAGGGTTCATGATTTACCGAGCGAAGTCCCTTCCGACTTCAATAAACAAGCTGCCGAAGATGCCCTGGATTACGCGCGCGACGCCTGGGTGAATACACTGCGATCAGCAGGAATTTCGGTTCGCACAATAACGTGTAACACCTCCGACTGCAGATTGAATTTCACTCCGGCAGTGAAAATAGATGTCTGGTACAGATCAGAATTAACCAACAACTATGCTGGTTTGTGTACCCACCAAATCGATATGTCGAGCAAGAAATTCTATGACTGTACAGTCCAGATAACAACAGGACTTAACAGTGAAGGATACAAAATCGTAACCACTCATGAGTTAGGTCACGCCCTTGGTATAGCAAGTCCGAACGAAAACGCCACTAACCACAGTTCCAATATAAACGATGTCATGTACAAAGCTGCGCGATACTGGCAACTCACCAAGGGAGACCAATCAACTATCAGACGCATATATAAAACCGAGCCATACATAAAACCGGCAGATGAGAGCTTAGCTAAGATAATAGATCCAAAGCAGTTAGTAAAGTGGCAGCAATATACAACGTTAGCCCCGGCGCGGTAATGTTATACTGTAGTTACCGAACCTACAGGTGATTGCGCAGCATCAACTCTTTGGGATGAGGGCTGAGATAGACCTGCGCCAGGATGTAGTCGATGCCGTACTTGTGGATAAAATGCCGTATCAGCGTTATCGGGACGATCAGCGGCACTAACTCGGAATGGTAATCTTCGATTGCCTGGCGCACATCGCGCTTTTCGTCCACCGACATCTGCTTCTTGATAAAACCGACAATATGCTGCAGTACGTTGACATTCTTGCGGGTGGTGGCGCGATAAGAGAGCGTGCGCATGAACAAGTCGCGGTACTGCTCTTTGAACTGCGCCGGGGGTATTTCCTTGACCGCCGCAACCAATCGTCCCATTTCGCGGTACATCTGCGGGTTGTGCGCCAGTAGCAGATATTTGTGACGGGTGTGGAATTCCACCATGCGGTTGCGACTGAAAGGTTGTCGATTCAACTCCTTCCAGCGATAGAGGGCAAAGACTCTCACGATAAAATTGTCCCTCAGCCCCGGATCGTTCAATCGCCCCTCCTCCTCAACCGGGAGATACGGATAGGCACGCATCAAATCAGCGGCAAATAAGCCCTGGCCGGCTCCGGTCGGCATGCCGCTTTCTTCGTTGTAAATTTTAATCCGCTCCATTCCACACGAAGGAGACTTACGTTTCAAAATATACCCGCACAGGGCCTGGACATCTTTGCGCCGTACCCGGCGTTTACAAAATTCGTTCATGCGGTCGGTCCAGTCTTCACCGGTATTATTACCGACCATGCGAGGAGTTTCGGGATTGCCTACCAGATTGACTGCTTCGCGCGGCACTCCCATACCGACTTCGAGTTCGGGGCAGATCGGCACGAAGCGGACGAATCGTCCCAACGACTCGGTCAGAAAACGATCGTGTTTGTGACCGCCGTCGTAGCGCACATTCTGTCCGAGCAGACAGGTGCTCACGCCGATCTTGATTTGTCGTGAATTGTTACTTACCAAATCTCTCTCCTGAGCTCTTATTCAGATTAACACTGTAATGCGGACCTGTCAAACGATTCCCCGAATCTCTTTACGTTGCTCTCCCCCCTTCCGAATGATATACTTCATTGTCTGACATAACCAATCAACTCTTTCGAGGAGTCTTATCATGCGCAAGCTTGTTTTGCTCGTCTGCATGGCGGCTGTCCTGACGGCGACCGCATCTCTTTCCTCCGCCGGTGTCATCCCGTCCTGGGAAAACCGTGCGGGCAATGTGGGATTTTTCCCAATCACCAACGAAGTTTCGCTTTTTCAGAACTATGACGATCCCGGCAATGATCGTGGTCGAACGATTCAAATCGTCTCGATCAACTCGTTCAAGCTGTTCACCGAGTTCACCTTCGAATTCACCGCCGACTATAATTTCGATTTCTCGTCCGGTCTCGATCGCGACCATTATGTCGAGCTCTCGCTGGTCAAGCCGGTCTGGTCTATTTTCAGCCTTAATTATCAGCGGATATTGTCGACGTTCGAGCCGGACGCGGTCAACCAGTTCGGCCTGAGGTTGAGCTTGTAAGTTCGTAAGCAGGAGCATTGGTGTAAACAGTCCGGTGGTCCATTCGTCCAGGGGTTGTTGAAAAAGCCAGACGCCCGAACAATCGGCAGAACACGTTTGTTATGCGGGCGACACGAGGCCGCCCGCTACGCGAGGTTAGAGATCTTTAACGCGTAGCGGCGGGGCTTGTCTCCGCCGCGATGGAAGTTTGTCAACAACCCCGTCCAGGGGTGGGACAAATTGGTCGGAACAATTCCGGCCGGCTGGCGTAATATATTTGCCTGAGCGGTTGAATAATCGCCGCCGACAGGTATATTGTATAAAGAGTGTTAGCTCTTCTCCGGCAGTTAATCTGCCGCCGTCAAGATTCTGGGGGTGACTTGGTTTCGACGGGTTTGGTGAGGGGTTGACAGCGTGTCGGGGTTGTCTGGGGCCTCGTTAACAAACCGGGCAAACACAATAATTGGCGAATACGATTACGCCATGGCTGCCTAGTTTAACTAGGAAAGTGCCCGTCGCCCTTCGACTTAGCCTTCGAGGCGGATCGGCGGCGTCGATAAAAGAAGGCTCGGCTTTTCGATGTCTATAAGGAAAGCCTAAAATTCATAGACTGACCCCGAGAGTGGCCTGGCTGTCGGCAGCTATCGGGGCGAGAATGGTAGACAGCCTACACACGTAGACGTCGGCCTGGCGCTAGATTCGGACGGGGGTTCGATTCCCCCCACCTCCACCATTTTGAAAAAGACAACCCGTCTCTCCGGGACCACTCTCGGGGGCGACGGGTTTTCTATTTCCCCTTGTTTTCAAAGGGTTTGGGCGGTTTTAACATCGACGCTAAACCGCTCTCCACCTACCTCATTTCCACCATTTTCCAGCCTTTCATTCTCTGTTTGACCCCGGATTCTCTGTTTTCTCAGGACGAGGTCAGAAGCTCGTCCGGTTGGGCAATCCCTGTTATAATAATGATTTGAGTCGACCGGCCTGTTTTGGGAGTTATGGAATCACGGCCTGTGGTGTGAAAAAGCACCCGAATTTTCGAACCAAAAGTCCCTCGCAG